>NZ_JAVTDB010000028.1:0-10738 GCF_032139365.1 Staphylococcus kloosii
ATATTACTCGAAAGATAAAGTTATAGATGACTATATAAATTTATAAATTATTTAAGGAGTATAGTATGAATATTGAATTTAAAAAAACTCTTTCAAACTATATAATTTTGATAGTGGGAATCTTGTTTTCATTCTTGTTTTTATTAGGATACTTTTTACCTGTGGGAATCGATAAGGTTAAACATTTAACATATGAAGAATATTTTTTTAGTGCCTATACAGTTGCCACCGAATTTGGGTTTTTATTGTTTTCTTTTGTTATCGCTTATTTTATTAATAAAGAGTATGCCAACAAAAATATACTTTTTTATAAACTTATAGGAGAAAATATATTTTCTTTCTTCTATAAAAAAATAGCGGTCTTATTTATAGAAAGTCTTTTCTTTATATTTATTGCAATAACGGTGATTTCAATAATATTTTCAAACTTTTCACAGTATCACATATTATTGATATTATTTTCTTTAGTCATTTTGCAATATATATTGATAGTGGGGACAATTAGTGTCGTTTCACCTAATGTTTTGATTAGCATTGGTATTAGTATTGTTTATTGGATAGGTACAATTATTTTAGTAGCAGTGGATAAAAGTAAATTTGGTATATTAGCTCCCTTCGAAGCTAGTAATACTTTATATGGTTCTGTTGAAAAATTATTGAAAGGTGATATTTTATTTTTATCTACTAAAGATATTGTTAGTATATGTATATACTTTTTAATAATTTTTATACTGAACTGTTTAATCTTGATTTTGTGTAGAAAGAGATGGTTGAAGTTAGGTTTATAATAAGAAGAGAGCTTAGCAAATACATGCTAAGCTCTCTTTATAGTTTACAGTAACTACCTTTTGTTTTTGCTCTCGATAATATACATACCAGCTAAGATACCGAGTGGTATGCCTAAAAATGGTGTGGTTATGGCGCTAACAAGGATAACTGAAATTATTAATACCGTAATGTTATAGGTGTTCATTTCTAAATTTAAAAATGCATTGTATTTATGCTTTATGAAAACTTTCACTTTATTATTGTCGTCTCTGCTAAATAGTTCTTTAAATTTCAATGTTGTGCCTCCTTATGAAGTAGGTGTCTATAATTAAACATTTCCATCTAAATGCTATCACTCTTTAGTGAAAGGAAGCGTAACTAAGGAAATTTAGTAAAATAATTACTGTAGAAAGTAAAAGTCACACAATAATAAGCATGAAGAAAGCTTGGCAAATGAATGCCAAGCTTAAGTAATTTATGAGTATAAAATTGTCGTGATTAAATGCGTTTCTTGTCATCATATAATATGCCTACACCGAAACCACTTGTTCCAACCTCATAATCAAATTTAATAATTTCTATATAAGGATTTTCTTCCAAAAACGCATTCACTTTTTTAGTAAGTCCTTTTTCTGTCATAGTGTTAAAACAAACAAATTTCATAGCGCACCTCCTTAATTATTTACGATCTTGCAATTGTTTTGTACCCATTAAGTATGTATAAAGCAATAAAGTGGTCATTGCAGTAAAAATAATTAAGGAAAATATTGATAAACCGATAGCTATTAAATTATCTTTCGTCACAATCGTATGTATAGACAGTATTATTAAAAATATAAATATTGGTAATGATGACACTAAAGTTGCTTTGTTTTTATTATTTCCTCGGAAATTATTATCTTTCAAATATAAGCCTCCTCAGTCATAAAAATTAAGTGTTCCAAAAATTTCATTATAAAAATAATAACATAGTGTACTTTTTAAAGTAATACCGTTTAAATAAAAGCACAAGTGTTTTTTTAATGTGATTTAAAGTATTGTTAATCATAAAATGCACGACGCATCGCTGCTAATTTTATATCCTGCATAGATTTTGAAATGCGTGCCGTTTTAATACTTTTAAAATCATGATAAGCGCCAGGATAAACATGTAATTCTGTTGGTACTCCCGCGTGAATTAAGCGTTGGGAGAAGTCCATGCTTTCATCTACGAAGAGGTCTAAAGCACCTATAATAATTAAAGTCGGTGGAAGTGCCGATAAATCTGCTACACGTGCAGGGACCGCATATGGTGCAACTTCAATCTTTCCGGGTTCGTGGCCAAGCAGTGATGACCAGCCAAAATAGTTGTTGCTATTATCCCAAATATATTCTCCTGTGTATGGACTCACGTCATTAATACAAGTCCGATCATCTAACATCGGCATTTCTAAATATTGGAACATAATGTTAATCTCGCTATTGTCTCGTGTATAAAGTCCAAGTCTAGCAGCATGTCCCGCCCCTGCACTTGAACCACCTATAGCGATTTTATTTTTATTAATGTTTAATGTCTCGTGGTTATTGTATAGCCATTTTAATGTGGCATAAGTATCCTCTAAAGCGCCAGGATGTTTTGTTTCTGGAGCTAATCGATAATCTACGGCAACGACGACGCAGTCTAAATCAACTGCCAATTTAGCATTCTCTGCGTTATCTAAATCAGCTGTACCCATTATGTTTCCACCCCCGTGAATACTCAAATAAACAGGTTTAGGTGAAGTGCGAGTGGTAGGTTTGAAAATGATGATTCTGACATCTGGGGCATCGTTTAGCCCAGGTATCGTACGTTCAGTCATATTTACAGGAAGATGTTCAGGCGTATAAAAAGTTTTATTTTTAGTTTGATTGTCTCTCAAATATTGTAAGGTCTCAGCATTCAATGGCGTCGTTCGAAATTGCTCTAAATATGTTCTAAGCTCAGGGTCGATTAAATGTTCACTGTTCTTGTTCATAATTAAACTCCTTGTCCCATCCTTGTTATAAAAATATACATACAACAGTATAACGCTAAAATTATAATCACGAAGGATAATTAACAATTAAATTGAAAACGCTATTAAAATTTAGTGGAAAAATGATTAATATTGTTATCATAGGTTAAATATTTGATGACTAGTATTATTTTAACGCAATGATGTTGTAAACAAAGATAGGGGGATGAACGGTGTCAAAAGAAGTGTTGTCCATATACGCTGCAATGAAAATATATCCCGCTAACAATGTGCCAGGGGTATTAACTTTATATGGAGACAAAGTGCACTTTGAAGCGAGTGGTTTGCTTAACGGAACAGAAATAAGAAACGATTTTCATTTTAATGAAATACAACATATGAAAATGAGTTTCTCGATGCAACCTTATAAAATTAGTATTAAGAACGCGCAAGATGAACTTTGGGAATTTAACCAAGTAGCCAAAAAAGAAGGACAAAAGTTTATTGAATTATATAACGCTATGAATGAGTTATAGTTTGCTCATATAAAATGGACTTCTATTATTTAGAAGTCCATTTTGATTAAAAGTTATGATGCTTATTTTCAATCGTTACACCTTTCGAGTCGATAAACTTTTTATTAGCTCTAATTAATAAAATAGTATTAATTAAAAAGAGAAGCGCAAGAATAATAGTACTCATGATACCCAACTTAGCAAAATTCAATATCACAAGAATTATTAACAATACTATATTAATTGTATGATGGATCATTAGTGGACGATTCATAAATATAACTCCTTAGTAGTTATGATACTATTATTGTAACAAAAAATGAAAAGTTGTAATGGCATTAAAACGAGTCATTCGATTGGTTACGATGAAATGAAAATGCTTGAACAACTAAAGATTATTCACTTTAAAACTCTGGAAGAAGCATATCTCAGAGTTTTACTTATTTTTGTATGCTTTTTACTAAAGCAAGATTAAATATATTCAATCGTTATATAATAATATATGATTAATTTTGGAATACTAACAATAGGAGGCATTCAATGAACATCAAGAATAAACTAATTATTGGTATTACAGGCGCATTATTATTTACGACAGGCGTTTCAACAGTACAAGAAAGTAAGATAAGTGCAGCGGAAAAATATCAATTTCGTAATGACTCAGTTTCGCCAAAAGAAAATTTACAAAGCTTACTTGAATCACGTCACTACTATGTTAAGTGGGCTAAAGCAACGGGTTCAAGCTATTATCAAAATAAATTAACAAGTGTATTAAGATATGCGGATAAAAAGAAAAACGCTAAAAACGAAGCAGTCGTGTTAACGGCTATCAATAAAATATCGTCAATATATAACGAAATATTTGAAGTTCATTTACAATCTGAAGCTGGTCAGGCAGAGTTAAGTAAGAAAAAACATCAATTGAATCGACTTATAACGCAAGCACAAAGTTATTTAACTGAGAGTCATTTGTCAGTCAACCAAGACGAGGCTCAATTAAAAACTTCTGTAGCACGTGCACAAAATTTACTAGCTGGTAGCTACGCAACATATGAACTTGATAATGCTATTACAGAGCTAAAACAACGCATCCAAAGCGTTGAAGATTATAAAAATTTATAAGTAAGCTAACTAATATTTTCAATGCATTTTTAGCAATATCAAAAAGGGTAACTTTATACAAAGTTACCTTTTTATTATTCAGCTTATTTAATTTCGTCTCTAGTGTTAATAATTTTATTTACAATACCGTATTGTTGCGCTTCTTCAGCTGTTAACCAGTAGTCTCTGTTTGTGTCTTCTTCTACTTTTTCTACAGATTGGCCAGTTTCTTGTGCGATGATTTCATTGATTTTACGTCTTGTTCTAACGATTTCTTTCGCAGTAATTTCGAGTTCAGTAGATTGTCCTTGGGCACCGCCACTTGGTTGGTGCATCATAAATCTCGTATTAGGGAGACTGTATCTTCTATCTTTTTCTCCTGATAAATAGATGAAAATACCGGCACTTACGACCCAACCTGAACCTATAATATTAACTTTTGGCTTAATGAAATTGATCATATCACGTATATAAAAACCAGAATCTACGTGGCCGCCTTGTGTTGAAATGAATAAATTAATAGGGTCATCACTCATAGACTCTAATAATAATAATTTGTTGCAGACGTCCCTGGCAACTTCATCGTTTATTTCCCCGGAAATTACTACTGTTCTAGTTTCTAATAGTTTTTCTGTAAGCACATCTGATTGGTTATTATTTTGAGTATCTTTAGACATATATATAATCCCCCTTAATATTTAATACAGCATTAGGGTACATTAAATGGTAAAGAAAGGTCAAAGATTTCGTTTTTCTAAAATTATTTACAATCAAGTATGACTAAATTTTCCACTGTTTATACGTGTGTAAACTGCTTATGATAGACTATAAATGAGAGTGAGATATTTTTAATTATCATGTAATTTAAACGATGACTATAAAAGGAGAAAGATAGATGTCGAATTGCGATGTAACGCATTATAATTCTATAGCATTACTAAAAACGAAGTTCTCTCATATACCAAATAAAGCAATTGAAATAGAAACGTGGAATAGTGAATATGAAGCTATGAATCTATATATAAAGGGTAAATGTTATAAAAGTAGGTTGGCTAAAAAAACACCGAAGAAAGCAGGCTATTTTGTAGCGATATGGCATAAAAACCAAGAAAATAAAAATACTCCATTTAAATATGAAGATTTTCCCGATACATTGGTCATTAATGTTATTGATAATAATCATAAAGGACAATTTATTTCCCTAAGGACATATTATTAAAAAAGGGGATAGTACAGTCAGAATCATATAAAGGGAAGATGGCTTTGCGTGTTTATCCAAATTGGGAACAACAATTAAACAAAACTGCCTTAACAACACAGCAATGGCAAAGCGAGTATTTTGTGGATTTATCTCATAATTATTAATCTTCATACTACAGTAACTTTAATTATGGTGCATAATTCGTTAAGATAAACATAGAAATGTAGAAACACAATTGGGTTGGTAGTCCCAATGCAAAGTATACTTTGTCAGTAACCTTCCTCCTCAGGTCGTCCATCATTTCTGAAAAATTTTTGAGGAGGCGACATCATGGACTTATCATTATTCCATAATGGCCAATTTTTCGTTGCACTTGTTGAATATAAGACAGAAGGGAAGTCTAAATTTGTTAAATATACTTTCGGTACAGAACCAAATGATGAACAAATATTAAATTTTATTTATCACAAGTTGTTACCTTTGTTAAATACAACACAAACGACGGTAGATACCAAAGTGAAAAGCAATAAAGTTAATCCTAAACGTTTACAAAGACAAGTGGCTAAAGCACAACAAGCACCTAAAGTTATAACTAAAGCACAGTTGGCGATTAAGGAAGAACATCAATTGCATAAGAAACAGCGTAAAAAATTAAGTAAGGCTAAAAAAGATGCCTTTAAAGCACGTAAGCGCAAGATTAAGCGTGAAAAAGCGAAAGCCAAACATAAAGGTAAATAACAAAAACGTCTAGCGTCTTTGCTAGACGTTTTTTAATAATTGTACTAGTTCCTCCAAATCATCGATGAAAGGTATATTGCTATCTGGTATAGCTTGATGATTTGCTTTAAATATAGCATGCATGCCGGCATTTATAGCGGCTTGGTAATCATTTACGAAGTTATCGCCGACAAATAAACACGCGCGTATTGGTAGACCAAGGTAGTTAGCAGCTTGTTCAAAAATTAGAGGATTTGGTTTTTTTATATTTTCTTGCTCAGATATTAAAATAGTATCCATATACTTATCTAATTTTAGGGCATTTATATTATGAAGTTGAAAGGGATACTGGCCATTTGTAATAATTCCTAATTTATAATTATGCGCTTTTAAATCATTTAATATTTTGAATAAATGTGGAAAAGGGACACAGTAATCACAAAAAGTAGTTATATAGTCCTTTAAAAGTTCATCTTTAGTTAACGCTTGAATATTAAAATATTCGAGTAGCTGTTCATAGACTTTGTCCTTCCATACGTAACCATTATTATCAAAATCAATAAACTTACTTTTAAACATAGCTTTTGAGATAGAACTTAAATAATCGATATATCGTTCATATTGTGCGTCAATAAAAGCGTCTAGGGATACTTCCCTATTCAGTAGCGTTTGATCCAAATCGAAAAGGATTGCTTTAATCATATGCTCTTCCTAATTTTTTATTGATTTTATTATGTACGAGTTAAGTCTAAAAATTAAGCTCAAAAACAATATAATTTTAAATAATAAAAATTTATTGATTTTTAAAGTTTTATATAAAGTGTGTAGTACATTGCTATAAATATTTAGCTTTTAAAACGCGTGATTAGCTTGAATCAAAACTTATAGTAGAATTAAAGCATCATGAGTTACAACATTAATACAATAAGATCACTTTCTTACTATTCAGCTAACTATGATTTCTTATTGATTGTATGTACAAAAGGTAATCCCTTTTAAAATTCAAGGTAATGTGACTCCAAAGTTAATCAAAACATTTAATAAGAACAAATTAATTGATACATTTATTGTTATAAGAGTGACAGATGGTCAAAAGATTAAACAAAGGTAACATGTTAGCAAATTATAATATTTATCATAGTAAACACCAATAGCTCGTAAAAAGTGTATAAAGCGCGGTTAAATATGAATGATGAGTATAAAATATAGCATCTATTTTATTTTTAAACTAATGAAATATACAATAGGAGGATTAATTATGAAAGATAGATTGTTTAATTGTCCCGTCGAAGCAATTATAAGTTTAATTGGAGGCAAGTATAAGCCTATTATATTGTGGTATTTACTAGACGATACGTTGAGATTTAATGAATTACAAAAACGATTACCGCAAGCGACACCTAAAATGCTTAGCCAACAGTTGAAAGAACTACAACAAGATGGCTTTATTGAAAAGGTGATCTATCCAGAAGTACCTCCGAAAACAGAATATTACATTACAGATTATGGCAAAACGCTAGAAACAATTTTAAATGAAATGTGTAATTGGGGCGAAACATATATGAGCGATTACATTGTTGAAAAGGGTACACAATAATACAGTATAGTTACTTTTTTGATAGTAACTTACAAAAAAGTGCAATCTTCTCAAGCGAATAAGACGGTGGTATGCTTACTTCGACTTTAATAAGAGGAGAGATAATATGTTAAATGAGATTAATTGGCCACAAAAATGGCTGCCTGGCATGACTGATAATTTTGCTTCAAATGAAATAATAGTAAAAGATTTAGCGTTTGAAAATGTTATAGAAAATCTGATTGATACTTCAAAATGGGAACAATATTATGCAAACAGCAGTGATATAAATATGTATAATCAGACATCAGCTAAGTTACAACAAGATACACGATTCAAATTTAAAACTTTTGGTTTTGCTATAGAAGCGGAAATGGAAGAACTTGTGATTGAAGCAAATATAGCTCGCATTGCTTGGCATGGTTGGAACAATGCGATAGGAGATGAGTTTTTAGACGTCTATCACGCTTGGCTTATCGAAAAACTACCACAAAACAGACTAAGAATTTTAACGCAAGAATCTCAAATTGGCACACCTGCGAAAGCAATGGCACAAGACGAAAGCCATCCAATGATTAATGGTCATCAAGATTGGTTAGACTGCCTAGCAAAATTCTCAAAATAACCAATAAAGCCCCCTCCAATTCATTTATTGAAGGGGCTTTTAAATTTTTTGTGTTACTTGAAGTGCTATGTTACTAATGCGTTTAGTGATTTTATATTATCTACGTATTTAAGGAAAATTCAGAATATTATTGTTGAGAATAAATTGAAATAGTAATATGATATACATATTGTTTTTGAGGATGTTTTATAAGTATTTCTATTAAATATCATAGCTACGCTACAATGCATTGAATCTAACATTAGATTAGCGATTGATTACATTAATGGCATGGGTATATCTATAATTCTAACTATTTCCATACGAATAGTTTTCTTTAAAGTTTGATAATGTGTTCAACATTAACTTCTCTAATTTATGGCGAAGTTTTTTTATTGCAAAAATCATCAATTAGCAATAGCAAAATAAAAGAATTGAAGCCATTTTGTAGGTTGAAAATAAGCGTATGCACTAAAGACAATACATAATTACTACAGTTTTTATTTAGGAGAGAGTGAATAGCAATGAAAGATCATGAATTGCAACGTAAAATGACCAATCGACATATTCAGTTGATTGCCATTGGGGGAGCGATTGGCACAGGATTATTTTTGGGTGCAGGTAAAAGTATTTCTTTAGCCGGTCCATCCATTTTATTAGTATATATCATTATTGGATTTTTCTTATTTATCATGATGAGAGCGTTGGGAGAATTACTATTATCGAATAGTGAGTATAATTCGTTTACTGATATTGCAGAACATTATTTAGGTCATCTATTTGGGTTTTTGACAGGTTGGACCTATTGGTTCTGTTGGGTTGCAACAGGCATAGCCGATATAACGGCGGCAGCTAAATATATTCAATATTGGTTCCCAGATATACCTTCATATGTATCAGCGATTGGTACGGTACTGATTTTATTAATTTTAAATTTAATGACAGTAAGACTTTTTGGAGAAGTTGAGTTTTGGTTTGCCTTAATTAAAATTATTGCCATTGGCTTATTGATAGTAATTGGTTTATGGTTAATCTTTACTGGCTTTAAATCCAGCACAGGCATCCAATCAGGTTTTCATAATTTATATACTCATGGTGGACCTTTCCCAAATGGGGCAATGGGCTTCTTATTGGCGTTCCAAATGGCGGTCTTTAGTTTCGTAGGTATTGAACTCGTCGGTGTGACATCACGTGAGACGAAAGATCCTGAAAAGAACTTACCTAAAGCAGTAAATTCATTAGGGTATCGTATTTTAATATTTTACGTGCTTAGTTTATTAATCATTATGAGCATTACACCATGGAACAAAGTTTCGGCAACAGAAAGTCCATTCGTGAATTTATTTGTCTTAGCAGGGATACCTGCAGCGGCAGGCATTGTAAATTTTGTAGTGTTAACATCAGCTGCAAGTGCTGCGAATAGTGGTTTGTTTAGTAATAGTAGAATGGTCTATGGTTTGGGTAATACGGGTCATGCACCTAAAATACTTGGAAGAATAAATAAACGTGGCGTACCGTATCCTGCGTTAATATTTTCAGGCGTCGTGCTCTTCTTCTCAGCAATACTAAATTACTTTATTCCAGATGAAGTATTTACATTAGTGACAACGTTAGCCACGATATTCTTTATTTTTATTTGGTCTATTATATTAATTTGTTACATCAAATATAGGAAAGAAAATGCTGAATTGCATAAAAAATCTATATTCAAAAATCCATTCGGCATTATTGGCTCATATGCTGCATTGGCATTTTTCGTGTTCGTTTTAATTATGTTGCTATTTGCCGATGACACACGTATCGCATTATTTTACTCGCCGTTATGGATTATTTTATTATTAGTCGGTTATTATTTTAGTCAGAAGAAAAATAAAAATTAATAATAGTAGTTAAAAGCTGCTAAATCCATATTTAATTGGATTTAGCAGCTTTTTATGAATATGCTCTATTATAGCTAGAAAAAGTTTTTGTAGAATTTGAAATTATAGAAGTTCTCAATGTTTTCATCAAGTGATTGATTAGTTATGAACCGACCTAAGTTTCCTGTTGCGCCAGTTAGTAAAATGTTCTTTTTTATCATTCCCTATCTTATAGAGGTTACTAAAATTATAAATTTTGTCTTAGCATGTGCGCAGATTACGAGAATATTACAGTCGATAGTTAACTATTCAATGCTCAAAACGTCTGTGCCAAAATTTTGAATATTACATGACATAAAAAAAGGACGCTAATTGTAAAATAATGAAATACCTTTTTCACTTCACTGTAACTCACGCAGTGATT
>NZ_JAVTDB010000029.1:0-4365 GCF_032139365.1 Staphylococcus kloosii
ATATTCATCTAAACAAACATTACTACCACCTAAAAAAACGATACAGTATTAACATAAATAAAAGCCAAACAATATAACTTAATTATATTGCTTGGCTTTTATTATTTGTTATTTTTTAAATTTATCATTCAATGCTTTAGCAACATGTTTGGGTACAAAATCAGATACATCCGCTTTATAAGCAGCAACTTCTTTAACTACACTTGAACTTATAAATGAATAATTTGTACTCGTCATCATGTAAAAAGTTTCAACATCACTATTTAACTTTTTATTCATAGACGTTAAACGTAATTCATATTCAAAGTCACTTACCGCTCTTAACCCTCTGATAATTGTTTTGGCTCCAATTTCATCACAAAAATCTACTAACAATCCGCTAAATTGATGAACAACCACATTAGCTAAATGCTTAACAGATGCCTTAATTAACTCGATACGTTCATCTACTGAAAATGTTCCAGACTTACTACTATTTTTTAAAACACAAATATGTATTTCTTCAAATCGATCCGCACTTCGTTCGATTATATCGATATGACCATAAGTAATGGGATCAAAACTACCTGGGATTACTGCTTTTGTATTAGTCATACGAAACTCCTTTTTTAAGTAACAAAGTATCCGTTAATCCATAATGATAACGTTTAATTGCTTCAAAAGCTGTATAATCAATATCCTCTTTATGATTAAACTCACAAACGATAATACCATTTTCTTTTAATAAATCAAATTTATCAATTCCTAACAAGGCCTCGTCTATCAGTCCTTTTTCATATGGAGGATCTAAAAAGATAACATCAAATTGAATTTCTCTTTTATTTAGTGCTTTGAGTGCCCTGTCTGCATTATTTTTATAAACTTCAGCTTTATCCATGATATTTAAACTTTTTAAGTTCCCTTTTATCACTTGCACTGCTTTAAAGTTTTGGTCTACAAAAATCATTTTTTCCATGCCTCTAGAAAGTGCCTCTATACCTAATGCGCCGCTTCCAGCGAAAAGGTCTAGACCAATACCGTTAATTTCATGCAAACTATTAAAAATTCCTTCTTTAACTTTATCCATAGTAGGTCGAGTATTACGACCTTCCATGCTTTCTAAAGGTTTACTTTTATGTATACCAGAAATCACTCTCATGGTACTCCCACTTCCAATCCCGAAATATATTTTATATAATGCATTATGCATATTAATTAGGAGGTTCCTTATGAAACAGTCTTTTATTTATCTAGGAGAAGGTCTAACTGATTTATTTGAATTTACAACACTTATCGAATATAACTACAAACGTGTTGATGCTGTAGTATTTTTCCATACTCCTAAATCGCAAAAACAACTTAGTTCCGTTGCTTTAGTCATGCAGCCAACTTCGGAAAATCACTTTCAAGCTATTTACATTATGTTAAATGCAGTAACGTATCCATACCCACAAAGTAATAAGAAGAATGATATTATTACTGCTAGCGCAAACAACTATAATATACCCATTAAAGGTATAGACGTTCAGCCACCCGAAACCTTTCATGATAACGAATTATACTTTAATTATTTAAAAAGCGTATTACGACTACAAAACTGGATACCACCATTACAATAAGTGATTTTAATAACAACAATTTCAACTATTAAGATAATTCATGTTTCTCTTTGTCATATACTTTTTTCAAATATTTATAGGGTGAACCATCAATATTTCTCACATATTTAAGTTTCATTAATTTATTAACGACATCATCAGCATCCGCTTCATTAACATACAAAACGACATATTTCTTTTGTTTATTTGTAGCAACGATGTGGCCAAATTTTCGAATTTGTCGTTCGTGTTTCATATGTTTAAGATAAATAATTAAACTTGTTCTTGAAATTATGTTCATATTCTTCATCACTCCGTTTATTAGCCACTTCATAATATCACGTCTCCATAAAATTATAAATGATATTTTCTTTTATACTTATACACGTTTTGATACGATATTACATATATGTATCCACTAAGGAGGTTTACAATGACTAAAATAAATACCTTACTAAAAGCAACATTCGTCACTACAATCGGTGTGGTAAGTAGTATGTTTTTCATCTCTAAGTATACACTTAAACCTAAAGACAAAACAATTCCTGCATTTTTCACGCATCCTGCACCTTATATTTTCGCACATAGAGGTGGTATGGCCGTGAGACCTGAATTAACAAAATTAGCATTCGACAACGCTATTAATTATAAAATAGACGGATTCGAGACTGATGTAAGATTAACGAAAGATAAACAACTAGTAGTATTTCATGACGCTACAGTTGATCGTACAACTAATGGTTCTGGCAAAGTAGCAGAACATACATTAGAAGAACTTAAACAGTTGGACGCCGGCTATTATTTTTCAGATATTAACAGGCAATATGTTTATCGTGGACACAAAGATGCTAAAATTTTATCTTTTGCAGAATTATTAACTCTATATCCAAATTATCTTATAAATGTTGATTTAAAAGATGCACCTAATAGCGAGCAAGGTCGATTAGCGCCAAACATTATATTTGAAGAAATTATTAAACACAATGCTCAAGATCGTGTATTAGTTACGAGTTTCCACGAACAACAAATAAAACGTTTTAACGACATTAGTAATGGCGTTGTAGCTATAGGTGCTAGCCAAAACGAAGTGGCCGATGGATTTATAAAATTTATGTCGGGCCTTGGCAATACTTATCAAGGTAATGCCAATACTTTCCAGATGCCTCCTAATTTTAAAGGCATTAGTTTAACTTCAACAAAATTTATTTCTTGGTTAATCCAACGCAATATTATTCCTGGCTATTATGATGTTAACAATATAGATTTAATGCAGGATTTAATAAATAAAGGCGCACACACGATAGTTATCGATAACCCTGAATTAGCCGACCGTTTTAAAGCAATTTCTTAATCAATATATTTAAACTTCAACGCACGTTTATACAACTATAAATGTATAAGCATATAAAAAGCACTCAAACTCAGTTTGAGTGCTTTTAAGTATATTATAATGAACAGTTACATGAACCACCAGTCGAACAACCACCTGCATCTTTTTGAAAGAACGGATTCCCCGCTTCAATTTTTACATTCTCAGAAAAAGCAAATGCAATTTTTGTAATAATTTCATCTACTAATGTTTGTAACGCCATTTCTTTTTTCTTGAAGTCGACAACTACTGGTAAAGTTTCGTATGCTCTTTTACGTTTTCGAGTATCCATCATGACATTTTGATAATCGGGATGATATTTACCAAAACGCATAACTTCGTCATACTTTGCTTTTGATTTTAAAAATGCTTGATATAATAAATGGGCCTCATCGTTATGTGCTAATTCCTTCTCTGCCATCTGATAGTCTTGATATAATTCTGACTTAACAATCATTTCTCCTAAGCCTTCAATATCATCTAAAACTGATACTGTTTCTTCTGTAATCATCTATTGATACACCTCGCCTTATTTGTCTTTGATAAATATTAACGTATAGTAATCGTCCATTACATCTCCGCCCATTTGATTATATTTCGTATTTAGCATTCTTGAGCGATGTATATCTGAGTTCATCCAACTATGGATTAGCGTTGGTACATCATTAAACTCGTAACCGACATTTTGACTCGTTGAGACGAATGGTACTTGTTTAGCATTTAACTGTTGTTTTAATGCATCTTCAGTAAATTCAACACTGTCTGAACCCGTAGCATCATATAAATTATAAGACGCTATATGAGAGAGTTGGTTATTCACTTTTAAAGGTTTTAATCCTTTAAGTTTTCTCATTTCATTAGTGATTTCATATAAAGTCATTAATTGATTTGGATTTTGTTCATAAGGTAACGCATCTTCTCTTGGTTTTTTAGCATCTTCTGAATTAACAGTTTGATATGGTTTAAACGTGTTAAGTGCATCACTGTCTAAAAAGCGTACACCGATAATCTTATTAGATTGTTGGTCTACGTATACTTGTGCATACATTTTACCGAACTTAACTAACGTTTGTGTTTTCATATCTTCATCTGATAATTCTATATCATATTTTTTTCCATTAACATGAATTGTGGGTTCTGGATTTATCGTTAGATGTTCGAATACTGAAGAAGCTCTGTCTTGTATTTTAAGTGGGCTAACATCGGCATTTTTACCTGTGGCATACACTGATTTAATAATGTCTTTTTTCGTCGTCACCACATAATATTGATTATTGCCCCTAAACACATAATTTTTAAAACCATTTTGGTATGGATATGTACGATTTGCTTGACCAAACTTTTTAGTTAAATGGTTAATATTTTTGCCCATCCAAGTCCCTACACCTTTTTTAGGTATTTTATTTTCAGTATTTTGTT
>NZ_JAVTDB010000030.1:0-28357 GCF_032139365.1 Staphylococcus kloosii
ATCGTTGCGTTTGGAATTAACGTTGACATATTGCAATTCAGTTTTCAATGTTCATTTGTTGCGTTACAAGAAATTATTGTAACATTAATATTTCGTTAAGTCAATAATAAATTTATTAATTAATTTAAGAAAGTTTATTTTGTTCTTAACTCAACATTTATTATTCTATATTGATTTTGCCTGTTGCACAAGTACCAAATTTACACTAACAGTCATTTTCTTTTTGAAAATTTAAGTCGCTATTCGGTGCTTGTTTTGACGACTTTTATATAGTATCAAGTTTCTAAAACAACGTCAATAAGAATGAGGAATTAATTTAGTTTATATTTACTTAATCATTAACCTATTGTCGTTTAAATGTATTAAAAGATAATTTTGTGTAATAATATTATCGTTTTTAGCTAAATTATTCATCAACATAAAAAAAGAGAGGAAACGCTCCTCTCTTTAAATCTTATTCATATCCTTTATCTTGACACTCTTTACAGACACCATAAATTTCCATACGGTGGTGTGATACATTAAATTCAGTTACGTGCTGAGCTAGTTGTTCTACTTCATCCAATTGTGGATAATGGAAGTCAACAATCTTGCCGCAGTTTTCACAAATCACATGATAGTGGTTGTGAGTATTAAAATCGAATCGACTTGATGAATCTCCATAAGTTAATTCTTTAACAATACCTTTATCTTTAAAAACACGTAAATTATTATAAATTGTAGCAACACTTATATTAGGAAAATCTGGTGACAGTGCTTGATAAATTTCGTCAGCTGTTGGATGTGACTCTGCAGCAATCAAGAATTTTAAAATAGCTTGTCTTTGCGGCGTTATTCTAATACCAGCTGTTCTTAATGAAGCAATTGAATCTTCAAGTTGATGTTCAATGCTTTCCATTTCTGCACTCATTTTCCTCACCATCTTTCTATATAATAATTATTATTACTTAATACTAATATAACTGTTACAAGAGTAAAATGTCAATATTATTAGACTAATAAAGGTTAATAACCCCTACTTGTGTCAACTCTATTCTCAATTACTTCTTCTCTATTGAGAAATGATTTTAAATTTTCAATAAATGTCGCTGTTACTACATCACTAAATTCAGTATTGTTGCCTGATATGTGAGCTGTTATTGATATATTATTTAAATCGTAAAAAACACTATCTTCAGATAATGGTTCGTTTTCAAACACATCTAAATATGCGTGTCTGATTATATTATTTTTCAACGCGTCTATGATTACATCATTCTTCACTATAGAACCACGCCCTACATTTATAAATAATGCGGTATCTTTCATTAATTCAAAATGATGTTTAGTTAAAAGATGGACAGTACTTGGTGTTTGCGGCAACGTATTAATAACGATATCTGCTGAGTTGACTATATTATTAAGTTCTTCCATATTATAAGTTTCATCGAAATATTTAACTTCTTTTCCTGTTGTATTTACACCTATTACTTTAACACCAAATGCTTTAGCCAGTTGTGCAGTTCTTTGCGCTATACTGCCCGTTCCTAAAAATAAAATACTTTGTCCACTTAAATTTTTGCTTACTAATCTACTATCATAATGTCTATTTATTTGGTTGTTATATGAAGTACGCATATTTTTATAGTCGGCTAGTATATAGCTGATTATAAATTCGGACATTTGTACGACATGTGCTTCTCTATTATTTGTTAGTATAATTTCTCTTTGTTGTAAATACGCTAGAGGTAATTTGTCTACACCTGTGGCATACCAAGCTATCCATTTTAAATTAGGGCATTCATCTAAAAATGCTTCGGTTAATTTATCTACACCAAATAATATGTCTAAATTCTTTTTGTCTTGTTCGTTGATTTCATCCATGCCGCTTGTAAATACAAATTCAACACTAGGTAAAGCTTCTTGTAATATTTCCTCTTTATCACCTAATCTTATTAAGCTTACTGCCTTCATTCGATTCACCCCAGTATGCTTTTTAATTCTTCTATCTGAGTTTTAACTTTAACTTTCTCGATCACATCTATAATTTCACCTTTTTCATCAATAACAAAAGTAGTTCTAACAATGCCCATTGATTCTTTACCAAATGATTTCTTCAATTGATAAACGCCTGTAGCTTTTGAAAGTTCAAATTCAGCGTCTACTAATAAGTCAAAATTCAAGGCATGCTTCGTTTTAAAATTTTGGTGTTTCTTTTTAGAATCTCCACTTATTCCATACACTTGTACATCTAACTCGTTAAATGCTTCTATATTATCTCTAAAATCGCAAGCTTCTGTAGTACAAGTCGGCGTGTTATCACGAGGATAAAAATACAGTATAGCTTTTGTGCCCGCTAAATCTTTCTTTGAAATTGTAGCTCCATCTTGATTTTCTAATTCAAAATCTGGAAATTGTTGTCCTTTTTGTAACATCGTCTCACCTATTTCTTTTAATAGTTAATTTTATGATACGATAATAGTTGAAAATATTAAATTAAAAGAGGTTGATATATATGAAATTCACAGAAAGCGAAAGACTTCAAAAATTCTCTGATGAATATATTTTGGGCGGTGTTAATTCACCCTCACGTTCTTATAAAGCAGTAGGCGGTGGTGCCCCTGTTATGATGAAAGAAGGTAAAGGCGCTTATCTATATGATGAAGATGGTAATAAATATATAGATTACCTTCAAGCTTATGGCCCAATCATTACTGGTCAAGCTCACCCACACATTACTAAAGCAATACAAGAACAAGCAGCTAAAGGTGTGCTATATGGTACTCCTACACGATTAGAAATTGACTTTGCCAAAAAATTACGCGACGCGATTCCGTCATTAGAAAAAATTCGTTTTGTTAACTCAGGTACAGAAGCAGTAATGACAACAATTCGTGTCGCACGTGCCTATACTAAAAGAAATAAAATCATTAAATTTTCTGGTCAATATCATGGCCATTCAGATTTAGTACTTGTCGCAGCAGGAAGTGGCCCATCACAATTAGGTTCTCCTGATTCGGCAGGTGTCCCTGAAAGTGTTGCACAAGAAGTTATTACAGTACCTTACAATGACTTAGATGCTTACAAAGAAGCAATTGATTATTGGGGAGACCAAATCGCATGTGTTTTAGTCGAACCCATTGTAGGTAACTTCGGTATGGTTGAACCACAACCAGGTTTCTTAGAAGGTGTAAACGACATTTCTCATGATAATGGTACATTAGTAATTTATGATGAGGTTATTACAGCTTTCCGCTTCCATTATGGTGCTGCCCAAGATCTATATAAAGTTTACCCAGATTTAACAGCTTTCGGAAAAATTGTTGGTGGTGGTTTACCAATTGGTGGATATGGTGGTAGACAAGATATTATGGAACACGTTGCCCCTCTTGGTCCAGCCTATCAAGCAGGTACTATGGCAGGTAACCCACTTTCTATGAAGGCAGGAATTGCTTTATTAGAAGTTTTAGAACAAGACGGTGTTTATGAACAACTAGATAATTTAGGTAAACGATTAGAAGATGGTTTATTAAAATCAATTGAACAACATAACATCACAGCTACAGTAAATAGAGTTTATGGTGCGCTAACGTTATATTTCACTAATGAAAAAGTAACGCATTATGATCAAGCCGAAAATTCAGATGGTGAAGCCTTTGCGAAATTCTTTAAATTGATGTTACATCAAGGGATTAACTTAGCCCCTTCTAAATTTGAAGCATGGTTCTTAACAACCGAACATACAGAACTAGATATAGACGAGACTTTAGAAGCTGCCGATTATGCATTTAGTCAAATGAAATAAACTTGAATTTTGTTGTTAATCATTGTATAACAATAATAATAGATTTATTTAAATATAATACCGAAGGAGCGGTACTTTTGAAGTTAGGAGCTCGTGTTATAAAAACAGGTATAGCAGTTATACTTGCTTTGGCTATCGCTTCTCTTTTACCTAAAGAAGCAGGCTTGAAATCCATTGCTGCTGTCAGTGCTGTTGTTGCTATGCAACCCAGTGTTTACAGATCGATAAAAACAATTGCTGACCGAGCTAATGGGAATATAATAGGTGCTATTTTAGCAGTCTTAATGGTTACAGCTTTTGGCAATCATTTTGTCATTATGGGCGTTACCGTTATATTATTAATAGCTATTTTATTCAGATTTAATTTAGCCCACGTGGCTACGTTGGCTAGTGTAACTGCATTAATAATTATGGGACAACATACCGGTAACTTTTACGTATCTGCATTATTTAGATTTATACTAGTGATGATTGGCGTACTTAGTTCCTCAATCGTAAACTTAATATTTTTACCACCGAAATTCGAGTCAAAGTTATATTACAACGCACTAAATATCTCGACCGATATATTCATGTGGTTTAAATTAGTATTAAATGACACCTCTGAATATCATCAAATAAAAGAAGATAGAGGATTAATAAGCAAACGTGTATTAAAACTTGAACAAATATTTGAGTACTACGAGGAAGAACGACCTATCACTAAAAAGCAACTTCACGCTCAAAATCGTAAAAAGATACTGTTCAAGGAGATTGTACTCGTCACACGCCAGGCTTATGCTGTACTAAAACGTATGAACCGATACCAACATGACTTACACAGTTTAAATAATGAATTATTATTACAAATTAAATTAGATATCGATTCATTAACAGCATTTCATGAACAAATATTCATTAGTTTATCTAAGAAAGCAAAATATGATGTGGATTTTGAAGATACTTCTGTAGATAATCCGCAAAAGAAAGACTTAATGGATGCTTTCCAAAAAGAGTTAATACAAAATCCTTACCAAACAGAATATTCATACGCTAACATCATGCAAATCATTTCGGCAATTGAAGAATATCGCTATACTTTACGGCATTTAGATAGACTGCGAATTAGTTTCTTTTCATATCACCAAGACGACAATAAGATTGAATTGTTAGAAGAAGATTTCGACTTATAGATTAAAAAGAAGCAGGACAAAAATCTCATTTTTATAAAGAATTTTATAGTCCCGCCAGGCAAAGATGACTAGAGTTAAAAGACGCTTGATACAAGCTCATTTTCAATTCAGTCATCTACTGCCTAAATAAAAGTAGAGCCTGAGACAATGAAGTCTCAGGCTCATTTTTCTATAGATCTTGGATTTTATAAAGATGTTCATAAGCACCACGTTTAGCGATTAATTCTTTATGCGTGCCTGTTTCCACAATTTCACCATTTTGCATTACGACTATCTTATCGGCATGTGTAATGGTAGAAAGTCTATGGGCTACAATTAATGTGGTTCTATTTTCACTTAATACATTCAATGCATCTTGTATGATTGCTTCACTTTCTAAATCAAGTGCACTAGTAGCTTCGTCTAAGATAATTATTGGTGGATTATTTAGGAATATTCGAGCAATAGAAACACGTTGTTTTTGACCACCCGATAATTTAACGCCTCGTTCACCAACTTCTGTATCGTAACCTTCAGATAAATTCATAATAAAGTCGTGAGCATTTGCCATTTTCGCCGCTTCTATTACTTCTTCATCTGTTGCATTAGGTCTACCTAGTAATATATTTTCTTTTATAGTATCTGAGAATAAAATATTATCTTGTTGTACTAAGCCAATTTGATTTCTTAAACTTCCTGTTAAGTAATGTTTAATGTTTGTTCCATCTATATCGATAGAACCTTCCGTTGCGTCGTAAAAACGAGGAATTAAGTTAATAAGTGTGGATTTACCTCCCCCACTCATACCTACAAAGGCAACAGTTTGTCCTTGATTTATATCTAAATTAATATCCTTCAATACCTTTTCTTCATCAGAATTATATTTGAAACTTACATTATTTAAACTTATATTTCCACGTTTTATTTCTATTGGTTGTGCGCCTTTTTTATTTTTAATATCGTAATCCTCGTCCATTAATTGGAATACACGATCCATTGATGCAAAACTTTGCGTTAATGTTGTAAATGATGAAACTAATCTTCTTAATGGTCCAAATAGTTGTTCTAAATAACCAACGAATGCTGCTAAAGTACCTACAGTAATTGAACCGGTAATTGCTAAATAGGCACCTACACCTATAACAATAAGTGGTCCAATATCGGTAACAGTATTAATCGCTGCGAACGAATTAGCATTCCATCTTGTATGTTTAAATGCTCTATTTAAGAAATGCTTGTTACGTTTATCGAAATTTTCCGCTTCATTATCTTCTATTGCAAAACTTTTTATCACGGACATACCTTGTACACGTTCATGTAAAAAGCCTTGAACTTCTGCTAAAGCTTGAGATCTTTTGCGCGTCAATTTTCTCAAACGTCCAAAGAAGAAATATACAGTTAATATATAGAAAGGGAAAATAAAAACTGCTGCAAGTGTTAATTTAAAGTCCAATACAAACATAATTGATAATGCAATGATGATGGTTACACAATCCAACCAAATGTTCATCAATCCTGTTAATATAAAATCTTTAGTTTGTTCGACATCATTAATCACTCTTGAAATAACTTGACCTACTTGGTTGTTAGCATAAAAACGTGCACTTAAGGCTTGTAGGTGATTATATAATTGCTTTCTAATATCATATAGTATTTTATTACTTGTCCATTGTGCTAAATACTGTCTTAAATATTCAATTGGCGGCCTAACAATGACAAAGATAAATATCGCTATGCCCATTGCTATTCCCAAACGCATGAATTTCTCATCATTCGTGATTGAAGAGTTATTGATAACATAGTCAATCACATATTTAATAAGCAGCGGTATCAACATTGGAATACCAAACTTCAAAATACCTATTAAAATAGTAGCAATGATTCGCCATTTATATGGTTTCACAAAAGTTAAATATCTGCGAATCATGTGACATTCTCCTCCTTTATAATTACGTAACAAATGAAAAAGCCTGAGTTGAAAACTCAACTAGGCTGATTCTAAATTTATAGTGCTATAAGTTTAGCTTTGTAAATTTTAATTAACAAAAGGTTATATCAAACTTTGTTTTGTAAAATTAATAAACCCATGAAACACTATAAAGGATATTAAGATTTAATACATTAATTATGCTTAATAATTTCTTACTTTCTTATAACGTTCACGCCAAACCTTTATAAAATCTGGAGCAAAAGGTCCTTTTTTTTGCTCAATCCATTGTTGTAAGATATCGACGTTACGACGTAAAATCTTATCGATATCAGATGAATAATTCATTTGATTCATATGTTGCTCGTATTCATCTTCATCCAATAAATGATATTTCCCATTTGGATAAACTTTAATATCTAAATCATAATCGATATATTTTAACGCTTCTTCGTCGCAGACAAAAGGTGAAGAGAGATTGCAATAATAATAAACGCCATCTTCTCTAAACATGCAAATTACGTTAAACCAAAACTCTGAATGAAAATAGACAATTGCTGGTTCACGAGTAATCCAAGTACGACCATCACTTTCTGTAACTAAAGTATGATCATTGCCACCAATTATCACATGATCCGTACCTTTTAATATAGTAGTTTCAGACCAAACACGGTGTATGTTACCGTCGTGTTTATAACTTTGTATTTTTATCGTCTGACCTTCTTTAGGTATGGACTCTTTAACCATGCTCCACACCACCTTATCTTAATTTCACATTTCTGATTATAACATAAGTCTTTGCATAACTCCGAATTTATCAATGTTCTTTTAAAAAATTATAAATCTTAGTCATACTAACTGGAAAATTGTATTGTTCTTTATCATCTAAGTGCATCCACTGCATATGCATTGGCAACACAATTAGTTGTTTATCAATTACTTCATCGGCCATATATACTTCGATATCCCATTGTAAATGAGTAAACTGATGCTTTAATTTAAAAATGGGTTTATTTGAGAATGTCAAATTCATTTCTAGTTCAGTATTAATATCGGCCTTGTGTGAAGCTTCATACATAGGGAATTCCCACATATTATTTAATAACTTCGCCGTGCGTTGCTCGATAAGATATTCACTTTCATTATTTTTAATAATATAGACATGTTGCTTAATTATTTTTTTCGAAACCTTGGTGGTTTTAATTGGCAAATCATTCACCGTCCCTTTTTCAAATGCTTCACAATTATCCTGTACAGGACAGAATAAACATAACGGTGATTTCGGTGTACATACCATCGCTCCAAGTTCCATCATTGCCTGATTAAAATCGCCAGCCTGAGTTTCGACATAGGGTTGCAATTCTTGCTCAAATGCTTTTCTAGTTGATTGTAGTTTAGTATCCCTGTCATCGTTATTTAACCGCGACCATACTCTAAACACATTTCCGTCTACAGTAGCTAGTGGTTTATTAAATGCAATACTCATAACTGCTGCTTTTGTATAAGGTCCAACGCCTTTTAAATTACCAAACTGCTCAGGTTCGCTAGGTACCGTACCATTATGATTTTGATAAACATCTTTAATGGCAGTATGAAAATTGCGTGCCCTGCTATAATAGCCTAACCCTTCCCATAGTTTTAAAACTTCATCTTCTTGCGCGTTATTTAAAGATTCAATTGTAGGGAAACGTTCAATAAATCTTAAATAGTAATCTACTACTGTGGCAACTTGAGTTTGTTGTAACATAATTTCACTTAACCATATGTAATAAGGGTTTTTCGTTTCTCTCCAAGGCATTTCACGTTGTTCGGCATTAAACCAACGCAATAAGTTGTCTTTAAAATTCTCTTTATTATACATTCATACACAACACTTTCTTTTTTCTAATCGTTAGATTTTCGATAATTCTATAAATCTGTTATTTTTAATAGTGGTAAACATTAACAATAGTATATAATAAAATTAAATCAGACACGAAATGAGTGACTTTTATGGATACAGGAACACATATCGTTATGGGTATCGGTTTAACCGCACTCGCAACGCAAGACCCGGCTATGTCAGCCTCTTTTGTTGCTACAGCTTCAACATTAGTTGTGGGTTCATTGATACCAGATAGTGATACTGTTTTTAAATTAAAAGATAATGCCACTTATATATCAAATCATAGAGGTATAACGCATTCAATACCTTTTACAATATTATGGCCATTATTAATAACTTTAATTGTATTTACGCTATTTAAACATTTAGATGCTACCCATATTTGGATGTGGGCGCAATTAGCCGTGTTTTTACATGTTTTTGTAGATATTTTTAATTCCTATGGTACACAGGCACTACGACCTATAACAAATAAATGGATTCAACTTAGTGTTATCAACACATTTGACCCTATTATTTTTATTTTATGGTGTATCGGTATCGTCTTATGGGTTTTCGGCCTACACCCATACGTCGCTTTTTTCCCCATCTTCATAATATTATTTATCTATTATATTATTAGATTTAAGATGCAAAAAATTATTAAAGAAACTGCATTGAGACAAATTAAACAATCTCATAAACCAGTTAAAATTTTTGTTGCCCCGACGATGAAGTTTATGGAATGGCGTGTGGCTATACAAACTGAAAATCATGATTATGTGGGCAGAAGCTACGGCAGAAATGTAGTGTTTAGTGATAAAGCTGAACATCACGCTTTCCCAAGTGATGAATTAATGCATTATGTTGAAAATGATAAAAACATTAAAACATTTTTAAACTTCTCTTCTATCTATAGATGGAAAGCACAAAAACTTGATGACGGTTCAATGGAAATTAGATTGATTGATTTACGGTATTTAAAAAATGGACATTACTCTTTTGTGGCTATAGTTCATTTAGATAAAAAAATGATGATTGATCACTCATATATCGGTTGGGTTTTCAGTGAAGAAAAACTACAAAAAAAATTATTTGCTAAATAAATACGTAATAAAGGGTCTAGACATAAAGTGCTTGGACAAGTAAAAAAAGGCAATTTCTATTGAAATAATATAGAAATTGCCTTTTTTATAATTATTTTGATCATATACAGCTCGTTGAGCTGCTACTTTTCTTATATTAAATGCCATTAATACAAATCCAAGTTTACTTTTGACTTTATTTATTCCTCGAACGGACATTCAAATGAAACCCCAAATAGCTTTCATAAATCCCGAAACAGATTCTACACCAATTTTTCTTTGACTGTAGATATTTTTTGTTTTCGATTCAGAAAGCTTTTTGTTTATTTGCGCTTTAAAATATTCCAAGTTATAATTTTTCATTATTTTTTATTTGTTGTTGAGTAGAATTTCATACATTGATTTTTACGAAAGTGCCTTAATTTTTTAAAATATTTTGCCAAGACTCTTGAGATAACAGGACAAGCGGAAGACTACAGGCTGGAGCTGTCCCCTAAGAAAGTGAACCAAAAATACGTAGTATTGTAAATAAAGAAGCCAGTAAATGAATTCATAAAAACGCATTTACTGGCTATTTTTGATACACTCCCCTAAAAGTAGACACTTTAAATATAAAAAGTGAACTATAATTAGGGGAGTGTATTTTTTATGACTACAAATAAGATGCTTTTTAGAAAAGCGTATTAAAATAGTTGAAGATATAGTTGATGGAAATATATCTAGATATAGTGCAGCAAAAAATAATGGAGTTTCTAGCGCTACATTACAAGAATGGGTAAGAAGATATAAAGCTTATGGTGTAGATGGATTAAAACCTTTTAGTAAAAGAAATAAATACTCTGCAGAGATTAAAGCAATAGCTATAGAAGATGTGTTAGAAAGGAATATTCCACTGTATAAAGTTGTTAACAAGTATAATATTAGCTCTATATCAGTTTTAAAATTGCGGTTAAGAAATTATAAAAAGGGAAAATCTAACAAGCGCACAGGGAAAGGGTTTTCCACTATGAATAAATCAAGAAAAACAACTTTATCTGAACGTATTGAAATTACTGAAAATGTCATAGCTAAAAATTATAACTATCATGAGGCTTCCGTGGAATATGGTGTTTCCTACCAACAAATATACCATTGGGTGAAGAGCTATAAAAAGAATGGTATAGATGGATTAAAAGATAAACGTGGAAAAAATAAAAGACAAGAATTATCTGAAATAGAACTAATAAAATTAGAAAATAAAAAACTAAAAACAAGAATAGAATACTTAGAAATGGATAAAGCAATCGTAAAAAAGTGGCAAGAGTTCAAGTATCGAAACAATCATTTTCATTAGGTCATAAAGAACATTTATATCAAATGATATTTGAGCTCAACAGAGAACAAAATTACAGTATTAAAATGTTATGCGAGCGTCTAGAAGTCAGCCGTAGTGGTTATTATAAATGGTGTAATAAAGAAATTTCTAATAATGAAAAACGCGCTAAATTAATTGCAAAAGAAATTAAGCGTATATTTAAGAACTCTAAAGAAATCTTCGGTGTAGTAAGGATACATTACGCTTTAAAAAGAGAGTGCAATTTAAATGTTAATATAAAATGTATTAGAAGAATTATGCGAATTTTAGGTTTACAAGCACAAATCAGAAAAAAACGTCCTAATTGGACTAGAATCAAACCACATTTCACAGCTGAAAATATATTGGATAGAAATTTTGAAGCCAATAAACCAAATCAAAAATGGTTTACAGATATTAGTTACTTAAATTATGGAAAAGGTCAAAAAGCTTATATTAGCGCTATAATTGCTTATAAAGTGAGTAAGCGTAATGATTTAAAATTGGTTATGGACACATTGAAATTAGCCTTACAAAATAATGATGCATCTAATACAGTCTTACATAGTGACAGAGGTTTTCAATACACTTCTAAACATTACAAGAACTATTTAGATACATATAACGTAAAAATTAGTATGTCAAAAGCAGGAAGTTGTTTAGATAATCAACCGATAGAAGTTTTTTGGGGCACGTTAAAATCAGAATATTACTATAGAAATCAATTCAGCACATATGAAGATCTTGAAACAGGCATCAGTGAATATATTGATTATTATATGAATAAAAGATATGTTCCGAAATTTGATGGATTAACACCAAATGAATATCGGAACGTATCTTAAGAAAGAATAATTACAAACCAATAAATAGATCTAATTAAGGATGAATGAAAGTTTGAATAACATATTAGAAAATGTTAATATGTTATTCATATTAGTTTAAGTTGATATGAGGTGAAATAAATGCAAGATATAGAGTTAAAAGCACATTTTATACATGGACTTTCTAATAAAACTCGTTTGACAATATTAGAGTTACTTAAGTCGAAAGAAATGACTGTTAATGAGATTGTTAAACAATCGAAAATCAGTCAATCTAGTATTTCTCAACACTTATCTTGCCTTAAAGGTTGTGGCTTAGTTACTTCTAGACAAGAAGGTAAATATGTTTATTACCAAATAAAGGATCGTCAAATTTTAGAATTGCTTAAACTTATTGATTCAGTAGTTGAAGATACTGAAGATGATATTGAAAATTGCCAATATCATACTATATAAAGAAAGAAGATGACTTATATGAGTAGTAATTGCTGTAATAGTAAAACAGAATCCAATGCTTGTTGTACAAGTAATAAAGTACAAAAAAATAAGTGTTGTAGTAATGAATCTAAAGTAACAACTAAAAATAATAAGTGTTGTACAAATAATAAAGAATCCGTCAATCCAACCCATGATATTTCGAATAACGCTCCTGAAAATTATTCTGAGGAAGAAGACGAAGTTGCCACCTCATTTTCAAATTATAATTTCAAAGTAACTGGAATGGACTGTAGTTCCTGTGCCGTAACAATCGAAAAAGCATTAAGTCCCTTAAATAATGTAACTGATCCCAAAGTTAATTTTTCTACAAGTAAACTAACAGTGGGTTTAAAATCCCGTAATAACATTAACCAAGTAACTCAAACACTGGAAAAATTGGGCTATGGTGTAGAAGAACCCAGTAATAATCAGAGCCATACAACCTTCTTAGTTGAGGGTATGGATTGTGGTAGTTGTGCTAAAAGTATTGAAAAACATTTGAATAATTTATCCTATGTGAATGACGCACAAGTCAGTTTTTCAACTGGGAAAATGCAGGTTGATTTTGAAGGTAATAAAGCCAAAAATATTGAAAAAGAAGTTTCTAAAATTGGTTATTCTGCGATATTACAATCAGATCATAAAAATACAAATACAAAATGGAATTTATTTAGAAAACCTGCTATTTCTACACTATTTCTTATCTTTGGTATTGTTTCTTCTATGGTATCATTACCTATTTTGATAACGAATTTGATGTATATCATAGCTATTATTGTTAGTGGGATAAAGCCATTAAAAAGTGCCTATTATGCTATTAAATCAAAAAGTTTAGATATGAATGTTTTAATGTCCGTAGCCGTAATAGGCGCCATAATTATTGGCGAATTTTTTGAAGGTGCAATTGTAGTTCTATTATTTACAATTGGAACTTTATTGCAAACTATCTCTATAGATAAAACTCGAAATTCCATTCAGTCATTAATGGATATTACACCGGCAACAGCAAATGTTATCACGAAAATAGGTACAATTCCAAAAAGTTTAGAGGATATTCTAGTTGGAGAGATTGTATTTTTGAAACCTGGCGATCGTGTGCCAATGGACGGTACTATTATAGAAGGTTATTCAAGTTTAAACCAAGCGCCTATAACAGGAGAGTCTATTCCTGTAGATAAAACTATTAATGAAGAAGTATACGCAGGTTCTATTAATGAAAATGGAACTTTAAAAATACGCGTTTCGAAATTAGTTGAAGATTCAACACTTTCAAAAATCATCCATATGGTTGAAGAAGCACAAGAGAATAAAGCACCAACACAAGCTTTTATTGATCGTTTTTCTGAAATTTATACCCCCATTGTATTCGTTCTTGCATTATTAGTGATGGTGGTTCCATCCATCTTCTCTTTAGGCACATGGGGCGAATGGTTTTATAAAGGACTTGAGCTACTTGTTATAGCATGTCCATGTGCGCTAGTCATTTCAACACCTGTAGCGATTGTTACTGCAATCGGAAGTGCAGCAAAAAACGGTGTGCTTATTAAAGGAGGCAACCATCTTGAAACTTTAGGGAGCCTTTCTGCTTTAGCTTTTGATAAAACAGGTACTTTAACTGAAGGAAAGCCAAAAGTTTCAACGATTAAATCTATAGAAAGTGATGAACAATTATTGCTTAATATTGCTATGAGTTTAGAATCATACTCAACGCACCCTATTAGTAATGCGATTGTTAATTATGTATCCCAATTTAATTCAGCAACGTATGATGTTACTGAATTTGAAAATTTAGTTAGTCAAGGTATTAGGGGTAAAATTGAGGGGACTTATGCCTATGCTGGAAACTTAAAATTAATTGAATCAGTCAATACAAACATTAAAAGCTATAAAAATGAACTAAACTCATACGAGCAAGAAGGATATACAATCATCATAATTGCATCTGCAGATATTATCCATGGTTTTATTACTGTAGAAGATCCATTACGTTTAAATATTAATCAAACAATCAAACAATTAAATGATAGTAATATTAAAAATACTGTAATGCTCACAGGAGATAACCAAGGTACCGCCCATAAAATCGCCCACCTTTCAGGTATTAAAGACGTTTATTCTGAATTAATGCCTGAAGATAAACTATCAGCAATCAAAGACTTACAAAGTAAAGGATATCGTGTTGGTATGATTGGTGATGGCATCAATGATGCACCTGCATTAGCACAAAGTGAAGTAGGCATTGCAATGGGTGGTATTGGTTCAGATACTGCAATGGAAACAGCAGATGTAGTTCTGATGTCCGACGATATAAACCAGTTAACGCGTACTATTTCTATAAGTAACAAAGCTAAAAATATAATCAAACAAAATATATACTTTTCTATTATTATTAAGCTAATTGCGTTTATTTTAGTATTTCCTGGACTTCTTACACTTTGGTTAGCCGTCCTAAGTGATACAGGTGCAGCGATATTAGTTATATTAAATTCATTGCGCTTATTAAGAACTAAGAAAAGCAATTTATTATAAGTTTATACAATAAGTTTGAATAGAATAATATTAACTAATACAAAAGCTAGAACAGCATTTACCGTTCTAGCTTTTGTATTTTCTTCTGTATTATGTGAAATTATTATATAAATAAAAGATACGTTCTGTAATTTAACAAATTATTGCTAAACTCTGGAACGTATCTAAATAATTAATTTTATATTTAAGGTGTCTACCTTGACGGTAGTGGTTTATTTTCTGTGATTTATGTCCCAGACTGTTTATTGTTACTGTTCTGGTAGTTGATTATTTTGTTGTGCATTGGCTTTATCTATATCCTTATTATCTACATTCGAATGGGTCATCACATTAAATTTTGCATAGATAACCTTTCTTTTTAATGCGAAAAGGATTACGCCTATTATGCCTAAAATACAAAAGAAATATAGATGATAAGGAATATTATTTAAACTTAGTGCCCCAAATACGACTGATTGAGATAATCCTTGAACTACGTAAAATACAGGATTTAACATTAATAAATGGGTAAAAATAGAGGTTTCTGACGACGGAATATAGAGTATAGGTAATAATAACAACATGATTACCGTTAACACTATAAAAATATTTCTCACTTTTAGCGTAAGTATTGTCATCAATCCTAGCAATTTACCAATTAAAACCATTAATATACCTAACATAACAACGTAATAAAGTGTTGCAAATATAGAACTTACGATATTAACTGGTGTACTAAATATACAGATGAGTAAAATTACAAACAAGGCTACAGTGTAACTACATGCAATACAACTAGCTTCAATTAATGCAGGCGTATTGAACATTTTACCAGTATAATAACTGACATGGTATTGTTGGAATATGACATAGATACCTGTAAATAAAAAGCCAAATGAAATTAATGAAACCAATCTAATATACCAACGTGCTTGGACCAAATCTGGTGTTTTATTAAAATGAAACACCAGAATCATGATAACTAGTAATAACACACTGGCAATAATTGGAGCCGCTAGCCATTTCCACAGCGATTTCAAATGTGCAAATGAATGTTGAATTAATTTCGGAAAATTTTTAAATAAGCAAATTAAAATATCTATCATTCTTCACACCTACAATTCTATATAAATCCATTTATTATTTTTAAAATCAGCCATGTAATATCCATCTCCTGATTTAGTTATCCAAAAATTACCAGTTATATCAAATGCTTTTTTCAACTTTTCTTGATTTTTCATTGGGTAAACGAACCCTGTTAATTCATTACTATCATTAAAAATCATCGAAATCGGTTGTGCCGTAATCGGAACTACAAAACGGTTGTCTTTACCAGTTTCTGGTACTAACTGCTCCGTTACTTTATCATGTTTTTTGTGTAAATTACTATTAAAGTATTCATAGTAGTTTATATAATTATGTTGCATATATGGCGCTAATTTTTTACCACTATGTTTCTCAAACAGCCCTGCTGAATCAAAATAACGCACATTACTTTTAGCAGTTTTATATGCTTTACCATCAACTACAATTCGATAATTACTATTATTTTCACCAGTGATCGTCACAAATGAATATTGCCTTAAGTTCAAATGCTCTTCGTGATTAAGACTGTCTAATTGAATTTTATTTTTTAACACAATACCATACGCTAATTTGTCTTCATATGGATTAGTTTGTTTATTTTGAATGTTCGCTTGATCAACATTTTGAGCTATTTGCAGCTTCCCTAAATCATTAAACATAAATAAAGCCATTATTACTGCGCCGAAAATAAGTGTTACTAATAGCGCCCAAAAACGCCCTATTATAGCAGGTGCTTTGGCATGTTTATATCTTTCTATGCGTTTAAAGTTATATGTTAGCTCAGGGATTTTCGAACGGCTCTTTTTCCAATCGACATCAAAATTCTCTTGCTGATCTACGGTTTCTAATGAATTTCTATCTTTTTCATGGTCTTTAAATATAGGAAGTACTTGGTTGATTGAACCTTCTTTTCTTAATTGACCATGTGAAATCCACGCAATATAATTACTTGCCTCTTCAATCTTACTAATATCATCGTCAATCATCACTATAGTTTGATTATTGTTTATGTATTCGTCTGCTAATTCAATGGCTTTATTAAAAAATGTATCATTTAGATAATTTAAGATTTGATTATAAATTAATATATTAGCCTTACAAAATCGCGATAATGTAAATAGCAATTGGGCATATTCTTCTACTGTTAAATTTGCAACTGATGTTTGTTCTTGTTCTTTCAATTGAGACTGTTCGATAATATTTGAAGCAGACACTGTTGCATCTTTATTATGAAACATAGTGATACGATGTTGAATAAAACTTGCCACATCTTCTTGAATAAGTGCCTTATCGGTAACATCTGCATAAAATATGTCTGCCTTACTTGTGCGTTTACCTTTATCTGGTTTTACTTCTCCACTAAGTATCCTACCTACTAAGGCTTTTGATGACTGCGACTCACCAATAATACCTAATGCTTCACCTTGATATATATGAAGACTAATATTGTTTAGTTCTATATCATCTGCACCATAATTAAAGGGCAAATACCATTTTCTATTTTGTTTATTTCTATAGTAATGCGTTACGTTAAGTAACTTTAAAATAATTGCACTGCCCATACTATCGTCATCCTTCTACAATTTTAATAATGCTACAGGTAAACCTTCTTCTGGTTGTGAGCTATTTATACGGAATCCCCATGCAAAAATCCCTTTCAATCTTTCAACTTTAAAATAATCATCTGTGCCATCTGCTAATTTGTAAATTTTGCCCATTTCAATTTTTGAGCGATCTACGATATAACTTTCGGCCACGATAACTTTACTTTGATAAACATCATATTCATTTAAAATGCCATTCATCTCAGCTTTTCTCATTTTTTCTTTATATATTTGAATTTCATGGCGTAACTCTTGTTCGCTCATTTCACTCAATTTCTTCTGTTCCATCTGAAATTCCACTCTCTTCTAATTTGTGTTTAATTTTATCATAGTTATAGCCTTTTCTCATAAGTGCTTCGATGGTTTTCATTATAACTATACGACCATCATATTTACGTCGATTTTTATTATAAACTTTTTCTAAATCTGCTTGCAATAATTGGTCTATTTCATCTGCCGATTGCGAAAAATCCATACTTTTCATAACTTCGTTTATGACATCAAAAGCATATCCTTTTTGCAACAATGATTGTTTCAATTTATTTTGTTGTTTAATAATGGGACCTTTTTTCTGACGTAATATTTTTTGAGCTGTTTTAATTATTTGTTCGATCGGCTGCTGTTGTTTAAATTTTTCTGTATAACTTTCAATAATATCTTGCTCTATACCTAACTGATATAGCTTTTGTTTATATACTTCCGGGCCTTTGTCCGTAGTCTGTATCATAGTATTTTTAAGACTTTCTGCATAATCAACATGGTCGATTAACTTTTCTTTGTAGCAATAATCAATTACATCAGCAATGACCGCTTCAGTAAATTCATTATCTTGTAGATAACTAACGATTTCTTGTTCAGTACGTTTACGGTATGAAATATATTGTATCGTTTTATTTAATGCTTGGCGATATTGTTCGTATTTTTGAATTTGCTCCATATCAGATGGGTTTAAAACTTGCTCTTTTTTTAAATTAAAATGAGCAAAAGTATTTATATCTATGCCCATTTCAAATTGTTCATCTAAGTATAAATTAAATCGTTCTTTATTTTTTTTCTGAACTTCTATTTTAGTAATCTTTGGCATTGATTTCACTCCACTATATTAGCATACCTTAAATTGTAGTGATTTAGAATTATTGTACTATAAAAGATTTATTAACATAAGTACTTTGCTAACTATAAGTATTAAAAAGATAAAGCTACTAGTAAAATAAAAAAAGTGTTACTAAAAAGTGGGAGAATCCTCTTCAGTAACACTTAACTCATATAATTTTATTAAACGCCTAGTTGTTGTATCGCTTCTTGATATTGATTATTTGAAATATAATCCTGCTGTTTCATTTTTTCTAAAGTCACTTTCACTCTGTTTTTAAAGTTATCAGACATATCATTTATATCATAAACACTTGGTGCATTAATTTTACTTGCTAACATTGCACTTTGTAAAACAGTTATTTTGGGTAAATTTTGATTATTAACATCTGTAGTTGTACCAAAATAATGATTTGCAGCACTTTCTACAGTGTACTCACTATTACCATAAAAAATATTATTTACATAAAAACTTAATATTTGGTCTTTGTCATAAGTATGTTCTACACGATGTGCAATAAATAATTCTTTAAACTTTCTAGTTACACTTCGCTCATTATCAAAATAGTAGTTTTTAACAACTTGTTGCGTAATTGTACTACCACCCTGAATGCTGCGATCACTTAACGTGGAAAATAAAGCCCTTGAAGTCCCTTTGATATCAAAGCCTTTATGCTTATAAAACCTTTCATCTTCTAATGCTATAAATGCGCCTCTTGTATAATTAGGCATATCTGCCACTGAAACGTAACTATCTTTGTCTTTAATTGATTTTAAATCATCCACATCGGAATTTAAAGATAGTGCGTACATAACGCCTATAAAGATGCCTATAATGATTAATACGGTGAATGTTAATGTTAAAAACAAACTATTACTTTTTTTCTTTTTCTTCTTTTTATTTACTGGTTCATAATAAGTATTATGGTATGGCGTATTTGAAACTGGTTGTCTCGAACGCTTCATACTATTTTTATTCCGTTCGCTTCTTTTCATGCACGGTCTCCTTTGTTCATCTCACTCTATTATAAGTGAGTTTACCAATACTTTACATCTTTAGCTATACTATTTTTTAAAAATCAGTCCAAGGGTGTATAAATATACCTGACTATAAATGTAGTTGGACTTATTAAACAACAATTAGTAAAAATAGAATTACAACAGCACTTATTTTATGCAGTTAACGAATAATAATTACTAACTATACCATTTCATATATTTAAGCGCGTTAATTTAAATGTATAAACATTTCGTCATACAAAAAAGCAACCGAAATTTACAAATTTCGGTTGCTTGCTTATTACAAAATATCAACTTGTGATAGCTCTAAAGTTATTTAAGTTGATCAACAATAGCTTTATTAAAGTCATCTAAATCATCAGGTGTACGGCTTGTTACGATATTTTTATCAACTACGACCGATTCGTCAACAACTTGTGCACCAGCATTTGATAAATCTTTACGCACGTTCAATACTGCTGTTAACGTACGACCATTTAAATCATCTGTATCAATTAAAATTTGAGGTCCATGGCAAATTGCAAATGTAGGCACATCATTTTTAGTGAAGTATTTAGCGAATGTACCATATCTGCCTTCTTCATCACCTCTTAAGTGGTCAGGTGAAAAGCCACCCGGAAGTAATAATCCATCATAATCTTCAGGTTTAGCATCTGCAATGCTCACATCAACAGTAACTTTTTCACCATGTTTACCGACAACTTCGCTATTTGCAGTGTCACCAATAACTACTACTTCATTACCTGATTCTTCAATCGCCTCTTTAGGGCTTGTATATTCTATATCTTCAAATTCATCTGTTAAAAGTACAGCTACTTTTTTTGCCATCAATAATCACCTTTCTCTTTCGTTTGATATTTATGTTATAACCAAGTAGAAAGAGCTTTAAACGTATTATCGTGGTTTAATTTAAATTATTACTTTGATACTGATTTTACTTTCTCTTCAAGTTGATCTAATAAACCAATCCATTCGTCAATATCTTCAACCTTAACTTCATTAGGATTAACGTGATCGATATCTTCCATAAATTTTTCAAGTCTTGCTTTAATTTGATCAATTGTTTGATTTTCATCCATGTTTAATTGCTCCTTTATCACTATTAAATATATACTAACATCTGTTTGACAAATAAAGATATACTCTTAATAATATTAAGAGTATATCTTACTGTTAATTAAATTTAAAGTACATAAAATAGCGCATTTTACATGTACCTTATTTTATGCCCATTTTACACATATATATAACGCTTTATTTAAGTACAAAGCACCATTTTTCACATCGTTAAACCATTAGATATAAAGAAAGAAGGATTTAAATGTCTATTTACTCAATCAATAATAAACGTCCTATTGATATTTATAACGACCCTTGGGAACCTTATAACGATATTAATATACATAACCAATTAACATTAAGTAATATTGAATTTACGACTACAAATTTATGTAATATGCGTTGTAGTCATTGTGCTGTTGGTTACACGCTTCAAACACAAGACCCCGAACCATTACCGATGGATTTAATTTACCGAAGATTAGATGAAATACCTAATTTAAAAACATTGTCTATTACCGGCGGAGAGCCAATGTTCTCAAAAAAATCTATTAAACAAATAGTAAAGCCTTTGTTAAAATACGCCTACAATCGTGGTATATATGTCCAAATGAACTCTAATTTAACGTTGCCTCAAGATCGCTATTTAGACATAGCCGAGTATATCGATGTCATGCATATTTCACATAATTGGGGAACCATAGATGAGTTTACGGATGTCGGTTTTGGCGCTATGACAAAACAACCGCCGCTTAAAGCCAAACTAAAATTATATGATCAAATGTTAGATAATGCCTCTAATTTATCTAAACAAGGCATGTTTGTTTCAGCTGAAACGATGTTAAATCAAAGTACGTTACCACATTTGGATAAAATACATAACGAAGTAGTTAAAGATATGCATTGTAGTCGTCATGAAATACATCCAATGTACCCCGCAGATTTTGCCAGCCAACTTAATGTCTTATCTTTACAAGAAATGAAGGAAGCGATCAATCATTTACTTGATATTAGGGACGAAGATGTATGGATGTTATTCGGAACATTGCCTATTTATCCTTGTTTAAATGATGCAAATGATCAAGTTTTACTTCAACGCTTAAATAACGCTAAAAATGTCACAACACGTAATGATCCAGATGGACGTAATAGACTTAATGTCAATGTCTTTACGGGTAATGTAATCGTTACTGATTTCGGTGATGAAAATGGCACAATTTCAAATATTAAAACTGATAAATTACCAGATGTCTTTGACCAATGGATAGGTTCATCATTAGCACAATCGCTAAACTGTCATTGTTCTGAGTTTAATTGTTTAGGTCCGAACGTTTTAGTTAAAAATATGTATTATCCAAATACAGACTTTAAAGAAAAAGAAAAAATGATGCATCACATTTATCAAATGAAATAATAAAAGAAGCTGAGACTTCGAAAGTCTCAGCTTCTTTTATTCGACATTCCCCACAAATATCATTCATCATTAATTTATTCTTTATTACGCGCATTAGCTAGAAATTCAATAGATTGTATACTCTCTACTCGACGTTCTTTGCGTCTATTTACTCTAGCTGGCGCAGTTTCATGGAACCATATTTCAGTTGGTGTTTCAGGATACACACTTGGTATAGTTGTAGGTTTGCCCTCTTTATCCAATGCAACAAATGTTAAAAAGCTTAAGGCTGCTAAATGTTGTTCTTGTTTAATTACATCTTCGATAATTATTTGTACACAAACCTCCATAGATGTCGTACCTGCATGTGATACCATCGCTTCATACGATAATATGTCTCCCGATTTAATAGGTTGTAAAAAATCAACTGAATCAGTGGAAGCCGTAACTACTGTCGTGTTTGAATGCTTCATAGCACATATAGCAGCTATTTCATCTACATTAGCCATTAAAGTACCACCAAACATTGTATTTAAATGGTTGGTATCTTGTGGAAATACTTGTCTCGCTTTGATACTTTTAGCTTCGGACATCGCTTTACTTTTTCTAGATTCCATAAATTTATCCCCTTGTATTAACTATTTATTTTATTCAGCCCAGTTACCGTGTTCAAAAACCAATTCTTCTTCACCATTTTCTTTAACTCCATAAATAGTTAAATCATTACTACCTATCATGAAATCAACGTGGACTAAAGAATCATTTAAACCACTTGCTATTTTTTCTTCAGTGCTCATTTCAGTACCATTTTCGATGTTGAAGCCATATGCTGAACCTAATGCAATGTGGCATGAAGCATTTTCGTCAAACAACGTATTATAAAAAATCGTGTTTCTATTTGAAATTGGAGAATCATCTGGTACTAATGCAACTTCTCCTAATCTTTTAGCACCCTCATCCGTCTCTAATAAGTTACGTAAAACATCTTCACCTTTTTCCGCCTTGTAATCAACGACTATGCCATCTTTAAATGTTAAAGTAAAGCCATCAATAACATTACCGTTATGGCTTAGCGGTAATTTGTTAGTTACATAACCATCGACTCGATTGCGATCAGGTGCAGTGAAAACTTCTTCGGTTGGGATATTAGCGACGAAAGCTTGCCCTTTACTTGTATAGCTTGTCGCATCAACCCATAAATGACCTTTAGGCAGACCAATAGTTAAATCTGTACCTTCAGATTCATAACGCAATGCACTATATTCTTTTTCTTGTAAACGTTCTGCATGTTTACTTAATTCTGCAACATGCTGTTTCCAGTTTTCTACCGGATCATTACCATCTACTCTAACGATGTTTAATACTTCATCAATTAGTTTTTCATATGCTTCGTCTTCAGATAAGTCAGGATAAACTTTTTGGGCCCAAGTTCTAGATGGATATGCCGCTACAACCCACGGGTATTCATTTTTTTGTGTTGCTTCCATTACACTTTTTAATGCTTGAGCGTTTTTCAATTGGAATGTAGATATTTTATTCTCATTAATACCATTTAATAACTCTGGATCTTGCGTAATTAATGCTAAATTAGCAGCATTTCTATTAATATAATCTTTTCTTGCTTCAACCTCATAAGGTTTAACTTCATTATTTTCAAAATGTTCTACAGGTTCGTATTCAAACTTAAGTCGCGTTAATTTTTCATCGCTATAGTTCACTTTAACGTCAGAAGCACCACGTTGATAAGCAGCTTCAACTATGTATCGTGTCAATTCAACGGCGTCTACACTAGAACGAATATAGACCGGTTGTCCTTCTTGAACATTCATCCCGACTTCAACGAGTAATCGTGCATATTGTTGTAATTTATTCTGTAAATCAGACATTAAATTCACTCCCTATTTTCTAATTTGGCCAAGTGCATCAGCGATTGCCGTTGCTTCACTTGGTGTAAATGATGATTTAGAAGTTACGTATGAATGTATCTCTTTAACTTCATTTTCATCTGCATCTTTAAATTGAGCAGGCTCAATTACACTTTGGTTTACTAGATTTAGTCTTTCTCTTATTTCTGATATCATTTGTTCGTTATTTGATGCCATTAATTTCACCTCTTTTTCAATTTATTTTATCAAAATATAGCACCTTGTAAAATTATTGGTATATTGGTCTTTAGAAATACGTTAAAAAAAGCTAAAATAATAATGAGAAGTAATGCTATGGAGGGAAATATATGGTTACAGTTGCATTTGTCTGTTTAGGCAATATTTGTCGCTCACCTATGGCAGAAGCCATTATGAGACAAAGGTTAAAGGACAGAAATATCGAAGGTGTACGAGTAAAATCTCGTGGAACGGGTAAATGGAATTTAGGTGAGCCACCACATGAAGGTACTCAACAAATTTTAGCAAGCCAAAATATTTCAGTTGATGGAATGATAAGTGAATTGTTTACACATAACGACGACTTTGACTACATTATTGCTATGGACCAAAACAATGTAGACGACATCAAAAGAATCAACCCTAATATTCAAGGACAGTTGTTCAAATTACTAGAATTTAGTAATATGGAAGAAACGGATGTACCAGACCCTTACTACACTAATAATTTTGAAGGTGTGTTTGAAATGGTACAATCTGCGTGTGATAATTTAATTGATTATATCGTTAAAGACGCTAACTTAAGAGAGGGGTAACTCATAATGAATAATAAACTAATACCAGGAATTTTAATTGGTGCGTTTATCGGCGGAGCAGCAACATTAGCTGATAAATCAACACGTCAATCTTTAAAACAATCAATCCAAGACGCTAAAGAAGGTAAACGTTCAAGCGAACCGTCAGTCATTAGCAAAGTTAAAGATGAAGTATTTTATTGGAAAGATGCCATTGAAGAAATTAGACGTAATAATCCTGAATTAGAACGTTCATTAAAAGATGCTAAAGATACTTTTGTAGAACGTAAAAATAAACGCTTAAACTAAGCAATAATATTTTATCAAGCTATGCCTAATTGATATTTAGACATAATAGTAACTAACGTTACCACATAAATAAATTATTTAAGTGGTAACGTTTTATTATATGATTAAATACTTTAACTATTTTCATAAACATATTAACCTTCATATTAGTTTCTTTTATTTATAGACGATTAAAATATGATTTTTACATATTTACCTCAATTTATTTTTAAAGTATATTATTAATTATAAAGCAATGTTAAAGGAGATTAGATATGTCAAAGAAAAAAGAAACCGCTTCTAATTTTTTGAACTCAGTTAAAGAAAAAGAGGACAATAAAATTGCAGAAGAAAAATCTAAGAGCGGAAAATTAGATAAAGATCGTACATATATTAAACCTACCGAATTCCAATCAAAAGATACAAAGAAAGATGGTCAAACATTTTTTGTATCACGTATAAACAAACCAGCAAAATATACTAAAAATCCAAATTTCTTTTCTTATTTGGTTTATCGTATAGGTAAAGATGATGCATCAGGATTATCTGCACAACTTTCATACTACTTCATGTTATCACTCTTCCCTATGCTTATCTTCTTATTATCCATTGTACCTGTCGTAGGTGTTAAACAAACGACAATACAAAAGATGATTAGTGAACATGTACCTCATGATTATGCGAGTCAAGTATCATCACTAATCAACGATATTATGGGGAATGCCAGTGGCGGCTTACTGTCTATCGGTTTAATTTTAGCGCTATGGTCAGCTTCAAATGGAATGACTGCGCTAATGAATGCTTTCAACGTTGCTTATGATGTGGAAGATAGTCGTAATTTTATTGTATCTAAATTGTTAAGTGTTTTATTCACTTTAGTATTGGCAATCGTGTTTCCACTTGCGATGGTTTTACCAGCGTTCGGTGAACAGATTGGTTCATTACTATTTGGCCCGTTAGGATTAGGCGATGAAGTACATTGGCTATTTAATTTATTGCGTATCATTTTACCGTTAATCATCGTCTTTATTGCATTTATGTTGTTATATACATTAGCACCTAACGTTAAAATTAAAATGTTATCTGTTATTCCAGGTTCAATCTTTGCTACTATCGTATTCTTAGTAGGTTCATATTTATTTGGAATTTATGTAACTAACTTCAGTAACTACTCTAAAACTTATGGTAGTATCGCAGGTATTATTATTTTAATGTTTTGGTTATACATTACTGGATTTATTATAATTATCGGTGCTGAAATTAATGCTATTATTCATCAGCGTAAAGTGATTCGTGGTATGACTCCTGAAGAACGTTCTATGAAAGAAATTGAAGAAAATCACAACAAAAATACTACAGCGTAACCAATGCGTCTTTCACAACAATAAAAATACCTCAAACAACCTTAGCGCTGTTTGAGGTATTTTTATTGTTTTATTGAATTAAGTCATGTTGAAATGCGTAAATAACAGCTTGTGTTCTATCTTGAACTTCTAATTTACTTAATATATTACTAACGTGTGTTTTTACCGTCTTAATTGTAATATGTGACGCACTAGCAATTTCTTGGTTAGAATAACCTTTAGCGATAAGTAATAAAATTTCCATTTCTCTTTCAGTTAACATCTCATATAATTCTGCACGTTGTTTCATACGATTACGCATTTTCACTAAAACTTCTGCTTCAAAAACAGATTCATCATTTTGTGTTTTACGTATTGCTTCTGCAATATCTTTAGCACTCGTTGTTTTTAAGATGTAACTATCTACACCAGAATCTAATGCACGATACACTTCGTTATCCTCAATGTAACTTGTTAACATTACAACTTTGATATGTGGTAAATCTTTTTTTACTTGAGCAGTAGCGTCTACCCCATCCATATCATCCATCAATAAATCCATTAAGATTAAATCAGGCTTTAATTCATGCGCTAACTGAATTGCTTCTTTACCTGACTTTCCTTCTCCTACTACTTCTATATCTGGTTGTGTTGATAAATAACTTGATATCCCAATACGTACCATTTCATGGTCATCAACAAATAAAACTTTAATTGGCATCCAATTCCTCCTTATCTAATGGCGCTTTCACTTCTATTCTTGTACCTGAATCAGGTAGAGAAACAATATGGAATGTTGCACCTATTTCTAATGCACGTTCACGCATATTTTTTAAACCATAACTTTGTTCAGTATTTTCATCAACATTAAAACCTATACCATTATCTTGCACACGTAGTAGCAAGTAATCAGCTTGATTAAACAACTCTATTGTAACTTTAGTCCCTTTTGAATGTCGTAATGTATTTGAAATCGCTTCTTGTGTGATTCTAAATAGATGGTCTTCTATACCTTTTGGTACTGAAAAGTCCTCAATATCATGAACGACTTTCATCGGCACTTTTTTCTGTAAATCAGTTACTAAGTCTTTAATACCTTCACCTAATGACTTATCTTTTAGGCCAATAGGTCTTAAATGTAACAGCAACGCTCTCATTTCCAATTGAGAATCTTGCACCATTTTTTCTAAAGTTGGTATTTGTTGATCTAATGGTGGTGCGAGTTCGGTTTCTTTTATTGCGGATAACATCATACTAGCAGCAAATAATTGCTGACTTACTGAATCATGCAGTTCTCTTGCAAGTCTTTGACGTTCATCTTCAATGATTTTCTTCACTTTGACGTCGTTAATATTATATGACTCATTCGTTAAATTTTGCGTTTTCATTCTCAGTTTATGTACTTCTTGATTTAACGGTACAAGTGTATGGTATAACTCAATAGTTTCATTGTACAGTTCGATGTCTTGATCATTTACACCAACCGTTTGCCCTTCTATTGAGCGTTCTATTTGGCGTTGTAGCCAATGGTTCTGTTGATTAATTTTATATGCCAACACCGAACCAACTATGATACATAAAAAAATAATTAATAAATTTAAAAATAGAAACACTGGTATGCCAAAAATTTGCGTATAAAACATACCTTGAAAGTACATTATATTAACAAAAACTTTGTCTATAAAAAAAAATGCAATTAGCGTACTGTATACTAAGATCAACATTGAACCTATAGCTCTTATGTAGTGATTCATTTATAAATCACCTCGACATCCCCTATAAATGTTGAAAGATAAATATTAACAGTATAATTTTCTTCTTTTGTTTTTTCCACAATTTTAA
>NZ_JAVTDB010000031.1:0-892 GCF_032139365.1 Staphylococcus kloosii
ATGACTTTCACTTGTGGTCATTTGTAGTTCTATATTATTAAAGATAACGTAAATTTGAGTAAGCAAAATGAATATGTGCATAATTCTTAGAATTTTCTTATAAAAACATGCGTGAAAAGTAGGCAAATGACCGCAAAATATATTTGTATTGAGGAGCGATTATGCGCTGACTTCTGAAAATATTACGAGTTGAAAACTTTAAAAATACTCGTAGATTAATCTGTATAGAATTTTCGACTGAAACCATATCCTGGGAACCATGCGCATAAAAAAAACTGCCAACACAGTTAAATACTTTGTCGACAGTAAGAGACAACGAGTACAACGACTCACTACCTTTTATAAATTAACCAATAAAAATAAAAATAATACCTGCAATGAGTAAAATAATAGAAAGTAATTTTTGGCTACGTTGAACTAAATCACTTAATAATACTAAGGCGATACCAACAACTAACAATTGATTGTTAAACGTCGTTACCCCCATAAAATCACCGATCATCATAATAACACCGTATACTAATACACCGATTAGTAATACAGTACATACTATAGATAAAACCTTTGCGAACTTCATAATAAAACTCCTTCATATTTATAAAAGACAAAAACCAATATTACAAAAAATATTATAACTTAATTACTATCGTTACTTCTAATTATTAGATTAACATTTGGAAGTTCATAATTTGTTAGATATACTCAATACATAACTCGACAAATGATAGCAGAGAAGGTTTAATATGACACAATATTTAATAGCATTTCACAATGTTTCTAAAACAATAAATCATACTACTATAATTAAAAATTTTTCATTTTAATGTTTCCCGACGTGTTATGAAAAGTTGATGTTGGCTTTATTTATATATAATGTTCTTCGATGCTTTAA
>NZ_JAVTDB010000032.1:0-654 GCF_032139365.1 Staphylococcus kloosii
ATGCCGTGCTTATTATATTGCCATCGTTGAATTTTTCTATTACTGACTGCGGACATAAAATCTTCGAATTCTAAAATTTTTGTGTTTTTATAAAATCTTCTATATAAAACATATTGATCACCATCATAATAACGAACAGTCCGACCGTCAGTATCTATTTCATTACGTAAACCTTCTATTTCATATGAAGTTTCTTTGTAACTCTCTTTTTTAAAAAACTTGGTTTTAGGATTAAGTAGTAGATTAAAATTTGACAGCCAGTCATATATATTTTCATATTGAATATTATTAGTTACTTTTCCTTCTTTTAAAAAAAGATCATAGACCTCTGGATACTCGGCATTGTAGTTTGTTGTTAAAATTTTAGTTGGTATTTTAAGCTCTGTATCAATTAATTTTATTCTACTTAATAAAGATTTTGTTCGCCCACCATGGATAGGTGGTAGTGTAGTTGTAACTGTGTAAATAATTTAAAACATCCCCTTATTTTACAAAAAACTAAGATTAAGTCTCTAAGGTAAATACATATTCCCATTAGTATTTATTAATGTCTAAAGTGCTTGATCAATAGTTATTTGAAATTTAAATAAAATGTGACTTTATTCCCTATAAGTCTAATATTTCCATTATTATGACTGAATATTATTCTAACAT
>NZ_JAVTDB010000033.1:0-7195 GCF_032139365.1 Staphylococcus kloosii
ATTAATAAAACGTCAATTTCTATATTTTTAATAGAAATTGACGTTTTTATTTTAATTATAGATATTAATCTCTTAAATTCGTTTACTTATAGTAATATTATCTTATTGTTGCCCCATTATTTTGTAACGCTTCTAAAATATCATTATGGACAGCATTAACTTTATCATCAGTTAATGTCTCTTCTGTATCTAAATAATATAGTCTTATTGCTACAGATTTTTGATCTTCAGCAACGTGTTCTCCTTCATAAACATCGAACACTTGTGTATCCTGTAAAATATTGCCACCATGTTGTTTAATTGTTTGAATTAGTTCTGCTGATGGTGTTTCTCGATTAATTAATAATGCTATATCTCTTGCCGCACCCGGGAATCTTGGAATTGGTTCATAATTAATATAACCAACTTGAACAGCCATTAATTTTTCATAGTTTAATTCAAATACATAAGTACGGTTTAAGTCATAAGATTGCTCAACTGTTGGATGTAATTCTCCAACAAAACCTACAACTTCATCGTTTAAATAAATCATAGCGGTTCTACCTGGATGCATACCTTCAATTTCGCCGTTAGCATAGTCAAAAGTGATATCTAACGTTTCTGCGATTCGGTCTACGACACCTTTAGCGATGAAGAAATCAATTTCTTCTTTTTTATTTTGCCAATCATTTGTTACATAATCGCCAGTTAAAATACCACTTAAGTATTCTACTTCATCTGGTAACTCGCCTTTACCATTGTCGAAAAATACGCGTCCTATTTCAAATAATCTTACGTCTTTATTCTTACGAGCAACATTATAAGATACGGCATCAATTAAATGTGGAATTAAACTTTGACGTAAAGTCGAATGCGCTTCACTCATAGGCATTAATAACTCTGTAATATTTCTATCAACTAGAGTAAATTGTCGTGCTCTTTCTTTATTAATTAAAGAATAATTAATTGCTTCGCTCAAGCCCGCCCCTTCTAATGAACCTTTAACAATTCGTGTTTTAGCTTGTCTGTCAGTCAATTTACCACTTGTAACAGTATCAAATACTGGTAATGTAGATGGAATTTCGTCATAACCATATATTCTAGCAATTTCTTCAATTAAATCTTCTTGAATCGTAATATCTTTACGTCTTGATGGTACATGTACAGTTAAAGTGTCATTATTGTTTTCAGTTTTAAAACCTAATTGTACAAAGATATTAATGATATCCTCTGCACTTAAGTCAAAACCAATCGTATTGTTAACTTTATCTACAGTTATATTTATCGGCGTAACAAATTCACCTAAGTCACCTTGTGATACACGGTCTTTTAACACGGTTCCACCGGCATAAGTTTCTAATAAATAACAAGCTCTATCTACAGCTTCGTTAACGAATTCAGTCGCAATACCTTTTTCAAAACGACTTGAAGATTCACTACGTAAGTTTAATCTACGAGATGTATGTCGAATGGACACAGGATCAAAAATAGCACCCTCGACTAACACATTAGTCGTATTTGGTGTTACTTCTGAAAAGTCTCCACCCATGACGCCACCTAAAGCGACAGGTTGTTGGCCATTAGTAATTACAATATCACCTGAAACTAAACTACGTTGTTGGTCATCAAGTGTTGTCATTGTTTCATTTTCTTGTGCTTGTCTTACGACGATTTGTTCTGACCCGATTTGGTCTTTATCGAACATATGCAATGGTTGACCATATTCTAATAACACATAGTTTGAAATATCTACAACATTATTTATAGGTCTAATGCCTGCTTTAATTAAACGTGTTTGCATCCAAATTGGAGAAGGAGCAATTTTAACGTTTTTAACCCCTCTTACGCTGTAATAATGTGTTTTATCTGGGTTGTCTATCGTTACAGACATACTGTCATGAATTGATTCATCAGCATCTGTAGTTTCCGTTTGTGGTTTGGCCATAGAAGTATTATAAAGTGCAGCAGTTTCATACGCCGTACCAACCATGCTTAGTGCATCTGCTCTATTTGGTGTTAGATCAAATTCCATTACTTGATCATTCAAAAATAATGCAGACAGTGCATCTGTACCTGGTTCTACAGTTTCAGGGAAAACAAATATACCATCTTCAAATTGTTTAGGCACTAAATTACTAGCTATACCAATTTCTTGTAATGAACAAATCATACCAGCAGATTGTTGGCCACGTAATTTAGCTTTCTTTATCTTAATACCACCAGGTAATCTACCACCTACTTTAGCAACGATTACTGTTTGCCCTTCATCTACGTTTGGCGCACCACAAACAATTTGTACTGGTTCCTCTTCACCGATATCTACTGAACAAATATTTAATTTGTCTGCGTCAGGATGTGAAGTTTTTGAAATTATATAACCGACAACTAAATTTTTAATATCTTGCGTATAATCAATAATATCGTCAACTTCAATACCTGTACGTGTTATTCTTTCGGCAAGAACATTAACAGGTTGATTGACATTAACGTAAGATTCTAACCATTCTTTTGAAATTAACATTATTGTTCACCTCTATCTTCTACTGCTTTAAATTGATTTAAGAATCTCACATCATTTGTATAGAAATGACGAATATCTTCAATACCGTATTTCAACATTGCAATACGATCTGGGCCCATACCAAATGCAAAACCTGTATATTTTGTAGAATCGTATCCAGCCTTTTCTAAAACATTTGGATGTACCATTCCAGAACCTAAAATTTCTATCCAGCCTGTATGTTTACAAACGTTACAACCTTTACCCTGACATTTGAAACATGAAATATCCACTTCTACTGAAGGTTCAGTGAATGGAAAATAACTTGGTCGTAAACGAATTTCTCGCTCGTCACCAAATAAACTTTTTGCTAATAATTCTAAAGTACCTTTAAGGTCACTCATTTTTATATTTTCATCAACGACTAAACCTTCAATTTGCGTAAATTGATGACTATGTGTCGCATCGTCTGAATCACGTCGATATACTTTACCAGGACATATAATTTTAACAGGTGCTTTGCCATTTCTTTGTTCCATTGTTCTTGCTTGTACTGGGGAAGTATGTGTACGCATTAATATTTCTTCAGTGATATAGAAACTATCTTGCATATCTCGTGCAGGGTGTGATTTAGGTAAATTTAATGCCTCAAAATTGTAATAGTCTTGCTCTACTTCAAAACCGTCAACAATCTCATAGCCTAAACCTAAAAATAAATCTTCTATTTCTTCAATTGTGCGCGTTAAAGGGTGTTTTGCACCGATTGCGATTTTACGACTAGGTAACGTAACATCAATTTTTTCAGTTGCTAGCTGTTGCTCTAATTGTTCTTTAGCCAATAGTTCTTGGCGTGATTCAATTTCAGTTTCAATAGCTTGTCGCACTTCATTTACTTGTTGTCCATATTGAGGTTTCTCTTCATTAGGTAAATCTTTCATATGTTTCATTAATCCACTAACTGAACCTTTTTTACCCAAATATTTAACTTTAACATCTTGTAATTCTTTTTCATTCGCAGCTTCATTAATGTCTATTAATGCTTGTTGTTGTAACTGTGACATCTCTTCAGTTTGAACCATACTTTCTCCTCCTCATTTCGCTCACTTTTATTACCAATAAAAAAAGACTTTCACCCCTGTAATAAAGGGACGAAAGTCTTCCGTGGTACCACCCAAATTTATGCCTTAGCATACGCTTGTAACATCTTGATAACGGAATCTAATTCCGACTTAAATTTCTTTAAGTAACCAAAAAGGTGAAAAAAACTATTTGTTACTGGAATAAATTGCAGTCTCTGTTTATTCTCCCTGAACAATAACGTCTAATAGTTTACGTCTTTTTATCGGTTTATATTAAATTAATGTAGTGATTTGTATTAATTATATACGAATATACTTTATAGGGTCAACCTTTCAAATGATACATTAATATGCTACCAGCAATAGCAACATTTAAACTTTCAGCCTTACCGTATATAGGTATTGTAATGTTATCGGTAACTGCTTCTAGTAACTCAGGTTTTACACCTTCACCTTCGTTACCTAATAAAATCCCAAATTTTTCTTGTTGCTCAATTGATTTGAATGACATAGCATTTTCAAGCGCCGTGCCATAAATTGGGCCTTCATAATCATTCACAAAATCAATTAACTCCGCAATGATAATTGGCAAATGAAATACACTACCCTGACTTGCTCTTAAAACTTTATCTTGGTATGGGTCTGCAGTCCCTTTTTCTAAAACAATTAAATCTAAACCAGCTGCATCTGCTGTTCTTATTAATGTTCCTAAATTACCTGGGTCTTGAATTCTATCGATAAGTAATACTTGCTGTGCATTATTTTTATCATAAACAGGTTTTTCAATCACCGCAAAAAATCCTTGTGGTGTTACCGTGCCAGATAAGGCTTCTGCAACTTTTAAATTAATTTCAAAAGTATATTCAGCATGTTCGATGATTGCATCATCAACTCTATCTGGTTCAACCATAAACAATTGTTTGATCGTAACATTGCTTTTATACGCTTCTTCAATTAAATGATAACCTTCAATTAGTGCAAGACCTGTCTTGTCTCGCTCACGTTTTTTTGCTAACTTAATTGCTTGCTTAATTTTATTATTTTGAGCCGAAGTAATATTTTCCATCATTTATCCTCGCCTATATTTATTTAACATGCTAGTGATTAAACATATGAAAAAATCGTTCACAAATTATCAATGTAATAATTAATGAACGATTTACATGACCACTAATGAGTCATTTTTATAATATAATTATTTAGATACAACTTCTTCACCATTGTAAGAACCACAGTTTTTACATACACGGTGAGATAGTTTGTATTCTCCACAACTTGGGCATTCAGTCATTCCAGGTACTGAAATTTTGAAATGCGTACGACGTTTGTTTTTTCTAGTTTTTGACGTTCTTCTTTTTGGTACTGCCATGATTTATCCTCCTTATATTTAAACACAAAATCATTAATGTCAGATTCAATATTCAATTATACTATAGAATACATAAATCTGCTATTGCTCTTCATCATATAATTGGTGTAATTTCTGAAGCCTTGGATCGATTTGCTTAGACTCTGATTCTTCCTGTTTCTTAGCAAGTTCAGCCGCTTGTTCTTCGTCTAAAACTTCCCAACCATTACCTTCGCGCATTATTACTTCACTGTTATCAGCAAATGCACGCATTGGTTTTTCAATGATGACAAGTTCTTCAGCAATATCTTTTAAATTTATCATTCCATCAGATGCGTCATGATAATGTTCATCATCTTCACTATCTGCATAGTAGCCATCTAAATCAAAAATTTCTTGTGAAGTTGTATCAAGCGGTACTTCAACTGGTTTTAAAGTTCTTGCACATGGCATCGTATATGTGCCAGTAATATGCATATCTGCAATAACTTCATTTGATTTTACTGTTAACTCACCATCGATAGTAATATCTGATAAATCTATTAAATCCAATGTTTCTTTTAAATGATCAAAGTTAACCGTTTGATGAAATTCAAAAGGTTTATCTTGATATTTTCTTAATTGTGTTATCGACCATTTCATACGGCTTCACCTCTAACAAGCACAAAATTTATTTTAACTTTATAGACATAAGTTGTCAAGATTTTTTCTTAACACTTATGTATCTGATATAATATTAATAATGAATACTGAAAGGAAGAAATGCAAATGAAAAGTGTTGCGCTAGTTACCGAGTATAATCCCTTCCACAATGGTCACTTATACCATGCTCAGCAATCAAAGTCAATAACACAATCTGATGTATCGATAGCTATTATGAGCGGTCAATTTGTAATGCGTGGCGAACCAGCCATTTATAATAAATTTGTAAGAGCCGAAATGGCACTATCTGACGTTGACATCGTCGTCGAATTACCCGCCTATGCTTCTATGTCAGCAGGACAATATTTTGCTAACAGTGCAATACAAGTTGCCGATTATCTTGATGCAAATCATTTATCTTTTGGTAGTGAGTCCGGAGACATAACTGAATTTCATAATACTGTCGAAGATATGAAAGCAATTGAGCAATCGCCACTATTTGTGCAAAAACAAAAAGAAGGTAAAAGCTATCCACGTATTTTAAGTGAACTACTTGAGCATAGTGAATTGTTAAAAGAACCTAATAACACGTTAGGTTTATCATACATACAAGCCATTAATAATCTTGCTCCTCATATAAAACCATGGACGATAGAACGACATCAAGCGCATCATCATGACGACGGAATTACAAATCATTCATTTGCAAGCGGTACTTCTATAAGAAATGCATTAATTTCTAATCAAAACAATTGGCAAAACGTAGTACCTTCCCAAATTGTACAATTATATCAACAACCTAAGGCTGATACGGAATCTTGCTTCCCATTTATAAAACACGCAGTTTTGACTCATGATGCAAAACAACTGAGTCAAATACATACAATGAGCGAAGGATTGGAACAAAGATTGAAGAAAGTAATTTCAGCATCGACTTCTCACTCTCAACTTATCGACGCTTTAAAATCTAAACGCTATACACGTACACATATTCAAAGAGTATTAATGAACGTATTATTGAATTTCCAACAACATGAAAAGCCACAATCTATAGATGCCGTACATATATTAGGCATGAGCAAGCGCGGACAAGCTTATATTAAACATTTAAAAACGCAATTTCCTGAGCGCAACTATGTAACTAATATCAATAAGCAAAACGCACATTACTTTAAATATGAAATCCAAGCTACAAATGTATACAATAATATTTTTAATAATACAGCAACTGATTTTAATTCACCGGTTATCATTAAAAATTAAACCCATATAGCAATGACACTAACTAGATTAACTAATCAATACAGTTAGTGTCATTTAATTGAGTTACACAAAAATTCTATCTTTTAACTTTCGCCACATATCAATTTCAAACAAGACCCCTGTTTATAAATTATGACCCTAACGCTAACTAAAAATTGGCCACTCTTATTTTGAGCAAGACGCCTGACGGAATAGAAAGTGTCTCGAGACTACAGGCTTGAGCCTTTCACGTAGGAAAACGTAGCTCAAAATATGTTACTTACAATCCGCTTCCTACATTAAAAAGAAAGATGAATGAAATAGCTACTCTATTAGTACTGTTGTTTCCATTGTCATTAACACACTCTTATTTTGAGCAAGACTCCTGACAGAATAGAAAGTGTC
>NZ_JAVTDB010000034.1:0-18699 GCF_032139365.1 Staphylococcus kloosii
ATTCTTTACCACTAATAATTTGAAATTCTGAATTGTTATATCCTTCTGTCGTTACAACTTCTTTTAAGACTGAAGCAACATCTTCACGAGGTATAGACCCTCTACCTTCGAAGAATGCAGCAGCTTCAATTTTATTAGTTCCCGCATCATCTAATAATCCACCAGGATGTACAATAGTGTAATTTACACCAGAATTTTTTAAGTGTTCATCAGCATAGTGTTTAGCAATTGTATATGGTTTAAGATCTCCACTTGGATCAAAAGCTTCTCTACGAGAATCGTATGTTGAAACCATTACATATTGTTTAACATTACTTGCTTTACTAGCTTCAATCGTTTTCACAGCACCATCTAAGTCCACAATTATCGTTTTATCTGGTCCAGTACTTCCACCAGAACCAACTGAAAATACGACATTATCAAAACCTTTAAATTTGTCAGTTAATGAATCGATACTGTCATTTTCAACATCGACTAATATTGCCTCAACGTCAGCATTTTTTAATTCTTCAACTTGTGCTTCTTTTCTTACACCAGCTGTAAAAGATTCATTTGCGTCCTTAAGTTGTTGTATTAAAATTCTACCAATTCCACCATTTGCTCCAATAACTAGTGTACTCATATATACATCCTCCTCATCGATTACTTACATACAACATATACCCCTTATTCAATTAACAAAACTAATCGGCTCACCATTGACAATATCGCGCATAAATATTAATATATGAATAAATGTTCATATATTAATATGAAAGGATGCATACTATGACACATCAATTTCAAGATCTAGAAACGACTACAGTCGAAGCAATAACGACTTTTTTTAAAGCTTTAAGTGATAGTACTAGGTTACGTATTGTAAACTTACTGGCACATGGAGATTGTAGTGTAGGACATATTGCTCATACATTGAATATTAGTCAGTCAAACGTATCGCATCAATTGCGTATTTTAAAGACAGCTAATTTAGTAAAAGCGCATCGTAATGGACAGTCTATGATTTATTCAATTGATGATACACATGTTTCTTCAATATTGAATCAATCTATAAATCATGCTTCACATTAATACTTAAAGAGGTGTTTTTCATGACTCATAGTCACAGCCACAACCACGACCATAGTCATGGTCACGTTCATACAAATAATAAAAAAGTATTATTATTTTCATTTATAATTATTGCCGCCTTTATGATTATTGAAATTATTGGTGGTTTTGTTGCAAATAGTTTAGCTTTACTATCTGATGGCTTGCACATGTTTAGTGATGCCGTTTCTTTAGGCGTTGCTTTAGTCGCTTTTATTTATGCTGAAAAGCATGCCACTTTAAGTAAGACCTTTGGCTATAAACGTTTCGAAATTTTAGCAGCTTTATTTAATGGAGTTACTTTATTTGTGATAGGTATCATTATTATAATCGAAGCGATACAACGCTTTTTTAAACCTACAGAAGTACAATCTACAGAAATGTTTATTATTAGTGTATTAGGCCTAATTATTAATATAGTGGTAGCTATTTTAATGTTTAGTGGTGGGGATACTAAAGAGAACATTAATATGCGCGGTGCTTTTATTCATGTACTTGGAGATTTACTCGGCTCATTAGGTGCAATTATTGCGGCGATTTTAATATGGGCCTTAGGTTGGACTATTGCCGATCCAATCGCAAGTATCATTGTTTCTATCTTAATTATTAAAAGTAGTTGGGGAATTATGAAATCGTCACTAAATATATTGATGGAAGGTGCGCCTTCAAATATTAATATTGAAACCATTATAAATACTATTTTAGAAGAAGATGCAGTATCAGCTGTTCATGATTGTCACCTATGGACTATTTCAAATGATTTAAATGCATTAAGTTGTCACGCCGTTGTTTCCTCTGATATGACAGTCGCAGCGTGTGAACAACTTCTTGAAAGAATAGAAGATAAATTAAATCAACTTAATGTTAATCACATGACAATACAATTAGAAACAGCCAAACATAAACATGAAGCACACACGCTCTGTTCTTCAGTACAACACTCACATTAGTATTTGTTTAAAGTTCTAAAACATTAGTATTTGTTTAAAGTTCTAAAACATTAGTCTTCACGTGAGAAACTTTAATTTTCAACTATTTCTCAGAGATAGTTTACTTTAATATCATTGATAAATAAGAGCCTGGGACATCATTGTCTTCAGGCTCTTATTTTATATGGGCAGTAGATGATTGAATTGAAAATGCGCTTATATTGAGCTGTTTTCATCGTTAGTCATCTTTGCCGGGGCGGACAACAAAATCTTCTTATAAAAATAAGCTTTTTGTCCCGCTCCAATTTTCAAACGGAGATTTATGCTTTACTCTCTATTTTAATTAGATAAATTTATTAAAAATAAGTTGTTTGGCAGGCACTTGCTTCTCATCAAAACCACGTAAAAATTCTTCATTATCATAAGCTACTTTTACACGTTCAATATCAATGCCTTTTTCGTCAATTGTAACAATGCCATATACGGCATTGGGACCATTATTCAAACCGACAGAACCAGGATTAAAATATATTTTTTCTTTATCATCGAATAAATGCACTGTATGATTGTGACCAAATAATATTAAATCTGCATCTTTATCTTCAAATAAAGCGCGCATATTAGCTTCTGTTGGTGTTTCTATCGGACTAAATGGTTGTAAATCAATTGTATCATCAAGTTTATCGTTAGGAATTTCATAATGAATAACTAACACTTTTTTACTACAAATTGTGTGTTCTATCACACGTGGTAAGTTATTTAATTTATCATAATAATCTTCGTCTAAATGCTGTTGTATCCATTGATGATGTTCATAAAATTTATCCTTTAAATCTTCTGGGTATGGTGTGCCATTGACAAGTGACATTATCGCCTCGTCATGGTTACCGGAAATAATTTCCATATCGTCACGATCAAAAATATCGTCTAATACTTTATTTGTTTCATGACCGACACCTATGTTGTCTCCTAAGTTATAAATCTTGTCGATATCACCTCTACGATCAATATCTTCTAATACTGTTTCCAGTGCATCGTAGTTACCATGTACATCTGTAATAACTGCAAATTTCATGATGATATCTCCTTTCAATGAAATGTCATTAGCACATTTTAACATTTTATAGCGTATTTGTTACCTATTAATTTTAAAATTATAATTTTTTTGATATTGTATTAATATCATCAAAAAGGAGTGCTTAAAATTTGTTTAAATATCATAAACTAGCAATACAAAACTTAAAGCCACAAAATTTAAAGACATTACTGTTTACAATTGTTGGTTTCATTATCGTAATGGCATTAGCTTACGTTGCTATCTTACCAGTGCAACCTGCATTGTATAAGTTTGCAATGGCTCAAGCTATACAACAGCCTGTAGGCTCGGCTATAATGATGCTCATATTGGCTATATTAGTACCAATCTTAGTATATTTATTTGTCGTTTACCCATTAGCTTCAGGCGTGATTTACACTATAGATAAAGCAATATCAGAAGATAAAATTAAATTTAGTAATATTTTTTCTACTTTCACTAAAGGAAAATACTTAAAATCAGTAGTTATGGCTTTAATTACTTTAGTATTTTTCATAGTATTAATGATTTTAAATTTATTTATTGGTAAATTATTGAATTTCTTAATTTTAAAAGGGTTTGGAGCTATCCAAAACGCAATTAGTAGTTCTTCACATGCTTTAGGAATTTCATTAACAATACAAATCTTAGCAGCGACACTTGTTGTATTTATTTTATCTCTAATTTATTGGTTATTTGTAATCATGATTGTTAATTACACATTATCATTTACAAAAGATCCAAAAGCTGGCGCATTACAATCAGTAAAACAAGGATTTAGCAAAATTAAAAATGGCCATAAAACATGGTTCAAACTTTACCTTGGCATTTTATTATTAAACTTAATCGTTATTTTATTAGCTAATCCTGTAAGTCAACTTGTTAATATCTTTACAGGTAACATGTCTCAAAATGTAGCAACTGTGATTGTTTATGCTCTTTCTATTATCGTAATAATTGTTAGATTAGTTATTTATTACATTAACTTATTGGCAATTATTCAATATCATCATGTTAATGGTGAAAGCATAGGCTCATCTAAAAAAGACAACGTGAAAAACAAACAATCTAATACATTTTCAGCTACTGCAAGTAATGTAAAAGATCAAGCAAATAATACTCAATCTAAAGTTAAAGAACAATCTGATAAAGTTCAATCAAATGTAACAGATCAAGCTAAAGATAAATTTAATGATGCTTCTAATAATGTTACTAATAAAGCTTCAGATAAAGCATCTGATTTAAAAGATAACTTTAATAACAAAAATTAATTATAAAAACCTGCAAAGTCAATACTTTGCAGGTTTTTTTCTATGTCATAATTTCAGTGTTACGGCATTTTTACTACTATTAATATTAAGCTAAAAATTTATCTTGTAAATATAAAGCTGCCCCATCTTCTTCATTTGTTAAAGATGTTACGTCTTGAGCAAGTGCTTGAATTTCTGGTCGTGCATTCTTCATTGCTACTGTATAATGACCAAAACGAAACATAGCTCTATCATTATCACTATCGCCTATTACTAACGTTTCATGTTGCTGTATACCAAAATGTTCAATCATTTCTTTAATGCCCGTTCCTTTATCGACATGGTATGCCATTGTTTCTGCATTATAACGAGAAGAATTCGACACGGTAATTTTTAATTCGTCTTGCTTTTCAACAAGTTGTGCTCTAAATTGTGTAATCTTATCATAATCAGTAGCAAATAAATATATTTTTGCAAAACTATTAAAATCAATCGTACGTACCCAATTCACTTTATGTGCCAAAGCATCTTTTCTTGAAGACCATTCGCTCTCACCAACATTACCAGGTGGCGTGTCTCCTTGAAGCATTGCGTTAGTCCAGTCATAATCTTCTTTTAAAATTGCACGTTGTTCTTCAAAAGGAAAAACTTCATAATATATATGTTGTTCTTGTGCGCGACTTACGATTTCTTTAACACTGTTTAATGATAAACTATGTTGGAAAACAACTTCATTATGTACTACTCCTAGCGTACCATTAGAGCTAATAATACCATCTACTTCAAAATTATTCGGTACAAGATATTTTATTTCATCATGGGATCTTCCAGTCGCTAAAAATACTTTATACCCCGCTGCTCTTAAGTTACTAATAATTGTGGCACTTTGTTCACTCACTAAGTTATTCTTATGTAAAATTGTACCATCCATATCTAAAAATATTGCTTTAACATCATTCATATTTTATTTTCCTCCAACCATTTAATAAGTTCATTCTACTTAAATTATTCATTTATAAATAATGCATATCGATTGTTTTGATATGCCACTTGTACTTGCTTATTAAAGAAATCTGACAACATTTCACTCGTTAATATTGTATTGATAGGTCCACTTGTATAACATTGACCATCCTTTAATAAAAAACCATAGTCTATATTTCGAGTAATTTCTTCAACAAAATGCGTCACATATATGACCGCTAATTTGGGATTATCAACATACATTTGTTCTAATGATTGTAATACTTCTTCTCGAGATATAAAATCTAGGCCAGAAGCAGGTTCATCTAATATTAACAATTTAGGTTTGTCCATTAAAGCTCTAGCTATAAGTACACGTTGTCTTTCACCTGTAGATAAATAACCATAATATTGATTTTCAAATTGACTCATGTTTAGTTGTTTTAATAATTTTTTAGCCATTTTGCGTTGTTCTTCTGTGACTTGTTGAAACACACCTATAGATTTAAAAGCACCACTAATAACTACATCTAACACAACTTCCCCATCTTGAAAGCGATCCATCAAACTATTAGATACAAAACCGATTTGATGTCTTACATTATCTGCAGAGTACCCTTTTGTACCTGGTTGCATCCCAAATAAAGTAAGTTGTCCCGAAGTATTTGGTTCATAGGCATTCAAGATATTTAATAATGTCGTTTTTCCTGCTCCATTTAGCCCATAGAGCATCCAACGTTCACCTTCATTAATTTGCCAATTAATATCTTTTAAAATTGTTTTCCCCTGTTTTTTGCGCGCCACATGACTTAATTCTATTAACACCTTAATTCCACCTTTATGTCGTCATTCTCTAAAACGAAAATTTGTTGATATCTTTACTTATTTAAAATTACCATACATGACAACCAGTTAAATCCAAAAGCTTATGCTCTATTTATAAAAAACGATTCACTATAAGTCCATGAAATTTCTTTATTTTACTCATTAAAGAAGCATGCGCTAAAGACAATGCTAGTTTTTAAATATATAAATTTTTTTATTTTGTATCTATTATCAATTTGAACGTTATATTTTATGTTTAATATTTTAATTTTAGCATTCATTTCAAGGAGAATAAAAGTGAATTTTTAATTTAAAGTATTTTCACGCTTAATTATGTAAGCGTAAACAAGAGTAATTCATAATGTTATCGATTAATTCATTATTTTTATTTATATATTAACAAAGGCTGAAACACATCATTGGATATGCTTCAGCCTTAAATTTTAGCTGTTTAATTATTCAACTGTAACTGATTTTGCTAAGTTACGTGGTTTATCTACGTCTAAATCTCTATGCAATGCTGCATAATAAGAGATAAGTTGTAATGCTACAACAGACACTAATGGCGTTAATAGTTCATGAACAGGTGGAATCACATAAGTGTCACCCTCTTTATTTAAGCCATCCATAGAAATGATACATGGGTTAGCGCCTCGTGCTACAACTTCTTTGACATTACCACGGATAGATAAGTTAACATTTTCTTGCGTTGCTAATGCTACAACAGGTGTACCATCTTCGATAAGCGCAATAGTACCATGTTTTAATTCTCCACCAGCAAAACCTTCTGCTTGGATGTAAGAAATCTCTTTAAGCTTTAAAGCACCCTCTAAACTTACGTTGTAGTCGATTGTACGACCAATAAAGAATGCATTGCGTGTAGTTCTTAAGTAATCTGTAGCAATTTGTTCCATAACATCAGCGTCGTCAACAACTGCTTCAATCGCTGTCGTTACTTTAGCTAATTCACGTAATAAATCTACATTCGTCGTAATACCATGCTCTTTAGCTACAATTTGAGATAAGATTGATAATACTGCGATTTGCGCAGTATATGCTTTAGTAGATGCGACTGCAATTTCCGGACCTGCATGAAGTAACAATGTATGGTTTGCTTCACGTGATAAAGTTGATCCAGGTACGTTCGTAATTGTTAGAGACTTATGACCTAACTTATTAGTTTCCACCAATACGGCACGACTATCTGCTGTTTCACCTGATTGTGAAATATAGATGAACAATGGTTTTTTAGATAATAAAGGCATATTATACACGAATTCTGATGCTACATGTACTTCTGTAGGCACACCTGCCCATTTTTCAATAAATTCTTTACCTACTAAACCTGCATGGTAACTTGTACCCGCCGCTATGATATAAATGCGGTCCGCTTCAGAAACGTCTTTAACAATTGCTTTATCAACTTTTAAATCGCCATTATCGTCTTGATATTCTTGGATAATGCGACGCATAACTGCTGGTTGTTCATGTATTTCTTTTAACATGTAATGATCATAAACACCTTTTTCAGCGTCAGAGGCATCAATTTGTGCTGTATAAGCATCTCTTTCTTGTACATTACCGTCAGTATCTTTAATTGTTACACTATCTCGTTTCACGATAACAATTTCATGGTCGTGAATCTCTTTGTATTGATTTGTAACTGAAATCATCGCTAAGGCATCAGAAGCTATAACATTAAAGTTATCGCCTACACCAATAAGCAATGGTGATTTATTTTTAGCAACAAAGATAGTATCTTCATCATAACTATCAATTAATCCAAGTGCATAAGAACCTTCTAATAATGAAACCACTTTACGAAATGCTTCTTCAGTTGCTAAACCTTCGTTTGAAAAATGTTCAACTAATTGCACAATAATTTCTGTGTCAGTATCTGATAAGAATGTTACATCAGATAAGTATTCATTACGTAATTCTTCATAGTTTTCGATTACACCGTTATGTACTAATGTAAAACGTTTAGTACTTGATTGATGAGGGTGTGAATTTTCGTGGTTTGGTACGCCATGAGTTGCCCAACGTGTATGTCCAATACCGACGTTACCATCAGTATCTTCGTCTGCAACTTTTCTTAATTCTGCTATACGACCTTTTTCTTTAAATACTGTTGTACCTTCTTCATTTACTACTGCAACACCTGCAGAATCATAACCACGATACTCTAATTTTTCTAAACCTTCTAATAATAATTCTTTTGCATTGTCATAACCAATATATCCTACTATTCCGCACATTTTAAAATTTCCTCCAGTGTTATGTGTGCTAGATATTCTGTTTTATTAAAGAACGACATACATAAATAAAGCTTATTTGACGTAGTAATCGTTAAAAAAGCACAGAAATACCCCTTTGCACTTAATAATTTTTTAAATAAATATCGATGGCTAACTTATTAACTTTGTGCACTAGGTTACCCTAATGTTTTACTTAATAAGATGTCGGATGAGCCACATCCGGGATAGCATCCGCCGAATAATCGATAACTATCCTCCTCGTCTACAAGCTTCAAATTATCGTCTGTTAAAATTTCTGTTATAAATTTTAAGTAGTCAACAACTCATTTCATCACTTGTACAGGCGCTTTTATTAAATTTGTTTTGTACTTACTATCCTCCTTTCGTCATTAATAATCATTGTACAATGGTTTTGACTTCTATTGCAAATTATTTATAAACAACAAACAAATAATTTTAGATATTATTGTCATACAAACTTTACAGCCATCTCTCTTTCATCGTTGTCATTAATTCTGTGCCAAATTCGTTTTTAGTAAATATTGGCTATGTAACTGAAAACACTTACAATGAAAGTAACAAATAAATAAAAAAGAGGTGCAATTTATGTCACAAGCTCAAGCTGAAGAGAAAAAAGGTCTTGGCCGTAAAGTTCAAGCATTTGGATCTTTCCTAAGTAGTATGATCATGCCGAACATTGGTGCTTTTATTGCTTGGGGATTTATCGCCGCAATCTTTATAGATAACGGTTGGTTCCCGAATAAAGACCTATCACAATTGGCAGGTCCAATGATTACTTATTTAATCCCATTACTTATTGCATATAGTGGTGGCCGTTTAATCCATGAAATGCGTGGAGGAATTATAGCTGCAGTTGCAACAATGGGTGTTATCGTAGCTTTACCTGACACGCCAATGTTATTAGGTGCTATGATTATGGGACCATTAGTAGGTTGGTTAATGAAGAAAACGGATGAATTCATTCAACCTAGAACACCACAAGGTTTTGAAATGTTATTCAACAACTTCTCTGCAGGTATTCTAGGCTTTATAATGACAATTTTAGGATTTGAGTTATTAGCTCCTATCATGAAATTCATTATGCATATTTTATCAGTAGCAGTAGAATTTTTAGTACATGCTCACTTATTACCAATCGTTAGTATTATTGTTGAACCAGCTAAAATCGTATTCTTAAATAATGCGATTAATCACGGTGTTTTTACGCCACTTGGTGCTGAACAATCGGCACATGCTGGTCAATCAATTTTATACACAATCGAATCAAACCCTGGACCTGGTCTTGGTGTATTAGTTGCATATATGATTTTTGGTAAAGGTACTGCAAAAGCAACATCATATGGTGCCGGTATTATCCACTTCCTTGGCGGTATTCACGAAATTTACTTCCCATATGTTTTAATGCGTCCTTTATTATTCATCGCAGTTATTTTAGGTGGTATGACAGGTGTTGCAACATTCTCAATGTTAGACTTCGGCTTCAAGAGTCCGGCATCACCAGGTTCCTTTATTGTATATGTATTAAATGCGCCTAAGGGCGAACTACTACACATGTTACTAGGCGTATTCTTAGCAGCATTAGTATCTTTTGTAGTATCATCATTAATATTAAGATTTACAAAAGAACCTAAACAAGATTTAGAAAGTGCTACAGCACAAATGGAACAAAATAAAGGTAAAAAATCTAGTGTCTCTTCTAAATTATCACAAGGTGAAAGTGAAGGTGCTACTACAGCAACTGCTTCTGCTACACCAGACGGCAATGAAGCAGACTCAGAAGAAGATTTATTAGACAACTATGATACTGAAAATGTCGATGCCCATGACTACAGCAAAGTTAACCATGTTATCTTTGCATGTGACGCAGGTATGGGTTCAAGTGCAATGGGTGCAAGTATGTTACGTAATAAATTTAAAAAAGCAGACATTCAAGACGTTGAAGTCACAAATACAGCTATTAACCAATTACCTAACGATGCTCAACTAGTTATCACTCAGAAGAAACTGACTGATCGTGCAATCAAGCAAGTGCCTAAAGCAATTCATATCTCAGTTGATAACTTCTTAAATTCACCAAGATATGATGAATTATTAGAAAATCTTAAAAGCGAACAAAACTAATTTAATCAAGTAACCTACAGGAGGATACGACTATGTTATTGAGTACACGTGAAAAAGATATTATTGACATGTTAATTAAATATTACGGTCAATATGTCACTATTTATGATATTGCTCAGAGCTTAGCTGTATCCTCTCGTACTATTCATAGAGAGTTAAAATCTGTTGAATCTTCTCTACAACAATTTGATTTGTCGTTAAGTCGAGTTACTAAAAAAGGTATTCAATTAGAAGGCAACAAACAACAAATAGATGATTTAAAAAGCTATTTATATCAACAAACTACTGTCGACCTTTCTCAGGAAGAACAAAAAGTTATCATTTTGTATGCGTTAATTCAAAGTGATGAACCAATTAAACAGTATAGTTTGGCTCAAGAAATAGGTGTGTCAATTCAAACTTTAACAAAACTGTTAGATGAATTATCAGAAGAACTTAAAAACTACCAATTATCATTACTTAAAAAGCGTGGTGAAGGTGTTCACTTAAAAGGCGCCGAATCTAAAAAACGTGAATTATTAAGTCAGCTTATGGTAAATAATCTTAATAGTACAAGTGTTTATTCTGTGATCGAAAATCATTTCGTCTATCAATCTATTAATCAAAATCAACTATCTATGGTAGACATGGACAAAATATTCCAAGTTGAACGTATATTAATGGATCACTTAGATCGCTTACCCTACTCTTTAACTGAATCAAGTTATTTAACATTAACAGTGCATATAGTATTGAGCATTGAACGCATGCTTAAGGGTGAATATGTAACGTTAAATGATGAGATTTACACTAATGTTAAAAACAGCTACGAACATGAAATCGCTACTGCATTAAGCCATCATTTAGAACATATTTATGGCGTACAATTTAACCAAGCAGAAATCGGCTTTATAACGATTCATCTGCGTGGCGCAAAACGTAAAGACTCAGTAGAAATATTTAAAGATGATAAGGACGAAATAAAACGAATTGATTACTTTATTAATCTAGTAAGTCAATCAACGCAAATGTCCTTTAATAATAGAGAGACATTAAGTGAAGGTTTAAAACTTCATATCATCCCAGCGATTAATAGATTAAATGCAAACATTGAAACGTATAATCCTCTAACAGAAATGATTAAGCAAGACTATCCTATATTATTTGACACAGTAAATCATAGCTTACGTCAAGTTTGGCCAAGCTTTGCATTTCCAGACAGCGAAATTGGTTTTATTGTATTGCATTTTGGCGGTGCTATTCAAAGAGAAAATGAAGCTACTTTTCATGCGCTCGTCGTATGTAGTAGTGGTATCGGTACGAGTCAAATACTAGCAACGAGATTACAACAAACATTTAGTAAAATTACCGATACAACACAAGCATCTGTCGGTGATTTAACCGATATTAATTTAAATAATTATGATGCAATTATATCAACCGTCGATTTAGATATAGCTGTACCTTATATCACTGTGAATCCATTATTACCTGAAACAGATATCAATCATGTATCTGCTTTTATTAACGTTATTAGACCACAAAAGCACATTACTAACCTAGCTCAACAAACTTTGCCTATTAATTCAAATAATCAAGAAACTATTTTAAATTATATGCGTAAAGGTTTAGAGCTCATTGATTCGGTTTATATTGACTATACCGAGACTAAAAATTGGATTAAATATTTAACAAAATTTTTATATGAGCACAAAATAATACAAAGTAAAAAGTCATTCGCTGATTTAATTCATCAACGTGCATTGGATCAAAATTTTGTTTTAGAACCCTATCCTCTAGCATTGCCTCATTTAAAACATGATATGATTTTAAAGCCAATAATTTTAATATCTATATTAAATGAGCCAATCAGCTTTATGAATGATCAAAATGACCAACATAAAATTCAATATTTATTAAGTATATTTGTTCCTGAAGATGAATTTTCCGCTCACATTGTGAGTAACTTTTCAAGTGAATTAGTAAATCATCTAGACAATTTAAATGACTTAATGGTGCAACCAGAACAACTTATAAATATTTTGAAGCAAAGTTATCTTCAACAATTACAAACAAAATTACAAGATGGAGTGAATACAAATGACTGAATTATTTAGTAACGAAAACATATTTATTAACGCAACTGTTAGCACAAGAGACGAGGCAATTGAAAAAGCTGGCCATGCTTTAGTATCTGCTGGAGCTGTAACAGAAGATTATATTCAAGCAATGAAAGATCGTGAAGACGTAGTATCTACATTTATGGGCAATGGTTTAGCAATACCACATGGTACAGACGAAGCGAAAACAAGTGTTTTACAATCTGGTTTAACATTATTACAAATCCCAGAAGGCATTGATTGGGATGGCGAAGAAGTTAAAGTCGTAGTAGGTATCGCTGGTAAGGATGGTGAACATTTAGATTTATTATCTAAAATCGCTATCACATTTAGTGAAGAAGAAAATGTAGACCGTATTATTAATGCTAATTCTGCTGAAGAAATCAAACAAGTATTTGAGGAGGCTGAAGCATAATGAAAGCTCTTCATTTCGGTGCTGGTAACATTGGTAGAGGCTTTATCGGCTATATTTTAGCTGACAATAATATAAAAGTAACTTTTGCAGATGTTAACAATGAAATCATCAATGCCCTAGATCAAGAACAAGAATATGATGTTATTTTAGCTGATCAAGACCACACTACTACAAGAGTTCATAATGTTGACGCTTTATATTCTGGAGAACCTTCTGAAGCATTAAAACAAGCAGTATTGGAAGCAGATTTAATCACTACAGCAGTTGGTGTAAATATCTTACCTATCATTGCCAAATCATTTGCGCCTTATTTAAAAGAAAAAGAAACACCCGTCAATATAGTTGCTTGTGAAAACGCAATTATGGCAACAAATACGCTTAAAAAAGCAATTTTAGATATTACTGGACCGTTAGGTGAACACATTCACTTTGCTAACTCAGCTGTCGATCGAATTGTTCCAATCCAATCAAACGACAACATCTTAGATGTAATAGTAGAACCCTTTTTTGAATGGGTAGTTGAAAAAGATGCGTGGTACGGTCCTGAGTTAAATCATATTAAATTTGTAGATGATTTAACACCTTATATAGAACGGAAACTATTAACTGTTAATACAGGTCATGCATATCTTGCTTACGCGGGTAGATATCATCAACTACCAACTATATTAGATGCAGTAAAAGATGCTAATGTAAATGACGGGCTACGTGCTGTGTTAGCTGAAACAAGCGCTTATATTACTAAAGAGTTCAATTTTACTGAGCAACAACAAGCGCAATACGTTAATAAAATTATAGAACGCTTCGAAAATCCTAATTTATCAGATGGCGTAACACGTGTTGGTCGTGGTACTGTTCGTAAAATTGGACCGCAAGATAGAATAATAAAACCATTAAATTATCTATATAAACACAATTTAAAACATGACGCTTTAGTAAAATTAGCAGCATTATTGTTAAAATATGATGATAACAATGACCAAGAAACCGTAGAGAAAAATGACTACATTACACAAAATGGTGTGACTAAGTTCTTACAAGATTATGCAAAAACTGACGACACCTTAACTTCAGAAATCGTTGCAGCGTACAACGTACTATAATAAAAAAGGAACGACGATTAAAATCGTCGTTCCTTTTTTAACTATTTATTTATCTAACCCCATTTTATCTTCTACAACATCTGCGATAGTTTGGGCAAAACGTTGCGCATCCTCATCTGTTGCCGCTTCAACCATAACACGTACAAGAGGCTCTGTACCTGAAGGTCTAACTAAAATACGACCTTCACCATTCATTTCTACTTCTACTCTTGTCATAACTTCTTGAACATCGATATTTTCTTCTACTCGATATTTATCTGTTACACGTACGTTAACTAATGATTGAGGGTATTTTTTCATTTGAGATGCTAATTGACTAAGTTTTTTACCAGTCATTTTAATGATAGAAGCTAATTGTACACCTGTTAATAAACCATCACCAGTAGTATTGTAATCCATAAGCACAATATGCCCTGATTGTTCACCGCCAAGGTTGTAATTACCTCTTCTCATCTCCTCTACTACATAACGGTCGCCTACTTTAGTCTTGTTAGATTGAATACCTTCATTTTCTAAAGCCTTATAAAAACCTAAATTACTCATAACTGTGGATACAATCATGTTATTATTCAATTCGTGGTTTTTAGCCATTGCTTGACCAATAATAAACATAATTTGGTCGCCATCTACGATATTTCCATCTTCATCGACTGCGATAAGACGGTCACCGTCCCCGTCGAAAGCCAGACCAAAGTCTGCTTCAGATTCAACAACTGTTTTGCTAAGTGTTTCAGGATGTGTAGATCCAACACCTTCATTAATATTATATCCATCCGGATTACAACCTACTGTAACTGTAGTAGCTTCTAAATCACCGAATAAGAATGGTGCAAGTGATGATGTTGAGCCATTTGCACCGTCAATTGCAATTTTCATACCATCTAAATCAACATCTACAGTTGATTTTAAGTAACTGATATATTTTTGTGATCCTTCAAAGTAATCAGAACAATGAACAATGTCTTCCCCTACTGGTCTTGGTAAATCAGGGTGTTCTTGATCTAATAGTTGTTCAATTTCGTTTTCTTGATCGTCAGATAATTTGAAACCATCTGAGCCAAAGAATTTTATTCCATTATCTGCAACAGGGTTATGTGAAGCAGAAATCATTACTCCTAAACTTGCTTCCATTTCTCGCGTTAAATAAGCTACACCAGGCGTTGAAATAACACCTAAACGCATAACTTCTGCGCCAATTGATGTTAAACCAGCGATAAGTGCTGCTTCTAGCATTTCGCCAGAAACTCTAGTATCTCTACCTACTAAAACTTTAGGATGTTCTTGTCCTTTATTGTGTGCTAATACATAGCCACCATAACGACCTAGTTTAAATGCAAGTTCCGGTGTTAGTTCTTTGTTTGCTACACCTCTAACTCCATCTGTACCAAAATATTTTGCCATTATAATATCTCCTTTTGCTCATTATTCCTATTATTTAACTGTAATTTTTGCGGTTGTATTATCAGGTTGAACTTTGGATACATTTTTAGGTAATTTAAAATTCACATCTTTATCTGTATTATCTGAAATATCATCTAGATTTACTTCTCCAGTGATAGTATCAATGTCTTGTAAATCTTCTCTATTACCATAAATCTCAACTTCATCTTTATCCAATTTAATATTATCTAAATCTTTACCGTTAGCTAAGTTTCCAGTAGTTTTGGTTTTCACTTTAACCTTTTTGCTATAGGGTTCAACCTTAGTCGTTAAATTGACATCATTAGGCCGTATTGAAACATTTAATTTATTTAAGTTTCTATCAAAAGCTGTAATATTCGCTAAATCTGTTGTATCTTTATCAATTTTACTCTTATTTTTGTAATGTGCTTTTAAATAGGCAATCTTATCAATTTGGCTTTGTCCGCCAGTGACTTTAACTTTTTCAGGTGACACGCTTTGGTCAGTAATTTTATAGTCTGCGTCGATGTTATCATTACTTACGTCAGGATCAACCTTCATTTCTTTTGTGACTTTTTCTTCAAGCTTCACAGTTGCCTCTTTCGGTTTAACTTTATAATCTATATCTTTACTTAAACCACTAACCTTGTACTGTACTGTATGCTTTCCAGCTTTAGCACCAGCTAAATCAAGTGTCACTTTAATATCTTGACCATTTTCTGCCTTTAAAACTTGTGATTGTGGACCCGAAATATCTACGTCCACTTTGTCAGGAACGTTGTTAGCATAAAGTTTATGGTTATCATATTTGGTTTCGACTGGCACACTTTCAATAGTTTCTGTACTCTTTTGACTAAATTTATCTGCATTAAACATATTTCCAAAAACATTATTTGCAGATAGAAAGAAAAAAATAGCCAGCGCTAATGCTATAAGGCGCAACCCCCATTTACTTTCTAACATATTAATTCACACCCTTCTCTTGCAAGCGTGAGCCGAACCAATGTTCTGCAAGAAGTTCTTCAAATGCTTCAGTAGAAATATCTTTTCTTAATTTGCCATCAAAGGTAACTGAAATTGAACCCGTCTCTTCTGACACAACAACTGTAAATGCATCTGAGACTTCTGAAATACCTACAGCTGCTCTATGTCTCGTACCTAGGCTTTTGGCTATTTTTGCACTATCTGAAAGTGGTAAATAGCACGCCGCGCTTGCAATTTTGCTATCATGGATAATCATAGCACCATCATGCAATGGTGTATTAGGTATAAAGACATTCGTTAATAGCTCTTGTGATATATTAGAGTTCATTGGTATCCCAGTTTCAATGTAGTCTTGTAGGCCAGTCTCTTTTTCAAATACAATTAATGCACCGATACGTCTTTTAGCCATATATTGAACGGCTTTAGACACGGCAGAAATTAATTTATTTTCATCACTATTAACGTTACTCGCATAACGTTTGAATAAACTTCCTCGTCCTAATTGTTCTAAAGCTCTACGTATTTCTGGTTGGAAAATAACAATGAGTGCTAATACACCCCATTGAATAACTAAGTCAAATAAACGTGAAGTAGCAGTTAAACTTAACATTTTACTAATTTGCTGCCCTATGACAATTACGAGTATTCCTTTTAATAATTGAATGGCTTTTGTACCTTTAAACACAGTAATGAGAAGATAAAGTACATACCATACAATTAATAAATCAAGCACGCTTGTTATAATTTTAACCGTGCTCCAATGTTCAAATAAATTGGATAAATCCATGACATCTCCTCCGGTATTCTAATCCCACTGTAAACATTATACCAATCTTCTTTTATACTGTCATATTATGACTCAATAAATCTAAAAATTTAAAAACAATAAATTGCAGTGTTTTCACGGATTAAAAGTATATACTAACCTTATTAATTTTATGAAGAAAAGAAAAAACCTATGCCCAAATATTTTATCTTGGGCATAGTTCATTTTGAATGACTAATTTAAAGACTTATAACTGTAATTTATAAACAATGAATTACAATAGCGTTTCGCCAAAGAAACTACCTACAAGACCAACTGCTTGTTCAGCAGTATGATTATTTTGATCAATAAGCGGATTAACTTCTACCAAATCCATGGAGGTAATTAATTGAGAATTATGTAATAATTCTAATGCGAAATGACTTTCTCTGTAGTTCAAGCCACCTAAAACTCTCGTGCCTGTGCCTGGTGTTTCTACTGGATCTAATGCATCTACATCTAGTGATAGATGTATACCATCTGTCTTATCTTTAAGATAATTGATCGATTCATTGATAACTTGTTGGATACCAAGTCTATCGATATCAGCCATTGTATATGTTTGAATATTATTATTTTTAATATATTCACGTTCTCCTGAATCTAAATCTCTCATCCCTATTAAAATAATATTTTCTGGTTTTACTTTAGGTGTATAGTTGGATACATTGACTAATCTATCATCACCATCTCCTGCTAAAATTCTTAAAGGCATGCCATGAATGTTACCAGAAGGTGACTCTTCAGGTACATTTAAATCTCCATGTGCATCATACCAAATAATACCTAAATTTTCGTAATGCTTGCTGATACCAGAAATAGAACCAATTGCTATAGAATGATCTCCACCTAATATTAATGGAAAAGCACCACTTTGTACGCTTTCAGATACTGCATTACTCAAGTTTTCAGATACTTGAACAATCTCATCAATATTTCTTAGTCCCTCTTGTTCTGAATTAAACTTGTCTAAGTTGATTTCTGGTACATCGATATTGCCTTTATCGACTATCGTATAACCAATACGCCTAATGCGGTCAACGATACCTGCGTAACGTATAGCGTCTGGACCAAAGTTCACCCCTAATTTTCTTTGGCCAAATGTCGATGGCGCTCCAATAATATTAATGTTTTTCATAAATCAAAAACCCCTTTGCATTCATTTTAATACTAGAATACGTTATTAAGATTAAACTTTCAAGCGAGCTAAAGTCTTGTATCACAAAGGGTTTGAAGCACCTTACATATAAAAACATTAAAACGTTTGAACATTCATTATAACTAAATATATTGCATAAATGATGATTAAAATATGTATAAAAAATTCATAAAAAAAAACACTTCCAAAGAAGTGTTTGATA
>NZ_JAVTDB010000035.1:0-99023 GCF_032139365.1 Staphylococcus kloosii
ATTTAACAGGAATTACACCTGCTTTAAGTCAAAATACTTATGAAACAACAATTGAGTTAATAAAAGAAGCTAAAAAAAATAATGTCACTGTTATATATGATCCAAATTATAGGAAAAAGTTATGGGAGCAAAAAGAATTTAAAAATTTTTATATGAAAATAGAAAAAGACGTAGATATATTATTAGCAGGTAGTAGTGAAGCTGAAATTTTATTCGGTAAAAAGCAATATATTGAGATAGCTGAAAATGTACAAAATAAATTATTAGTTATTAAAGATGGTGCTAAAGGTGCATATTTTGCTAGTAAAAATGAAAAAATATTTAAATCAGCATATAAAGTACCAGAAGTAGATCCAGTAGGTGCCGGTGATGCATTTGCAGCAGGTTTGATATATGGGATCCAGACATATGGTATTGATGATATAACAACTATATCGAAATATGCTTTAGGAATGGGCGCAATTGCTACAACAACATATGGTGATTTTTATGGTCTTCCGACTATAAAAGAACTTGAACAATTTTTAAATCATCAAATTAACGATGTAGAGAGGTGACGATGTTATGAATATAAATATTGTTAAAAAGTATAAAATTATTTCAATAATTAGAGGATATAACGTTGAAGATACTATAAAGATTGTTGAGAAATTATACAAGGCGGGCATTAAATTAGTGGAAGTTACGCTTAATTCTCCTGATGCATTAAATTCAATAAAGAAATTAAATGAGCTGTTTGCAGATGATATGTATATTGGTGCAGGGACAGTAATGACTGCTAATGAATGTCAAAATGCAATAGATGCTGGAGCAAACTTTATTATTTCGCCAAATATTAATTCTGAAGTAATCCAATGTACTAAAGAAAACAATGTAATTTCTATTCCGGGCGCTTTAACCCCATCTGAAATAACATACGCTATTAACATAGGCGCAGATATTGTAAAAGTGTTCCCAGTTTCTGAAATGGGAGTTGGATACATAAAAGATATTCGTGCCCCACTTAATGATGTGAAACTATTGCCAACTGGAGGTATAGATAAGACCAATATAAGGGATTATATAGATGAAGGTGCAATTGGAGTTGGAGTAAGTAGTAGCATCGTTAAAGGTGGATTAGATATTAATGATTTATCACTGAATGAAATTGAACAAAAAGCTAAGTCGTTGGTAAAGAAACTTAATTAGGAGGGATAAAATGAAAATTAAAGACTATGAACTATATCAAGTTCCACCAAGATGGTTGTTCTTAAAAATTATTACAGATGAAGGTATTTGTGGGTGGGGAGAACCAGTTATAGAAGGTAAGGCTGAAACTGTTAAGACAGCAGTTATGGAACTAATGGAACAAATAATAGGTAAGGATCCAAGTAATATAGAAGGACTTTGGAATCAAATGTACCGTTCATCATTTTATAGAGGAGGTCCTATTTTGATGAGCGCGATTGCTGGTATAGATCAGGCGTTGTGGGATATTAAAGGTAAATATTTAAATGCACCTATACATCAGTTATTAGGTGGAAAAGCACGTGAAAATATTAAAGTATACTCATGGATAGGTGGAGATAGACCGACAGAGGTAGCATTAGAAGCACAAAAAGTAGCGGATAAAGGTTTTACAGCAATAAAAATGAATGCAACAGAAGAATTACAGTATATAGATAGCTTTAGCAAAGTTCAAAATGTTGTTGAGAGAGTAAGTGCAATTAGAAATAAAATGGGTGACGATTTTGGAATTGGCATAGATTTCCATGGCCGAGTTCATAAACCAATGGCTAAAGTTTTATTTAAAGAATTAGAAAATTTAAATCCATTATTTATTGAAGAACCTGTTTTGCCAGAACATAATGATACTTTGAAAAATTTATCGCATTATGCAATACCAATAGCTACAGGAGAAAGAATGTACTCACGTTATGATTTTAAAAAAATTTTGGCTGATGGATATGTGGACATAATTCAACCAGATTTATCACATGCAGGAGGTATTACTGAATGTAAGAAAATTATATCTATGGCAGAATCTTATGATATAGCAGCAGCACCTCATTGTCCTTTAGGTCCTATAGCACTTGCGGCTTGCCTACAGGTAGATGCAACATGTCATAACACTTTTATTCAAGAACAAAGTTTAGGTATTCACTATAATAAAAGTAATGACTTATTAGATTATGTAAATGATAGATCAATTTTTGAATATGATAATGGGGTTGTAAAAATACCCAATGGACCCGGATTAGGTGTTGAAATTAATGAAGAATATGTTAAAGAACGTGCTAAAGAAAGTCATAATTGGAAGAATCCTATATGGAAACATAAAGATGGGTCGATTGCCGAGTGGTAGGGGGTATATGAATGGGTTTAATGAGTGTTATTTTAAGTGTCGTAGTTAGTGTAGCAATTTTACTCATATTAATTATTATTTTGAAATTAAATACTTTTGTATCATTGATTATCACTTCAATTATCGCAGGAGTATTTTTAAAAATACCTTTTGAAAAAATTATGGAGATTGTTGAAAATGGTATAGGAGACACATTAGGTCATATTGCTTTAATTTTTGGACTTGGCGCCATGCTTGGTAAATTATTGGCCGATGGGGGAGGAGCTAATAGAATTGCTGAAACACTTATTTCTAAATTCGGTGAAAAATATACACAATGGGCAATCATAGTAGCTTCTTTTATTGTAGGTATTGCATTATTCTTGGAGGTAGGTTTGGTATTACTGATACCATTAGTATTTACAATTGCTAACAAATTAAGGGTATCACAATTGAAAATTGGAATGCCGATGATGGCTGCATTATCAGTAACTCATGGCTTTTTACCTCCACACCCAGGGCCTACAGTTATTGCAAAAGCTCTACACGCAAATATTGGAGAGGTTTTGCTTTACGGTATAATTATAGCAATTCCTGTCGCTATTATATCTGGACCAGTATTTTTAAAAGCTGCATCAAAATTATCTCCTACTGCATTTAATAGAGAAGGAGATATCTCAGAATTAGGTTCTCAGAAAGAATTTAGTGAAGAAGAAATGCCTAGTTTTAGAATAAGTGTACTAACTGCATTATTACCAGTCATTTTAATGTTGTTATCTACAATTTTACAGCTAGTAACTGGTCAAGAAGATAGTCATGGTAGCAACTTTATAGAAAACTTTATTTACTTTATTGGTACAGCTGGAACAGCTATGGTTATTTCAGTAGTATTCGCCATATTTTCCATGGGATTATTAAGAGGTAAAAATATTATAGATACTATGGAATCAATAACTCAAGCGATATATCCAATTGGAATGATGTTGTTAATTATTGGTGGCGGAGGTGCCTTTAAACAAATATTAATAGATGGTGGTGTTGGCGATGTTATTAAAGACAGTTTTACAAATACTACAATATCTCCTCTACTATTTGCTTGGATAATAGCAGCAGTATTAAGAATTGCATTAGGTTCTGCTACCGTTGCTGGCATATCAACTACAGCAATTATCTTACCTATTTTACAAAATTCGGATACAAATGTTGCGCTCGCTGTTTTAGCGATAGGAGCAGGTAGTTTAATTTTTTCACATGTTAATGATGCTGCATTTTGGATGTTTAAAGAATATTTTGGTTTGACTATTAAAGAAACTTTTTTAACCTGGTCCTTGTTGGAGACTGTTCTGTCTGTTTCAGGTATTATTTTCATTCTGTTTATAAGTATATTTGTATAAATTAGTTATGATTCTGGTTATTTCAATATTAATGTATAAATAACCTGAACTTTTAAAATAATTAAATTGCAAAATAAATTCTCAATCGCTATCTCTAAATAAATCACGTATACAACCCTTCATTGACGAAATTTTCAGAAATATATAAAATATATACTTATATTCTTTAATTTAATGGGGGACGTAATGGAAGAGCAAAATTTTAAGCGTGCGATGAAGTCGCGCCATATTATGTTATTAAGTTTTGGTGGTGTTATTGGGACAGGTCTATTTTTAAGTTCCGGTTACACTTTGCAACAAGCTGGCCCGCTTGGTACGGTGCTGTCTTATGTTGTTGGAGCAATACTGGTCTACCTTGTTATGTTGTGTTTAGGCCAACTTGCAATTAAACACCCTGTTACAGGAGGATTTCATGTCTATGCAGCTAGATATTTACATCCCTCAATTGGTTATGTTGTGGCTTGGTTTTATTGGTTGTGTTGGACGGTAGCACTTGGCTCGGAATTCACGGCGGTAGGGCTATTAATGCAAAAATGGTTTCCAGATATGCCAGTGGCTATATTTTCTGCAGTTTCAATAATATTTATTTTAATCTTCAATATTATTTCGACACGTTTTTATGCCGAAGTCGAATTTTATTTCTCATTAGTCAAAGTGTTAACAATTATCGGATTCATCGTGCTAGGTATTTTAGTCATAGTTGGATTGATTCATTACGATGGCTATAAAGGTGCTGATACGATAGTAAATCGCTTTACAAATCCCGTATTCCCTCACGGTATAGGTTCTGTGTTTTTAACAATGTTAGCAGTGAACTATGCATTTAGTGGTACTGAATTAATCGGTATCGCTGCAGGAGAAACGGAAGAACCGGAAAAGGTTATACCAAAAGCCATTAAAGCTACGTTATGGCGCTTAGTTGTATTCTTTATTGGGACAATGGTTATTATTTCGGTTTTAATTCCGAGTTACCAAGGTAAATCTCTAAAAAGTCCGTTTGTAGTTATTTTACAAAATATCGGTGTACCTTACGCTGGTGATATTATGAACTTAGTTATTATAACGGCGCTACTTTCTGCGACTAATTCTGGTTTATATGCGGCTAGTCGTATGATATGGAGTTTATCAAATGAAGGAACGATGCCTAAATGGTTAGGCAAATTAAATCGTTTTCGTATGCCGGTAAGGGCAACGATGTTTAGTATGATTGGTGGCCTGCTCTCATTATTATCAAGTATTTATGCGGCTGATACACTTTATGTCGTATTAGTGTCGTTAGCAGGTTTTGCGGTGGTTGTGGTTTGGATGAGTATTTGTGCTTCTTACTTCCAAGCGAAGCGTATCGATAAACAGTTAAATATTCATATTGGCATTCCGATTGCAGGTTTTATATTATGCCTTATTTCATGCATCGGCATGCTATTTGATACTAACCAAGCACCGGCCTTATATTTCGGTGTACCTTTCGCAATTATAGCGATAATCTTTTATTTCATTAAATATCATAGAAAGGGAGAGGTATAAGTGCGCCTATTAGATAAATTAACTCAACAAGGACCGATTGTGTTAGATGGGGGTTTGGCAACGACATTAGAAAGTTATGGTTGTAACCTAAATACGTCGTTATGGTCTAGTGAAGTATTACGAACAGAAGTTGATAAAATTCAACGCGCACATCAGGATTTTACAAATGCTGGCGCGGATATTGTTTTGACGAGCACATATCAAGCGAGCTTTCCTACTTTTAAGGAAATTGGATTGTCTGACAGTGATATTTCAAAGTTATATGATAATGCCGTAGATAGCGTTAATGCTGCGACACATAATGAACAAGTTATAGTAGGGAGTTTAGGACCTTATGGTGCGTATTTAAGCGATGGCTCAGAATATACGGGTACATATAACTTAACTGCCGACGATTACTATCAATTTCACTATCAGAGAATTGAGGCGTTAATAAACCGAGATATTCATGATTTTGTGTTTGAAACGACACCTTCGTTTTCAGAAATTAAAGCACTTGTGGAGACAATAATTCCTAAATACAATTCAACAAATACATTTTGGATTTCGGTTACTATTAATTCAGACGGTGACTTATCTGATGGTACACCTTTTGAAAGGGTTGTAGATTATATAAAGCAACATAAGGATACAGTGTCTGTATTTGGTATTAATTGTTCTAAAGTTAGCGCCGTAAATAAAGCTATAGAGAAGGGCTTGCTTAGTTTACCTCAGCATATCGCAATATATCCAAATGGTGGTGCAATTTTTAATGCTGAGACGAAAGCGTGGTCAGATGATGGTGAGCATGAACAATTATTCACAGTTATGCCACAATGGATTGATCAAGGTGTTAAGGTTGTTGGAGGATGTTGCCAAGTAAGGCCGCAAGACATTGCAAGAATATCTAAGACGGTTAAGTAGGTTATTCAACATAAAATAGTTAGTTTAAATCATTTTAAAAGCGACAAGTGGGTATCAAAAGCAGTAGGCTTAGATACATTTACTTGTCGCTTTTTTGTGCTATCTTGTAATACTATCTTTATCATAACGATAATATGCTGCTGCATCTTCATCAATGCGTTGCTCAGCGTTTTTGCTAAGATAAAGGTCACTATCTATCATGTTTATCGAGTAGTTAAGATGTTTGGCTAAAGGTATTAATTGAATATATGCTTGGTTAGTAAAACGTCGAATATAGTTATTACAAGTTGTATTATTATTGTTGTCGTTATTAAAAATATGGGCTAGAGGCAAATCATCTTTAACATCAAATGCAAAGGCATGTTCAGCTATTGTCATATCTAGCCAATAAATATTGTCTTCTTGAAAAGTTTGAAACTTACGTAAAGGTAAGGCGACGTTATTGATATAAATGTTAAAGTCTGGAACGTCATAAGTTGCTAGTTGTGGTGCCTGGCTTCGTTTAACGTAGACATTACCACCCATTACTGTACCTTCACGTGTGTCATCGGCGCCACCAGTAACGAATACTTGAAGTGGTGTAGTGTTTGTGTTTCCTACACTGCTTTTAGAATAGTTATGTTGGTCACTATTAATCTTCGAATGACTATCAGTATCATTATTTTTACCGTTACTGTAATCAAATCTTAAGCCATGGACATCACCGATATAGGCTTCAGGTTTGCGCTCCATGGCATGCCCTTTATTGATAAGTTCTAAAATAGTACTTTGGCTAAATTGTGGCTCCCATTCAATACGTGATGGATTACTACTGTATATACGTGGTTCATTTATAGCTTGTTGAATTGACATATCAAAATCTAAGACATTGATTATCGTTTGAACCACACAAGCAATAATACTAATGGCACCTGGAGAGCCGACCTCCATAAAAGGTTTAGCATCTTTCATGATTAACGTAGGCGTCATACTGCTGATTGGACGCTTGCCGGGTTCTATTTCATTAATGCCACCCTTGACCACATCGAAGTCATTCATTGTCGTATTAAGCAGTAAGCCATAACCTGGAACAGTAATACCTGAGCCATAAATCATACCTACTGATGTAGTGAATGACGCAACATTGCCGTAACGATCCGTCACGGAATAATGTGTGGTTTCAGTGTGTTGTTCGTCTATATTCGTATTAGATTGCTGATCACCAAAGATGCCGTGGTTAATATTAAAATTTGCATACTGGCTTTGAATGTTGTTACTGCGATTTTTTAAATAATCTTCATTTAGTAGTTCGCTAATTGGTACGTTATGGAAAGTATTGTCCGTACTGTATTGCGCGCGATCGCTATAAGCTAAATGCATTGCCTGTATTAAGGTGTGAAGATATTGTGTTGAGCGACTCCCCATATCTTTTAGATTAAATTGTTCCATCATTTTTAAAATTTGTAGCACGGTAATACCGCCCGAACTTGAAGGCCCCATAGTATAGATATCAAAGCCACGATAATTAGCAGTAACAGGTGCTTTGATTTGAATATCATAATTGTGTAAATCTTCTAATGTCATTTGGCCGCCAGCTTGATTTGTTGCTTGTACGATTTGTTTGGCAATGTCACCGTGATAAAAAGCATCAAAGCCGTTATCACGAACGTATTCAAAGGTCTTTGAGAGTGCTGGTAGTCTAATCCAGTCACCTTCATGAAAATAATTACCTTCAGAATTAGTGTAAGTTGCATAAGTTTCAGGATATTTTTTAATACGTTCGATTTGATGCCATGAATATTTTTGCGTTGCCCAATTTGCAAGGTGGCCTTCTTGTGCGAGCTTAATAGCTGGATTGATTAGATTAGCTAATGAGAGTGTTGCATAATTGTTCATTAAGTAATCAAATAGTTTCGGAATACCTGGGATTCCTATGGCTGAACCACGAGTGCTAAGGTCAAAGAATGATAGAGGGTTGCCATCTTTATCTAGATAAAATTCAGTATCTACATGGCTGGGCGCAGTTTCGCGAGCATCAAATGTAGTTACTTGTTGCGTAGCATGATCATAGTATAATAAATAACCACCTCCGCCTAATCCAGACATGTAGGGTTCAACAACGTTTAGTATACATTGAATCGCGATTACGGCATCGATAGCAGTACCTCCTTGGTCGAGGATGTCTTTACCTACTTTGGCTGCGATAGGGTGTGATACTGAAATTAGGCCCTCTGCTGATGCTGTAATGTCAGATTGATTTTCCATATGATGACCTCCTGTGTCTGTTTCAAGTTTGAATGAGCACGATAGTAAACTATAGACGCTGTTACAAACGCTATTTAGCTCTCACAATTGTATGCGAGCAAAATTAGAATTGAGCGCATTTGATACTAATGACGTTAATCTTGGGATTTATCCATCATTTTTTGCGCATCGTCTAAATCTCTTTGTTGCTTATTACCTGTATTTAGTAAAGGTGTGACAGGTGATGCAATATTAAACTTATCGCCACGGTAAAATTTTATATATTGTTGTTGATCGACGGCATCGACGACCGCACGACGCAACTCAGGATGTTTTTTGAAAGTACCATGTTTAATATTGGTTAATAAGAAGACAGACTCGCTACCCATTTTGCGTTTAATTGTTAAATTATCATCTGATTTAATTAAGTCGAAATTTTTCTGATCTACATCAGATAACACGTCGACGGAATGATTTCTTAATTCAGATAAGGCGCTGTCTGGGTCGTCATTAAATCTTAAGGCAATATTTTTGATAGGGGCAGGGCCATAGTTGTCTTGCTCGCGTTCATTAAATCCTGGGTTACGTTCAAATGATGCCTGGTAATTTGTCTTCTTAGTCATGATATAAGGACCACTTGCATATAAACTATTTTTGCCACTATCTTTCGTTGGTATGGTACTTGGGTCACCATAGGGTTTGTCATTGTTATTATTATTCATCGCAGTCACATGGGATTTAGATAATATACCTGCAGATGAATGTGTAAGGTAGTTAACCTCTTTTGGCATTGATTGATCTGTGGTGATTTTAACGACTTGATACTTACCATCTTTGTTATTAACTGCTGCATCATTATTAGTTAATGATTTAACATCTAGCTTTTTATCTTTATTTAACGTATCCCAAACGCTATTATTATTTGAGGTTTTCGTGTCTTTTAATTCACTTATATTTGATACTTTAGCAATATTATTAATGTGCGAATGCATATTGTAAGTCGTATTATCTGGAACTGAATTTTTATCACGCGCACGATCTAATGAAAACTTGACGTCGTCTGCTGTTACACGTTCATTCGTTTTTTCGGCTTTACCATTTTGTACTTTCGCAAAGTAATCATCGTCTCTTAACAAGAAATAAAAGGCTGTATGGTCTTTGTTTGTCGCATAACTATGACTAAGCGATCCTTTAGTTGTGATGCTATTATCTTTATCCAATGTTAGTAGACGTGTATACATGTTCATATCTATGCCATAGACAGATGGTGCAATCGAACGTATTGGATCCAGTGATTCTAGTTCACTGTCTTCTTGAGAAATAACAAGAGGTCGTTTTTCACGCTTTTGTTTATTATTGTAATCAAAACTTTGCCAGAAAAGTGCACGTGATATAGGTAACATCACTTGCTTAGGATTGATTACGTGACTATCAAAAACTAGATTTTTTTTAGAACCGTATAATGGTGTTAAATAACCTTCTTTAAAAACAACTTCATCTTCTAATTGTTTATACGTCTTTTTAGCTTTGCTATCTGTTTCTTGAGAAGCTTTATTTAATAATTTATCCACGTGTTTATCGCTAAGTAAACTATTAGAACCACCCGTTTTGAAAAGGGCACTGACAGAGTAATTTGGGTCACCAAAAACCGTAGTCCAATCATCTATAGCAATATCATAGTTTCCAGCTTCACGTTGTGAACGGAAACTACCATAGTCAGGTTGTATATTCATTTTTACATTAAAACCAGCATCTTCTAATTGTGCTTTGGCAATATTCATTTCATTTTCGTATGATGATTGACCTAGAAAACTTATAGTTGGGCGTTTACCTTTAACTTCAACTTTATGTTCTTTTTTAGGTAAATCAGACTTTGTAGGTACACTGCAAGCACTTAAAGTTAGTGTCGCAATTAATGTGACAGTTGCCAATCTTTTCTTCAAAATGTCATCCCCTTTCGCTTATTGAACTTTTGGATCAAGTGCGTCACGTACAGCATCGCCAATAAAGTTAAAGGCAAGAACGAGTAACATAATACATAACCCAGGAAATATTGCGAGGTTACTATGTGTTTCAAGGTAAGTGCTACCTGTACGTAATATATTGCCCCATTCAGGTACTTCTGGCGCCACGCCAAGACCTAGGAAGCTTAAACCACTTGTTGTTAATACGACCGCGCCTATATTTAATGAAAAACGTATAATGATAGGGGCTAAAGCATTTGGGAAAATATAACTCCATAGTATACGTGGTGTTTGTTCTCCTGAAATAATGGCAGCTTCAACGTACTCAGTACGTTTAACTTCTAATACATTCGCACGCATAGTACGAGCAAAAGAAGGAATATTACCAATGCTTAAGGCGATGATTAAATTGGTCGTACTTGCACCAAATGATGCGATAATTGCAACTGCTAACAGTAATGAAGGAATCGCAAAAAATACATCGAGAATTCTCATAATGCCATTGTCTGCTTTAGTGAAGTAACCAGCAAGCGTGCCTAAAAGCATGCCAAATATCACTGCAATGATAACCGATACGATCGATATAAAGAACGTTAATTTTGCACCTGCAATGATACGCGTGAATAAGTCACGTCCAAAATCATCAGTTCCAAATGGATGTGCCCAACTCGGATTTTGCAATAAAGCATTAAAGTGATTTTGCGTTGCTAATGACGTATCAAATGTAAAAATAGAAGTGATTGATAAGGTCAACATATAAACCAAAATTACCGTACCAATAAGTGCAATTTTATTTTGGCGTACTTTATAAATGAAATTTTCCCAACTATTATAAATACCATATTTTGATGTTTGTTCATTGCGCAAAATCGTGATGAACATAAGCAATGAAAAAATATTTCCAGTACAAGTAGTTATAAGAAGGAACAGGTAAACTAACAAGCGTATTATTGAATTTGTCTGCCATTTTGAATAGGATAAGCCGATACATAATGTTAATAAAGTTACTACAATAAGTATCGTTTCACCCAAGTAAAATCCATCTGCGACATAGCCTTTAAACATATTGATACATGTAGTTAATATTACTAGTATAAATGTGACTACTGAGAGTAAAGTGAAATATTTTAATGTTTGTTGTTTCATAGCGTTACTCCCTTTCCTTAATTTCACTACGTATTTTTGGATCTACAATAGCGTAAAAAATATCTATCGCAAGGTTAGCTAGCGATATAACAATAGAAATATATACTACACCGCCCATAATGGCTGGAATGTCTGGTATAAATTGTTTTTGAACGATATAACGACCGATACCATTAATGTTAAAGACTTGTTCTGTTACCGCAACGCCCCCTAATAAATCGGCTACGAGTAAGCCAATCAATGTGATGATAGGAATAATGGCATTTTTTAAAATGTGTCGTGTAATAACTTGTTGCGATGACAACCCTTTGGCATAAGCAGTCATAACATAGTCATTGCGCATAACTTCTAATACAGATGAACGTGTCATACGTGTAATAGAAGCGGCTACAGCAGTACCTACCACAATCACTGGCAAAATAAGTGTTAATGGGTTATTTGGCATATAAGATGGCGGTAAAATGTCTAACTTTAACGAGAAGGCAAGTATAAAGATTAAACCTTGCCAGAAATTGGGAATGGATAAACCTATTAATGCAATTATCATTAAAATGACGTCTAACCATGTGTTACGCTTAATTGCGCTAATAATACCAATAGGAATGGCAATAACAATCGCAATGATTAATGAAATTAAAGCAATGAGTAAAGTAACAGGAATACGTATGAAAATAGCATGAATAACGTTTTCGTTACCTTTATATGATGTTCCTAAATCGAAGGTGAATACGCCTTTAATGGCATTCCAAAGTTGTGCTAAATAGGATTGGTCAAGGTTATGGCTAGCATTAAATTGATGTACTTGATCTTTTGTTGCTTCTGGGCCCAAAATGCTATAAGCTGCATCCAATGGTGAGAGATATAGTATTGTAAAAACAACAAAAATAACGCCTACGATAACGAATAAAGCCATTACGAAACGTTCAAAAATATATCTTACAATTGGATTTAAATAAAAGCATAATAAAATAAATAGCGGGAAGGCACAAATAACTTTGATAACTGGGAATCTGCCAGTTAATATAGTTGTGTAATATGATACAAAGTCATTTGTAGGCTGCTTATTATTATAACGATACCGATGATTATAAATGCGTTGAGCTTCTTTCCTAAGCTTGGTATCATTTTTGTCTTGTTTTAAATAACTATATTTCTTTTTTAAAGCTGCTACAATTGAATTGAGTTCTGATTGTTGCACGGTACTTACATGTTGTTTACCTTGAATAAAATATTTAATTACAGCATAAATAAATAACGGTAAACTTAAAATTGAAAAAATTATACGGTAAAAATATTTACCATATAAGGGCTTGAAAGCGTGACGAAATGGTTGCACAAAATTCACCTCTTGTAAGTTAAAGTCGACTAGATTAATATGATATACAAGTATAGTTGAAAAATTACGTTTTGTGAATAGGGGTGTTTGAATGACGTATTTATTAGAAGTAAATCATCTGGGTATATCGTTCGATTATGACAATAGAAGTGTCGAAGCGGTTAAGGATGTGAGCTTTAATTTAGAAAAGAGAAAAATACTTGGTATTGTTGGGGAATCTGGTTCAGGCAAAAGTGTTACGGCAAAGTCAATTATGAAATTATTGCCTGATTATCCTAACCACACAATTTCTGGTGAAATTTTATTTGATGGTGAAGATATTAATAAACTAAATCGTAAACAAATTCAGCAATATCGTGGTAAAGATGTAGCGATGATATTCCAAGACCCTATTTCTTCACTAAATCCAAGAATGGCAATTGGAAAGCAAATTACAGAAGTGATTTTTCAACATAAGAAAATATCTAAAAGCGCAGCTAAAAAAATGGCTATGGATATTTTAGAAAAAGTAGGTATTCAAAATCTAGAGCGTAATTTTAATGCTTACCCTTATGAATTTTCTGGTGGTATGCGTCAACGTGTCATGATTGCCATGGCTTTAGTTCTCGAACCACGTGTATTAATCGCTGACGAACCGAATACTGCGTTAGATGTAAGTACACAAAATCAACTGTTAGAGTTAATGAAATCATTATATGAACATATAGAAACATCAATTATTTTTATTACTCATGATTTAAGTGTAGTCTATCAGTTTTGTGACGACATGATTGTGATGAAAGAGGGCGCAGTTGTTGAACGTGGCGATGTTAAATCTGTCTTTGATAATCCACAAAATGCGTATACACAACGATTAATTGATGCTATACCAGATTTGCATGCACCGAAACAACCACGAAGTAACATAAGTGACGAAACGATATTAACCTTTGATCAAGTATCGGTTGATTATCCAGCTTCGAAAGGTCAAAGGTTTAGAGCAGTGAATGATGTATCTATCAATATACGAAAAGGCGAATCACTTGGTATAGTTGGCGAATCTGGCTCAGGTAAATCTTCTTTAGCAAAGACGGTTGTAGGTTTGAATGGAGTATCTGAAGGAGCTGTGTGGTATAAAGGGTTACCATTACATTTATTTAGACAAAGCGAAATGACGAGCTTAAGAAAAGAAATTCAAATGATTTTTCAAGATCCATATGCCTCTATTAACCCACGTTTTAAAGTGATAGATATTATAGGACGACCGCTTAAAATACATGGCTATATAAATAATAATAAAGATTTAAAGACACAAATCATTACGTTATTGGAAAAAGTAGGATTAGATGAATCTTATTTATATCGTTATCCTCATGAGTTATCAGGTGGACAAAGGCAACGTGTCAGTATAGCACGTGCTATTTCGATAGAACCTGAGGTTATTGTGTGTGATGAAGCAGTTTCTGCATTAGATGTATCAATTCAACAAGAAATTATTCAATTGTTGAAACGACTACAAGAAGAAATGAATATGACCTATATTTTTATTACACATGATATGGGTGTGATTAAAGAAATGAGCGACCGTATCGCCGTGATGCAACAAGGGCGAGTCGTTGAGTTAAATGATGCTGAAAGTGTTATTGAAAATCCACAGGCCGATTACACACAACGCTTATTATCTGAAGTGCCTACAGTGCCTTCAAGACATGCGAAATAGATTAGCTAGTTATAGAGTGTATTAAGCATAAAGATAGAGATACAAACTTTAATAAACAAACTTGGTTTAACAATTGAGTAAATAGTAAATTTAATATTATGAATGAGAATGGTCGTTTTAAATTTGAAGCGATCATTTTTCGTTATTTAAAACACATAATAGATATTAGAACTTCAAATTTGTGTATGCTGTATTTTCAATCAGAGACGTTGAATTACAAATAGCGTAGTGAAATTTCAATTTTTTAATAAGGAGAAATGACCATTGGATAATCAAGATAATACAAATCGTATATTAAAGTTGGGTTTCGTTGGTGCGGTATATGCTTTTATGATTGTTATGATGGGGACTACGCTGCCGACGCCACTATACCCGCTGTATAGTAATATATTTCAATTATCCCCATTAATGATTACTGTTATTTATGCCGTATATGCAGTAGGTGTTATCGGAGGATTACTAGTATTTGGACAGTTATCAGATCGTATTGGCAGACGTTATGTACTTATTCCTGGCATTATCCTGTCTATTATCAGTGCAATCGTCTTTCTATTTGCGTCAAACGTAGGTTTATTACTGTTAGGGAGAGTTGTTTCTGGTCTTTCTGCGGGCTTATTTACTAGTACGGCTACAACAACCATTGTGAATTTAGCACCTGACGAGAAAAAGAACCAGGCCTCAACCATTGCAAGCAGTGTTAATATGTTAGGTCTAGGTTTTGGGCCATTACTTTGTGGTGTGCTCGCTCAATATCTTCCATACGCGTTACATTTAGTCTTTATTGTCGATATTGTGTTATTAATACCGGCATTTATTGGTATTTGGTTGATGCCAGAACCTATCAAAGATAAACAAAGTTTTCGTATTAAAGTTCAAAAATTGAGTGTTCCTAGTAACATTAGAGGGACATTTATTTATGCAGTAATACCAGTGTTTGTAGGATTTTCAATGCTAGGTCTATTCACGGCGATATCTCCCAATTTCTTAGGAGAAATCTTGAATATTCAAAACAAAGCAATTATTGGATTAACAGTATTTTTAGTATTCTGTGCTTCCACAGTCGGTCAATTATTATTCAAACAAAAATCAGACTATAGTGTGCTGATGTTAGGTAGTGGGACATTGATCGTAGGTGTTATTTTAGTAGGTATTTCATTGCTACTTAGTTCATATGTCTTATTACTCATAGGGGCAATTGTTTCAGGATTAGGTCAGGCGTTTAGCTTTCGTGCAGGCTTATCCACGGTAAATAGCGTGTCGCCACAAGACAAACAGGCTGAAATCACTTCAACGTTCTTTACGATTGCTTATATAGCGATTTCCATTCCTGTAGTAGGTGTAGGGTTATTACAATTAGGACTTTCTATTCAAGGTGCCGGTCTTACATTTAGTATTATTGTCGTGCTACTCGCAATTATTTCGCTAGTGTTATTACTGTTAAATCATAAAAATACGCAGCAAGAATAAGGACGAATAGATATGATACTATTCGCTATATAATTCTAATGTTAAAACGTGAGGTGGTGAGTCGATGAACACAACTTGGCAAATTTCAAAACAAGATCAACGTGTGCAACAATTAATGCGTAAAGACGCTATACTCGCATCCTTTATCGAAGACATTGGAGACATAGAAAGAAATTTACGTCCTGATCCATTGAAGTCAATTGTTAGATCGATAGTAGGTCAACAAATATCTGTTAAAGCCGCAGTAGCTATTTTTGACAGGTTAACTCAAAAGATAAATGATGATTGGTCAGTAGATACGATTAGTAAATTAACGGAAGAAGATATGGTTGAGATAGGCTTGTCTAAACCTAAACAAAAATACCTCAGTAATCTTATTGAACATATTAACGAGAATGAACTCGAATTTAGTCAATTTGATAAATTAAGAAATGAAGCAATTATCAAACAATTAACTGCCGTTAAAGGTATTGGAAAATGGACGGCTGAAGTATTTCTAATTTTTACGATGCAAAGAGAAGACGTCGTACCCATTGACGATGTTGGATTACAGCGTGCAGCAAAGCATTTATACAAAGTGCCAGATGACAATGGCAAAGAATTATTGAAAAAATGCCAAATTACTTGGGGTGACCAAGCAACAATTGGTTGTCTATATTTATGGGCATATATTCATAAATACAATATTTAAAGAGTACAAATAGATAATTTCAAAATCTGGATTTCATTATTACTCCCGTTCGGTTTATACTTATATAAAGTATCGATATGGGAGTTTTTTATGTATAAAAATCGACTTTTTTAAATCACTTTTATACAAACACATGTATTTTACATGAATAAAACACAATATTATTAACAACGAAAGGTTCATGAGTATGTTTAAAAAAGCATTAGCACGGTTGCCAATAGCTATATCTGGGTTAGCGCTGGGTAATATGGCTCTAAGTAATTTGTTTTACCATTTAAATTTATCATTATGTGGATTAGTATGCTTTATTATTTCCTGGGTAATTCTTATCTTAGTTTTTATAAAGTGGATTGTTATGCCACAAATGTTTATAACAGAACTGAAAAATGTAAATACATTTGCTATATTGCCTACCATACCAATGACGATCATGTTAATGTTGTTTATTATGAAAAATGACTTTTTAATCAAGTCGCAGCAAGTAGATATTCTCTGGTACGTTGCTATTTTATTACATATTATTTTTATTATTATATTTGTAGGATTTTATGCGTTTAGAAATTACAAAGCACGACCAAACACGAGCTGGTTTGTTATGTTTGTAGGTATTGGCGTGATCGGGGAAACATCACCGGCATTTAATAGTAGTGTAGGTTTGATAGCAACGATGTTAGGCTCGTTGTTTTTAATCGCCATTCTTATATATGTATTAATATCTAAAACGTGGCAAACTTATAATCAAGAACAATATCCAATGGTGATCATAGTAAGTGCCCCAGCAGCATTATGCTTGAATGGTTATATATTAAATCATTCAACTTATTCAACTACGTATGTGGTTAGCTTTATTATATTATCGCAACTGTTGTTCGTATTTTCATTGCTATTTTTCCCAACAATTTTTAAAAGAGGATTTAAAGTGTCTTTTTCAGCATTAACTTTCCCGTGGGTAACGACAGCTGCATCACTATATAATATCTCGCAAAAAATTAATTTCAATGATATTTTAGAATTATTATTCAGTATATTGTCTTACGTTGAAATTATTTGGGCCACACTTATCGTTATTTATGTAACTTACAAATATTTAGTGTTCTTAACTGCTAAGCATGAAAGTAGATAATTGCTAGTTAAGTAAATATTAATGTGAGCGTCGAAAAACTTATTTTAAAAGGAATGTTATATGATTTATTTATATAAGGGAGAGATGAATATGGCGTATATTTTACAAGTAGATTTTCCTTTTGACGGGCCATTTGAGCCTAACGTTCCCGAAGAAATGAAATCTTTAGCACACTCTATTAATAAAGAACCTGGATTTTTATGGAAAATTTGGACCGAAAATCCTGAAAACGAAGAAGCGGGCGGTATTTATGCCTTTGATAGTGAAGCACATGCACACCAATACCTAGCAATGCATAGTGAACGTTTGAAACAAATGGGTGTTTCATCAATTAATAGTAAAATCTTCAAAGTTAATGATACTTTAACCGAAATTAATAAAGGAACGTTATAAATTAATTACAACTTAATAACCAAATTAAAGTGAAGCGTCGATTGTTTATAAATTACGCTTCTTTTTTATAAATTCACAGATAAAATAACGCGAATTTTAAAATATATAAAATAGTTTTTCTAAATGATTCCAAAATAAAAGGATAAATGATGAATAGTTTTGTTATACTTTTGTTAATCAAATTTTTTATAGACAAAAGGGGGAGCACAATGTCTAAAGAAATGCATTTAACAGCTCTAGTTTATAGTACAGGTTTACATCCAGATTCATGGCGTCTGCCCAATTCTCACGTTGAAGAGCTTGGGAGTATTGATTTTCAAATAAGGATGGCTAAATTAGCTGAACGAGGTAAGTTAGATGCTTTCTTTTTGGGTGATGGTCAATATATCTCAGAAGAAGGTACAGGACAAATTTCCTATTATTTTGAACCAATAACTGCTTTAGCTGCAATTTCTCGAGAAACAAAAAATATTGGTCTAGTAGCGACGATTTCATCGTCTTTTTATGAACCCTATTTAGCTGCACGAATGTTATCGAGTTTGAATCAAATATCTCAAGGGCGTATTGGTGCTAACATTGTTACATCACAATTCGATGTTGAAGCTCAAAATTTTTCCATGGATAAGTTACCACCACTTGAAGAAAGATATCACCGTGCAAACGAATTTATTACAGTTATGAAAAAATTGTGGTGGTCTTTTAATACGGGTGCAATTATTAATGACAAAGAAGCTGGTATCGGTTTGGATAGTAATCAAATAAAGGCAATTAAGCATACTGGCGAACATTTCCAAGTGAATGGTGCAATTAATATACCTACATCTGAATATGGGAGACCAATGTTATTTCAAGCGGGGACGTCTATGCCAGGTAGAGACATAGCAGCACGTCACGTAGAAGGGGTGTTCTCTATTGCGTGGAATATGCGAGATGCTAAGGACTTTAGAGAAGATATGCATTTGCGTGCAATCAAAGAAGAACGTACTGCACCGCTTGTGTTACCCGGTTTAACCGTTTATGTTGATGAGACATATGAGAAAGCATATGCTTTAAAACAAGAACTGGATCAATTTGTTTCATTAGAGAATAGGAAAAAACGTTTATCCAAAGCGATAGGACGAGATATTACTAATTGGGAAATGGGTGAACGCGTTCCTAATTTACCACCTTATGAAGAAGTACAACAAAAAGTGGTGAAATCATTTTATATTGCCGTGAGAAATGCTGTTGAAACTGAAGAATTAACATTGAGGGAATTACTCGAACGTTTCTCAACATGGGTAGGCCATAAAACGATTGTAGGTACACCTGAAATGGTTGCCGACGAAATGATCGACTGGTTCAAGGAAGGTGCGTGTGGTGGCTTTACATTAATGCCACCTACATACCCTGATTTATTTGAAAAGTTCATTGATCTCGTTATCCCAGTTCTACAAGAGCGTGGTGTCTTTAGAAAAGATTATGAACACGTAACGTTAAAAGGGCACCTGGGATTGATGGAGCGTGAGGAAAAAATTAAAAGTCGATTATAGATTTTAGAGTTTCTAAGTAACAAAAGAGTCACAAACTAATCGTTTGTGACTCTTTTAATATTAATGTATGCAATCCACGTTTATAAACACAATATTTATTAAGTTAAATGAGTTTCATTTAATTTACTTAATTCTGAGATGATTTTGTGGCTATCTGAATTTAAGTTTTTAACATAAACGGTATTATTACCGTCTTCAAATTTTTCTACGATGGTATCTATAGCATCTACGGCTGAATCATCCCATAAATGAGCTTTCGAGAAATCTAATTCTACAATACTATTACTTATATTGAAATCAAGGTGATTCATTATAGAATCAATGGATACGAAGAATATTTGACCATCGAAAGAAAAACGTTTCATTGCACCTAAGTCCTCATAATCGATATGAACTTTCGATATTTTAGTAGCAAAAAACAATGCGCTAAATATTACGCCTACAACTACACCAATTGCTAGATTATGTGTCATTAAAACAATAATAACTGTTAATATCATGACTACGGCATCTGTCTTAGGTGCATTTTTAATAAATTTAAATGACTTCCAATCGATTGTACCAATAGAGACCATCACCATAATACCAGCTAATATAGGCATTGGTATTTGGACAACGAGGTCACCAAGCACGATAATCATAAAAATAAGTAATACGCCTGCTGTAAAGGTAGATAGTCTACTATTAGCACCTGATTTAACATTAATAACGGATTGTCCAATCATTGCACAGCCACCCATGCCACCAAAGAAACCGGTAACAATATTAGCGATACCCTGTCCACGAGATTCTCTGTTTTTACTACTATAAGTGTTCGTTGCGTGATCAACGATTTTGGCAGTTAATAAACTTTCAACGAGACCGACGATAGCCATTGATAATGAATAAGGGAAGATGATTTTAAATGTTTCCAAATTAAAAGGCACATTAGGTATTAAAAAGTGAGGTAATGTTTGTTTAATAGTCCCTAAATCACCAACAGTTCTAACGTTGGCACCTGTGTACATATAAATCGCCGTTAATATAATGATAGCTATTAAAGGTGCTGGAATTGCTTTGAAAAATTTTGGAACGATGTACACGATAAGTAATGTAACAAGCACATAAATATATGTAGCAATAGAAATACCAAAGATATGTTCAATTTGAGACATAAATATCATGATGCCTAATGCATTTACGAAACCAATCATTACTGAGCGGGGAATGAATTTCATTAGTCGGCCAACTTTGAGTACGCCTAACAATAATTGTATTAACCCCATTAAAATTGTAGCAGCAAATAAATATTCTACACCATATGCTTTAACTAATGGTGTCACTATTAAAGCAACTGCACCAGCGGCACCTGAAATCATAGCCGGTCTGCCACCAACAATTGCGGTTACACTTGCAATAATAAAGGCCGCATATAGACCGATCATAGGATCTACGCCAGCAATAATAGAGAATGCGATGGCTTCAGGTATTAAAGCTAAAGCTACGACTGTCCCTGCAAGTATATTTTTTCCTGGTTGGTTAAACCATTCAAATTTAAGCTTTTCTAGCATAATCCATACTCCTCTCAAAAACATCTAACAAAGTATATCACAATAGTTTCATATTGACACCCCTTTTTGATACTGTATGATATAATTCTAGCAAAGGTGGTGTAAGGCGATGAAATATGGTTATATCAGACCTGTCACGATAAATGACAGCCTAGAAGAACAGGCAGAAAAATTATCTTTACATACAAATAATATCCATGAAGAAAATCATGCTAAAAATAAAAATAGAGCTAAATTAAATGAATTATTGGATTCAATTTTACAAACTGAAGACGTATTATACGTGACTGATTTATGTATTCTTGCAGATTCTACGAAACATTTAACTGAACTATTAGATTATCTTTTAGCCAACAACATTAGTCTGCACGTCATTAACTTAGATAAGGAGATTTCGAGTTCTTATAATGAGTCATTCATAGATACACTACATCACATAGTTGAATTTCAACGCGACATTGTTAAATTTAGAACGCGTTTAGGTATCGAAGATTATACAATGAAAGGCAATAAAGTTGGTAGACCAAAACGTGATGATAAGAACCTTAAGGAAGCCGTCGATATGTATATGAGTAAAAAGTTCACCTTAGACGAGATTAAAGAAAAGACAAATATAAGTAGAGCTACTTTATATAGACATCTAGATAGATAAGTAGCGTATAACTATTTTTTAAATTAAGCTATACTTGATTCAAAGTAAATTAAGTATATACTCGCGACCTGCATCTACAATTGGTGTAGGTTTATACATTTAGCTATTTTATTGTATACATATACATTGGTTCATAGCCATAATGTGATAAACTTAGTATTAAAACATGTTTAGCAATACAAGGGGTAATGAATCATGAAAAAAGTCTCTATAAAAGATGTAGCCAGGGAAGCGGGCGTCTCAGTGACTGCTGTTTCGCATATATTAAATGATAATAAGCAACGTTTTTCGCAGGCTACAATAAAAAAGGTGTTAGATGCCAGGGAACGCTTGGGTTACATACCGAATAAAAATGCACAACAATTGCGTGGGATTAAAACGAAATTGATTGGCGTATTGTTGCCAAGTTTAACGAATCCGTTCTTTTCTACCATTATGCAAAGTATGGATCAACATAAACCGGATGATGTCGAGATTATATTTTTAACAACCATTAATAAAGGGCTAGAAGAAAATATTAAGCATTTAGTAGAACATGGCGTAGACGGTTTGGTTATAGGTCGTTTCATAGACGAACCGGAAAGTTTAAACGCATATTTAACTAAACATAAAGTGCCGTACGTAGTGTTAGACCAAAGTGAGGACAATGGTTTTACGGATATTATTAGAACGAATGAACATGAAGGTGGACAGTCAGCCGCAAAGCATTTAATAGACTGCGGTCACACTAACCTTGCAATTATACAACCTTATGAATTGATGGCTAACATGAAAGACAGAATTAATGGATTTGAGCAGTATTGTGATATGCATAATATTTCTGCCCCTAAAAAAATAGATACAGAATTATCAAAACTTGGTGGTAAAAATGCTGCCAATCAACTGATTAGCGATGAAGTGACTGGTGTCTTCGCCATAAATGATGAAATTGCTATTGGTGCCATACGTGCATTAATCGATAATGGATTGTCAATTCCTGGTGATATATCAATAATTGGTTATGATGATATTGATTTTGCTCAATATATGAACCCAGCTCTAACTACAATTGCCCAACCTATGGATGACATTGGTAAAGTTGCATTAAAACTTATACTTGAAAAAGTAGATGGACTAAGTAGTAAAACAGAGAAAATTGAATTACCTACTCAATTAATAGTACGAGAAACTACACAAAGCCTCAAATAAGCATTGCCCTGAAAGTTAATTTAACTTTTAGGGCTTTTTGTATATAAAAATTTAAAAAGAAAGCGTATACATTTTCAGAAAGAAGTGTTATATTTTAGTAAAACGTTTTACTTAATTACAAAATTTACTTTTACTAAATATAGAGAGGTGTAAGAAATGAACGTAGTAGCATTATTGATTGGGTTAGGACCATTAATAGGTTGGGGGTTATTTCCTACCATTGCTTCAAAATTTGGCGGTAAACCTGTAAATCAAATTATCGGAACAACGATAGGAACTTTAATTTTTGCTGGTGTCTTTTATTTATCTACAGGACATAGCTTTCCAACGGGAATGGATTTATTTTTCGCAATTTTATCAGGTGCTGGATGGAGTTTCGGCCAAATTATGACTTTTAAAGCTTTTGAGTACATAGGTTCATCAAGAGCGATGCCAGTAACGACAGCTTTCCAATTATTAGGTGCTTCACTTTGGGGCGTCTTTGCTTTAGGAAATTGGCCTGGAATTTCTCATAAAATTATTGGTTTTAGTGCTTTAATCGTTATTTTAATTGGTGCACGTATGACGGTATGGAGTGAGAAATCCGAAGCGACGAGCAATAATTATTTGAAAAAAGCAGTCGTTATTTTACTAATTGGGGAAATTGGTTACTGGTTATACTCTGCAGCGCCTCAAGCGACTGATATTGGTGGTAAAGCAGCTTTCTTACCACAGGCTATCGGTATGGTTATCGTAGCGGTTGTTTATGGATTGATTAATATGAAGAAAGAAAATGCTTTTACTAATAAGATTACATGGTTGCAAATTATTTCAGGTTTCTTCTTTGCATTTGCAGCATTAACTTATTTAATATCAGCGCAACCAGATATGAATGGCTTAGCTACTGGTTTCGTACTTTCTCAAACTTCAGTCGTGTTAGCAACACTAACTGGTATCTATTTCTTAAACCAACGCAAAACTTCAAAAGAAATGGTTATAACTATCATTGGCTTAGTCCTTATCTTAGTAGCAGCAACAGTGACTGTGTTTATTAAATAATAAGTAGGAGCGATAACTATGAAAAAAACAGAAATGCTTAACAGTAATGTATCCAAAGCAATTGCTACAATTGGTCATTTTGATTTATTAACAATTAACGACGCAGGTATGCCAATACCTAATGATGACAGAAGAATTGATTTAGCAGTGACAAAAGAATTACCATTATTTATAGATGTACTGAAAACTGTTCTAGCAGAAATGAAAATACAAAAAATTTATTTAGCAGAAGAAATTAAAACTCAAAATGCTCAGCAATTAAAACAAATTAAAGCATTAATCGAAGATGATGTTGAAATTGAATTTATTCCACATTCAACAATGAAAGAATATCTTAGCCATCCATTGAATAAAGGAAATATACGTACTGGAGAAATCACACCATTTTCAAATATTATTTTAGAATCTAACGTTACATTTTAAAATCAAGGGAGAGAATTATTTATGACAAATAAAGTAGTCGTTTTAGGATCAACAAATGTGGATCAATTTTTGTCAGTTGAACGTTATGCAAAATCGGGAGAAACGTTACATGTTGATAATGCACAGAAAGCTTTTGGCGGAGGAAAAGGTGCTAACCAAGCGATAGCTTCAGCGCGATTGAACGCACAAACTACCTTTATTTCTAAAGTAGGTAAAGATGATTTAGCTAACTTTATGTTTGATGATTTCAAAGAAGCTGGCATTAATACGCAATATATTTCAAAATCTGACACTGCCGACACAGGGCAAGCTTTTATCACGGTTGATGCTGAAGGTCATAACACGATATATGTATACGGTGGGGCTAATATGGCTATAACACCGGAAGACGTAAATACGGCAAAAGTCGAGATTGCACAATCAGATTATGTCGTTGCTCAATTAGAGGTTCCTGTGGATGCGATAATCCAAGCTTTTAAAATTGCTAGAGAAGCTGGCGTTACGACGATATTAAATCCAGCACCTGCAGAAACTTTACCAGAAGCATTATTGTCGTTAACCGATGTGATTATACCTAATGAATTTGAAGCCGCAATATTATCAGGTATTTCTGTTGATGATAAATCATCAATGGAACAAAATGCGAAGTACTTTTTAGAATTAGGCATAAAGGTAGTCATTATTACGATAGGTGAGCAGGGAACTTATTATGCTGTAAAAGATGATTCTGGATTTGTCGAAGCATATAAAGTCAATGCGATAGATACAACTGCAGCAGGTGACACATTTATCGGTGCATTTGTCAGCAAGTTTAATATGAATGACTTAAATTTAACTGAAGCCATCGATTATGCAAATAAAGCAGCATCAGTTACAGTACAGCGTAGTGGTGCCCAAGCATCAATCCCATTAGCTAAAGAAGTACAATAATTAATAAACCTCCTGTCACTAAAGCAAAGTGAGTCAGGAGGTTTTTTTAATTATTATTAGATTTGAGTGCTACCATAGAAACACCAATTAATGTAATAATACCACCACCAATTACAATTAATGTTGGTATTTCTCCTAACAATACATAGGCTAACAAAATTGATACTGCAGGCGTTAAATAGAGTGAAATTGTCGCGTCAGAAACACCTGTTTTTTGAATTGTAAATGCTAATGCAAAATATGGAATAACGGTAGGAAAAATACCAAGGTATAGTACTGCTAAAAGTGAAGTTGTGCTTGCTGTTTGAATTTCATTATAACTACTTGGCAAAAAGAAAAGCATAAAAATAGAACCTGACACTATGGCATATATTGTAAATGGTATAAACCCATATTTATCTAAGTACCTTTTTTGAAAAACGAAGTAAACACTTTCACCTAAAGAAGCGAACAAGATTAAAATAACTCCGATTACAACTACAGTTATTTTGTTCTCATTGCCTATAGATATTAATACGACCCCTAGGAAAGCAATTATTGATCCTCCCCAAGCTGATTTTGAAAATCTTTCTTTTAAAAAGAGTATAGCAAGTAACGCTGAAAAAATAGGTGTAGTTGAAACTAGTAAACTTGCAATTCCAGCACTTACTTAATACTCACCAATACTTAATGACGTATGATAGACAGTAAAGCCACAAAAACCTAATAGTAAGATAAAGGGAATGTCTTTTAGATGTGGTAAAGGCACTTTTTTGATGATTCCGATTATACATAATAATAATGAACCTATTATTAAACGCAACGCTGATAAATGTTCCGCTTTAAAATCTTGTAACGCTAATTTTATGATTGGGAATGCAGAAGCCCACAAAAATATAGTTACACCGAAAGCAAAAAGGATAGATTTACTAATTTTAATATTATGCATAGCTGTCGACACCAGTTTTTGAACTGTATCTCTCGCTTATAGTATGTTGCATAATTTTATTCATAACAAAAACCACCTTTAATAGTATGTTTCTATGTTATGAAAAATGATTTATAATTGGTACAACCAATTTTTAAGTAATTTACCAACCAATTTAGGAAAGGGTGTGTAATTATTAAATATAAAGAAATAGCATCATATATAAGGAACAAAATCATTAGTGGCGATTGGTATTACGGTATGAGAATTCCAACACAAAGACAATTAGCCAACCAATTTGACGTGAATAGAGTAACAATTATTAAAAGTCTAGAGATTTTAGAGGCTGAGGGTTTTGTTTTTACAAAGATAGGAAGCGGCACATACGTAAATGACTATCTAAATGAAAATTTCGTTTCAAATAAATGGAGTGAAATGATGGATTGGTCACTTAGTTTGAGAAGTCAGTACACCGTGCAATTGATTAATAAATTAGAAACCGATAATACTTATATCCATATTAGTAAAGGCGAATTAGGGAACGATTTAATACCACATTTAGAACTGAAAAATGCGATGACAAACGTTTCAAATTATATTGGTGAACTATCATTTGGTTATAATAATGGTTATGGATATATTAAGTTAAGAGAATTAATAGCTGAAAGGTTAAGTTTAGAAGGAATCAATGTCACGAGCGATAATGTATTAATAACTTCAGGAGCACTACATGCAATACAACTTTTAGTGACTGGATTTTTAAATCGTAATACAATAATATTTTCAAATACACCTTCCTATATAGATTCTACTCATGTTTTTGATTATTTAAATATGAAAAAAGTTAAAATACCATACAATAATTTGACTGAATTCTACAATATAATAAATCGTTATCCTGGTACTAAAGAAAAAGCTATTTATGTGGATCCTACATTTAACAATCCTACAGGAAGCTCTCTTACACTAAAAGAAAAAGAGAATATTATGGCTTGTAGTAAATTGCATAATATTCCAGTAATTGAGGATGATATTTATCGTGACATTTGGATAGATAGTAAACCAGAATGCCCTATTAAAACTTTAGACACAAGTGGGAATGTGATACATATAAGTAGTTTTTCAAAATCGATTGCACCGGCTATAAGAATAGGTTGGGCTATAGCATCAGAAAAAATAATAGAACAATTAGCAGATATTAGAATGCAAATTGATTATGGCTCTAGTATATTATCTCAAATGGTTGTTTATGGATTACTGAAAAATGGAGATTATGATAATCATATAAATAGGTTAAGAAAAATATTAAAAGATAAACGTAATCACATGTTAAACATTTTGAATAAAGATTTTTCTAATATTGCTCAATGGAATGTACCAGAAGGTGGCTTTTTTATTTGGCTTACTTTTGAAAAAGACATTAATATTAAAAGGTTATTTTCTGAACTTATTAATAAAGAGAAAATTTTATTAAACCCAGGATTTATTTATGGTAGCGAAGATAATACAGTTCGTTTATCTTACGCTTTTGAAAGTATGGAGAACATTGACTATGCACTTCAAAAAATTAAGCAATATGTAATGAAAAATTGAACATACAATCATTAATAAACCTCCTGACACTAAATTAAAGTGAATCAGGAGGTTGTTTTGTATTTATTAAATTATAATTTTATTCAGGATCGCCGTTTTCGTCATATTTAGTGACATCGCCATCTTTATCTACAATATATGAACCTGCAAGGTCGCCGTCTTTATCGGTAAAGGAGAATCCCCATTCTCCATCTTCATTTTGCTCAGGCTCTTTATATTTATATGTAGAAGTATCTAAAGTATGTCCTTCATAGTCTTCCACTTTATCAATAACATTATCTCTTGTTACTTTTTCACCGCTGTCATCGTTATCACTATCGGTACTACCCATATCGCCATAGCTACTTGTTTCTGAAATAACATTTGTCCACGAGTTGATTGTACTTTGTGACAGGTCTTGAAGTTTAACCGTTTTAGGGTTATTTAGGATACGGTTAGACTCACGTTCTGTATAACCATCTTCATCCCACCCTTTATCTTGGAAATGACTTGGAACGCTATAAACCGTCACTGTGCCATCATTGTTATCTCGATACACTACTTGTCCAGCTGCCGTTGGTGTACCTGATAGTAATTGTGTACCGCTAGGGAATTTTGCTGAAGCACTTTTATTATATGGGTTTAGCGCTTTACCGGATACATCTTCATGACCAATTTCAGTATTGGAAGGGTCTACACTGCCACCACTGTCTTCTATAACTGAAACCCAAACTTTAGCATAGTGTTCATTAGAATCTGTGCTTTCGCTATGATGATTACTATTAGATGATGAAGACGAGCTATTATTAGATGATTGGTTGTTATTATTTTTCTTGTTATCACTAGAAGAAGAGTCTTCTTTTGAGCTTTTGGAATCATTGCTTGATCCCGTATTAATATTAATATCACACGCCGATAAAACTACTGAAGCTATGAGTGCACTAGCAGCCACATATTTTAAATTCACAAAAAATCCCCCTTGGTAAATAATTAAATCTTTTAATTATTATTATACACAAAATATTGTGCATTATCACAATTAATTTAAAAAATTACAATTAAAAAGGGGACTTTGAAATTTTACTTGTTTAATTCATTAATTACACTAACCATGTCTTCATGGAAAACTAAGTCTGCATCTCTATCGTAAGGTGTGGGCTCTTTATTAATTATAATGAGGTTTTGGCCTTCGAAATTTGAAATAAGTCCTGCTGCTGGTTGGACTACAAGTGACGATCCAAGTACGACTAGCGTATCGGCTTGTTGTATTTTATTTAGGGCATTAACGATGGTTTCTTGGTTAAGCATTTCCCCGTAAAGTACAATATCAGGTCTAATAGCACTACCACATGCCTCACAATGACGTAAATCATTACTAATGACATAGGATTGTGAGTAGTCTTTGTGACAATTAATACAATAAAAATGATTTAACGTACCATGTAATTCGTCGACTTTTTCACTACCGGCAACTGAATGGAGCCCATCGATATTTTGCGTAATGACGCCTAGAGATTGATTGTTTTTTTCTAGATTAGCAATCCATTGATGTACATTATTAGGCTGTTTATCAGTATATAGTAAACGTTTATGACAGAAATTCATAAATCCTGTTGGATCATCTTGTAAATAGTCCGCACTTAATAAATATTCAGGAGAATAGCCATCTTTTGAAATCTCATCAAAAAGGCCACCCATAGAGCGAAAGTCTGGAATGCCACTTGCTACAGATATTCCGGCTCCTGTGAAAAATGTGATTTTTTTAGAATTATTAATAATATCTTTTAAATGTTCGATATTGTTTTCCATATATAACACTCCATTTAACAATATAACTAGCATTTATACTTATCATAATTTTAGTTATCGTAATTAGTTTTAGCAAACATAAAATTTGGCGTCTTTCTTGATTTAATTAACTTAAACAAGCTAAGAAAAGAAATTTTGAGTCACTTGCTTTATAATAAACACAAAATATTTAGAATTGAGGTCAACGCAGTGAAGAAGTTATGGATTTTAGGCGCAAGTATAATAGCAATTATTGTTATTGTGTCATTAATCACAGTAGGAATGAATAAAAAACAATCTATTTCTAAACATCAGGAACGTGACAAACAAACGCAACATTCAAAATATATACAGAGCCAAACGCCAACGCTATTTTTACATGGTTATGCAGGGACACTAAATTCAGAGAAATATATGGTGAATCAAGCAAAGAAAAAAGGCGTAACAAAGAATGTCATAACGGCTGAAGTAAGTAATGATGGCCAAGTTCAGTTAAAAGGTAAACTGAAGAAGAACGCAACGAATCCTGTCGTTCAAGTCGTGTTGGAAAATAATAAGCAAGGTGACTATGACATAAATGCCAAGTGGTTTAAAAATGTGTTGGTGAAATTACAAGATGAATATAAAATTAAAAAGTTTAATTTCGTAGGACATTCGATGGGGAATCTATCTTTTGCCAACTACATGTATTTATATGGCGATGATCATTCATTGCCAAAATTAAACAAACAAGTTAACATAGCAGGCACGTTTAATGGCGTGTTGAATTTAAATGAAAAAATAAATGAAATTTCAGTTGATAAAAATGGTAAACCAAGTCGCATGAATCAACCTTACCAACAATTACTTAAACTAAAAGAAATTTATAAAGGCAAACATATCTCAGTATTAAATATTTATGGAGATTTACAAGATGGCACACACTCTGATGGACGCGTATCGAATAGCTCCTCAAAATCTTTAAAATATTTACTGGGAAATAGTCCTAAAAGTTATAAAGAGACAAAATATGAAGGACAAAAAGCACAACATAGCCAATTACATGAAAATAGTAAGGTTGCCAATGAGCTAATAGAATTCTTGTGGGGAAATGATAATTAATGTTCTTTAATATTTGATTGTTGTAGTTAATGAAGTAGTTTAGATGCGCGCTAATTTTATACAAAACATAAGGTTATGCATACTCTAGATCAATTTTTTAAAATTGACATGTAAAGCTATTTAAAGAATAGCCGTTGTATAAACATTTAATTATTAACTAAGTTTATATTTACCATTTAAAAAAGTTGTAATTAGTATATAATTATTTACATAATCTACTAAAGTTTAGGAGAATATGATGAATAATTCACAAAACCAAATTTTACAAAGTTACAAAGATTTTTGGGTTCGCTACATAGACGTAAACGGGAGGTCCAAACGTCCAGATTTTTGGCATCCTTTTTGGATTAACTTCTTAATTTCTTCAGTTTTAGGAGCTATTTCTGGCGGTTTATTAACTACTATTTTTGGTATTGCTATTGTTATTCCTGCGTTTACAGTAATGGTTCGACGTTTACATGATACAAATCGAACTATGATTTTGGCCATTGTTTCATATTTTAGCAGTTTAATTACAACGATGGCAGCAGTAATGTTTATTCTGACAGTACTAGCGCTTGCTAGTTCAGGTAATTTTGGATTGATAGGCGTAACGTTAATGGCTAGCGCTTTTGGAACGTTTGTAGGTGGAGTTATCACGCTATATACATTGTTTGTGCTCATTAAACCTGGGAATAAAGATGTAAATAGATATGGTTCGGATGGGAGCTGTGTAGTGATTGAACAAATTTAACAGTCATAGTTTATTTTTGAAAAACTTAATAGATATGATTAAGCCACTGTTTTTTAAGATTGAAAACAGTGGTTTTTAGATTTAAAAAAAATAATCAAAAAAATTATTATAGTTGCAACGTCTCAATTTATCGCATATACAGATAAATTTATTTTTTTATAAGTGAGCAATTTTTATATATTGTTTCGGTATTTACTATATAAAATGATGTAATTAGTATATACTGGTTAACATAATTTGCTGAGGTTAGAAGAAAATTAGGAACAATATGCATAAGCAATTAAATTATAAAGGAATATTTGAGGTGTCAAAATGATTCACAGAAAGTTGAAAGACAAGCTAGATTGGCCAGTATTTATTATAAGTGGTGGCGTACTTATCATTTTCGTAATTATGTCATCATTATTTACTAAAGCCACTTCGCATTTTATTCAACAAGGGTTTCATTATTCTATAACGTATTTCGGTGCTTTTTGGCAATTTTTATTATTAGCTACGTTTGCGGTAGGATTATTTTTATCCATAACAAAATATGGTCGTGTTAGATTGGGTAATACGTCTAAACCAGAAATGGGCTATTTTAAATGGGCAGCAATAATTATTACGTCAGGTTTAGGTGCAGGCGCAATTTTTTGGGCTGCAGCCGAGCCTATGTATTACTTTATAGATGTGCCACCTACGATGGATGCCAGCATAAAAAATAAGAGTGTCGAAGCAATACCGGCAGCTATGGCACAAAGTTTTACTTCATGGGGTTATACTGCATGGGCAGTGTATGGCGCAGTTAGTGGCATTATAATTATGTATGCACATTACAATAAAGGTATGAAAATTTTACCAAGAACGTTGTTGTATCCAATACTTGGTAAAAAACTGGAACGCAATGGCTTAGGATCTGTGATAGATATATTTTGTATTCTAGGTGCAGTAGCTGGAACAATCGGAACAATAGGCTTCTTTGGGTTCCAATTTAGTTATTGGTTACATAGTATTTTTGGGGTACCAGACAACATTATTACACAAGTAGTATCAGTTGTTGGCTTAATTATAGTAGTCACTTTCTCTGCTGTAACAGGGATCGATAAAGGAATTCAATTTTTAAGTAAATTGAACGTGTGGTTAGCACTTGGTGTAGCTGCATTTATTATTTTAATCGGACCTGGCTTATTTATTTTACAGACATTTATGTCTTCTTATGGGACTTATATCACACATTTTATTAGTATTAGTACGTTTAGAGGAGATAATAAATGGGCAGGCGCATGGATGCTATTTTTCTTTGGTTGGTTTATAGGTTACGGTCCTTTAATGGGCATCTTAGTAGCACGTGTTTCCAGAGGAAGAACGATACGAGAAATTTTTATTTTAGTATCAATTTTAGCAGGTCTAGTTTCTCAGATTTGGTTTACTATTTTAGGCGGAAGCGGTCTGTTTTATGAACGCCATCAGTCTGGAACTATTAGTAATCCTTTAGAAAAAAATGGTTTACCTGCAGCTGTTATTTCTATTGCGAATCATCTACCTTTAGGTACTATAGTAGTCATAGCATTACTTTTATTGACGCTAATATTCGTTATTACAACGGCAGATACGATGTCATATTCAATATCCATGTCGGTAACAGGAGAAGGCGATCCACCAAAACTAGTAAGAGTATTTTGGGTTGCTGTAATGGGCGCGATTTCTGTCATTCTTATTAATATAGGAGAAGGCAGTATTGATGCAATTCAATCCTTTATTATTATCACGGCAGTACCTATTTCAATTATCATGCTACCTGTTATTTGGACCGCACCCGCCATAGCTCATAAACTAGCTAAAGAACAGGGCATCATCAAGGTGAAAGAAAAGAATACGGTATTTAAATTTTTAGTACCTAATCAGATATTGAAATATACCCGAAATGATAAAGAAAAAGATTAGATTAAATAACGAAGCCATTTAACTATTATTAAACATACACATAAAAACTGTCTAAATTTCTTAATCGAAACTTAGACAGTTTTTTTATTATTGAGCTGTGTAACCACCGTCTATTAGGATAGCTTGACCAGTTACGCTTTTAGCTTTGTCACTGGCAATAAATACTGAATAGTCGGCCACTTCTTGAATATCGACAAGACGCTTTTGGGGAATCATAGGGAATAATACTTCATCAAGCACTTGGTCGACGCTCACGTTTCGTGTTTTAGCAAGATCTTCCATTTGACCACGAACAAGCGGTGTATCAATATAACCGGGACATATTGCATTGACTGTAATACCGTCTTCTGCGGTTTCTAATGCGGTTACTTTAGTTAAGCCAATAATGCCATGTTTGGCACTATTATAAGCAGATTTCCCAGAAAATCCTATGACGCCATTAATAGAGGACATATTTAAAATACGCCCAAATTGTTGTTTTTTCATAATAGGTAATACATGTTTCGTCATAATAAATGTACCCACTAACATGATATCAATCATTTGCTTGAATTTAGCCGTCGGGAAGTCTTCAATATTTGAGACGTGTTGTAAACCAGCGTTATTAACTAAAATATCGATACGTCCATATTGTTTTATCGTTTCGTCGACAAGCTTTTGGACATTATCTTCATTCGAAACGTCTGCTACAACGGCATGACAATCAAAGCCCTTATCTTTAAAGGAATTTACCACGTCGTCTAATTTTTCTTTATTGATGTCCGTGAAAACTACTTTTGCACCTTGGTTTAAAAATTCCTTAGCAATTTCTAAACCAATACCACTCGCAGAACCTGAAATAATCGTAACTTTATTTTGTAACATTATAACGCCTCCATTTTTTTCTCTACATCTTTAGTTTACTTCTACTCTATAAATAAGTAAAATGAATATTAATAATAAAATCTATAACTTAAAGTTATAACGAAAGGTGATAATGACTTGGAAATTCGTCAATTTAATTATTTTATGACAGTAGCTAAACTAGGGAGTTTTACTAAAGCTTCACAACAGCTACACGTTTCCCAACCAGCACTTAGTAAGACAATTAAAACATTTGAAACAGAATTGAATGTGGAGCTATTAGACCGTTCTGACAGGCGAGTTAAACTTACTGATTCAGGTGAAATTGTCTACAATCACGGAATTAAAATCTTTGATACATTAAGTTCTTTAACATCCAATTTAAATGATAATAGTACACTAAAGAGTGGCAATATAAAAATAGGTTTACCTTCGTTAATTGGTATCATGTTTTTCCCTAGTATGATAAAGGGTTTTTCATCTGCATATCCTCATATAACTACGGAATTAACAGAAGAGGGTACTAATAAAGTTATGCGCCTTGTCGAAGAGGGTGAGCTAGATTGTGGTATTGCTATGTTACCGGTAGACGCAACAAAATTTGATGTCTTTAGATTGACTAAAGATAGATTGATGTTATTTTTGCAAAAGTCACACCATTTAGCACAACGTTCGGAAATTAGTTTGTCAGATATTAAAAATGAACCGACAATTTTATTCACGGAAGATTTCACGATGTATGATCGTATTATACAAGAGTGTAATAACTTCGGATTTAAGCCCAATATTGCGTATCAAAGTGCACAATGGGATTTTATAAAAGATATGGTAGAAAATAATTTGGGGATTACTTTTTTTCCAGAGTCATTAAATCGTAAAATTGATCACGATAAGATCACTTCAGTGGCGATAACACAACCACATATATACTGGGAAGTGGGTCTTATCGTCAAAAAAGATAGGTATCGTTCATATGCAACGCAAGCACTTATAGATTATATAACTGAGAAAGGTATTTAAATAATTATAACTTTTAGTTATAGAAATTATGATATTTATATATTTAACAAATATCTGAAACGCTTCTATAGTAGTAATTGTTCAAAGAAAAATAATTTCAAAGTTAAAAATTATTATAGGAGTGATTTGCTATGGAACAAACTAAATATCAACAAGGTATGGATAAGCTAATGGAGTACACTGCAACGAAGGGTTCAACACATTTGAAAATAGCTGATGAACTTAAATATATTGCGCCCGATGTTTCAAAGTACATCATTGAATTTGCTTACGGGGAGATATATTCACGTAGTGGTTTAACAAATCAGCAACGTGCTTTAGTAACTGTCGCTTCACTTATAACACAAGGAACAGAGCCACAATTAGAATTGCATATTAATACAGCTTTAACTTCTGGGATAACAGCGGAAGAAATTGTAGAAACAATTACACAATTAATACCCTATACTGGTTTCCCACGTGTGTTAAATGCATTATCGGTTGCTCAAAAAGTATTCAAAGATAGAGAGATTACTGTAGAAGTGTCCAAAGTAGAACAATAATATAACGCATATAATTTGAACTACTGTGTATAAATTGACACTGTAGTTTTTATGTTTACGTATGTGAGATGTATCTTAAAAGTATTATATGGTAGAAGAGCTTACAATTTTTATTATAATGAAACTTTGGTACGCTAAAACCAAGTAATATTAATCCATTTATAAAGGGGCAATTGAGATGAAAATAGTTGTTATAGGTGCTACTGGTACAATTGGGCAACGTGTAGTTGAAAAATTAGAACAGCAACATGAGGTTATAAAAGTAGGTAGTCAATCAGGCGATTATCAGGTAGACATTACGTCCGCTGATAGTATTAAGAAAATGTATGAAGATATAGGTAATATTGATGCTGTTATTAGTGCGACGGGTGGTGCCGCATTTACTGCAGTACCTGAGCTTAGCGTGGAAGAAAATCAAATTGCGATTAATAGTAAATTACTTGGCCAAATTAATCTTGTGTTAATAGGACAACATTATTTAAATAACAATGGAAGTTTCACGCTAACTTCTGGCATTATGATGGATGATCCTATCAGATTGGGTAGTTCTGCGGCAATGGCTAATGGTGGCATCACTGGTTTCGTTACTTCTGCAGCTATTGAACTTAATAATGGCTTAAGAATTAATAATGTAAGCCCTAATGTCGTAGAAGAAGCATTAGATAAATATGGTGAATTCTTCAAAGGATTTACAGCAGTGCCGGTAGATAAAGTTGCTGACGCTTACGTTAAAAGTGTAGAAGGTGCGCAGACTGGCCAAACATATCGAATTTATAACTAAAAATTTCATTAAAAACGAGTCTGGAATATAGTATCTCCAGACTCTATTTTTTATATTTAGCAATAGATGATTGTATTAATATACGCGTACATCAAACTTCCTTAACTCTAGTCGTCCTTGCCCGGGAAAGTACTAAAAAATCTTCTTAACAAATAAGATTTCTGTCTAACTCCCGTTTTTTAATTTTTAGCTCATGTTAGAAATAAGCGTTATTGGCCGATAGTAATTTCCATTAAGTTATCATTTTGGTCAAAGAATGCTGTATATGAGCCATTATTTGTACCGTATTTTACAAAAGTACCATCTTTATTGCCTAGCTTACCTTCTTCAACAATGTTATTTGAAGTGTGCGCTTTTTTGAAAGTTGCTTTAGATACTGAATCGGGTTTCGTAAAGAATGTAATTGAAACGACTTTATTATCTCCATTATAATCTACAGTTGTATCATAAATTGTTTTACTGTGATCGTATTCTGCAGTAGCGTCTGTATCTACTTTGTAGCCATCAATTGATACGTTGTCATACTTTAATGCACGAACGAAGTTATAGTCTTGTGTGAATGAAGCGTCATATGTTGTATAACCTTCATAATTATACCAAGGCGTTTCGGCTTTTAATTTAGCACTACTTTCAGTGTTAGCACCACTTGCGCCACCTTCACCATGGCCCCATTTTTGTACTTGCTGTGCTGCTTGAGCTGGTGAACTATTTGATGAAATGTAAGCTGCTGAGGAACCTAAAACAAGCGTTGATACTACGACAGTTGCTGAAAATAATTTTCCTGCTTTATTCATAATAAATCACTCCTCTTGTTTATCGCGAATTCCAAGTGTAATAATTCACCTTCATCATACACCTAATTTTTATAATTGCAAGTAAACAAGAGAAATTATTATTAATATTTATTATGATAAAAATATTGTGATTTTTAAAATTTAACTTTATATAAATAATTTATTTATATAAACAATTTCATGGTCTAAAGTAATTTGCATTAAGGTTTTTTAATGATTTGTTAGTAGAAATATTTAACACCTATTTTAAAATTTTATTATAGAAAATTTAGTACTTCAGCGTTAAATTTTTCAGCAGAGTTAAGCATCATAAAATGTGTGCCGTATTCTTCCTTGCTAAATTCTACCCAATGACAATTTTTAATATTATGAGCAATCCATTGACTAGATTCTCTAGTTGATGCGTGACTTACTTCGCCACTAATAAACATAGTAGGGACTTCTATACGCGTTATTACGTCTCTCCAATCTTGTGTTATATGATCCATTAGCAATTTTGCTAAAAATTTGTGAGCTTCTTCACCGACGAATTGTTTAGCACTTATTTCTGCTACATCTGGATTATCAAATTGCGCATAAAATGAATTGTTGAAATAGCGACTAAATGCATGGATACCTTCTTCAAAACTTTTATCTAAAGCATTACATAGTTGCCATAAATCGAGCCTCACACCACCATATTGTTTTATTTCGTGCTCAGTATCTTCTGGATTACCGAAAATGAAAGGTGCTTCATCAATAAGAATTAACTTATTGATTGTATCTTGTCCAAATAAATCTATATACATCCATAAAATACTAACGCCCATTGAATGAGCCATCCAATTAGCTTTTTCGAAATTTAAACTATTAAAAAATTCTCGAACATCCATAGCTAAACGAGATAATCTGTAACCATAGTTAGGTTTTTCTGATTCTCCATGTCCACGCATTTCTACAATATACAATGAGTAATGTTGACTTAATTCTTCAATATTATAGTAATAAGTGAAAGCATTACCTCCCCAACCATGTAATAAAATTAAAGGTTCTCCTTGGCCTAAATGAATATAGTGTAAGCGAACACCATCACTCGTAGTAAAAAAACTATGTTGCTCATTTAAATTAAAACTCTCCATAATTGTTCACTGCTCCTCAATTTGAAAATTGTGTTTGTAGATTCTAAACTCAGTCGATAACGATAGCAATTTTTTTGTTTGTAGTACTATATTAATAGAGAAAGAAACTGATAAAAATATGAGGCATATAAAGATGAGAAGGGTTTATAGTAAAAAACATTTTTGTGTATAGAACGATAGGTCATTTTGCACTTAGACGGGTTATATAATGATAGTTATGAAATGATGTTAAAGAATAAGAAGAATTTAAATTGCTAATGTAGCTTTGCTTTAGACGACTGGCAGGTCATATTATGGAACTTTACAATACTGAGCATCATATCGTTATAGTAGACAGCGACTCACTAGAATTCAACATATACGAACATTTCTATCCAGTAAATAGCTAGAGTTTAGTAACAAGTTATGAGCTATTAAAAATGTTAAAATTGTAATAAGTAATAATAAAGCATTTTCTTCCTTATCTTTGGGAGAAGTGCTTTATTTATATTTAATAATTGCGATTGTAACTGAAATTACGGGTACTAGCTTTTTAAAGTCGTCAGTCGGTTTTACAAGATTATGGCCTAAAGTAGGGACTATTTTATCTTTCTTATGCTGCTTTTATTTCTTGAGTTTAACAATAAAATATTTACCTTTAAATGTAACTTACGCTACGTGGGCTGGACTAGGTCTAGTATTAACTACCATAATATCTATTGTTATTTTCAAAGAACAAGTCAATTTAATTAGTGTATTTGCGATTGGACTAATTGTTGTTGGTGTTATCTTACTCAATGTGTTTGGATCACCAAATTAGGGAGCGAGACAAAAATCTTCTTAATAAAGAAGATTTTTGTCTCGCTCCGGCAAGGATGACTAGAGTTGAAAATAGCTTGATGCAAGCGTATTTGCAACTCAGTCATCTACTGCCAATAAAAAATAGAGTCTGGAGACAATATTATGCCCCAGACTCTAATAAAAGATAGCGTATTTTAAGTTTAGAGTAGTGAAAGTGAGTTATTATGACTATTTTAATTCATGTTATTCAGTTGTTTTAAAATAATTTTGCGTTGTTTTTCTAGAGAAATTGGGTCGTTATAAGTAGTATCTGATGCATCTAAAGTAATAACGTGTCCTTTTTTAACAGCATTTAAATTGCGCCAATTGTCAGTTTTAGTGAAAGCTGGTTTATCCCCATTTGTCGCTAAAATTATATAATCTCCAGTATAAGTAGCTAACTCTTCTTGAGATATCTGCGCATTGTAACTACTGTGGACTTTATCTTCTAGCGCTTTAGGCATCTTCATATCGTAACCATCATAGACAATCTCAGTGCCACGACCTAAACTTTTACCAAAAGCTACTAATCCTTTTGGCGTGGATTGAACTGCTGTAATTGTTTTACCTTTAATTTTATTACCCAGTTTTTCTTTATCTTGCGCCATTTGTTTATCCCAATGTTTCACCCATTTTTTAGCTTTACTTTTCTCATTAACAATTTCTCCCAATTGTATTGTCGTTTCTTTATAGTTAGATTTTTTGGAATCAAATTGAACAGTAGGCGCTATTTTCTTTAATTTTTTGATATTTTTATCTTCTTTACTCGTTATAATTAAATCTGGCTTTGTTTGTGCAATTTGTTCAATATCCGTTTGACCAACACACTTAACACCTTTAGTAGCTTGATCTAAAGTTTTGTTTTGTTTCACGAAATCTATTACCCCTACAGGTTTATGATCAAATTTAACAAGTGCACCTATGTACGTTGGGTGTAGTACAACAATGCGCTTTGGATCTTTTGGTATTTTAACCTTCTTGCCATCATTTTGCGTAAATGTCTTAGTTTCTTTGTTATGCGACGATTTATCTGAAGTTTTACTATCGTTAGAATCTTTATTACCACAGGCAGCTAAAATGACAAACATACTTAATAATAAGACTAATATTTTTTTCATTTAATTACCTCTCTCTTTATTGGTATTGATTATCATTATCAATTATAGCATAATAGATGTTGCTTACAAGTTTTTATTAAGTTAAAAATATAAAATATTGAAGGTTTCTTCATAAAAGGGGAAATGATGTTGAATAAGTACATAGATAAGTTTCAAGTCAACGATTATGCTATTACGGTAAAATTACCCAAAAGCTATTTTAAATGTAACAATCGATATTACTCATTATTGTGTGTGCAAGACGGTGATTATTTATTTAAATCGAGAAGTAAGGAAGTTATTTTTGTAGGTATTGAATCAAAGGATAGAGCGAATGATTTTACACCATGGCAAGCTCAGATAGGCAATGAAATAAATGGGGTCGTACGGAAGAATATTTAACATGGCTAACCGAAAAATTAATTCCTTTATTAAGAGATAAATATAGAGTGTCGAATGATAATAACGACATTGGCATTGCCGGAGCATCATATGGAGGATTAGTTTCATTATATGCACTATATACAATGCCACAAAAATTTGGAAGTTATATTTTAATTTCACCTTCATTATGGTATCCACAATTTTTAGAGTTTATGCAGAATCATAACGGTATAAACAAAGAAGTTAGTATTTATTGGTATGTTGGGTTAAAAGAAGGTATCAAACATACATTAAGGATTAAAAAGATGGTACCAAATAGCCTAGAAGGCGTGAAAATTTTAGATCGTAATTTAAAAAACGACAGAACACGTTTTAAATTCCAAACCTCAAAACGAGGCATTCATAGACATCGCTACTTTAAAAAATACTTTAATAAAGCATTAAAATATATTTATTGATATTTTTATATATACAAAAAGCCTTACCAACGCTTAATTTATTCAGACTTTGATAAGGCTTTTTATTTTTTTATATCTTCTTATCTTTTCCAGAAATATAGCCGAATATGGAAACGAGTATGCCTACTAACAGTAACAAGATTATTGAGAAGTTCCAATTGCCCGTTTGTTGGGAAATGATTCCTAATAATAATGGGCCTGAAGTGGCTAAAATATAACCTATGGATTGAGCCATACCTGATAAATCTGATGACTTTTTAACGGATGCTGTTTTTAACACAAAGAACATCATTGCTAAGCTATATGTCGCGCCGGTACCTAAACCGATAAGTATTAAAAATAAAATGATCCAATTATTATTAATGACTAAAACGCCAAGTAGTCCTACTACTAAAAATATCCCGGATGTTAACGTTAAAAAGCTTTGTTTCTGCATTTTACTTGTAATAATAGGGATTATAAAGTTTATTGGCAACATCGCGAGTTGAAAAATAGTCATGTACCAACCTGCTTGATTGCCGTTAAAGCCTTTAGTTTCTAAAATTTGTGGCAACCACGCAAATAGGCTATATGGAATCAATGATTGTAACCCCATATAAAGCGTAATAGCCCAAGCAAATTTAGATTTCCAGACGGTAGTCGCGATATCATTATGAACATTACCCAAAGTAAGGTTTTCTTTAATTTTCAATTGGGGAAACCTTAGGAAAAACACTACTATTGCTAACACTGGAAATATAACCCAAAGTTGCATAGCAAACTTCCAATCGAATGTTCCAGAATTGGCTACCGATGAAGTTAGGCCGGAAGACAGTGCGCTAATTAAATTCATTGTAATTGAGTAAAGGCCGACGACAAAACCGGTATTTTTTGTAAAAGTGGATTTAATTAAACTTGGCGTTAATACATTACCTGCAGAAATCGCTATACCAACGACTAATGTCCCTAGAATTAAGACGGAACTATCGCCAAAAACCCTGAAAATCACACCGAATGACAAGATAAACATAGAAATTAATAATGTCACTTCAATACCTAATTTAGCAGCAATCTTAGGCACAAGTGGTGAGAATAACCCAAATGCAATTAAAGGCAAGGTATTCATAAATCCTATTGCTGTATTGGACATGGCTAAATCACTTTTAATGTGAGGTACTAATGGTCCAACAGAAGCTATTGGTGAGCGTAATGTTGCACCTACTAATAATATAGCTATAAGTAACATATATAAGTAATAAGTCTTTTTAGTATCTAAATTCACGCACAACACCTCTTTTAGACCAATTATTAATCTTAGTAATTGGTTTCCTATAAGTTCTCAAAATTCATCTAATTTAAAAGGTTCATCAAAAGATCCAAGGTTATGAAGCTTTTTTCAATGATAGGGTCAAAATTAAAATAATGATCAGTATAATACCTACTAATTGCAGTGGTAAGAATTCAACTTTCAACCAAACTGCACTCGCTACTATAGCCATCACTGGCTCGATTGTTCCGTATAAAGTAGTTTCTTTGGCAGTTAAATAAGTTAAACTTTTAATAAAGAAAAAGAATGCGATTGCCGTGTCACCAATAATGCCGAATATTAAATATGCGGTAGTGGATATAGTTAATGATGCAAAATTAAAGTGCCATATGGGTGCCCTAAAGTTCATCACGACACCTGAAATTAGCATCGCCCAACCAACGACTAAGACGGATTGGAATCTTACTAATAATTGATTGGCATAAATCGTATAAAATGTAAGTGATAATCCGGAAATAATACCCCAAATTACACTTGGTGGCGCCACTAATAATTTATTGAAAGAGCCATTTGTTAATAATAAAAATATACCTGATAGTGTTAAAACAATAGCGATTAAATCAAATAGTTTAAATTTTTCTTTGCGTCGAATGACATACCATAAAATAATATAAACTGGCGCTATGTATTGTAATAACGTAGCTATAGCGGCATTACCATAATTAATAGAAGCCATGTAAGAATATTGCATAAGCAACATCCCGAATATTGAAAAAATAACTAATTGAATAATTGTATGGACATTAGTAAAAATAGCAAATATGGATTTTTGCCTATTCATTATTTTAAATAAAGCTAAAAGGGCGAGACCACTTATAATGAGTCGTGCTGTAACATACCAATTTATATCAATATTTCTTTGTTGAAATAAGAAATCTGATACTGTACCGCCTAATCCCTAAAGAGAAGCCCCGACAATAGCTAAGAAGATTCCCTGTAAACGTTGATTTGAATTATTTGTCATGTTATCACCTTAAAAATATTAATATATTGAAATTATAGCGTGCATAAAACTGCTATAATATATAAAAATAGTTTAAAAATATCAAAATATTGAGGTGTTCAGCTTTGTATAACGAAATGATTTTAGAAGAATCTAATGAAGAGCTTATACAATATCCGGATAAACAATGGAAACATTTTATTTTACATACTGTACTCAATAAAACGCTTTTCGGCTATATCCCTTTGCATTGGCATCATGCGCTGCAATTTATGTACGTTATCAAAGGTGGCGTAGATGTATTTATTGCCGATAAATCAATAAGAATAAAGCAGGGTGACGGGATTTTTATTAATTCAAACGTGGTGCATGAAATTAGAGAGCATATCGAAGCTACAGAGTATTATTGTTGGAATATCGAATTACCTGAAGTAAGTCATAATATGGAATTCGATTACGTGATGTCTATTACTAATTTTGTGGCGAAGTTACCTTATATTTATTTATCTGCGGATGACAAAGATGGGGTGAAATTACTAGAAATAATTAATGAAGCGGGCCAAATTTATGAACGACAACCTGCTTATTTTAAATTAGATATTACGATTAGGTATTATGAGACACTTAAATGGTTAATGAGTGCATTGCAACAAAACCATGATCATGTTGAATATTATTTCGATACGCGTGTAAAGTTGTTAATAGAATATCTTCATAATCATGCACATACTAAAATAACTTTGAAAACGCTAAGTCAGTTAATTCATATGAGTGAGTCAGAAACGATTAAATTATTTAAGCAACATGTGAATCAGACGCCATTTCAATATTTAACTAATGTTAGGTTAGAGCGAAGCATTAACATGTTATATGGTCAACAAACCTATACAGTAACTGAAATTGCAATGGCTTGCGGTTTTTCAACGACAAGTTATTTTATACAAATATTTAAAAATAAATACGGCATGACGCCGAAACAAATGCAAAAAAATGTTGGTTTACAATATTAAAAATTGTAGTAAGTGCTATTAGTTATAATATGGCTTCAATGTTTGTCGTTTAAAGACACTAGTCGCACCAATATTTTATGCTGTTAAAAATATATATCAAAGTGCAATATATATGTTGGAAAAATTAGAAAATTAAGAATTCAACTTATTTTAAATTTAATTGTGAAATACCCTTTAGACTTTTTGAGTTAACTGGCATAATAGAAACGTTGACTAAAAGTTGAAGGGAGTATGAATAAGTATGGAAAATAGCAAAAACTACAATCTTATCACTACAATTATGTTTATTTCAGGCATCATAGTGATGGGTAGCTTATACACCGCTTTACCGCTAACAGCCGCTTTTGCCAATGACTTTCATGTTCCTAAAGAGGTTGCGACATTGAATGGTGTTGTTTTTTCAATAACTTATTCATTAAGCTGTTTATTTTACGGCACAATTTCTGAAAAATTTGGCCGTATTAAAACAATATTAGTAGGTATTAGTGGCCTAGTGATTATTTGTTTAATAATTGGCTTTGTTCACTCATTTACTTTACTTATTTTTATGAGAGCTATACAAGGTGTTTTTGCCGCAGCATTTTCTCCAGTTGCTATAACATATACGACTGAAACCTATCCACCTGTAAAACGTATTACTGCTATAAGTTTTATTAGTACGAGTTTTATGCTTTCGGGTGTCTTGGGGCAAAATTTAAGTGAAATCATTGTTAGCCAACTCAATTGGCATTGGGTGTATTTTATTTTAACAATGTTATATCTAGTTCTCGTGATACTTATATATAAATTTGTGCCAGAAAGTCCTTATCAAAATCCACAGTTACAATTAAGTAAATTCTTTAGTAATTTTAAAGATTTTAGTAATAATTTAAACGTGTTATATTGTCTATTTATTTCATTAACTTTGTTAATTATGTTTATTAGTATGTATACAATTTTGAATTCATATATTACTTCCGAACAAATTGGCGGTAATATGTCTACTGCATCACTCATAAAAGTATTTGGCGTTATTGGGATGTTCTTATCGTTATTAGCAGGACGCATAAGCGGACGCTTAGGATTAAAACTTACGTTGACATTAGCCCTTCTAACGTGTGTCGTATCATTAGTTTTAATGGGAACTTTCCACAATGTGATTATGATTACTATATTTAGTGTGACTTTTGTAGCAGGCATAGCCTTTTCAATTCCTACTGTTATTTCTAAAGTAGGGCTAATTGTTAAAACTAACCATGGTTTTTTTCTATCTGTTAATACAGTAATACTATTTTTAGGTACTGCAATCGCTCCTATTTTAATGATTTATGTAGCTCGATTATCTAGTTATTTCGTAGAGTTTCTAGTTATAGCGCTCATAGGAATGATATCTGTCATAATTTCGATATTTATGCCCAGTGATCATCAAACAAATAGCTAAAAAAGTAAATATAACTCACAATTATTAAAATTATAGCCTTTAAATGAATTCTAATTGGGAATCATTTAAAGGCTATTTTTAATCTTTTATTAATCATCGTTTTTAGAAATAATAACACCTAAGTCATTGTTGCTATTATTAAATTGGTCACAAAGTGCTAACCAACTCGCAGATTCTATATTAAGCACGTAGCGGAAGTAAGCCCATGTAGCATATTGAATTAATTCAACTCTTTGAGGGTTGTCATCTGTTGTTTCTTTCACATCATAACCAGGTATACCTCCGAGTGAATGTTCTGCATCGTATAAATTCAACAAGCTTTTGCTTCCAGGGCTTTTATAATATGGCTCAGTCATCCATTCAGGTCCTTCAACAGTTAGTGGTGAATGATCTGAGTCACCTGCAATAACTAGTGTAGGCTTATTCATATACTTGAAGTTAGGATTTAGGAATGAAAAATTATCGACGGCAAATTGAGTCAACTTGTCGCCACCTTCACCGGCTGTAGCAAGAAGAACGCCTCCTTGCACTCTTGAATCTGATAAATCTTCACTTGCATAGGTCACTGGATCCATTACTTGTAGGCCAAGTAAATTTCCCGCAGTTTGTCCACCGAATGAATGGCCTGCTGTCACAATGCGATGATAATCTATGCGCCCTTGCAATCCAGGAACGAGAGATTCAATATAATCGAGATTATCGAGTATATGTTTCATGTCATCTACTCTAATACGCCATAAAGATTGTATTCTTGGATCGTCATCACTTAGATGAATCCTCTTAGAATCTAGAAAAGTAGGTTGAATCACGATGAAACCATGAGCTGCCCAAAAGTCTGCTAAAGGTTCATAACCATCTTGAGAGGAACCAAAGCCATGTGCGAAAAGAATAACAGGCAAATCTTCTCCAGTTGATGGCGCAGAAACTTTTATAGATAAATCTTGTCCTCGCTCTGGTCTAGATAACATTATATACTTCATTGAAATAATCGGTTGTGCTTCATTTAGCTTAACGTCTAACATAATTAACAAAACTTCCTTTCATATCTTTTAATATAGCTACATAGTAATATACTGCCGTTCACTTTACGTAATTGTTAGGTGGATATTTATAAAGACATTTTGAAACTACAATTATGTCATTTATTAAATAATCGAAGTAACTACAACAAAAGTCCGTTCACTATAATAAGTAAGCTACATTTTAAATCTTTCAAACTTATAATTAAAGATTATTGCTTTAAAATACTCATAAGTTCATTTGGTTGATTAATCGTGCGCGATTGATTAAAGTTGAACTAGAAGAGGAGGGGTTATTTTGATTGATGAAGAAATGAAATTGGCTAATCAGTTATGTTTTTCTGCTTACAATGTTAATAGATTATTTAGCAAATTTTATGAACAACAATTAAAAAAATTTGGTTTAACATTTTCTCAATATCTTGTTTTACTGACGTTGTGGGAGGAAAATAATCAAACGCTGTGGACCATTGGTAAAAAATTAGATCTAGCGAGTAACACTTTAACGCCATTACTTAAAAGATTAGAACAAACTGGCTGGATTCAAAGAACTAGAGCTGAAAATGATAAACGACAACTTATTGTAACTTTAACTACGAAAGGTATAGACCAGCAAGAAGAAGTGCATAAAGCTATTTCTAAATGTATTTCTTCACAATTTGACGTAGATGAATATATAAAAGCTAAAAATATTATGGATAATTTAGAAGAAACGTTGAAAACTATTACAAAGGATGATTCAAATGAAACAATATGATGTCGTATTTTTAGGTAGTGGACATGCTGCTTGGCATAGCGCATTAACTTTAAACCAAGCAGGTAAATCAGTAGCTATCGTTGAAAAAGATCGTATAGCAGGTACATGTACGAATTATGGTTGTAATGCCAAAATTTTATTAGAAAATCCGTATGAAGTGTTAGAGCAAGCTTCACACTATCCCAACATAATTAATACTGAAGCATTATCAGTGAATTGGGAAAACCTTATGTCTTATAAACATAAAATCATTGACCCTATGGCAAATACTTTGAAAGGTTTATTTGAACAACAAGGTATAGATATTATTGAAGGGGCAGGAAGATTAGTAGATGAGCATCATCTCGTAGTAAACGGTGAACAATATTACGTGGAAAACATAGTTATTGCGACAGGCCAACACAGCAATAAGTTAGATATTGAAGGATCTGAATATACGCATGATAGTAGAGATTTCTTATCATTAGATCAAATGCCAAATAGTATCACATTTATAGGCGTAGGCATTATTAGTATTGAATTTGCTAGTATAACTATTAAATCTGGCGTAGAGACGCATATGATTCATGTTGACGATGAGCCACTCAAAGGTTTTTATTCAGCACATGTTGCTAAATTAATGGATAAATTGGCTGCAGAAGGCGTTCAATTCCATTTGAATGAAAATACTACTGCGATTAAAGAGCAAGGTGATCGTTATACAGTAGCAACAGAATCGGGATTAGAGATTACCACTGACTATGTGCTAGACGCTACTGGACGCAGACCAAATGTAAATGGTATTGGACTTGAAGAAGCGGGCGTTAATTTTACTGCTCGAGGCGTACAAGTAGATGAATATTTACGTACAAATATCCCTAATATTTATGCTAGTGGTGATGTATTAGATAAATCAATTCCTAAATTAACACCTACTGCAACATTTGAATCTAACTATATCGCTGCACATATTTTAGGTATGAATGACAATCCTATTAGTTATCCCGCAATACCTTCAGTCTTATATACACTACCAAGATTGAGTAATATTGGGGTTGCTATAGATGAAGCGAACAAGTGCGACGATTATAAAGTGAAAGATATTCCTTTTGGTAAACAAATGGTGTTTGAATATAAAAATGAAACTGAAGCGGAAATGACTATCGTTTTGAATAGTAATAAACAATTAGTAGGAGCTGCAATTTATGCCGATGATGCACCGGATTTAGTCAATTTACTAACTTTCATTGTGAATCAAAAATTGACGGCTCAAGATTTAAATCAAATGATTTTTGCATTCCCTGGTTCATCTAGTGGTGTGATAGATCAATTGAAATTAGCAATGTTATAAAAGGGGCGCTATAAAATGACTAATAATATTTATGATATACAAGTTGTTAACAAAGATGGTAGCATTTATTATTTAAATGACTATAAAGGTAAGGTAATAATAGTTGTAAATACTGCTACAAAATGTGGATTGAGTGGTCAATTTGAAGAATTAGAAGAGCTTTATCAAAAATATAAAGATCAAGGACTTATTATTCTAGGTTTTCCGTGTAATCAATTTGCCAATCAAGAACCTGGTACAGACGACCAAATCTCAGAAACATGCAAAATTAACTTTGGTGTAACTTTTCCAATACATGCTAAAATTGACGTAAACGGTAAAGACGAAAGTCCATTATTTACACTACTAAAAAATGAAGCATCAAGTTTATATGGTAAAAAAATTAAATGGAACTTTACGAAATTTGTTATCGATCGAGAAGGTAATGTAGTAAAAAGACTTGCCCCTAAAGATAGTCCTAAAAAGGCTGAAAAATTAATTCAAGATTTATTGTAAATAGTCGTTTGACAAGATAAAAGGCATAGTAGCAAAGGAGTTATGCGATGTGGACAAATTAATTTTAGTCAGCTACAGCCAATTTTGCAATGAAATTAAAGATAGTTTAGAAATGATACTCAGACCACAGCCACAAGTTTTCACTGTACCATTACTAGAAGAAGGAGGCGAAGCCGACATCAAACAAAAGTATAACGATATAGTAAATAAAGATGATAACATAATAGTCTTTGTAGATTTACTGGGTGGGACGCCGTCAAATGTAATGTCTCAATTGCTTAAGGAAGGACAAAACTTCAAATTATATACAGGGATGAACCTACCAATGGTCATTAGTTATATAAGCAGTATTGTGCATGGACAACCGAAAGACTTTCATGTTAGAGCACGAGAAGGCATCGTATAAGTTAATGACATGCTCAATCATATCGATGATGAAGACGAATAAACTAGAATAAGTAGCAGTTGAAATTTTTAAATGAGTAGAAATAGTTAGTTGGTTATTATTACCAAAATAGTGGTCAGCCTTAATTGAGAGGCTGGCTACTTATAGTTTATTAAATATAATTAATTATAAATTAACGATAAATATTTAATAATTATGTTAGTGTAATAATATAACTATTGATTTAGACATAAATTAAATTTACAATAATAAATAAGGGATATTTTTTTTGAGCATAAATAACAACGTTGTTATTTATATAAGTGATTAAAATTTTATTATGCATCAATAGTTAGTTATTGACGAAGATTAAATGGAGGGGATTATATGGCCAAATTTTTAAGTATTTTTGTAAGCGCATTCATTATTTGGGGTATGTTTAGTTTTGCGTTTAACTCACAGATCAAAGCACAAGAAAAACCAAAGGAGATAGTTTTAGCTCATAATCAACCAACAGAGCATCCTGTACATAAGTCGCTTGAAATCTTTAAAAAGGAATTGGAAAAAAATCTCATGGTCAAATTAAAGTGAAAATATACCCTAATGGCCAATTGGGTAGTGAGCGTGAAGCAATAGAAATGACACAAACAAATGCTATACAAATGACCAAAGTATCTGCGGGTGCACTTGAAAGTTTTTCACCTTCGTATTCTTTATTTAACGCACCATATTTATTTAATTCACAAGACAATTATCGTCATTTAATGAAAGAGAAAAAAGTCCAAAATGCATTTTTCCATAGTACTTTTGATAATGGATTTTTAGGAATTACATATTATGATGCCGGCGCTCGTAATATTTATACCAAAGACAAAGCTATCAAAAATAGTAAAGATTTAAAAGGAGTTAAAACACGCGTTCAACCAAGTAAAACGAGCGTTAAGCTAATTAAATCATTGGGCGGTACACCAACGCCTATGGATTTTGGTGAGGTATACACTGCGATGCAGTCCGGTGTTATAGATGCTGCTGAAAACAATGAAACAGCACTCACAACCAATAATCATGGGGAGATAGCGAAAAACTATTCTTATACAGAACATGCTTACGTTCCCGATGTCTTAATTATGAATAAGGATACTTACAATGATCTTACAAAGCAACAGCAAAAATGGCTTGCTGAAGCGGCGGCTGATTCAACTAAAAAGCATGAAGTTTTATGGGACAAAGAAGTTAAACATGCAAAGGAAGTTGCTAAAAAAGATATGGGAGTGAAATTCCATAAAGTAGATAAATCATCGTTCAAAAATGCATCCAAACCGTTACGTAAAGAGTTTGCTAAAGATCCAAAAACTAAAAAATATTATGACTTAATTCAAAAGGAGGAAAAGAAATATGAAAAAAGTAAAACAAAGCATTGATAAAGTATTACTTACATTAGCTGGTATTGCATTATTTATAATGGTTTTATTGTCTATTTATCAAGTGGTCTCACGTTTTATTTTTAATACACCAAGTACAGTTAGTGAAGAAATTGTACGATTTCTTTTGATATGGTTTGCGCTGCTTAGTGCTAGTTATGTTTTCGGAGTTAAAAAACATATTGCCATTTTATTTTTTAGAGAAATTTTACCTAAAAAAGTACAGTTAATAATGGAAAAAATTACTGATATTTTAATTATAATTATTGCGCTAGTATTGATGATTTACGGCGGTTATGAAGTATTAAAACTGACGTGGACACAATACGCACCATCTACAGGGTTGTCGATGGCAAGTATGTATGGCGCACTCCCAGTATCTGGAATATTTATAATTTTTTATTCTATCTACAACTTATTGGATAAAAGCGAATTAGATAATATGGATGATGGGGGGACTACATCATGACGTTAGTGGCAGGTTTAGTATTATTTATTAGTTTCTTTGTATTTTTATTTTATGGATTGCCGATAGCTATTTCTATTATTTTAAGTTCTATAATTACATTATTATTGATATTACCTTTTGATGTAACCATTGCGACAGCAGCACAACGTATGGTTACAGGGATAGATGATTTTACAATGTTAGCAATTCCATTGTTTGTGTTAGCTGGCATCATTATGAATAATGGTGGTATAGCATTTAGATTAGTTAACTTTGCAAAAGTCTTGGTAGGACGATTGCCTGGTTCGCTGGCACATACAAACACTGTTGGGAACATGTTATTCGGTTCAATATCTGGGTCAAGTGTTGCCGCTGCGGCTGCCATGGGTCGTATCATGGGGCCTATGGAAAAGGCACAAGGCTATAAAAAAGAATATTCTGCCGCTGCAAATATCGCTTCTGCACCATCAGGTTTATTAATACCTCCAAGTTCTTTACTAATAGTCTATTCTCTAGTTAGTGGTGGGACATCTATAGCGGCACTATTTATTGCAGGATATATTCCAGGTATTTTATGGGGTATTTGCTGTATGATTGTTGCATTTTTTATGGCTAAAAAACATGGCTATAAAGGATCTGAAAAGATTGCATGGAAAGATAAAATATTTTTATTTTTAGATGCTATTCCAAGCTTATTACTAATTGTCATAGTAATAGGTGGGATTGTAGTTGGCGTGTTTACAGCAACAGAAGGAGCAGCAGTAGCTGTATTATATGCAACAGTATTGTCGCTCATTTATAAAAGCTTAAAAATTAAAAATATACCAAGTATAATTAAAGAAACTGCAGAAATTACAGGGATGATTTTATTTTTAATTACTGCTTCGGCATTATTTTCACTCGTTATGAGTTATACAGGTTTACCTGAAGCAATATCTAAAAGTATTATTTCGTTAACTGATAATCCAATTCTGTTATTACTATTAATGAATGTTATTTTATTAATAATTGGAACTTTTATGGATATTACGCCAGCAGTATTAATTTTTACTCCGATTTTTTTACCAATATCTGAAGCTATAGGCTTAGATCCTATTCATTTTGGAATTATTATAGCCTTTAATTTATGTATAGGTAATATTACGCCACCAGTGGGAAGTGCGTTGTTTGTGGGGGCTAGTGTTGGAGAAGTCAGGGTAGAATCAGTATTTAAATATTTATTACCTTATTTTGCTATACTTATCATTTTATTACTTGTTATTACCTTTATACCGCAATTATCATTATTTTTACCAAAATTATTAGGATTATAATAAAAGAAGTGAGTCTGGGGCTGAATATTGTCTTCAGGCTCAATTTTTATATGAGCAGTAGATGACTGAATTGAAAATGCGCTTGTATCAAGCTTTTTCCAACTCTAGTCATCTTTGCCGGGGCGGAACTACAAAATCCTCTTATAAAAATAAGATTTTTGTCCCGCCCCCATTGTTTAATTAAAAGATATTAATTTTTCATGCTCTAATTTATCGTCATACATAGGAATTTGACTATTTTTTTGAATGAAGATAGGGATAGTGTCAAGTTTAATATCTAAGGAGATATATTGACCACCTTCATAACTTTCTTGTGTAAAGAAATTAACCCAACCTTTATTGTTTTGTGGTAAGTAGATTGTTTTAGTTGATTGTCCCGGTTCTACTACTGGTGAAACTAACATCTTCGAACCTAACATCCATGTGTCGTAATCTTCTAATGTCTGAGTGTCTCGTTCAAACTCTAAAAACGTTGGTCGTACAATAGGCGTAAAATCATGATGACTCTCTTGTTGTAATTGGTCAAAATAAGGAATTAAGCGTTCATGAAGATGCATTGCTGCTTTAACTTCTTCGAGCACTTCAGGATGCATCCAAGGTTCATTTACCGTTTGATCGCTATTCCAAGAATGTATTGAAAAACGAGGATAAAATATACCATTTTGTACCCAACGTAAAAATAGTTCAGGATCAGGTTTGGGTCCGGAAAAGCCTCCGATATCATGACCAAAGTTATGTACTCCCGATAAGCTTAATCCTTGAGCCATATAATTATTATATTTTAAAGATTCCCAGCTTGTATTGTTATCACCGGTCCAAGTTTGCACGTATTTAGACATACCTGCGCAACCGGAACGACTAATGATATAAGGAGTAGTGGTGTCAGTTTCTTTCATTTGAATCTCCCTAGATGCCATAGACATTAATAATGGCATGATGACTCTATAGTCATTGAAGTTAGTATGACCGCTATTAAAGCCATGAACTTGCGCGTGTGAATCCCAAATTTCAAATTCATTATTGTCATTCCATGTGCAATGAATGTGGTTGTCGATTAATTTTGTTTTGATTTGATGTTGCCACCATGCAATCGTTTGAGGATTAGTAAAATCTAAGTAATAGCCTTCATCATCCCAAAATTGAATTTTAAGAGGGTCGCCATGTTCATCTTTTATAAAACCGTCAAACTCCAAGACTTCGTCAAGTAGCGGATGATTTAACATAAGTGATGGCTTAATGTTTGCTACCACTTCCACCTTATCATCTGTAAATGTCTTACCAAATGCTCGTGGATCAGGAAACTTGTCATAATTCCAATTGAAGACATACCGTTTATCGTCTATGGATGTATACCCCGATGATAAATGAAATGACCGCACGTTAATATCGTGTTTCTTACAATCATTAAGAAAGTGAGATAAACGTGCCTGAGAATGTGGTTCGTCAGTATACTGCATCGTTGAACCTGAGTATGAAGCGCTCCAGCTAGGAAACATAGTTGGACGACCTGTGATCTGGCTGAACTTTTGTGTTACGTCCTTTATAGTAGAGCCACCTATAACATAATAGTCTAAGAAAGTTGCTTCCGTTTCATAATAACGATAATAGCCATGGTAATTGTCTAGTTCTTTCCCTAAATCAAATGTTGAGCGTTGATAATCATCGTAATAAAGACCATAAGTCTTTTTAGTTGATGGCTTATAAGTAATATAAAAAGGAATATGTTTATATAAAGGGTCAGTATTTTTGGCGCTATAACCCATAGCGTCAATATTTAACATGCGATAGCGTTCGCCGTGTTTATTTACTGTGCCCGACTTTTCACCTAGGCCAAAGTATTTTTCATCTATTTCCCTGGAAATATAGTGGCATGTAGGATGGTTATCGGAAATGTCGAAATGATAAGCTTGAGTGTGACGATCATTAAATAAAGGTTGGAATGTATCCTTAGCATCTTTTTGAAACCAATAAAATTTCAAACGTTGTTTATTTATTACTAATTTTAATTGAGTCGTCTTAATAGTTATGTACTCGTCGTTTTCATCGACAGTAAATTTGGATAATGCAAAACCATGTGTATGATATCTTGATAGACCTTCGTATGGTAAAACAGTGTCATAAGGCGTAATAGTATAAGTGGGTAGTGAAATATGTGCAGTATTACTTACTTTTACGTTGATTAAAGTTTCTTCTAATACACGAATAGTATAAAAAATTTCTTTAACTGGATGTTTAATTTCTATTGTATGATCATTAATTACTTGCGCAAATTTATGTGTCATTTGAACTCCTCCTATAAAAATGAAAACGTTGTTATTTTATAGCATATAGTTTTATTTATAGAAATGCAAAGTTATTAAATATTGATTTTAATAATATAAAAACTATTTTTATCAATAAATTAACGTAAGATTAAGATCTAACATTTCAGGGCATAATAAAAGTGGCTTAAATATTGAAGAAGTAGAGAATTAAGTATTTAGTCAAAAATCACAGCATTTTAATTAAAGTTGCTCATTATCGACATGATGGGATAATGTAACTTTTACTTAATAAGACACTTTATAATGTGTCAATAACTTAACATTAATAAAACAGCGGAAGAGAGTGGGTTAATTACTTTAACCATTACAACTTGTGCTTTTAAATTGATATAGCCTATTAAATGATGCATGACATCATACTTTAAAAAACTTAGGAGTGTTTAATTATGAGTGACAATATTCAAGATAAAGTTGTAGTCATTACTGGTGCTTCAAGCGGTATTGGAGAAGCAACGGCAAAACTGTTACATGAAAAAGGAGCTAAATTAGTTTTAGGTGCAAGAAGAACTGAAAAGCTCGAACAACTTAAAAATAATTTAAACAACAACGTAGCTATTCAAGCTACAGACGTGACTAAACCAGATGAAGTTAATAGCCTTATACAACTTGCCTTAGATGAATATGGCAAAGTAGATGTATTATTGAATAATGCTGGACCTATGCCACAGTCCTTCTTAGGCGACAATAAGGTCGATGAGTGGAATCAAACAATAGATGTGAATTTAAAAGGTGTCTTATATGGTATTGGTGCAGTAGTACCATCTATGAGAGCTCAAAAATCAGGCCATATTATTAATGTTGCTTCTATAGCCGGACATAAAGTTAATCCGGGCGGTGCAGTTTACTGTGCCACTAAATTCGGCGTACGTGCCTTAACTGAAGCGTTAAGACAAGAAGAAGCTTCAGTTGGTAGTAACATTAGAACAACAATTATATCTCCGGGAGCGATAGATACAGAATTACTAGATTCTATCACTGATGATAAATTAAAAGAGGGCATGGAGTCAGTTTATAAAGATGCCATTAAACCGGAAGAAATTGCGCAATCGATTGTAGGCGCAATAGATACTGACGATAATACGTCAATTAATGAAGTTGTTATCAGACCTACACATCAAATTCCATAAATAACAAATATTGCGATAAAATCGCATACCAATTAGTAAAGCTGAGACGATTAGGACAATCCTACTCGCCTCAGCTTTTGCTATATTATAAAAAAATAAATGCGATGGGTGTCACAATAATTAAACTTAGGACTGTTCTCTCAAACCAGATGACAATTAAATCTCTTATACGTATTGGTATATCGGTAGAGAGCATACTTGGAACGCTTGCTGAAAAGAATATGATTGTTGAGACAGACGTCACGGCGATGATAAATTTAGTGATTAAAGGTGCTTGAACTACAATTAAAGAAGGTAAAAACATTTCCGTTATTCCGATAGCTGAACTCTTAGCAGCTAAAAATGCCTCCGGAATATGTAATAATCAAGTTAAAGGATAAAAAATATATGCTATATAATCAAAGATAACCGTATATTGTGCGAGCAATAAGCAAATTAAACCTATAGATAAAATTGTAGGCAAAATACTCATAGTCATAAATAAACTCTCTTTTAAATTTAACCAAATATTTTTAACTACATTTGGTGATGCTTCAACAGCTTCCATAGCTTTTGACCAAGCGAAACGCAATTTCTCCATGCCTCTTAAATGACTCGTATCATCTTCTTCATAAGGTTGATCATAATAGCTGTCGTCCATGTTACGTATTGGCCAAATTCTCACCGTACATGCCGTTACGGCTGCAGTCACGATAAGTGTTGTCCAAAAATATAAGTTCCAAATGGTCATTAAGTTTAAAGTCTTAGCAATAACAATCATGAAGGCAACAGTCACAGTAGAAAAGCCCGTCGCAATAATGACAGCTTGCTTGTGCGTAAATTTTCCCTCTTTGTATTCCTTATTTGTTATTAATAAACCCACAGCGAAACTTGCCACAAAAGAAGCCAAAGCGTTGACCGCAGAGCGACCTGGCGTTTTCCAAATTGGATGCATAACTTTTTGAGCATAAACCCCAACAAATTCTAGTAATCCATATCCTACTAGCAAAGCAAGTACCGCGCCCCCAGCAGGTACCGTTATGCCTACAGGAATCACTAAAAAGTTGAACACATATTGCCCGGTTTTGTCATTAAGCAACCAAGAAGGACCGATGTTGAATATAATCATAATACCTATAATTAATCCTAAAACCTTGAACATGCTAAAAATAATGTCGACGGTACTTCGCTTCCATGTCCCTTTAATGAAAGGATAAATAGCACCTGCAATGATAATGAGCATAATAAAAATCTTTGTTAACAATGGTAAGGTTTGACTTATCCATGTGACGAAATGATCTAATAAAATAGAAGAAGTATTGTTAATAGTTATTGGCACGAAAAAAATAATAATACCAATAAGGCTATATACAGAAAACTTAACCCCATTAAAGAAATTGTTGCTATTAGATTGAGACTTTTCGGCAACTTTAGACATTTAAACCATCTCCCTTAATATGATGGTAAGGCTAATTTATTCAGATTTATTATCGAAATTACGTCCTTCAAGACCTGCTAATTCTTCTTTAGAAGCAGCTGGTGCTTTCATTTCAAATATTTCGTCAACGACTGTGTAATCATAATAACCTAAGCGAGCAATAGGTCTAATAGATTTGATATCTAATTTTCCATTATCTAAAATGACTTCATCTTTGATATGAACTTGAGCTACTTTCCCTATAACAATATCGACTGTTGATACCGGGTCACCCGTCGGAATACGAATCGTTTGTACATATTCACATTCAAATTGAATAGGAGATTCTTTTACTCTAGAAGCCGGTGCGTCAATACACGGAGCTTTAGTTACGCCAGCAAAATCAAACTCATCTACATCAGGTTCGAGCGCTTTAGAAGATAGGTTAACTGCTTCTCTTAAATCATATGTTGCCATATTCCATACAAACCAACCCGTTTCTTCAGCATTTTTAACTGTATCTTTGCGGTCATTGTCGCCTAGTACAGATTGATTAGCTGCGAACATAACCATAGGTGGATCCCAAGTTAAGTTTTGATATTGACTGTAAGGCGCTAAATTATCGTGTCCATCTTTAGAAACAGTAGAAATCCAACCAATAGGTCTTGGTACTGTACTACTTTTAAATGGATCATGTGGTAAACCGTGACTACGTGTTCCTTGTTTTGGTGAGTAATTCATAATGATTCCCCCCTTAAAATATAAAAAATGATTTGATTTCATTTTACACTTTGAAAAAACTATGGCTAATACCTTTTAACTATTAATCCATAGCCTAGCCCTATACATAATTAAAGCTGTCTATATTACTAATTTAAATCGATATAGAACTTGGCGTAACTTAATTTTAATAGTAACTGTAGCATTTTAATATATAAATCTTTGGTTAATTAAAACTTAGCGAATTTTATAGGCTATTTTGATTATGAAATTTTCATCTCATTTACCATAAAATGGGCAACAAATATTTAAATGTGTTGCATTTTTCGACATATAGAAAAATCTAATGGTGTTCACAATATGAAGAAGAGCGTAAAGTGGAAAATGTATTTTTTAAACAGAAAATACTTTAAGTGTTTAAAAAAGGGTAAATGTAATATGATTTAAATTTAAAATAAAATAGGAGGGAATGTTTTGGCAAAACTACTGTACAGAATGGGTTCATTCATTGCTAAACATAAATGGACGGCTCTTTTTTCATGGATTATCTTACTTGCAATTATTGTAGGTATGCTAGCAGTTAATTCACCGAAATTTGACGACGACATTACAATGAATGGTCTTAAATCATTAGATACTAATGACAAAATTAGCAAAGAATTTCATCAAGATAGCCAAAAAGCATCGATGCGGATTGTCTTCCATTCAGATAAAGACAATGGCATAACAAAGAAAGATACGAAGAAAGATATTGAAAAAGCGTTAGATAATATTAAACAAGATGATGATTACATCCAAAACGTTTCTAACCCTTATGATAGTGGTCAAGTTAATAAAGATAAAAATACTGCAATTGCGGAAATTAACTATGTAGTACCGCAAACAGGTATGAAAGATCAATCTAAAAAAATCATCGACAGAGAAGTTAAAGATGTGACAGATGATCATAATATTCACGTTGAAAAAACTGACCAAATGGCTATGGGTTCTGAACCGGGTGGTACTTCAGAACTTGTTGGTATTATTGCAGCATTTATCATATTGTTAATTACATTTGGTTCAATCATTGCAGCAGGTATGCCTATAGTTAGTGCTCTAATTGGTTTAGGCACAAGCGTAGGACTTATCGGATTATTAACATTAGTTTTTGATATTCCAAACGTTACTTTAACGCTATCGATTATGATTGGACTTGCCGTTGGTATTGATTACTCGCTATTCATTCTCTTTAGATATAAAGAAATTGCGAAAAAAGGTAAAGATTCAATAGAAGCAATCGGTTTAGCGGTAGGTACTGCAGGTAGTGCAGTTATCTTTGCCGGAATCACAGTAATGGTAGCCGTTTGTGGCTTATCTCTCGTAGGTATAGATTTCTTAGCAGTTATGGGATTCGCTTCTGCAATTAGTGTGTTATTCGCCGTTCTAGCAGCGTTAACATTGCTACCAGCGTTAATTAGCATTTTCCATAAACGTATTAAACTAACTACTAAAAGAGATAAACAACAGCCTAAAGCTAAAAATTCAAAAAGTAGCCCTTGGGGTAGATTTATCGTTGGCAAGCCTATTATCGCAACACTTATCGGTCTAGTTATTTTAATATTAGCACTGCTACCAGTAACTCACATGCGTTTAGGTATGCCTGATGACAGCTTGAAACCTTTAGATTCACCTCAACATAAAGCATATAAAATGATTTCTGATAACTTTGGACAAGGTTATAATGGTCAACTTGTTATGTTAGTGAATACTAAAGATGATGGTAGTAAAAAAGACATTCAAAATGACTTAGACAATATTCGCAATGACATTAAAGATTTAGATCATGTAGATAAAGTGAACAAAGCTCAATTGAATGATAATAACCATTATGCGTTACTTTCAATTATTCCTGAAGAAGGTCCAAATGCTAAATCTACACAAGATTTAACTTATGAACTGCGTGATTACAACAGTCAAGCCAAAGAAAAATATGATTTAGATACTGAAATATCAGGTCAAAGTGTGATCAACATTGATATGTCAGAAAAACTAAATAATGCGATTCCAGTATTTGCTGGCGTTATCGTAGCAATTGCTTTCATATTGTTAGCATTTGTTTTCCGTTCAATTCTTGTTCCGTTAAAAGCAGTGTTAGGTTTCGTACTATCACTTGCCGCAACTTTAGGATTTACAACGCTAGTTATGCAAGATGGATTTTTAAGTAATCTCTTTGGTGTAGATACAACTGGTCCTGTGCTTGCCTTCCTACCAGTAATTGTAATAGGTATACTCTTCGGTCTCGCTATAGATTATGAACTCTTCTTAATGACACGTGTTCATGAAGAATATAGTAAGACTGGTGATAATGATCATGCGATACTCGTAGGTATAAAACAAAGTGGCCCAGTTATCGTAGCCGCCGCGTTAATTATGTTCAGTGTGTTTATTTCATTCGTCTTCCAAGACGATTCAACAATTAAATCTATAGGTATCGCCTTAGGTTTCGGTGTGTTATTCGATGCATTTATCGTTCGTATGACAATTATTCCAGCCTTAACTAAGTTGTTTGGTAAAGCTTCATGGTATTTTCCTAAATGGTTAGATGGCATTATGCCTCAAATCGATATCGAGGGCAAAGCCTTAGAAGAAGGTGCAGAAGACAGTCAACAACAAACAACAGCATATGCTAGTGAATACGACGAATATAATGATGTTGATTCACAAAACAGACCATATGCAGATAGTCAAAAACCTTCATATATGGGCAGTGACAATGAACAAACTAATCATTTCAGTAATGATGGTCGTAATACGTTTACGCATCAAGCACCTACAAGTTACTTTGGTGCGCAACAACCGCAACAAGACGAAGATATTGATTATGAAACGTTATACACTCAAGAAGGTAGTGGTCATGAGCAAACTCAGCAAGAAAACCAAGACTATTCTCAATATGCAAGTCATGAACCATATGAAGATATGAACAAAGATAAAATCGAAAAAACAACAGCTTTATATGAAGCATTGGCTAAAGAAACTTCAGATCAAGATATTGTCTACAATGCTTTAATGTTATATGCACGTGTTAATAATAAAGCGGTATATGACAAATATAAAAATGAACACACAAATAACGGTTATGGAGATATAGAATAATTGTAAAAGGAGGAAGCGATGAATGATTAAGCGACGTTTAATGAAAACGTTTGGCCTTATAGCCACATTAGCCTTAGCCCTAGTGCTAAGCGCTTGTGGTAATGGCGGTGGCTCGTCGGATAGTAAGAAAACATCATTAGGTGATAAAGATGTTGAAATCCCATATATTGCTTCAGATAACTCAACAGCACGTTCATTAGTAATTGCTGAAGTCCTGAAGAAAGCTGGCTATAACGTTATTACAACACCAGTCCAATCAAGTGGACCACTCTATGCTTCAGTTTCTGAAGATAAAGACCAATTTCATGCAGATGGCATATTCCCATCTACAGATAAAAAATATTACAATAAATTTAAAAATAAAATTACGGTCTATGATCAACACCATTTAATTAGTAATGTAAAAGTTGGACTAGCCGTACCTAAATATGAACAAGACGTTAGCTCAATCCGTGACTTAAAGGATAAAGATTTCGGAAAATCAGTGGATTGGACAATCCAAGGTACAGATAAACGTAACGGTGTAATGAAACAAACTAAAGATGAAATTGGAGACAATGATTTAGAGAAATATAGTCTCAATAAATCTTCAGACCAAGATCAATTCAAGAAAATTCAAGGGGCTTATAAGCAACAAAAACCTATAGTGTTTACAGCTATGGATCCAAGTTGGATTAATAAAGAACTAGATTTCAAAATGTTAGATGATCCAGACAAAGTCTATGGTAAACAAGACCAACATATTGATTTAGTGTTTAACAAAGAATTTAAACAAAGTCATCCAGGCGCTTATAAAATAGCAACACGTATTGCCGATGATTGGAGTAAGAAAGACGAAGAAAAACTAGCTAAGAAAATATTCGTCGACAATAAAAATCCTGAACAAACGGCTAAAGATTATGTAGACGATCATGACAGTAAAGTTGATGATTGGAAACAAGATGTTGGCAACTAAGGTTAAAGCATAAGGTGGATTAGGAGTTATTTAATAATATAGATATTCACACATAAATTCCCTGTTCGTAACATAGTAGAAAGTGCTATTTCTCATGTTGCGAGCAGGGAATTTTTATATGTGAAAAAAGTGTGAAATTTAATGTTATGTATCATAAAAAATTTAAAATTTAAGAGGGTACATTTTGTTAACTTATGTTTGCTTGTGATAAGCTACGTCTAAATATATCTTGTAAAGCATTTTTAAGTTTGGAGAGAGAGCATTATGCAACCACAATCACCAGTTCAAAAAAGAACTGTTCAACATATTGTCCATGTGACATACCAATTGCTATATACTAATTATTTTGATGTTATAACAGTCCAACAAATTTGCGAAGAAGCGGAAATTAATCGTAGTACTTTCTACCGTTATTTCGAAGACAAATATGACTTATTGTACTATCTTGCACAGTACATTGGTTATACATTAAAGTCACGCGTGAATGAAATAGATACAGATTCATTCGTCGAAACCTTCGTCTCATATTTTGAAGCCAATAAAAAAGTTTTTCGTCATCTATTTACTTCAGCGAAGTCAGGGGATATTTATCAAGAACTTATTAAAGTACACAGTCAATTAATGTTTGATGAATCATGTGAGAAAAGTGATGAATTAGCAATGAAAATTCGAGAATCTGATTATCCTGAAATGTTGTGTGACTTTATGAGTGCCGGATTAATAGAAGTATTAAAAAACTGGGTCGATAATAATTACGACGATGATGCAAAAGAATTGTATCATTTCTTTAAAAACACGATAGGGCCATTATAATAGGGCTTTCGAAGGACGAAGGATAGCTGCTGATGGTCAGCAATTTATAGGTGTTGTAGTTAGTGACATGGAGATAAATTTTAAATGGGGTTGTAAACAATGGAAAGAGTATATTATGGTGATGCTGAAGAACAATTTTTTGAAGTATGTGCAAATGATGACAAGAGTGATAAATGGCTCATACTCGTGCATGGGGGCTATTGGCGTCAAAAACATTCTAAAGAGAACATTAAGGATTTGTTTGAAAAGTTAGATTCTAAAGGATTTAATGTCGTAACGGTAGAGTATCGCCGAGGCGAACATGGATGGCCAACACCTAATGAAGACGTTAGTGCGGCTTTAACTAAATTTAAGCAGTCGGATTTTTACAAAGGCAACCAAGAAATAATCTTAATTGGGCATTCTGTGGGTGGTCAACTCGCGTTATTAAATGAAGCAGCCGTCGACCGCGTCATCGCTTTAGCGCCAGTTACAGATGTGCCTTTCACATATGACGAAGGCTTAGGTCAAAATGCAGCTAAAGCGTATTTCGGTGACGATAAGAAACTGATGCAACAAGCGTCACCGATTGAAAAATCAAGTCTCTCGGCTTCTACATTAATAGTTCATGGCAAGAATGATGATCGAGTACTCATTCAAAATACCTTAGATTTTGCTCGCAAATTTGAACACGCTAACATTGATTTATTTATCTTCAACGACCTGCCTCATATGGAGTGTATAAACCCAGAACACCCAGTATTCCCATATTTGATAGAGTGGATAAGTGGATAGGATTATATGTTGGAAACTATTGAATACAATTTTAAATTGGAATGAATAAATTTTAACTGAGTGAACGAATTATGCGTATGATATAATAAATTTATTAGTAAAAGTGACGATTTTAGGGGAGATTTTCAATAATGGATAAGCCAAAATACCAGATTGTAGCAGATGAAATTAAAGAAAAAATTATAAATAAAAATTATCATATTGGAATGCTCTTACCTACAGAAAAACAATTTCAAGATAGATATAACTTAAGTAGGTATACAATTAGACAGGCCATGGACTTATTAGTTTCTGAGGGATATATTAAAAAGAAAAAGGGTTCTGGTTCTTTTGTCAGTAATAAATACTTAAGTAGTAATCAAGACAAAAGTCTGAAAAAAATAGGTGTGATTGTTACATATTTATCTGAATATATATTTCCTAACATCATTAGAGGTATCGAAAAAGAGTTAAAAAAGCAAGGATACTCACTAATATTAGCGAGTACAAATAATAATCACGAAGATGAAAAGCAATGTTTAGAAATGATGCTAAATCAAGGCGTATCAGGACTTATTGTCGAACCCACAAAAAGTAATGTTTATAATCCTAATTTATCTTACTACCCTTTATTTAAACAAAGAGATATTCCAATATTAATGATAAATGCAAATTATGAAGAATTAAATTTACCTTATATAGCTATTGATGATGTAAAGTCAGGATATTTAGCTACGCAATATCTTATTGATCAAGGTCATGAAAAAATTGCTTTAATTACAAAAATTGATGATAATCAAGGGAAATTAAGAATGAAAGGTTATTTTAATGCCTTTGAACAAAATGATAAATTATTTAATGGTGAATATATTTATACGTACAACACTGAAAGTCGCCAAAAAGTTATAGAACAAATAGTTGAGCACATTAGTAATAGAAACATCAGTGTTTCAGCATTAGTATGCTACAATGACGAGATAGCATATGACATTATTCATCAATTGAGACAATGCAACGTAAATATACCTCAAGACATTTCAATAGTTGGTGAAGATAATTCGATTTTGAGCAGGTTAAAAGAATTAAATTTGACTACTACTGCCCATCCTCAAGAGCTTTTGGGTACCAAAGCTGCTAATTTAATAATTGAAGCTATTGAGCAAGAGAAGGTACTGAAGTCTGAATTAATTGATACATATATAATCGAAAGAAGTTCAGTCAAAGATTTAAAAAACATTTAAGAAAATAAGCTATTAAAGGACCTTTATAAAAGGTTCTTTTTTTATTACATTTTATATTTGTACGTATTACTATAATCTATTTATTGACTTATACGGACAAATATTATATTGTACATGTAAGCGTTTTTTAGGAGGTATAAAATTGAATAATTTAAATAGTGAAGAATTATCAATAGGTATTGAGTTAGGTTCTACAAGAATAAAAACAATTGCTATTGATAAAAAACTTAATGTAAGAGCTTCGGGTAGTTTTCAATGGGAAAATAAATTTGTAGATGGTTTTTGGACATATTCCGCTAATGATATTTGGGTAGGTCTACAACAAAGTTATGGTGCTATGGCACAAGATTTATTTGATAAAACGGGTGTTACATTAACTAAAGTTAATTCTATTGGTATTAGTGCTATGATGCATGGATATTTAGCATTTGATAATAATGATGATCTACTAGTGCCATTTAGAACATGGCGTAACGGTAATACAAAAGAAGCCGCTAAAAAATTAACTGATATATTTAATTTCAATATTCCAGAAAGATGGAGTATTGCGCATATATATCAAGCAATTTTAAATAAAGAATCACATACATCACAAGTTGAATTTATTACTACTTTATCTGGATATATACACTGGTATTTAACTGGAGAGAAAGTAATAGGTTTAGGTGATGCTTCAGGCATGTTTCCCGTAGATATAAGTACTAATAATTACAGACAAGATTTATTGAGTGAAGCTCAAGATTTATTTGCAACACATGGTTTTGGCAACTCGATTGAAAGTATACTACCACAGGTGAAATTAGCTGGTGAATTCGCTGGTCGTTTAACTGAAATTGGCGCAAAATTATTAGATCCAACAGAAAAACTGGAGTCTGGATGCATATTATGTCCGCCGGAAGGTGATGCTGCTACAGGTATGGTAGCAACAAAGTCAATTACGGCTAACACTGGGAATATTTCAGCAGGCACAAGCGCATTTGCAATGATAGTTTTAAATAATAAATTGCAAAATTATTATCCTGAAGTTGATGTTGTTACAACTCCAGATGGTAAAGAAGTAGCTATGATTCATGTGAATAACTGTACCTCGGATATAAATGATTGGATGAATTTGTTTTCCGAAGTATTAGAAACAATGGGAGTTAATTTTTCATCTGAAAAGATGTACGGACAAATATTTGAAACATCGCTTTCCAGTGATGACGATTTAGGTGGACTTTTATCATACAACTATATTTCTGGAGAGAATATAACTGATGTAGATGTAGGACATCCACTGTTTATTAGGTTGCCTAATAATAATTTCAACCTAGCTAACTTTATGAAAATGCATTTATATAGTGCGTTTAGCACATTGAAAATAGGTATTGATTTACTGCAAGAAAATGAAAATATTAATTTATCAAAACTAATAGCGCATGGTGGGATTTTTAAAACTAAAAATATTGCGCAACAAGTATTATCTTCAGCCCTTCAAGAAAGAATTACAGTAATGGATACAGCTAGTGAAGGTGGTGCTTGGGGGATTAGTATATTAGGCTATTATGCTGCATTAGATGAACAAATAACTTTAGAACAATTTCTAAATGAAAAAGTATTTATAAATACAAATGAAGTAACAATTGAACCAAATGATAAAGAAGTACAAAATTTCCAAAATTATTTAAATAGAATGAAGCGCGGATTAAAGATTGAAAGGGATGCTAATTACTATTTAGGAGATGATAAAAATGCTAGAGCAACTGAAGCAAGAAGTTTATAAGGCTAATTTAGAGTTACCCCAAAGGGGACTTATTAAGTATACATGGGGCAATGCTAGTGCATTTGATTCAGAACAACAACTTTTCGTGATTAAACCTAGCGGCGTAGATTACGACAGTATGTCTCCCGACGATATGGTTGTCTGTAATTTAAATTGTGAAGTAGTTGAAGGGACGCTTAAACCATCATCTGATATGCCTACACATGCAGCTTTATATAAAAAATTCAATGATATTGGGAGCATAGTTCATACACATTCACCATGGGCAACCACTTGGTCACAATCAGGACTTGATGTACCGGCTATGGGAACCACACATGCTGACACATTTTATGGTTCGATTCCATGTGCCAGGTTTTTAAATAACGAAGAGATAAATAAAGATTACGAGTATGAAACAGGAAATGTTATTATAGAAACTTTTGAAAAAAGAGGTTTAAACCATTGGGAAATACCGGCTGTTTTATTACACGGTCATGCTCCATTTGTCTGGGGAAAAGATTGTGAAAATGCGGTTATGAACGCTGTAGTTTTAGAAGAAGTATGCAAAATGAATATTTTCACTAGGCAATTAAATCCCTTTGCTGAAACGTTACCGCAATCGATTTTAGATAAACACTATCAAAGAAAACATGGCGTAAATGCTTATTATGGTCAAAAATAGGAGGAATTATAATGAAGAAGTCAAAAATATTCTGGTTTGTAGTCGGATCACAAGAACTATATGGGGATGAGGCATTAGCGCAAGTAAAACATAATGCTGAAACGATTGTAGAAACATTGAATAATACTGCTGATTTAGATTTTGAAATCAAATTGCAAGAAAAGTTAGCTATATCTGCAGATGTTATTAAAAACATAATGAAAGAAGCTAATTATAGAGATGATGTAGTTGGAGTAATTACTTGGATGCATACTTTTTCTCCAGCAAAAACTTGGATTAGAGGGACGCAATTATTACAAAAGCCATTATTACATTTAGCAACTCAGTTTAATAAAGAAATTCCATGGGCTGATATTGATATGGATTATATGAACTTAAATCAGTCAGCTCATGGTGATAGAGAATACGGCTTTATTAATAGACGTTTGAATAAAAATAATGAAGTTGTCTTTGGTCATTGGCAAGATACAGCAGTTCAACTAAGAATAAATGAATGGATGCATGTTGCTAATACTTATTATGAAAGTTTTGACTTAAAAGTAGCCAGATTCGGAGATAACATGCGTAATGTTGCAGTAACTGAAGGGGATAAGATAGAAGCACAAATTAAATTTGGTTGGACTGTAGATTATTTCGGTATTGGGGATTTAGTTGAATATATAAATAAAGTTTCAGAAAAAGAAGTTAATGAGTTATTTGAAAATTATAAAGAGGCTTATGATTTTGACTATAGAGATTACAGTAAAGAGGAATTTGAAAAGTCAGTTATAAAACAAATTAAATATGAAATAGCTATAAAACAATTTTTAGATGACGGTGGTTACACTGCATTCACTACTAACTTCGAAGACTTACATGGTATGAAACAACTTCCTGGTTTAGCAGTACAAAGGTTAAATGAACAGGGTTATGGTTTTGCTGGTGAAGGTGATTGGAAGACGGCTGCCTTAGATCGTTTGTTGAAAATCACAACACAAAATAAAGCTACAGGTTTTATAGAAGATTACACATATGATATGAGAGAAGCTTACAAGCATGTTTTAGGTTCCCACATGTTAGAAGTAGACCCAACCTTAGCTAGTACAAAGCCTAAAATTGTAGTTAATCCTTTAGGTATAGGTGGAAAAGATGACCCAGCAAGACTTGTCTTTGATGGTAAGCAGGGTGAAGGTGTAATGGTAACGATGATAGATTTAGGTACACATTATAAATTTATTGTTAATGAAATCAATGCCAAAACTGTAGATGAAGAGGCACCAAATTTACCAGTAGCTCGAATTTTATGGGATGTCAAACCGTCGTTTGAACAAGGTATTAGAAGATGGATAGAAGCAGGAGGTGGTCACCATTCTGTACTTTCATTAGAATTAACAATCCCTCAAATTACGTCATTATTTAAATTATTTAACGCTGAATATGAATTAATTCAATAATTCCATTTAAATATTGGGATTAAATATAAAGGGTGGTTGGGATGAAATTAAATAGTAAAGTTTCGAATCGTTTTATCTATTTCTTTGGAGCATTTGGCGGAATTCTTTTCGGTTATGATATAGGGGTTATGACTGGCGCACTACCATTTTTGAAAGAAGATTGGAACATAGATAATGGAATGATAATTGGATTGATTACATCTTCAGTTATGTTAGGTGCAATTTTTGGAGGGATTTTAGCAGGCAGAGTATCGGACAAATTAGGTCGTAGAAAGATGATATTAATTTCGGCTATTATATTTGTTGTAGGTTCAATTTTATCAGGAATAGCACCTCACGATGGTAACTACTTTTTAATTATATCAAGAGTAATATTAGGAATTGCTGTTGGTGCTTCTTCTGCGTTAGTGCCGGCTTATATGTCAGAAATGGCTCCTGCAAAGTATCGAGGTCAGTTATCCGGAATAAATCAAACTATGATAGTGTCTGGAATGCTCATTTCATATATAGTTGATTATTTTCTTAGAGAATTACCTATAGAAATTGGTTGGAGATTAATGCTGAGTATTGCAGCTATACCAGCATTGATTTTATATCTAGGTGTATTAAAATTACCTGAATCACCACGATTTTTAATTAAAAAAGGGAAATTTGAAGAAGCTAAAACAGTATTAACACATATTAGAAATAACCAAGACGTTGAAAAAGAATACAATGAAATTAAAAATACAATCCAACTAGAGAATAAAACTTTAACAAATCATTCACTTGCAACCTTATTTAATGGAAAATACAAATATTTAGTAGTTGCAGGGTTAGGCGTAGCAGCCTTTCAACAATTTCAGGGTGCAAATGCAATATTTTATTACATTCCATTAATTGTAGAACAAGCCACTGGTAAAAATGCAAGTTCAGCTTTAATGTGGCCAATTATTCAAGGGATAATATTGGTATTAGGATCATTATTATTTATAGCAATTGCTGATAAGTTTAAAAGAAGAACACTGCTTATGATTGGTGGGTTTGTGATGGGGTTATCGTTTATATTACCTGCCATCATCCATATTTTTGCACCATCTACTAACCCAATTTTAATCGTTGTATTTTTAAGTATTTATGTAGCATTTTATTCATTTACATGGGCACCGTTGACTTGGGTTATTGTTGGTGAAATATTCCCGTTAGCTATTCGAGGATTAGCCTCTGGCGCAGCATCATCGCTAAATTGGATAGGTTCATTTTTAGTAGGACTGTTATTCCCAGTAATGACCGCATATTTTTCTCAACAATTAGTATTCGCAATTTTCGGAATCATTTGTTTGATTGGCGTCTTATTTGTGAAGATATGCTTGCCAGAATCTAAAGGTAGAACTTTAGAAGAAATTGAAAAACTAGGGGAGTTAAAAGGAAAAGCTAAAGATAAAGTGAATACCATCGATAGAAAAGAAATGTCACAATTAAAATAAAATGAAATCCACCTATTTAGAAAGACAATAGGTGGATTTTTGTTTTTAAGTTTATTGACAAATTTCAGACTACTAACAATATTAAATAATTTCTGCTTATCATATAAAATTTTGAATGAAGTATAACCATCATTTTGACAGCTCAAAATGAAATATGTTACTTTTAGATAGAACGATTATTCTAGTTGGATGAGTGGGTCTTATGTCTAAGAAAAAAGATGATTTATTAGAAGTTGCTGAAAGGTTATTTTATGAAAATGGTTTTAATGGCGTGGGTTTGAAACAAATAATTAAAGAGGCTAATGTTGCTACGATGACGTTGTACAATCATTTTGACTCTAAAGAGCAATTGATTGAAGAGGTTTTGAAACAACGTGAGCAGCGGTATTGGTCTTATTTGGATGAAAATGTAAAACAACATTCATCTGAGCCTTTTATTGCTGCTGTTAATGGTCATTGTAAATGGTTGAATGATTACTCGTATACGGGTGATTTGTTTATGCGTGCTATAGAGGATTATACTGATGCTGATAATCAAATTGAATCTATTGCTAGGGGGCATAAGCAGCGTTTGCTCAACTATTTAGAAAATCTAGCCAACGCTTCAGGATTTAAAAATGGTCATGATTTGGCTATTCGTTATACGATGTTAATGGAAGGTACTACTTCTATGACGACATTAATCGGAGTGGAGGAAGCAACGAAGCATGCATTATATGTAGCGAATCTTTTTATTGATGAAGCGAGTTAAAATAGTGTCATAAAGCACGAGATTGACTAATATTCAATCTCGTATCATTTTACTATAAAATAGAATGAACGTTCTATACAAAAGGAAGTATGTAAGAAAATGAAATTCTCTAAATTAGTTTTACCGGGCATTGCTATGATAGCAACTACTTATGGCTTAGGGCGTTTTAGCTTTGGTTTGTTTTTACCAAACATTTCTCGGGATATGCACTTAAGTGCCTCGAGCTCAGGTTTAATATCTTCGTTATTCTATCTATCTTATTGTTTTACAATTGTATATTCTACTTTACGTACGAATAAAATTGGGCCTAAAAATATGATTATGTTGTCTAGCTTAAGTGTATTAATTGGATTAATATTGATTAGCACTGCACCGAATGGCTTAATGTTATCGCTAGGTGTAATATTTGCTGGTGCTAGCACTGGTTTAGTATCACCACCTTATGGGTATACCATTTCATTGTGGATTAAATGGCCTGAACAAGGTAAGGCGAATACGTGGATTAATTCGGGTACTAGCTTTGGTTTAATGTTTACTGGGCTTACCGCAATGATTATCTTCTTGGATTGGAGAATGACATATCTAATTTATAGTGTCATCGCTTTAATCGTCTTGATTTGGAATTTTTATGCCATTCCGGCATTAAATAAAGATATTAAAATCGAAACAGGTTCATTAAATATTAGAGATATTAATAATAGTAAAAAAATAATTATTGCATCGACAGTATTAGGATTTTCAACAGCGCCATTTTGGACGTTTTCTAAATCTTTTATTGAGCATACTGATCATTATTCAAATACTGCATTATCAATATTTTGGATTTTAATAGGTGCCTTAGGTGTAATAGGCGGCATTTCAGGAAGCATTATCGATAAGCGAGGATTACGTTTTGCTTATATATTAGGCGTTACACTGTTATCTTTAGCTTCAATTTTATTAGTGTTTACTTCTAAAATATGGTTAATTCCATTTATTGCTTCATCACTCTTTGGCGCAAGCTATATCTTTTTAACTGGTGTATTACTTGTATGGGGTGTAAAAATATTTGTGAAAAATGCTTCTTTAGGTATCGGAATCCCATTTTTTATGTTGGCTGTTGGACAGGTTTTAGGTTCAATGGTAGCTGGAACTTTAATAGATAACTTGAACTACGCGGTGACATTTATGGTCTATGGCATAGTAGGATTAGTTACATTGACTATGTATCCAAAAGTAGAAGTGACACCAAGTAAAGTAGTAAAAGGACAACAATATACTAAAATGCAACGAGAAAACAAAGAGGTTATTGAACAAGAATTCAATTATTAAAAATAAGTACCAATTACCTGAAATTGAAGTGGTAATTGGTATTTTTTAGAGTTAATCTAAAAAGTTAAAATTGAATACGCACAACATATGTGAAAAATGTTATATTGTATGTAACATATTATCAGTCATTGATATATAGACGGTGCATAGGTGACAAATCGATTTTAAATAAGTATTAACACTAATTGTTATCACAAATTGTGATTTTAAAAAAGGAAGAGGGTTAATATCATGACTTTAGATAAAGAACAAAGACGTATTACAAGTGAAGAATTGATTGCGCATTTTGAACAATCTTCACTTACGGAAGAAGATTTAGCCCATCAATTGAATATATCTGTTAAGCAGGTAGAAAAGGTATTAAACATGGATGCATCAAATGGCTTTTTTGCCGATAAATTACAAACATTTATTCATTTAGTGTGGGACGTACGTGATGCAATCGATAATGATATTAGAGATCACGGAGAAATTCCTAGTGGTTATACTTATTTGCAAGGTGAAAAAGAAGACTACTGGTTTTTACAATAAGTAAATTTTCATTAATATTTTATAATAAAGAAGACGGTAAGCGGTCTTCTTTATTTAAATTATGAGAGATAGTTGTTAAAAAAGAATAAATCATTCGTGTCTTCGAAATTGTCGAAATTAGGGTCTCTATAAAAGCCTAAACGAGTGGCAAGATTAATCGATGGAACATTATTTTTATCAGTTCTAATAACAAAAGGCATAGTAGTATCTAATTCGACTAACCAATCGATAACTGTTTGTATGGCTTCGGTTGCATAACCTTGGCCAGTAAATTGAGGGTGGAGTCGATAATATAAATTAAAGTATGTTTTGTGTGCAAATGTCATTTTTTCTGCACCTCCGCTACCAATTACTTTACTACTATTTTTCTCAACAATAACAAAATAACCAAAGCCATATTTATGCCAATGATTTATCCAATCTTTTAGCATTTTATTCGTTTCTGTAATATCTATGTGTCTTCTTTTAGGTGTATATTGCGTAGCCTTTCTATTCGAGTGTATGTCATACAACGGTGCATTAAATGACAAATCAGGTTTATGTAATATGAGTCTTTTACTTTCTAACATAATGAGATACCACCTTTAATATCATAAATAAGGAAAAGTAACTATAACGTTACTTTTCCTTGTTATTTATACAAGTCCTTGAATACGTAAGACTATTTCCGCTACTACCGCAGAACCTATGTATGTACTTATTAGAACTACCATTCCTACTATAATTGTTTTCCAACCTAATTTAGCGAAGTCGACCCATGAATTTCCGATAGACACACCGGCATATGCTACTACGGGTGTTGCTAGTGACATTAGATCAACTTTTTCGGTCCAATGAACAGTAAGTGTTGAACCAGGAAAGCCAGGAATCGTAATGATTAAGCCGATCACGCCTATATAAGCAATACTTGGAATATTTAATGGAATAACATTACTTAAAATTAATCCAACCAAAGCGATTAACATGAGCACAATTATACCAGGTAAGCCTTCAAGCATTGATGTATTATAGCCAATAAAGTTACTAAGTAGTGCGATAAAGCCCACTACACATAATGTAAGAATCCAATTTATTACTTTAGAAGACATGTTAATCACTCCTTATTTTTACTAAATTTACTTTTCACTTTCATAAAACCTGCGTAGTATTTTTGAGTTAATGGTAATGCGATTAATATTCCCATATATAGCCCTGTCACCGAAGTCAGTAAATTACTAACGCCTGAAAATGCTGTTATCGTACTTGATTGGTGCGGATACATTTCTACTAATGGTCCTAAAGCTGCAGCCGTCATTACGCCACTGCCGACACCAGTTGCCATTGCATAAGCTAAAGGACTTAAAGGAAGTATAGATATAATTATGCCAGCAAAAATACTGAAAAAGATTGCCCCAAAAATCGTGCCAAATATATACATAGACATAACACCACGCCATTCTGGAGAACTAATACCAAATTTTTCTGTTATTAATGCCAGGTTGGGTTCGCGTCCGATAGAATGTGTCATGCCGATTGATTCTCTTCTTAAACCTAATAAAACAGCCAATGGCAAAGAAATTAAGATAGTTCCAAGATTTCCTATTTCTTGTAAAATAAGCGCGGGTCCCGCAGAGATAATTTTCGGTAAAGCAGGTCCAGCCTCGACACCAAATTTAGCAATTAATAATGCGACAGATATGAAAACTAAAGGTTCAGAGTTTTTAGCCTGTTTTCGTTTTACCAGTGGTGTAAAATATGCGATTAAACCTAGTAAAACAGCGTAAACCACTGGTAACAATAAGATAGAAGAGAAGCCTAATGGTATTTTATGAGCCCCAATGACCTCAGAAACAACCATAATAACTAAAACTAATAGATGTAGCCGCCAATCTTTCCACAATTTATTTTCGTTTTCCATAGAAAGACCTCCTTTTTAAAAATCTGAAAATTCAAATAATAATATATTTATTTTAACGATGACTTAACAAAATTAAAAGGGTGGATTTTATAACTGTGTAATTAAACTATGTAAATTTCATCAATTAACGTGTATTAAAATTATAAATACTAAAAAAGAAATGGGACAAAATTCTTGTTTTATAAGAACATTTTGTAGCCCGTCCCGACAATGAGGACTAGCGTTGAAAGAGTTTGATACAAGCGTTTTCTTAATTCAGTCATTTACTACCAATATAAAAAAGAGTCTGGAGACATATGTCCAGACTTGTGCTAGTTTTATTTTATAAATTCATCATCTTTTCTTCTTGTACGATTCTAGTGTGTAAGAAGTAAGCATATGGTATAAGCAATACGCTTGTGTATGTTGCATGTGTGAGCAACAATACGCCGATAAGCTCAGGTACAATATTTAAATAATAGTTAGGGTGTTTTGTTATTTTGTAGAGACCAGATTTTACGATAGGATGCTCTGGTAAAATAAATAATTTAAGTGTCCAGATAGAACCTAAAGCTTTAATCACATGAAATAGGACAGCGTATCCTGCAATCAGTAATACTAATCCAAGACCATTAAACAGGCTAAAAGCGTCTTTGTTAATCAGTGCTTCGACTGCTGCACCTACATAAATTAATATATGGTTAAATGCGAGATACTTTGAATTTAGTGCTCCGTATTCTTTAGCACCTTTTTGGATTAATTGTTGTGTGTGGTTTATTGAAATTTTCAAGCTGTATAACCGCACAATAAAAAATAACAGTAAAATCGTAAAAGTCATGTTGTCTTTTGTCCTCCAAGTGTTGTTCGTAGATGTGTGAATGTACTTAGAAGTCTTAATTGCAGTTTTAACTACCACAAAAGGTTACCAAGTACATTTATAAAGTTATTTTAAAAGGTTATGACGTCAAATTCTATTAAATATTTATTAACTATTAACTTTTTAACAAAAATTTTCAACATGTTAAGCTATATGACCAAAGCAATGCTAAATAAATGCTTGAATCACTTTACCTTTGCCGTTAGCGTATTCGATAGTACCGTAAGAGCCGTTAACAAAAGTGATTTGCGGCGGTAAATGACCGCAATTTATATCATAAATAATAGGAATATTTAAATCGTCCGCAATATTTTCATAGACGTCTACAATACTGTAATCGTATGTTTCATAGCTCATAGCAGTTCTACCAAAAACGATCCCATTGCAATAATCAAACCAGCCTGCGAGTTTCATTTGCACTAACATTCTCCTTAACGATGTAGGTTCCGCATCGCAATTTTCAAAGTACCAAATAATCGGTTCATTATTGATATATTGGTGCCTAAAATTACTTAGGTTTCCGTAGGGCGTACCGATAAGATGATGAATAACGTCGATACAACCGCCTAACATTCTGCCTTCAATAGTGACAGGTTCATTATTAATAGATTTCCATTCTGTCGGTGTGTCGAAATTAAAAATATAATCTGTTGGTTTATCTGGCCAAACACTTTGGAAGTGTTGTGATGCGTATTGAACCACCGAATCATTTTGAGGTGTTTGTAAAACTTCGTGCCACATTTGTGTTGTACTATCACTATATTGTCCACGTAAATCAACAATATTCGTACCGTGAGCAGTGGCTATGCCTGTCGTTAAAGTAATAGCGAGCGACACTAAACTTATGTCTGAATAACCTATTAGCCATTTAGGTTCTAAACGTCCGAAGTTAATTTTATCTATCATTTCTAAAGCAAGTTCGCCACCGAATGGCGGAATAACGGCATCGATTTCGTCATCAAGCATAAATTGATTAAATTCTTTGGCACGTGTAACTGCATCTGCTGATTTTCCTTTGTATTGGGTATAAGTAGTAGCGCCAAACACCACTTCATGATAACCATTAAATCTATTTTTAATTTCGTCAGTAAAGTGATGTAACTGTTTTGGTAACCCTGAAGATGGTGCAGTGACACCTATGACAGCATTATTTTTTAAGATTGGATAGCGTATCATAAAATCACCTCATAAAATTTAATTGTATTTATACTAACATATATGAGTTTATTTAATTGTCATAAATAGATAAAAGTTTTGATAAATCAGATGAACGGGTAAGTGAAAAAAGAAGTTAAACATAAAAGGAGTTTTACCGTGAAAAAAGGTACTGATTTAAACAAATTGTTGGTTTCATTAGATGGACAGAAATATGGTGCCTATAAACGTGTTAAAGGCATGTATCAGTTTGAACAATTTCGATTAGCCATAGATCATGTGCAAGTTGATCCTTTCGCACCACCTAGTAAGATGAGGATTTTAATAAGCCGTCAGACTACCGGCATTCCAAATAATCTATTAGATACCCGAGACAAAGTGACAGCCGTGGCGGATTTCTTAACACGAAATGTTAAAGAAGGTATTCAAAATGTTATTAAAGCGGACAATGGTAAGTCGGCTAAAATTTTTATTGATAGTTGTGGTCAAGAAATTTTAACACGCAGTTCAGTAGTAATTAATGAACAAGATATCGAAGTACGTCTTGAAGTAGGTTTACCTGCAACTGGAAGAAAAATATTAGGTAAGGCAGCTGCTCACGTCATAACACATTTGATCCCTACTATTGTCGACCAAAGCTTACTATATAACAATATTGATAGTCAGTCTCTTAAAGAACAAGTTACTTTAATGTTAGACCAAGTATATATTAGACAAGCACTAGAGCAACAAAATTTAGTAGCTTTTGTTGCTAATAACTCTGTTTTACCGCGTAAAAGTGGTGTTTCGGATAAAGTGATGCAAGGTTCCGTAGCTTTTACAAGCCCTCAAAATATGGAAATTACGTTGAATTTGCCTAGCGGTAAAACGATAACAGGTATGGGTGTGCCGGAAGGTATTACGCTCATAGTCGGTGGCGGTTTTCATGGGAAATCGACATTGTTACAAGCATTAGAACGAGGTGTTTATAATCATATAGCTGGTGATGGTCGTGAGTATGTTATTACACGTAATGATGCAACAAAAATTAGGGCAGAAGACGGTAGGAATATTGAAAAAGTTAATATTAGACCTTTTATTAATAATTTACCGGGAAATAAAGATACTAGACAATTTTCTACTGAAAATGCGAGTGGCAGTACGTCACAAGCAGCTAATGTGATGGAAGCATTGGAAGCAAATACATCACTACTCTTAATTGATGAAGACACTTCTGCTACGAATTTTATGATTCGAGATGGGCGCATGCAACAATTAATTGCACCTGAAAAAGAACCTATAACACCATTTGCTAGTAAGGTGAAACCGTTATATGACTATCATCATGTATCTACGATATTGATTGTTGGTGGCTCAGGCGATTATTTCGAAGTTGCAGATCAAATATTGATGATGGATGAATATGTATTAAAAGATGCGACAAAAAATGCTAAAGATATAGCACAATCAACGGGATATGAACGTGAAAATATTTCACAAAATCACTTTGGAGAATTACCAGCAAGAATACCTCTGAAATCAAGTTTTAATAAAAAAGGTAAAGATGCTCGATTTAAGGTTAAGGGTCAATTTCACATTTTATATGGCAAGGAATCTATCGATATTACAGGATTAGAACAACTTGTAGATACGAGCCAAACTGAGTGTCTGGCAATGATGATTGATTATTACCAACAACATCTTTTAAATGAACGAGATACTATAAATCAAGCTGCAGATAAATTATATGATTTCATCGGCAAAGAAGGACTAGATGCGATTTCGCCTCATAGTGGACATCCTGGTAATTTAGCGCTGCCTAGAAAACAAGAATTTTGTGCAGCGTTAAATCGTTATAGAGGGTTGAAGGTGAAAGGTTAATAAATAGGAAAAAGCTAAGACATGTAACATGTCTTAGCTTTTTTGTTAGTTTTCATCCCGATAAGTCACATTATTGCGGTCGAGTGCGTCCTCAAGTTGTTTTAGATTTTCGACCGTGGATTTTGAAAAATCATTACCAATTTTAAGAATCATGGCATCAATTAATGCGATGATAAGCAGAACGGTAAAATGATTTTTTTGCACAGCAACTTTTAATGTGACAGTGGCATATTCGAGTAATGGAGATGAATCGTAATCCGTAATAAGAATAATAGGGATATTTAATCTGTTAGCTTCTTTTACGGCGTTAATCACTGAATTTGTATAAGGTTCAAAGGCAAAAACAACAAGGACATCTTCAGGCTTTAGTTTAATGATTTTATCAAACATGGCATCTAAATCATGACTTAATTGATGAATATTAAAATAAAACTCATTCAGTAATTGTTCTAGATATAGCGCTGTTGCTTTATATGGTCTAGTGCCGAGAATACTAACGCTTGTAGCATTTTCTATATAGTCGATTGCTAGATTAAAGTTACTTACAAGTTCATCTTTTAAAGAATGGTTGAGTAATTGAACGCTTTTGTCCCAAACAGATGTTAAAGGGTCGGAATGTTGTTGTTCATTTTCGATAAATGCCGTTTGTAATGTGAATTTAGTTTCATTCGGTAAGGCTTCATTATAAATATCTCGGCGGAAATCATTGAAATTTTCATAGTCTAATGCATGAATAGTGCACATAACTGTAGAGACACCGACATCAGCCTTGTGTGATAATTCTTTAATTGTAATTAATCCAAGATGTTCAAAATTTTTCAAAATATAGTCGCACAGCTTTTGTTGCTTTTTAGGCAACTGCTTTTTATTATTTAATAATTTATTTTTTAAGGGCATTCCCATTACAACAGAACTCCGTTTCCGTTTACCAAGCTATTGCTGATAATACTAATATTGGTCTTGTTATTTACCATTACCCTGAAGCTACAGGTATCGAATTATCTCCAGAAGTTTTAGCTGAAATTAGTAAATTAGGTCAAGTGGTAGGTATTAAAAATACTGCCGACGGTATCCACACTTCAAAATTATTAGAGTTAGTTAAAAATGAAGAAACTTTCGCATTACTTAACGGTTATGAAGATTTATTCTTACCTACATTAGCAATCGGTGGCGAAGGCGCTATTGGAATCGCACCAAACTTAGTACCTGATAAAGTAGCCAAAATATATGAATTAGTGAAAAACAATGATATCCAACAAGCGATAGAAATTAATAAACAATTATTACCATTATTTAACATTATAGAAGAAGATGTAATTCCAGGTACTGTCAAAGCTGGCTTGAAAGCGTTAGGTATTTTTGACACAACAACTTGTCGCGAACCTTTAACGTCTCCTTCTAAAGAATATGAGCAAAAAATTGCACAGTTATTAGAATCACTTAACTAAACCGTAGCAGAGAAAAATAGTAAATGAAGAAGGTGCTTATATATGAAAGACGTGATTATTGTAGGTGGAGGATTAGCAGGATTATCAGCGGCGTGGCGTTTAAAAGACCATGATATTTTACTACTAGAATCCGAAGATCGTGTAGGCGGACGAGTGATGTCTGAACGTCGTGGAAATTATTGGATGAACTGGGGCGGCCATGTTTACGCTGGTAAAGGTTCAGCGACAGATGAATTATTAAAATCAGTAGGCGTAAAAGCACTACCAGTTCCAGGAAAGCTTTCAGCGATGCAATTAAATGGCAAATTGTTGTTAGATGGTCATGTTGAGCTGTATCCGTTTAGAGTTGCTATGTCTTGGAAAGATCGTATTTCTATGTTGATTGCTGGAGCAAAAGTGAGAGGTGCAGTTTTAAAATATAGCAAAATAGCTAAAAGACGTGCGCATGAAGATTACTGTACACAACAACAACGTATCTTTAACTTTATGAATAACAGAACATTTTCTGATTTTACAGGAAAATTGCCAGAAGATGCAGATGCTATCTTTAGACCTACTGTAAGCCGTTCAACTGGCGAGCCAGAACAAATTTCTGCAGGCGCAGGCGTGGCATATTTTGACATGATTTGGAATAAGGAAGATGGGTTAACACGTAACATTGTAGGTGGGCCATCGACTTTAACAAATACGATAGCTAGTCGTATTAAAGACAGCGTTGAGCTTAATGCGCATGTTCAAGAAGTCGTAAATAATGACGATTTTGTTAGCGTGAAATATGAAAAAGACGGCAAAACATATACTGAAATTGCACGTTATATCATTATGGCGACACCAGCACCTATTACGCGAAAAGTAACAAAAAATTTGAGCCCACGTTTAAATGATGCGCTCAGTCAAATTAAGTACGGCCCCCATGTAAGCGATTCCTTTTTGACGAACGAAACAGAAAAACAAGTGTGGGACGATGTTTACGCCTTTGCGACGCCGAAAAAGTCATTTGATATTTTGATTCATAATTCAAATTTAACACACAGTATGCATAGTCATCGTCATCAGGGTAGTAGCTTTATGACTTTCTCGCCGGCTAATAGAGGTCGCGCATTATTAGACAAATCTGAGGAAGAAATTTTAGAGCAATATTTAGATGATATTGAAGAAATGTTCCCAGGTTTTAGATATATTGTAGTAGAAGCGCATGTGCAGAAGTTCCCATATGGTTCGGCTTATGTTTATCCAGGACGTGCCGATATACAACCTATTTTAACAGAACCTGAAGGACGCTTATATTTAGCAGGGGACTACTTAGGTACATTTTATACAGAAACAGCTATTCAAACAGGTTTTACAGCTGCACAAGACATTAACAGTCTATTAGCGTTCTATCAAAATGATATACAGCAAATACTGTAATTAACATTCTGTATATTTTGGGAGGCAAGATTTAATGGAAAAGACAAAAGCGATGGAAGATGTTCCGTTTTGTAGATTTCACATGAAAATATTTGCATATTGTAGTGGTAGTTCATTCGTAGATGGCTATGCGCTCGGTATCATTGCTATAGCACTCTCGATAATGCAAAAAGATATTAATATGTCCGTAACTACTGTAGGTCTTCTAGGAATGGGGACGTTACTTGGTATGGTTTTCGGAGGTTTAGTCGGTGGTTATTTTACCGACCTTATAGGTAGAAAGAAAATGTTTATCATCGACATGTTGCTACTCGGTGTATTTACGATATCTCAGTTTTTCGTGACGGATCCAACACAATTAGTCATCTTAAGAATATTAATCGGTGTCACGTTAGGTATGGATTATCCTATCGCAGGTTCACTAATGAGTGAGTTCGCACCGAAGAAAAATCGTGGTGCATTGTTAGGTGGTATCAATGCATTATGGTTTATCGGTTACGCCGTATCATTTATTGTTGGATATTTACTTATTCCAATTGGCAATGAAACGAGTTGGAGATGGATGCTAGCGAGTGGTGCAGTACCTGTAGTCGTATTACTATTTGCACGTTTAAATATGCCAGAATCACCACATTGGTTATTAAAGCATGGCAAAAAACAAAAAGCCGAAGACATCGTACAAAGTGTGTTTGGCGATCATGTCCAAGTTAGTCAAAATGAACATTCAGAACAAAAGCCTAATTTATTAGATATTTTTAGAAATGGTTACGGTAAAAGAACGCTATTTATTTCAATATTTTGGTCAGTACAAGTTATGACAACTTTTGCAATAGGTACATATATACCTGAAATACTGTCTGAATTTAGTTTGAAAGGCGGTTCGCAAGAATATTTAGGTTCTGCAATTATTAACTTATTTTATTTAATCGGAGCCTTCCCAGCATTATATTTTGTAGAAAAAATTGGCAGAAGAGCAACTTTATTATGGCCATTTTTAATCACGACTATCGCGCTATTCGTATTAGGCGTAGTATCAGGCAATAATCCGCCATTTTGGATAATACTATTACTCTTTGTTACTTACGGTATCTTTAATACTGGTATGAGTAGTCACCAATGGATTTATCCTTATGAACTATATCCGACACACTTTAGAGGTACAGGTGGTGGATTTACAACTACCGTCAGCCGTATCGCTTCAGCGATCAGTACATTCTTCTTCCCGGTTATATTGTCTAACTATGGATTAAGTACAACGATGTATATTTCATCAGGATTACTATTTATCGGCTTTGTCGTTTCAATCTTTATGGCACCAGAAACCAAAAATAAAGGTCTCGATGATGCCAGCTCAGCAACAGTAATTAAACCCGAAATAAATTAAATTATGAGTTCAATTCGCATTTTCAATAAGCATAAATAGCAAAAAAGCAGTCACTAAGACTGCTTTTTTGCTATTTATGCTTATCTTCTAATTGTATAATGTCTTCCTTTTGATTGTTTAAATCGACGTTACTTAGTAACTTATCGATAATTTTTCTTTTGGTTTCCTGAATATGCATGTTTTTACTAATACTGCTTGGCATATTCATTGGCTTGTATGCTTCCCATTCTTCTAATTCTGAAAATAATTCGCGACATGTTGTCATAATATGACCACCTTTTTTATTTTTTGCAAATAAAATAGCCCTTCTAGATCAGAAGAGCTTCCACACATCTTCTCATCTTTCAGTTATACATAACTGTTGGATTTAGCACATCGCCAAAAGGCTGTTGCCGGAGCTTCACAGGGCCAAGTCCCTCCACTCACTCTTAATAAGAGAACTATTTTATTTATCTACATAATAGCATATTTTTATGTAAAGTACCATTTTACATATCTTTAACAATAAATATGTGAACTAATAAATACAATGACAGGGTAAAATACTAATAAATCAGTTAATAGCGTAATGATATATAACTCATTATTTAGGAGGTTGTTATATGCAAGTCGAGGTCATAACGCATAATCCACGCTGGAAAAATGAATTTGAACAGGAAGCACAAAAGATAAAAGCGATATATGATGATTTGTTATTGGAAATACATCATATCGGCAGTACGTCCGTAGTAGGTTTAAAAGCGAAACCTGTCATCGATATTATGCCCATTGTGAGTGATATTAATGAAGTTGATAAATTCGATGAGCAGATGGAAGCACTTGGTTATAAGCCACTTGGAGAAAATGGTATATCGGGCAGACGATTCTTTAGAAAAAATAATAAAGAAGCGAGTAAAAGAACACACCATGTACATATTTTCGATCAAAGTAATCAAAATGATATTATCCGACATCTAGCTTTTAAAGCATATTTAATTGCCCACCCAGAAATAGCAAACCAATATGGTAATTTAAAATCAAGACTAGCCGCAACATACCCGAACGACATTGAGTCATACATGGCTGGCAAAAATGACTTCATTAAAAACACAGAAAAACTAGCAGTGGCGTGGTATAAAGGTAAGTCTAATGATTAAGCTTTATCATAATGAAAATGTTTTTCATGTGCTACAATGGATGTGAAGTTACCAAGGGAGGCGACGCAAATGTCTAAAAAGAAAGTATCAATTATAGGGGGCGGCAATACAGGTGCAACACTCGCATTTATTGTGGCACAGCAAGAACTAGCAGATGTAGTGTTAATTGATAGACCTCAAAGTGAAAAACCGGCTCAAGGTAAAGCGTTAGATATATTAGAAAGTAGTCCTATTTTTGGTTTTGATGTAAGTATTAATGCTGCGTCAGATTACGCAGCTACCAAAGATTCGGATGTCGTAGTTATTACAGCTGGTGTGGCGAGAAAGCCTAACATGAGTAGGGATGATCTGGTACAAACGAACGAACAAATCATGAAAGATGTTACGGAACAAATTGTAAAATATTCTCCTGAATGTAAAATCATTGTCTTAACAAATCCTGTCGATGCAATGACTTATACAGTATATAAAACTTCAGGCTTTCCGAAAGCACGCGTTATCGGTCAATCTGGTGTATTAGATACGGCACGTTATCAAACATTCATTGCTCAAGAACTAAATGTTTCCGTCAAAGACGTGAAAGGCCTTGTCTTGGGTGGACATGGCGATACGATGGTGCCACTCGTTCATTCTACTAATGTTAACGGTGTAGCGGTAAGAGAGCTCTTAGCAAGCGATGTATTAGATAAGATTGTAGAACGCACTAAACAAGGTGGGGCAGAAATTGTTAACTTATTAGGGAACGGTTCGGCATATTATGCGCCAGCCGCAGCACTTTACAGTATGATAGAAGCAATTATTAAAGACCAACAGCGTTTATTACCAACGATTACACTGTTAGAAGGTGAATATGGTTATAACGATATATATTTAGGCGTTCCAACGATATTAGGTGCGAACGGCATTGAAAAAATTGTGGAATTAGAGCTGGATGAATTTGAAAAAGAACAATTACAAGCTTCAGCAAAATCAGTAAAAAATGTTAAAAATGCACTGAAATTTTAGAACATAAAGAAGAGTCTGGGACATCATATTGTTTCCAGACTCTATTTTTATATTAGTAAGTAGCTGACTGACTTGAAATTAAGCTTGTATCAAGCTTTTTTCGACGCTAGTCATCCTTACCGAGGCGGAACTACAAAATCTTTTTAAACAATTAAGATTTCTGTCCCGCTCCCTTTTTATGTTGATAAGTCGATCTTATTGGAAAAGTTTAACGATTTGGGCGAAGATACCGTAAAAGAAACCGCCAAGAGGAAAGATTAGCCACCAATATCCCGCAAAAAAGTCTCCCATAGTTCGTCCTCTTCTATCATGTTTGTTTAAGTTGCCGTCTAAAATTTGTTGTTTGAATTCGCTATCTCCTTTAACTAAATGGTCCAACGTAATATCAAATAAATCACTCATAGCAACGAGGATATCTAGTGAAGGATAGTTCGTTCCGCTTTCCCATTTTGAAATGCTCTGTCTTGAAACATGTAATTTTTCGGCTAGCTCTTCCTGTGACCAATGATTTAATTCGCGATGCTTTTTAATAATTTTAGCCAATTCCATAAGATCACTCCCTTTGGTTTAAACATACCCGTTTTCCACCTTAAAGTCACGATAGTATGAGTTGAAGTGCCGCAACCAGAAGTTGCAATGTACATTTTTAGACTAACAGGTAGTCTAACCTTTTGAAAATAAACAAAAAACACAGTGACCGTAAAGCCACTGTGCAGTTATCGTTATTAAACTTTTTCGATATATTGATCTTCGTACTCTAAGTCTTTACCGACCGGTTCCCACTTAATAAGTTTAGTAATGATTAAACCTAAGATAGGGAAGATAGCAATGATGAGCATCGTCTTATTTAAACCAAAACTTGCTAAAATAATTGGAAAGACGAACGTACCAAACATACTACCGAAACGACTGATTGATTCTACAAAACCTGTCCCTTTACCACGTAAAATTGTTGGATATGATAAAGCAGCGATAGCTTTCCCTTGTGTACCTGGTCCACCTGAATGTCCGAAGAGGAATAGTGCAACCATAAAGGCAATGAGCCAAGTATACGTCTGACCATAAAAGAGTCCAATTATAATCATCGTAAAGGCAACAATGCTGAAGCCTGTAATCGTTAGTCTACGTGCACCAAACTTAGTCGTTAATAACGCACCAGTTAGACCACCAATTATACCAGCTACGTTAATTAAAGCCGTACCTGAAAGTGATTCAAGTTTGTTATTTCCAATAACGTAAGCAGCGATTAATGGGATATATAAACCAATCGCGTAGTATTGCATCCCTTGTAACGTAGCAATTGAAGTAGCAAGTATCGTTCTTTTACGATATCGTTTATCGAACAATGTACGCAGTGGGTGTTTGACCTCTGTACGTTTAAATTCTTCATTTTCGCCTTCATAAGGTTCAATGTTAACGCTAATATTATAGTTTTTTTCTAACTCACGGCTAGCTTGGACTAGCGTTTTGTTTTTCATAGACCATGTAGGACTTTCACTTAAATAAAATAGGCGCAGTATTAAAATAATTGTCGCAAAGACAGCACCTAAACCTACTGTGTAACGCCATAATAGTGTACCAGTCCCTAGAGCGTAAAATAGCATAACAAGAAGTGCAGATGATACGACGGCTATGTACCATACCACTTGCCAATAGTTAACGTTACGGCCTTTATCTTTTTGGTTGCTAATTTCGGCTACGAAAGTAAACGCGACTGGGCTATCCATACCAATAGCAAAGCCCATTAACAATCTAAAACAGAGTAAAATAGCAGGTGTAGGTGATAAAGCGGCACCCAATGAACCGATAATAAGTGAAATTAATGATACAGATAAAATAAGCTTACGCCCTAACTTATCTGCAAAGAATCCTCCGATCGCTGCCCCAAAGAATGCCCCGAATGGCATTGCCGTCATGACGAAAGATAAATAGCTTGGCGACAGTTTAAATTCCGAAGTTAATTGATCAGTTGCAGTACCTAAAATTGTTAAATCGTAAGCATCTAAAAAGATGGTCCCCAGTACGATGATTAATAACAAAGCGGTACGTTTTGCGTTTTTTTGCCCATTTACATAATCGATAATATCTTGCTTCGTATGTATCGTGATAGCTTGTGTAGACATAAGCGTTCCTCCCCAAAATTAAAACGTATGTACTTCTGAATGGAAACAATAAAACATTCATGTGATAATACAATTGTGTTGATTCAGAGAAGCAATGATGAAAATATACTCTGAGCATAGCATAATTATGTGTGAAAAAACATGACTTAATTAAGGAGTGAAATTATGTTTACTGTCTATGGACATAGAGGCTTGCCAAGTCAGGCTCCAGAGAACACCATAGCATCATTTAAATCTGCTTCAAAAGCAGAAGGCATAAATTGGATTGAATTAGACGTTACGATTACTGATGATGAACAATTAGTTATTATTCATGATGATTACTTAGATCGTACGACGAACATGACAGGTGAAGTAACAAGCTATAATTATAGCGATATAAAATCAGCATCAGCTGGCGCATGGTATGGCACCGAATTTAAAGACGAACAGCTACCCACGTTTGATGATATAATTGATTTTGCCAATGACTATAATATGAATTTAAATGTAGAATTAAAAGGCGTCACAGGACCCAAAGGTACTGAATTATCCAAAAGTATGGTTCAACAAGTAAGCGATAAATTAGCTAATTTAAAACATGACCAACAAATATTGATTTCTAGTTTTAATGTAATGCTAGTAAAATTAGCCGAAAAACTAATGCCACAATTCAAACGTGCAGTCATATTTAAAGCGGCAGCTTTTGAAGAAGATTGGCGTACAATATTAGACTTCTGTAATTCAAAAACAGTAAACATCGAAGATAAATCACTCACACAAGCAAAAGTTAAAGCAATTAAAGAAGCAGGATACGAGCTCAACGTATGGACCGTCAACAAAGTAATGCGTGCCAATCAATTAGCCAATTGGGGCGTAGACGGCGTTTTCACCGACAACGCAGACAAATTGAGCCATTTACAAGAAGTATAAGAGCTAAGAAAAAGACCTACATTATAATGTAGGTCTTTTTTATATGCCATCACACAAAATTTTTATGATATTGGGTAGCACTAATACCAAAATGCTTGGTGAAGTTTTTGGAAAAGAGTAATGGGTCGCTGTAACCAACTTTTGAAGCGACTTCATTGATTCGTAAATTTTGATTTTTTAATAATTCTGAGGCGTGATACATTCGTATATAAGTTAAGTATGCTTTGGGTGAACAATTTAAATTTTGTTTGAATAATTTATAAAGATAACTACGTGTAACGTTGATTTCATTCGCAACTTTAGCAATTGATATATTGGTGTGGTAATGAGCATTTATAAATTGTACTGCATTTTGTATATCTTCATTGATTATATTTATATTGGACTGGAATGCTTTAGGAAAGCGCTCTTGCAGTTTAAACACTAAGCTATATAAATATTGCATCATTAATATATCATTAGAATTAGAAGGTTCAATCGTTTCGGAAAGTTTGCATATTTCTTTAATAATTAAGCAAATATCTTCAGTGTATCCACCTATGACGACATGATTATCAACGATGGTGCTACGTGATAAATAACTTAAAATTTGTTCGCCACTCATACCTACCCAGTAGTAAGTCCATGGGTTGTCAAACGAAGGCACATATTCTACATACTTATCCTTCTCAAGTAAAAACATATCGCCTTGTCGTAAATGAAATAATTTGCCGTCACATTTAAAAGTACCTTCGCCTTTAGTGACGATATGTAAAATAGCATCTTTATCCACAGTATATTTATAGCCTGCATTAGGCACACCGACCTCTATACCACATTCAACTAAATTAGCATCGATATGTAGTTTTTTAAATTTCTTCCAAAGTAGTTGCATCTTCCACCTCTTATAAAATTATGATTTACACAATATTTATAGTTTTATTGATAAGTAATTTCTATTGTTAGGAAACATTTAACCATGTTTTATCACCATAATTCTATTCTAACCCTCAAAAGCGTCTGATACAATTTTAAAAAACAGAATATGAAAGCGTTTAACATTACCTTTGGAGGAGTGTATAGAATTGAATAGACATTTAACTGGTATGCAAAAATTTTCATTTGGCTTTGGTGCCATAGGCAAAGATGCCATTTTCAATATAGTTGGTGTATTTCTTATGTTTTATATCACCGACATTGTTGGATTATCTCCAGCGTTTGTGGGGGTCTTACTTTTTGTAGCAAGAATATGGGACGCCATCAATGATCCGATTATGGGAATGATTGTTGATAATACACGCAATAGATTTGGTAAATTTAAAACTTGGTTGGTTATTGGAACGATTGTTAACTCGGTTATAACAGTTTTATTATTTACAAATTTTGATTTTTCACATCCTTGGAATTATGTGTATATAGCTATTATTTATATTGCGTGGGGTATGACTTATACGATGATGGATATTCCTTATTGGTCATGGTTGCCTAATTTAACGCATAATCCTCGAGAACGTGAAGAAGTATCGGTAATTCCTAGATTCTTTGCTAGTTTAGCGGCATTCGTTGTTGGTACTTTTGGTTTGTTTTTCATACATAAATTTGGAGAAGTTTTTGGCAATGGTAGCAACACAGTAGGTATTTTTGTCTTTGCAATTATATGTAGTTTAACGTTCATTATAACAATTGGCGTAACTGTATTTAAGGTTCCAGAAGATAAAGAAATGGAACAACAAATAGGAATAAAGGTTAATTTTAAAGATATTACCCGAATATTGTTTAAAAATAAAGAACTTCTAGCCATTATGGGAGTGTTACTAACCTTTAATATGTGTCTGCAAATAATTAATGGGTCTATCATATATTATTTTAAATATGTAGTTAATGTGGAACATTTATTTTCAGTATTTAATGCAATGATTGTCTGCGAAATGTTGGGCTTATTACTATTACCTAGATTTATAAAGCTAGTAGGAAGAACGAAATCGTTCAATACATCTATTTCATTAATCCTCATTGGTCTAATTATTATCCTTATTGCAGGATTTGTAGCACCGACAAGTACATTTTTCGTTATCTTGGGTGCAGGCTTATTGCGTATAGGCTCTGGCTTTATGATTGGTATTACGACTGTATCGCTTGCAGATGTTATTGATTATGGAGAAGTGAAATTTGGTCAACGTAATGAAAGTATTATTACGTCAACGAATACATTTTTAACAAAAGCATCACAAGCTGTAGCAGCTTTAATCGTAGGGGTTGGACTATCAATATTTGGTTTCACGCCTAATGAAACGCAATCTACGGTTACCGTAAATGGTATACGTGTACTGATTATCGTGGCACCTGCAATTTTCGTCTGTCTAACTGCGATACTTTACCATAAGGCATTTAATTTGAAAGGCGATTTCTTAAAAGATATAGAACAAACGTTGCAATATAAACGTCAGAGAGAACATAGAGAACGAATTAAATAAGGAGATGAACAATGATGTTAAAACAAATATTTCATGAAAATTTAGATATCCAAAATGTGAACACGCTGCCTAGACGTGCATTTTATATACCGTACAAACCACAAGAAGCAGCATACGACTTTACGACAAGATATAATACGAGCAATGTAACTGTTATGAATGGTGATTGGCACTTTGAATACTTTGATTCTTTTGATAGTTGTGTAGCTGATTTAAACAAGGAGAAAAAGCAACACCTCACTGTACCCGCAGTATGGAATTTACATGGATATGACCAGCTACAATATTTAAATACACAATATCCAATACCATTTGATCCACCTTATGTGCCACACAATAATCCTTGTGGTAGTTATGAAAGAAACTTTGTGTTGGAAAATTATAATCAACAAAGCGATTACCATTTGAATTTTGAAGGCGTAGCGAGTGCCTTTTATGTTTGGATTAATGATGAATTTGTTGGTTATAGTCAAATATCACATTCGATATCTGAATTTGATATTACAGATTTTGTCTCTGCAGGTTTGAATAATATAAAAGTTATCGTTGTAAAATATTCAGATGGTACGTATTTTGAAGACCAAGACATGTTTCGTCATTCAGGTATTTTTAGAGATGTCTATGTTGTAAAGCGTGCAACATCACGGGTAGATGACTTTAATATTACGCCGCATCTAGTCGATGATGCGCTTGCATATATAAATGTACAATTAACACGTAAAGCACAGTTAAACGAAGCCGAGGTACAGTTATATAATCCACAAGGAGATTTAATAGCAAAACAAAGCATTGAACAGCACTATCGTTTTGATATTAATAACCCTCAATTGTGGTCTGCGGAACAACCGAATTTATATACTGTATTAATCGTGACGCAGGAAGAAGCGATTACACAAAAGGTTGGTATAAGAGAAGTTGAAATAAAAAACAACCAACTTTATGTTAATGGCGCGTCAATTAAGTTAAGAGGTGCGAATTACCATGATAATACGCCAGATACGGGCTACGTTATGGACGAAGCGCAATTTATGCAGGATTTAAAATTAATGAAACAAGGTAATTTTAATGCTATTCGTACTGCGCATTATCCGAAATCTCCTTTATTTTATGAGCTTACAGATTATTATGGTTTTTATGTGATGAGTGAAGCGGATTTAGAAACACATGGTGTCGTAAGATTTTATGGGGAAGATGATCAAGATAATTTCAACTTAATCATGGATGATCCACAATACCAAGCTGCCGTTATAGAACGTATTGAAGCTTCAATTATTCCGTTAAAAAATTACAATTCTATTATTTCGTGGTCAATGGGTAACGAATCAGGATTTGGTATTAACATGGTAGAAGGCTTGAAAAGTGCAAAGGCATTAGATGAAACAAGGCCACTACATTATGAAGGTACTTTATACAGAGATAAGGCCAAAAATTATGATGTATCAAACGTAGATATGATTAGTCGTATGTATCCTTCACCTAAAGAAATAGAACAACACTATTTAACAAATAGTAAGTTAGATAAGCCGTTTATTTTATGTGAATATGCGCATGCAATGGGCAATTCACCTGGTGATTTACATGAATATCAAGAATTAGTAGAACGCTATGATAGCTTTATTGGTGGTTTCGTTTGGGAATGGTGTGATCATGCGATAACGGTTGGCATACAAAATGGTGAACCTGTCTTTAGATATGGTGGAGATTTTGGAGAAAGGCTACATGATGGCAATTTCTGTGTCGATGGTATTGTCATGCCAAATCGTGAACTACACGATAGTTATTATGATTTCAAATATGAACATAGACCTATTAAATTGATTCAGCAAGAGGGGGATAAAATTTCATTCAGAAATCAGTTGGATTTTACTCATATCGAAGACATAATTACCATTACAGGCTATGCGACTTATTTAAATGAAGATGTTAAAGTGTTTACGGTTAACGTCCATGAATTTAAGCCTAAAACAATTAAAGATATCGATATAAGTAGTTATATACCTACTGAAAATTTAAGCGCCGTTATGTTTAAATATAACTTGAACGTAGAGGAAGGATTAAGAAATAAAGGATTTGAATTAGGTTATGATCAAGTTGTTTATGAGAGAAAAACATATGATGTTAGCCATTCATACAGTCATCAACTTTCATATAATGAAGTGGGTAATATCATAAATGTTAAATGTGGGTCTTTAGTTTATGCATTTAATAAAAACACGAGTAATTTAGAAAGTGTTATACACAATGATGTAATTGTACTCAATGCATCTACTAAGATTAATATTTGGCGAGCGCCTACTGATAATGATGTGAACATTAAAGCGCAGTGGAAATATGCAGGTTATAAAGATGCATTTACTATCGCTAAAGATTATGAAATCGTTGAAAAAAGCGATAGGCTTAACCTAATATTTAAAACAGTCGTGATAGATGATGTGGTGCCACCAATTTTAAAAGGGAACGTAATTTGGTCGGTTTATAAAGATGGCAAAGTAAATGTCAGTTTTGACCTTGAACGAAACGTGAAAGCACCGTATTTACCACGTTTTGGCTTAGCGTTTGTGTTAACCAATGCCTATGAACAAGTAGATTATTATGGTTATGGTCCATATAATAACTATCAAGATAAAGGTGTAGCAGCGTATTTGGATTACTTTAATACGACAGTTGAGAAAAATGGAGCAAATCATATTAAACCACAAGAAACTGGCAGTCATATGGGAACAAGCTTTGTGCAATTAGCTAACCAACAGTTTTCAATTATTGCTAAGAGTGATACGCCATTTAGTTTTAATACAACACATTATTCGTTACAACAACTGACGCATACTGCGCATAAAGATGAGTTGCAGGATGAAGGTAACACTTATTTATATATTGATTATCTACAGAGTGGTATTGGTTCTAATAGTTGTGGACCAGAATTGAATTCAGCTTATCAGTTAGATTCAAGTAAAATCAGTTTCAACTTTGATTTATATTTCCTGAAAAATAAATAATTAAATAGAGCCTGGGACATAAAATTGTCTTCAGGCTCTATTTTTAATTCAGTGATTTTGCCGCGCATGCTTGCCTTGATTTAGGATAGTATGCCTCGAGCCTGTAGTCTCTCACTCATACGCTTCCCCAAGTGGTCAGCACGATGCAAAATCGTTACAAAGATAATGTTATTTTTATATTTATAGTATGTGATTTTATGACTGAATTGAAAATGCGCTTGTACCAAGCTGCTTTCAACGCTAGTCGTCCTTGCTGGGGGCGGGACTACAAATTCTTCTTATAACAATAAGATTTTTGTCCCGTTCTATTAATTATCTTCTGCCAACAGCGTTTATAGCATCGATGAGGGCGTATCTAAAGTTGTTTTTTTCTAATGCGTTAGTAGCTTTGATAGTACTTCCTCCGGGAGAGGTTACTTGGTCTTTGAGCGCGCCAGGGTGTTGTCCTGTTTCTTGAGCCAATTGTGCGGCGCCAATTATCATTTCTAATATCACTTCATAAGAAAGATTTCTGTCCATACCATTGAGTACGGCACCGTCAGATAAAGCTTCCACAAAGACATCGACAATGGCAGGTCCACATCCAGACATTGTACTAAAAATATCTAATTCGCTTTCTTTAACTTCTACTAACTTACCTAAACAGCTAAATACCTCCTTAATCATTGTATTGTTTTGAGGGCGTTGATTATGTGCGTATCCAATTAAACCTTTGTTTATTTCGACGACGACATTCGGTAACAAGCTGATGATAGGTTGTTGTTTAGAAAATACACGTTCCATATCAGCAATAGATAATGAGGGTATTATTGAAACGATCATCGTTTCTTCATTCGCTACGCTACTTAAGTTGTCGAGAACTTCTCTAACTGCACTTTCATTTACGACTAAAAGTATCATGTCACAGTGTGCCAAATCATCATAACGGTGAACGAGTGATGCGCCTACTTCTGATGACAATTTTTTAGCTTTATCACTGTTACCTGATTTAATATAAACATTTTGCATATTTAAGTTATCCGACTTATAAAATCCTTTTACTAAAGCACTTCCCATATGGCCTGCACCAATAACACCTAATTGCATCTTTAGCACCCCTTTGAAAATATTTACATCATAACATCATATATTTAAGTTAATATTCCCTTGAACATGGCGTGGAAAACCAAAGCGTTACAACATCAAATATTGAGTGTTTGAAAGCAAGTTACTTAACCAAAATATTTAAATGTAGGATAATGAAATCGCTATGAATATAACGCTAATGAAAATGAAGTAGCGAAAGGAGTTAATTATGAAACATCAAGGTAGAAATGATTTTACATTAAGACTGTTCGAAGCGGCTCATATTCGTGAAGGTATGCGTGTACTTGAGGTAGGTTGTGCGACAGGTGAGGTGACCCAATTACTATCAGAAATAGTAGGTGCGGCAGGTGAGGTAGTTGGCGTAGATGTGAATGAACAATTGCTAGAACTGGCAAAAACGAATAATAACGCCGACAATATTGAATATATAAATAGTGATGTGTATCAATTGCCTGATGATTTGAGTCAATTTGACGCAATTGTTGGCAGAAGAATTTTGATGTATCTACCAGAAGCGAAAGCATGTTTACAAAATTTAAAACGATTTCTAAAGCCTGGTGGCATTTTATGTTTCCAAGAAAGTGATGCGATTAATGGAGGTACCGGTGCGAGCCAATTGCCATTACATCAACAAGCCATTCAACGTGTGTGGGATACGGTAGAAGCTGAAGGCGGCGATATTCATATCGGTCAAAAATTATATATGATGTACCTTAATATTGGCATACCTCAACCCCAAGTTATCGCCGAAGCTTTAATCCAAACATCTAACGATAATGATTTACAATGGTTAACTGACATGATGGAAACGAGAATGAAAGACCATGAAATTATAGACAATGACTTTTCTATTGAGCGATTTAAGGCGAATATGTCTCATGAAGCAGAAGAAGTACAGGCAGCGTTTATACGCGATATGGCGTTCGGTGTATGGGGCAGAAAAGAGTAACAACACAAATAATTTTAAAATGACTGACACTTCTATATTTTTAGTTTAGAAGTGTTTTTATATGCAAAAATTAAATTAACTAATTAAGATATATTAATTGTATATTATAAGCATAACTTATTGTTTAGTATTTAATATAAAAATATATAATATACTTATAGTTTTATATTATTTTCTCTGTTACAATGAGTGAATACTTTATTGTAAGCGCTTTAATAAACAGAGGGGGATGTTTATGCAACACGATAGTATATGGCTTACTATAGTCGGCCTAATTATCATTATTTCAATAGTAGGGTTACTCATTGCTAAACGTATAAGTCCTGTCGTAGGTATGATTTTAATACCTAGTGCTGGAGCACTCATATTGGGACATGGCATTGGGGATCTAGTTAAATATTTCAATAGTGGTTTAGATCAAGTTATGAGCGTAGTCATTATGTTTATTTTTGCCATTATATTCTTTGGCTTATTGACTGATGCGGGTTTATTTAAACCGTTAGTAAAACGGCTTATATTGATTACTAGAGGTAATGTTATTATCGTCTGTATTATGACGGCACTGATTGGGACAATTATTCAACTTGATGGTGCGGGTGCAACAACATTTTTACTTTCAATTCCAGCTTTATTACCATTATATAAAGCACTTAACATGAATAAGTACTTACTTATTTTGCTATTAGGGTTAAGTGCGTCAGTAATGAACATGGTGCCTTGGGGTGGCCCGATGGCCCGTACGGCATCAGTACTCCATGCCAAAAGTGTGAATGAATTATGGTATGGCGTCATACCGGTTCAAATTGTTGGTATTTTTCTTGTGTTAATCTTTGCCGTGTATTTAGGGTTTAGAGAAAAAAGAAGAATTAATCGTGCCGTGGCAAAAGGTGAATTAGAAGATACACAACATGTCGATGTACATAAATTAGTAGAAGTATACGAACGCGATCAAGAAGTTAAATTCCCAGTGCGTGGTATGGCAGTGAAACATCCATGGATAAACTGGATTAACGTTATTTTAACTTTAGCTATTATCGTTATTATGTTATTAAATATCGCACCTCCAGAATTTGCATTTATGATTGGTGTAGCTATTGCTTTAATCGTTAACTTCCCAGATGTCGATGAACAAATGAATCGACTTAAGGCACACGCACCTAATGCGCTAATGATGGCAGCAGTAATCATTGCTGCGGGTATGTTCCTAGGTGTCCTAAACGAAACTGGCATGTTAAAAGCAATCGCGTTAACTTTAATTCATATTATACCTAACGCAGTTGGACCATACTTGCACGTAATCGTAGGTATCTTCGGCGTACCATTAGACTTATTAACAAGTACAGATGCTTATTATTTTGCTGTATTACCTATTGTAGAACAAACCGCAGGCCAATTCGGTGTACCATCAGTATCAACGGCTTATGCTATGCTTATCGGTAATATTATCGGTACTTTCGTCAGCCCATTCTCACCAGCATTATGGTTAGCTATTGGTTTAGCAGAAGCGAACATGGGAACATATATTAAATATGCATTCTTCTGGATATGGGGCTTCGCAATCGTTATGTTACTCATTGCTTTATTAATGGGTGTTGTAACTGTTTAAGTCAATGATTAGGAAAACTTTATAATACACAAAAGCTGATACAGCATATCAACATATGCTGTATCAGTTTTTTATGAGTAAGCAATAAAAAAACAGGTAAAGCAATATAGTATTTTAAATTGCAAGCAATATACATGCTGCTATATTGAATACACAAATAGTGATATAATATTAAGCAAAGATTTTCGGGATAAGTTATACGTTCAGCGGTTTTATATGAATGATTTTATAGTTCTAGATTTGAAAGAAGGGGTAAAATGTTATTACAATTAGAACTATTTTTTAGAATATTTTTAGCTGTTTTGTGTGCGACATTCATTGGTTATGAGCGTGCGCAGCGACTTAAAGCTGCGGGTATTAGAACACATATTTTGGTAGCGGCTGCGTCTGCACTCTTTATTATTATTTCAAAATACGGCTTTTATGATATATTGCAGTATCATAATATGCATTTAGATCCGTCACGTGTAGCAGCTCAAGTAGTTAGCGGTATTAGCTTTATCGGTGCTGGTACAATACTTATTAAAGGGAAAAGTATTAATGGTCTAACTACTGCTGCTGGTCTGTGGATTACTTCAGGTGTAGGAATGGCACTAGGTGCTGGCTTGTATTTTATAGGTATATTATCTACGATATTAATCGTAATCGTTCAATTCTTTTTAAGAAGCGATTTTTCTTATTTAAAAATTGTGAAGAAAGAAACAATTCGAATCAGCATACAAGCAAAATATACAGATTATATCAAACAAGAAATCTACGCATATTTAGAAAAACATAATATCGAAAATATCTCTTTTAATATTCATAAACTTAATGGCGGCACAGTCTATTTTGAAATTACAGGAAGAGTAAAATCAACAGAATATCGTCGCAATGCAATATTAGAAGATATTTATAGCCTAGATAGCGTTCATACAGTAACTTAAATATGTAACAACACCCTTACTTCTATTGGAGTGAGGGTGTTGTGAGTTAAATACAAAAAGGAGCATGGCAAAAATTTTATTGTTATAAGAAGATTTTGTAGTCCCGCCCCGGCAAAGATGACTAGCGTTGAAAGCAGCTTGATACAAGCACATTTTCAATTCAGTCATAAAATCACTAACTATCAATATAAAAAATAAGTTTAGCTTTATAAC
>NZ_JAVTDB010000036.1:0-5956 GCF_032139365.1 Staphylococcus kloosii
CAAACAACTTATAGATTTAAGTTTGTCATCGTCTGGTAATTATAATCTTGCTGAAAAATGTAATTCCTACATTGACGAAGTTGTAAATAAAGATATTTTACCGGAAGATCTCGTTGAAATTCATAAAGAATATATTACCATGCTAGATTTAAACCAAAACCAAATTTTGTCTACATTAGAAGTGTTGGAAGAAATTGTTAAAGGCTTTGGTTATAATTATCGTGATTATCAACAACTTGTTGATCGCATGCAACATCATGATAAGGAAATTGATTTAGCTTCAAGGTTACAGCAAACGATGTTGAAAACTGATATTCCCCAATTTGATAGTATTCAAATCGGTGTTATTTCTGTTGCAGCACAAAAAGTAAGTGGTGATTACTTCAATCTCATAGATCACAAAGATGGGACAATGAGTTTTGCGGTAGCTGACGTTATCGGCAAAGGTATTCCTGCAGCATTAGCAATGAGTATGATTAAATTTGGAATGGATTCGTATGGACATTCCCAATTACCGAGTGATGGTTTGAAAAGATTAAATCGCGTAGTTGAAAAAAATGTTAACCAAAATATGTTTGTGACGATGTTTTACGGGCTATATGAAGAGATGAATCATTTGTTATATTGTAGTTCAGCAGGACACGAACCTGGTTACATTTATCGAGCTGAATCACAAGAATTTGAAGAGATAGATGTACGAGGACGAGTATTAGGTGTAAGCCAATTGACTAGATATAAACAACAAGAAATTCCTATCTACCTTGATGATTTAGTTATCATTTTTACTGATGGTGTTACGGAAGTAAGAGACGAAGAAGGAACGTTTTTAGATAAAAGTTACTTACTGAATATGATTCATAAATATAAACACATGCACCCACAAGATATTGTGCAATTACTTTATGAAGCTATTTTAAAAATTCAAAATCCAAAGAAACGTGACGATTTAACGATACTCATTATTAAACGCGTAAATTAATTATAAATAACTATGGATTAATGAATAATAACTAGGGGTATACAGAGAATAAATAAGATAATTTTTAGGAGTGTAGTATAATGAATCTTAACATTGAAAAAGTAACTCATGAACAACATTATGAGATTAAAGTAGGCGGAGAATTAGACGTATATACAGTACCAGAACTTGAAGAGGTATTAGTGCCACTTAGACAAGAAGGTACGCATGATATACATGTCAATTTAGAAAATGTGAGTTACATGGATTCTACTGGCTTGGGGTTATTTGTAGGTACTTTAAAAGCCCTGAACCAAAACGATAAAGAATTATATATTTTTGGTGCTTCTGAACGTATTAGCCGTTTGTTTGATATAACGGGCTTAAAAGATTTAATGCATGTTAATGAAGGAACGGAGGTTGAATAGCATGCTAAGTAAACAAGACTATATTGAAATGCGTTTGCCAGCTTCTGCAGAATATGTGAGCTTAATTAGATTGACATTATCGGGTGTCTTTTCCAGAGCAGGAGCAACTTATGATGACATTGAAGATTCTAAAATAGCTGTCAGTGAAGCAGTTACAAATGCAGTTAAACACGCATATAAAGATGGCGTTGAAACTGGAATGATAAATCTTTGTTTTGAAATTTTTGAGGATAAAATTAGAATAGTTATTTCTGATCAAGGTGAAAGCTTTGACTATGAAAAAACAAAAGAAGAGCTTGGACCTTATAAAGAAAATGAAAATATTGACTTTCTTAGAGAAGGTGGTTTAGGCTTATTCTTAATTGAATCATTAATGGACGAAGTTACAGTCGATAAAAAATCAGGTGTAACTATTAGTATGACAAAGTATATAAAAAAAGAGCAGGTGCGAAATGATGACGAAAGAGTCGAAATCGGTTAACGATGTATCACCTGAACAAATTAATAAATGGATTCAAGAGCATCAAAACAATGAAAATACTGATGCTCAAGACAAATTAGTTAATCACTATCGTAAATTAATTGAATCTTTGGCATATAAATATTCTAAAGGTCAATCACATCATGAAGATTTAGTTCAGGTTGGTATGGTCGGTTTAATTGGGGCAATAAACCGTTTTGATTTATCCTTTGATAGAAAATTCGAAGCTTTTTTAGTGCCTACCGTTATTGGAGAAATTAAACGTTATTTACGTGATAAGACTTGGAGTGTTCATGTTCCAAGAAGAATTAAAGAGATAGGGCCACGTATAAAAAAGGTTAGCGACGAATTAACAAATGAATTAGAACGCTCGCCTTCTATTGATGAAATTGCTCAAAGGTTAGAAGTAAGCGACGAAGAAGTGTTAGAAGCTATGGAAATGAGTCAAAGCTATAATGCACTTAGCGTAGATCATTCAATTGAAGCAGATAAAGATGGATCAACAGTAACTTTATTAGACATCATGGGTCAACAGGACTCTAATTATGATTTAACGGAAAAACGAATGATATTAGAAAAGATTCTGCCCATTTTATCAGAACGAGAACGTCAGATAATTCAATGTACGTTTATCGAAGGATTAAGTCAAAAAGAAACTGGAGAGCGCATTGGTTTAAGCCAAATGCATGTCTCTCGCCTTCAAAGAACGGCAATCAAAAAATTACAAGACGCAGCAAAGAAATAATTATAACTCCTTGCCTAATTTGCACTTTAAATGTGAATTATTGGAAGGAGTTTTTTAATTGGAGTTGAAACGACGTACATATTATAGATATTTAGAATATGTTAGAATAAAGACCGAAGATATAGACATAAGACGGAGGACATTATGGATAATAATTTAATTCAATCGATTCAACAAAAATTTAATTTTACTACAAAGCAAATCACTTCAGTTTTACAACTGTTAGAAGATAAAAATACAGTTCCTTTTATTGCCAGATACAGAAAAGAACAAACAGGTGGACTAGACGAAGTTCAAATAAAACAAATTGATGATGAATACCAATACATGGTCAATTTGCTAAAAAGGAAAGAAGAAGTTATTCATAATATTAACGAGCAAGGTCTACTTACTGATGAGTTAAAACAAGATATTTTAAAACAAACAAAATTACAAAGAGTTGAAGATTTATATAGACCATACAAACAAAAGAAAAAGACCCGCGCTACAGAAGCAAAACGTAAAGGTCTTGAACCTCTAGCGAAGTGGATACAATACCCGACAGAGGATAGTTTAGAAACTACAGCCAAACAATATATCACTGAAGAAGTTACGTCAATTGAAGATGCTATAAAAGGTGCGCAAGACATAATTGCTGAACAAATTTCAGATAATCCTAAATATCGTAGTAAGATTTTAAAAGATACATATCATAATGCTAGTATTACTTCACATAAAAGAAAAAACGCAGAAGATGAAAAAGCGATATTTGAAATGTATTATGATTTCAGCGAACCGATTAAACGCATTGCCAATCATAGAGTGTTAGCGATGAATCGTGGTGAAAAGGAAAAAGTTCTTACAATAAAGTTAGATATGGATAATGCGAATTTACAAAAATTTATTTACCAACAAGAAGTAAAGGACAGTAATAAAGTAGATTACTTAATAGATGAAGCGATACAAGATAGTTTAAAAAGATTAATTATGCCTTCTATTGAACGTGAAATTAGAGGAGATTTGACTGAAAAAGCAGAAAACCACGCTATTGATGTGTTCAGTGAAAATTTAAATAATCTATTACTACAACCCCCATTAAAAGGAAAACAAATTTTAGGTGTAGACCCAGCATTTAGAACTGGATGTAAATTAGCCGTTATTAATCCATTAGGTACCTTTATAGCAAAAGGCGTAATTTACCCACATCCACCAGTCAATAAAACAAAACAAGCAGCGACGACGATGCTACAGTTTATCAATGATTATAATATTGAATTAATTGCCATTGGTAATGGGACAGCTAGTAGAGAAACTGAACAGTTTACTGCTAATTTAATTCAAGAACATAATTTGAATGTGCAGTTTATTATAGTTAATGAAGCGGGTGCTTCTGTATATTCTGCATCAGAAATTGCACGAGCAGAGTTTCCTGATTTTCAAGTTGAAGAAAGAAGTGCAGTATCAATTGGACGTAGAGTTCAAGATCCTTTAAGTGAATTAGTAAAAATTGATCCTAAATCCATTGGAGTAGGTCAATATCAACACGATGTAAATCAAAAGTCACTAGAAGGTGCGCTTACTTTCGTAGTTGAAAAGGCAGTTAACCAAGTTGGTGTGGACGTAAATACAGCTTCTAAATCATTATTACAATACGTTTCAGGTTTATCAAGCGCGATTGCTGATAATATTATTAAATATAGAGAAGAACAAGGTTCGATTAAACACAACAAAGAAATAGCAAGTGTTAAACGTTTAGGTGCTAAAACGTTTGAACAAAGTATTGGTTTCTTACGTATAACTAATGGGGAGGAACCGTTAGATAATACTTCAATTCACCCTGAAAGTTATGTTGCAACATACAAGCTTCTAGATGAAATAGGCTTTGATGCGTCACAATTAGGGACTCAAGAATTGAAAGCAAAATTGAATGATATAGATCAACAACAATTTGCGACAAAACTTAACGTCGGCTTACCTACGTTAGAAGATATAGTGAAATCATTAATAGCCCCTAATCGAGATCCACGTGATAACTTTGATACACCTATTTTAAAATCAGATGTATTATCCATTGATGATTTAGCTACTGGAATGAAGTTAAGTGGAACAGTTAGAAATGTAGTAGACTTTGGGGCGTTTGTTGATATCGGTGTTAAACAAGATGGCTTAGTACATGTGTCTAAATTATCAAAACGTTTTGTTAAAAACCCAATGGACATTGTAAGTGTAGGGGATATAGTAGATGTTTGGATTATCGGAATAGACGAAAATAAAGGAAAAGTATCATTATCGATGGTTGATCTAAATGAACAATGATGAGTTACAAACATTAGTCAAAGAACTATCTGAGACTTACTTTAATAAAAGTTTTAAACATAAAGCCTACTTTAATCATAGGTTGAGAACTACCGGAGGAAGATATTTACTAGATAGCCATAATATCGAAATAAACCTTAAACAGTATGAAAAATTTGGCATAGAAGCAATTAAAGACATTATTAAACATGAATTATGCCACTACCATTTGCATATAGAAGGTAGTGGCTATAAACATAGAGATAGAGATTTTAAAATTTTAAGTGCCTCTGTCAATGCACCACGTTTTTGCACACCAACTAAAAGTTATGAAGAAAGAGCAAATTATTTATATCAATGCACAAAATGTGGAAAACAGTTTATGAGAATTAAAAAAGTTAACACGAAAAAAATGGTCTGTGGTTTATGTAAAGGTAAGTTGAAGTTGTTAAATACATTAAAATAAAAAATTAAATCCGCCCAAAAGTGGGTGGATTTTTTAATACAATATATAAATTTATCACTGAATGTGTAATATAGTTATTTTAAAGAAAAATATTATTAATTAAATATATATAAAACATTGACGGTAAAGGGAGTAATGTCGTATAGTAATAAATGTCGAAAAAATAGCGTATCAAACAAAATAGTTAAATAAGTCATTGATAAAATTTAGCTAATAAAGTTGTTGACACAGACATATAATTACAGTATAATTAATAATGTTCTAAATTGATAACTTCCGTTTTGCCAAGCGGTCGTGGCGGAATGGCAGACGCGCTAGGTTGAGGGCCTAGTGGGAGAAATCCCGTGGAGGTTCGAGTCCTCTCGACCGCATCAAAAACATTTAATTTTATATTTGCGGGTGTAGTTTAATGGCAAAACCTCAGCCTTCCAAGCTGATGTTGTGGGTTCGATTCCCATCACCCGCTCCATTTAGAAAGATAATGAACATTGAAAACTGAATTGCAATATGTCAACGTTAATTCCAAACGCAACGATACAATCGTTGGTTTAAACGTGTTAGAGATAACATACAATTAGTATTTATGAGCTAATCAAACATCATA
>NZ_JAVTDB010000037.1:0-20998 GCF_032139365.1 Staphylococcus kloosii
CAATATAGTTCATATTAATTTTCTTACGTTTACGATTAGCAACAGTTTGTTCAGTACGTTCATCTGAATAACGATCATCTCGAACGTTCCATAATGCTTTAAATTGTGTTTTAAGTTCTAGGTCGGTTGCACCTGAACGTAAAAAAGATTTCACATTGAATCCATCGACTTCACTAAATAAACAACCGTAAAATTTACCATCTGATGATAGTCTTGCTCGTGTACAAGTTGAACAAAACGATTGAGATACACTCGTTATCAAGCCAAATTTTGCACCATTGTCTAAATGTCGATAATATTTAGCGACTTCACCATAATATTCAGGGTCCACAGGTGCAATATCAAAGTGTTGTTCCACAGTTGCTAGCATTTCATCTTTAGTAACGACTTTACTAAAATCCCAACCATTATCATTACCTACATCCATGAATTCAATAAAACGTATTTCTATGTCTTTAGCTTTGAAGTATTCAATCATTGGGATAATTTGATCGTCATTAACACCTTTTTGAATAACAACATTCACTTTAACATGAAATCCAATACTAACAGCATAATCAATTTGGTCCAATATCGTACTTGCTTTAATGTTACGATTATTTATATTTTGAAAGACTTTGTCATCAATAGCATCAAGACTCACGTTTATTCTTCTTAAACCTGCAGCGTATAAATTTTGGCCGTGCTTTTTCAACAGTAATCCATTTGTAGTTAAACCTATATCTTCGATAGCATCTATTTGCGACAACTGTTCTATTAACTTATATAAATCTCTACGCATTAGTGGTTCCCCACCTGTAATACGTATTTTCTTCACTCCAAGTTGCGTATAGACTTTGGCAATACGCGTCATCTCATCAAAAGTTAATAATTCGTCTTTTGGGAGAAAGACGTAGTCATCTCCAAATATTTCTTTCGGCATGCAATAATCACAACGAAAGTTACACCGATCGGTAACTGATAATCTTAAGTCTCGGATCGGTCTACCTAATTTATCAGTTATTTGTTGAACCATTTTAAGGACCTCCTTATTTATTTAACACTTGTTCTAAAGAGTCCAAATCTTGCTGATAATTAATATTTTTAAACCAATATTCTGGTGCATCAATGTCTTCAACGTTTAACCATGCATGGTCTACTTGGTTATATACATTTTTGAAGCTATAATCGTCAGAATTTAAAGCTTGTTCAATATATTGTAATGTTTTCGGACTATAAAATGCTATTGTCGGAATTGGATAGTTGTCTGCGATAAAACCTGCGATATCTAATTTATCTTCTATTAAATGTGCTACCATAAATTGATAAAGTTTACTAATCGCTTTTTTAGAAATCATCGGTGTATCTACAGATACTACGAAAAACAACTCATCGTCATATTGTTTCATGACTGTGCAAAGTCCTGCCAATGGACCCTTATCTTTAAATTGCGGTGCGTCAATGACGACATCACTATAATCAAATTTTGGCGCTAATGCTTCATTTGTACTAATGATTATTTTATTAAACATGTTTGTTGCTTCAAGCACATCTATGATGCGTTGATAAAAATACTGTCCTTGTATTTCTGCAAATGCTTTTTGAGCGCCAAATCTTTCTGAACGCCCACCGGCAAGGATTATTGCTTTCATCTCTATATTAACCTCCGCTAACTGGTGGTATCAACGCAACCGTATCATTTTGTTGCACGATGTCATCGTCTTTAACAAATTCTTCATTAACGGCTACTTGATAAGTTTTATTTTTTAATACTGGATATTGTTCAAGTAAATTAATTTTAAATTGTTCGACAGTCAGTGTACTATCCAAAGCTATTTCTTCTGACTGTTTAGCTAAAATTTCTTTTATTTCTGCAAAATATAAGACTTTCATTCCTAGCCTCCTTCTATTGCATCTTCATGATACCCTCTTTGATGGCCTTGCCATTCGGCACCATCTTCCCATATTTCTTTTTTCCAAATGGGCACTATCTCTTTTATACGTTCTATCGCATATTCATTTGCTTCATAGGCATCTTTTCTATGAGGTGAGGATACTGCAATCAATACTGCTATGTCAGAGATATTTAACGCGCCTATTCTATGAACAATTGCCGTATTCGTTTCTGGCCAACGTACAGTAATTTCTTCGCCAATTTGCGCGAGTTTCTTTTCTGCCATCGGTACATAGGCTTCATACTCTAAATACTCAGTTTTAATCCCTTTTGTCCATTCTCTCACATGACCAGTAAATACAACAGCAGCACCTTTTGTAGCATCCACTACAAATTCTCTATATTGCTCAGTTTGAATGGGCATATTTGTGACTTCAAACTGTTTCATTCAATCAGTCCTTTTGTACGTAGAAAAGTAAGTAACCATCTTTCATATTGTTTATAAGCTTGTGCTTCCCTCAAATTAATATGATATTGCACGTTAGATAATTGTGTTAACTTATGATAATCTGCTTGATATTGATAAACGATAACTTTATCATACGGTGCTTCTTTAAAACCTTCTACTAAGATTATGTCACTATCTATTGTAACAGATTCAGCAATGAGTTCCTTAAGATTTTGTTTTGCTACATGAGTAACTGTTTGACGGTAATTTGCTCCCTGAACTATGCTTTGATCAGCGCCAGCAGAAAAATGTTTCATATGGTCGACAGTGCTATCTTGAAGTTTTATTTCACCACCATGACCATGATTTTTAATTGTGGCAACTTTTAAATCAAACGATTTTAACAGATGAATTGTACGTCTCATTAATGTTGTTTTTCCTGAATCTTTATAACCGACAATTTGCAAAATCATATTAATAATTCCTCTTCGTAACTAGATGATTCGGTCAAAATAACATCCACCGTACGACCTTTTTTATAGCCTCTCGTACCACCCGGCAACATAATCATCGCATTACTATGTGCTATGGCTACAACTGCACCAGACTTATTAAATCCAGACGGTACAGCTGTCATCTCGCCACCTGTGAACCTTGCTTTCGCTCTGATAAAACGACTAAATGGGTTTGGTTTTGTAAAGTCTTCCATTAATGTCGCTTTAACTAGTTGCGGATAACAAGCATTTGCGCCTGTCATCTTGTTAAGGGCAGGCTTTACGAATAATTCAAAACCTGTAAAGCAAGCAGATGGATTCCCAGATAAACCAAATAAATAAGTATTATCTGCTACGGCAACAGTCGTTACACTGCCTGGGCGCATGGCAACTTTGTTAAATAAAACATTGGCATCTAATGCTTCATAAATCGCCGGTAAATAATCAAAGTCTCCAACTGACACGCCACCTGTAGTAATCACCATATCATGTTTGCTTTTGGCTTCTTTAACTACTTGAATACTGCTTTCTAAATCATCTTGTTGTATTTTATATGTTTCTACCTCTAAACCAACTTTAGTAGCTAAGGCTTGAATCATTGGTCCATTAGAATTACGAATTTTACCCGGTTCAAGTTCATCACTAACGTCCAATAATTCACTACCAGTAGCTATAATCGCGACGCTAGGTTTTTTATAAACAGTGACATTTTGATAACCATATGTAGCTAAAACAGCAATACCACCTGCATTGAGATGTTGTCCTTTTTTCAACACAATATCACCAGTCGTGGTCTCTTCGCCTTTTAACGATACATTTTCATATGTTTCAAACGGTTTTCTAATCGTAAATGAACTTTCTTTTTCTACCGTTTGTTCTAACATAACTACAGCATCGGCACCTTGAGGTAATTCAGCACCTGTCATTATTCTAACTGCTTCATGAGACCCTAACTTTTTATTAGAAACTGAACCCGCTCCAATGTGATCAATAACATTAAATTCAATGCGATGCGCGCCACTTGCACCAACCGAATCTTCACTTCTTATTGCAAAGCCGTCGTAAGGTGATTTGTTGAATCTAGGTATATCGTAAGTCGCTATAATGTCTTGCGCTAGCACATGATCCAAACTTTGTTGCAAAGGTACTTCTATTGTAGGCATGGTAATGTCTTGTTTCATCACTCGCGCAATTGCTTCTCTTACTGCGATTGGATTTCTTTTTTCTACTGTCATTCCGAGTCCCCTTTCTTATTTGCTCCATGTTATACTATGAATTGTTTAGGAGGTATATTATGTCAAATTTCACACATATTAATGAACAAGGTAATGCAAAAATGGTCGATGTATCGGATAAAAGCGATACAAAACGTACTGCTATAGCACATTCTAGCATTACTGTTAATGCCGATATTTATCAACAAATCGTTGAACATATCAACCAAAAAGGTAACGTGCTTAATACGGCTCAAATTGCTGGTGTCATGGCAGCCAAAAATACATCAACAATCATACCAATGTGCCATCCCTTACCTTTAAGTGGCATCGATGTTAGTTTTGACTGGGTTACTAACGACAATGATTATACACTTAATATTACAACTTCAGTTTCAACGACAGGTAAAACCGGCGTTGAAATGGAAGCTTTGACGGCTGCATCTGTTGTGGCATTAACCGTTTACGACATGACAAAAGCTTTAGATAAAGGGATGGTTATCGGTGAAACTTACCTTTCTTCAAAAACTGGCGGTAAATCAGGTAACTATACGCGTCAACAATAGTAACTATATTGGGCAGTGAAATCATTTTAAAAAAATGGTTACATCATGCCCAATTATTTTGTTAATTCGTGTACTAAATGATTCAATTCAGGCTTAATTAATTTATTTAGTGCTAATGTCACGGCGCCTGAAGAACCTGGTAGACAAAATATTAATTTATCATTCGCCGTACCTGCTACAGCTCTAGATAATAATGCTTTTGTACCTACATCTTCGGTATAGCTTAAATATCTAAACAATTCACCAAAACCCTCTATCTCTTTCGTAAATAATGGTCGAATTGTTTCTATAGTAATATCTCGCGGTGATATACCGGTACCTCCAGTAGTTATAATGACATCAACATCAGACTTTAACCACTGTCCAATTTGAGTCTGTATGGCTTGTGGTTCATCTTTAACAATTTTGTATGCTTCTTCTCTTACTTCAACATTTTCTTCTGCAAGTATAGACTTAATCAATTGACCACTTTTATCCGTCTTATAATCTCTCGTATCAGAAATCGTCAACACTGCACTTTGTATTTTCCGTGTTAATTTAATATCACTATGCATAACTTCGCCCCCATTTTACCCAAATAATTGATTCATCAGTTTTGCCGCTTCACTCGCTTGTGACATATTATGAATGAGAAATCTCCCGTCCTGAAAGTTGACTAAGCGATACCCATCATAACGAAACATAATGAGATAATCATTTGATTTATAATCAATATTATTTTCTACTAAGAAGTTTACTAACATTTCCTGGGAAATATGTTTATTTTGATATTGCACCGTATCTCTACCACACAATGAAGCATACTCATGTGCTTGCTTATTTAAATGTGGAAATGCGGGGTTTGCTCCACATGTATAACAATCATCATCTGACACCCGACTAAAACCAAACACGTGATGTTCACCATTCCAAATATCTCCATAAGTATATTTTGCCGGAACATCATTACCCGTAATAATTTTAAGTGCATCTTTCAGTTGTAAACTCGTCGTCATTGTGACAGCAGGTTGAATAACACCTACCGTATCACATGTTAAATTAATCGCAGGAAGTTGTGGTAATAAGCAGTTAAAGCAAGGTGTCTCTCCTGGTATAAATGGTGCTTCAACGTAAGTGCTTTGTACGACACCACCGTATATCCATGGAATATTATTTTTAAAGGCAAAATCATTGATTAACATTCTAGTGTCAAAATTATCTGTAGCATCTAAAATTAAATTCACTTCACGACTATGTGCTTCTAAAAAAGCATAGTCAACTTGTTCAATAAATGTGTTAATCGTCACGTCTTTACTAATAGCGTGCAATGCTTGTTTTGCTGCGATAACTTTAGGTAACGCTTCAACCGCATCATTTGCAGAATACAACGTTTGTCGCTGTAAATTACTTTCTTCAATATAATCTCTATCTACTATTGTTAATTCACCAATACCCGCTCTTACTAAACCTTCGGCAAGATGTGATCCTAGAGCCCCCATACCTATAATAGTGACGTGGGCTTGTGCTATTAAAGTTTGTCCCTCTTGACCAATACCTTTGAATCGTATTTGTCTTGAATAGCGATTATTATCCACTGTCATTGTCCTCTCTTAAATACATTACATCCATTATAAATCTATCTATGGTGAGTCACAATCATTTTAAAATGGTTAATATCTGTAATGAAATAGAATTTTATAAACAAAACAACAACGTTTATCTAGTAAATTACTTTATTCGTCTATATGTTATTGTGCATTGGATTGATATTTCAATATATAAGTTTACTCGCACGCATACCGACTGGCGCATTACTAAAACTACCGTAATGCATTTTGTTATTTCGTATATAGGGTTTTTACCGTTAGCTATTTTGTCTGGCTGGTTTCCATTATATATCTCCGCTATTTTAATGTTCACGCTTATTTTTATCATCATTTATTTCATCATGTGGTATATCAATTATTCCAAAGCCAAAAAAATGGTAGCTGCGATCAACAATGTATTAAAATCAGAACACGACAAATAATCCTAAAAAATCCCTTTACTCGATAATAAGTAAAGGGATTCATCTTTGTTTATGTAATGCGCTTAATTACCAAATGTAATAATTTCATGCGCTAATTGTTCTGCTTCATAATTTGAATGTGTCACGAATATAATAGGTATTTGCCATTCTTCAAACACATTGTTGACGATTTTTATACTTTCATCTTTAGTATAATCATCTAAACTAGAGAATGGTTCATCTAACAATATTAAATCTGGTTTTGTACTCAGTGTACGTGCTAATGCAACACGTTGAGACTCACCACCAGATAATGTATATGGATATTGCTCAACTAAATGCGCTATGTTCAGCTCTGACATTAAGTCTTCGATATGTCGTGAATATGGAGTCATAAAGGTTATATTTTTCAAGACATTCATATTAGGAAATAATTGATAATCTTGAAATAAATAACCTATATTTCGTTGCTGAATTTTGACATTCACATTAGCTTCAGTATTGGTTAACACATTATTATTCACTTTAATAAGTGCTTCGTGAGGTTGTCTTAAGCCTGCAATCATGTTTAATACAGTTGTTTTACCTATGCCAGACGGGCCTCTTAAAGCGTATATTTTAGGCTCTTGATCATTAATATCAATCGCTATCGGAGTATTTTTTAGCTGATGTTTTAGTTTAATGGTAAGCATCTAATCACCCTCCAAATAACGTTCTTTGTTCAAGACATTGATTGTACCAATTATCGTTATTGCAAAGGCAACTAAAACAAGTACCCATAACCAAGCTTGATTTTCTTTACCTTGTTCCACCAAGAAGTATATTTCTAATGGCAATGTGTTTGTCTTATTTGGTATGTAACCAGCTACCATTAATGTAGCACCGAATTCGCCAATACCTCTCGCAAAACTCATCATTACACCAGATAAAATAGAACGTTTCGACAAAGGTAAGATGAGTTGTGTAAAAATTTTATTTTCACTTGCTCCCATCGTACGCGCAGTATTCAACATTTTTTTATCAATCCCTCTAAAACCTTGCACTGTGTGTTGATACATTAAAGGGAAACTTACAATAATAGAAGCAATAATTGCGCCTGTCATAGTAAACACGACAGGTAAGTGCAATACATGACTAAAAAATTGACCGACAGGACTTTTAGGTGAAAAAATAATAAGCAATATAAAACCCATCACTGTCGGAGGTAAAACAATGGGCAACACAATCATACTTTCCAATAACCTAGCGATTATACCATGTCTACTATAGAGCCATCTTGCGACTATGACACCGATGAAGAAAACGATGATCGTACTAATAACTGCTACTTTTATTGATATCCAAAATGGTGTTAAATCGATCATCGCTCTACCTCCTTCAGTTACTATTCTTCAAACTTATATTTTTTCATAATTTTTTTAGCATCTTTCGTTTTTAAGAAATCTACCCATTCTTTAGCTGCTTTTTTATTAGAAGTCGTTGCTGCTTTGTAAGTAATTGGTTTATTCAACTTAGCTGCATTAATTTCTTTAACTTTATTGTTTCCATTTTTTTGGCTTTGCGCTAAATCCGTTTTATAAACATAACCTAATTGCGCGTTGCCTTTTTCTACGTAATTCAATACTTGGCGAACATCTTTAGCATATACCAAGTTTGGTTTAACATCGTTATATAACTTTTGGTCTTTTAAATATTGTTCGGCATATTTACCTGCAGGGACGGACTTAGTCTCGCCTATAGCTAATTTATCGCCTTTCTTAATATCTTTTACGGATTTGTATTTACTATCTTTACCACCGATAAGCACTAGTTTATTTTGTGCATAATTATATGTATGTGTTGCTTTCTTATCTTTTACTAACATATCAACATCTTTTGTATTTGCAGACATCAAAACGTCACTTGGTGCACCTTTTTCAATTTGTTGTCTTAACGCACCAGAACCACCATAATTAAATGAGATCTTTGTATTTTTATGGTCTTTCTTAAATGCTTTAGCTAAATCTTTGTTCACGTCAGTTAAACTTGCTGCTGCAGAAACTGTAATATGTTGCTCTTTATTTGCATCACTTTTAGAACTTTCTTTGCTTTTGTGGTCACTTCCAGAATTTGAGCAACCCGCTAATACTACACTTGCAGTAGTAATACCAACTAATAATTTTTTTATATTCATTTTATTTCCCCCTATTTATTTTAATTATAGACTTGTGAAATATAAAAAAAAAGGATGAATTTATCATCCTTTTTAAAGTACGTTTAAAAATTGTTTAAACGCATTATTACCTTGTTCGTCATCTTTAAATACACCTGCATCTGCTAATACTCTGTTAAATTTAAGTCCTACTTCTCTATCTATAATATCATCAATGTTATTACTATCAATTTTATAATTTTGAGCCATCGTGTCTGCCCATTGTTTATGAGGTCCTAAATCATTATTAGTCTTTCCAAGTAAATAGTTTTTTACATCGGCAAGTTCACTTTTTAATCTTCCAGGTAAAATTGCCGTACCCATCACTTCGATTAGCCCAATGTTTTCTTTTTTAATATGTTGTACATCTTGATGTGGGTGGAAAATTCCGTCAGGATATTCAGTCGACGTTTGATTGTCGCGTAAAACAATATCAATTTCATATTGGTCGTTGTTATAACGTACTATCGGCGTTACAGTATGATGTCTTGTGCCATCGTCACTATAAGCTTTTATATCAACGCTACTATCCGAATAATTATTCCATTGATCCATTACATAAGTAGCAGCTTTAATTAATTGTTCGCTATTTTTACTTTTTAATCTAATAACACTCATTGGCCATTTTAAAGTCGTTGCTTCAATGTCAGGAAAGGATGTTAACTTAAAAGTTTCTTTAGTTGTAGCTCTATCCATAGGAAATTCATGACGGCCTGCTTGATAATGATTGTGTGATAAAATTGAGCCACCTACAATCGGAATATCTGCATTCGAACCTATAAAATAATGTGGAAATTGTTGAACAAACGCTACTAAATTTTCAAATGTTTGTTGATTAATTTCCATTGGTTCATGTGTACGCGATAATACGATACTATGTTCATTAAAATAAGCATATGGAGAGTATTGGAATCCCCATTCGTTGCCTCCTAAATTCATACGAATAATGCGATGATTCGTTCTAGCTGCTTGTAATACACTCCCAATATATCCTTCGTTTTCAAAGCATAGCGCACATTGTGGGTAGGCACTTGCAGTCGCATTTTTTTCTTTAGCTATTTGTTTACCGTCTTTTTCTGGTTTTGATAAATTTATTGTTATTTCTATATCCCCATAATCGGTTGCAACATTATAACTAATATTTTTAGCGATAGCGTCTTCTTTAACATAATGATTGCGTTTAGCTATCTTATAAAAATAATCAGTTGCAAGCTTTGGATCTTCTTGATGTTGTTGCCAAAAGTGATTATTTATAGTTGACGGTTTAGGCGTTATTAAATCAAGTATTTGAGCCTCTATCATTTCCTTATTGTAAAGTTCACCTTCGATAGCGCCTGTCTTAACCGCTTCTTCAATCCATAACTGTGCGATCTCATTTGGCGTCATCGACGAAACAGAATCTATTGTTACATCTTCAATGCCTTGAGCATTAAGTATAGCGATGAGTTTATTTTGTACATACATAGCATCTAATGTATCAAATTCACCCATATCTACAGTGTACTTGATAAACTGATTTACGAGTTGTTTATTGAGTAACATTGCTTAACCTTCTTCCTGCGTGTAGCCATGCGGATGAGCTTGATGCCATTTCCATGCATCTTGTATGATTTCTTTAATATCGTCATGTTGCGGAACCCAACCTAACAATGATTTAGCTTTATCACTTGATGCAACTAATGTACCTGGATCGCCTGCTCTTCTTTTACCAACTTCAGCTTTAATCTCTTCACCTGTTACCTCACGTGCCGCTTCTAATATTTCAAATACGGAATAACCTTGACTACTACCTAAATTAAATGCGCCTGAAGCTCCTCCATTTTTCAAATAATCAAAGGCTAGAATATGTGCAGCTATTAAATCCTCAACGTGTAAATAATCTCTAATACATGAACCATCTGGCGTATTATAATCATCACCAAACACTGTTAAGTTGTCACGTTGACCTAAAGCAACTTGTAAAACGATAGGTATTAAATGCGTTTCAGGTCTATGGTCTTCACCAATATTGCCATCTGGATTAGCACCTGCCACATTAAAATAACGTAAGGCCGCAAAATTAATGCCATACGCTTCATGACACCAACGCATCATTTTTTCCATAACTAACTTACTTTCTCCATAAGGACTAGTAGGATTAGTCGTATCATCTTCATTAATGGGAATTGAATTCGGTTCTCCATATACTGCTGCAGTTGAAGAAAATATGATTTTATCCACGTTATAATCGTACATAACCTCTAATAACGTTTGTAATCCATGAATATTATTATTGAAATAAGTGAGTGGTTTCTCTACAGATTCTCCCACTAATGAGTAAGCACAAAAATGGAACACGCCTTCGATATTTTCTTTATTAAATACTTCATCTAAAAATGCTTTATCTCTAATATCGCCTGCATAAAATCGAGCTTGCGCATTAACCGATGCTTTATGTCCTGTACCTAAATTATCGATAACGACAACATCATAGCCTTTTTCTATAAGTTGATGTACGCAATGGCTACCAATATAGCCTGCTCCGCCTAGTACGAGTACTGACATATGAATCTTCCTCTCATTAATAAATTAATTTAAACTTTTAACGCCGTCACTAATATTCACATGATAAAACGATGGCGCATAGCCAATTTTCTCTGTATAAGTTGCAGTTACTTCTTGTTCTAATGCCTTAACACTATCTTTATGTACTAATGCGATAGCACAACCTGCAAAACCTGCACCAGTCATTCTTGCGCCTAAAACGCCCTCAATAGATTGCGCAGTTTCAGCTAAAGTATCTAACTCTAAACCTGTAACTTCATAATCGTTTTTCAATGATTCGTGTGAATCGTTGAGTAATTGGCCAAATGCAGTAAATTGATTGTTCGACAACATCTCATGTGCTTGTTTCGTTCTTTCATTTTCGCTAATCGCATGACGTGCTCTCTTTAGATTAGTCGTATTGTCTATTAAATGTTGATAACGTTCAAATGTAGATATATCAATATCACATAAATGTTCAATCGTCAGTTCTTGTTGTAATGATGCTAATGCTGCCTCACATTCGGCACGACGCTCGTTATATTTAGACTCGGTTAATGACCGACGTTTATTCGTATTCATAATTGATATTACATAATCTCCAAAATAAGCTGGTACATAATCATATTTTAAAGTACCTGTATCAAGTAATATGGCGTGTTCCCTTTTACCTAGACCAATTATAAATTGGTCCATAATGCCAGAATTAACACCAATATAGTTATTCTCAACTTTTTGTCCAATTTTCACTAAACTTAATCTATCAAGCTCAAGTTCAAATAAACTTTTAACAAGCCAACCACTGACAAGTTCTATTGAAGCTGATGATGATAAACTTGCACCGTTAGGTATATTTCCTTCATAAATAATGTCAAAGCCTTGATTAATAGACGGAAAGGAAGCTAGCAAATATTTAATAACGCCTTTAACGTAGTTAGCCCAATCATGGCTTTCATCATATGCCAAGTTATTTAAATCAAAAGAAATAATTCCTTTTTCTTCAAAATTCAACGAGTAAACATTGATTTTATTATCTTCACGTTTACGTGCTAAACCATAAGTGCCTAATTCAATTGCTGCTGGAAATACATAACCTCCATTATAATCAGTATGCTCGCCGATAAGATTAATTCTTCCCGGAGCAAATGCATAATGTGTCGGTTCAGCGTCAAAAATCGTTGCAAACTTAGTCTTCAAAGATTCTAACATTTCTCCCACCCCTTAATTTTTTAAATTACGAATAGTAAACACAATTAAAGTTTACTTGTTTACTTATTAACCTGTCAATATTTTATCATTGTGTTTTAAAAGTTGTGCGTTCTATTAATCTTGCTTCGACAACAATATGTTGCGCAACAGATCTCAAATTATGAATTCGCTCTTCAGCCATTTTCACTGCACTACGTCCAAATTCATCAATTGCAATATGTACACTACTAATACTTGGTGTTACATATTGAATCACTTCTAAATCATTAAAACTAATCAGTTTAATATCATTGGGTAATTGTATACTATGTTGTAATAATTGCTGAATAATACCAATAGCTACCATGTCGTTTCCAGCAATAAATACTTCTGGTAATTGTCCCTTCTCTATTAATACTTTTAATTGCTCAGCACTTTGTTCTTTATTCCAGCCACATAAGTAAGCTTGATGTTCAATATTATTATCGTTGCACCATTTTTTATATACTTTGTATCTTGGGTCATTTTCACTCATTGTTGCATTGCCTGTTAAATCTCTAGTCGTATGTAACCCGCCCATATAACCAATAGTTGAATGACCTATACTTTGTATTTTAGTTAATAAATTGTACATCGCATCTTCGATATTAGAATATACAGCATCTATGTATTGAGGCGTTTGTGGATTATTAATAACGACTAAATTAGGATTAATTGCATAAAGTTGTTCCAAAGCTTCGACAGAAAAGTTGCCTATTACGATTAAGGCACCTGCTTTAGCAATTTTTTGCTCATCAAGCGCGTGCGCTGTGCCGTCGATACGAATCGTTTTTTTCAATGATAACTTTAACCGCTTTACCTCCGATTCTATAGCTAAACGAATCTCTCTATAATATGGGTCGGACATTTCACGTTCTTTTGATGCGTATGTAATTAATTGAATGCTTTTATTTGTACGTGTCACTTTTTCATATCGCAGTTTTTCAGCAATTGAAAAAATTCTTTCTCTAGTGTTTTGAGCTACAGAGAGAGAGGGATCATTATTTAACACGCGTGAAACAGTACCAGGGCTAACGTTTGCCTCACGCGCTATATCTCTAATACTTGCCATTTTAGAACCTCACTTTGTTTACTTAAGTTTACTTATTTACTTCTATTATAGTTTACTTACACGATGTTACAAACTATTTTTATTTCCTTAGCTAACACCTAATCATTTATCTACCATACAATGTACGATAAAATAATAATTAAGATAAAAGGAGTTGGGTCACATGAATGAAGATGTTTTAAAAGACCAACCCATTGTACGCTACGAAAATGGTGAATTGGTAAATACGCAAGATAGTTACGTCACAGAGTTCCCTTTAACGATTATGGTCAATGGTGAAGAATTTGCTACAGTTATTTGTAGTCCAAATAATATGGATGAATTAACTTTAGGATTTTTAGCATCTGAAGGTGCCATCCTTAAATATGATGAGTTAAAGTCATTGCAAATTGACGATAGTAAAGGATTTGCTCACGTAGAATTAACAAAACAACTAGGGACGCGATTTCAATATTCTACAAAGCGTATGATTGCATCTTGTTGTGGTAAAAGTAGAGAGTTTTATTTTCAAAATGATGCTGCCATAGCTAAAACTTCAATGTCTAAAATAACATTAACGCCAGCACAAATTCTTTCGATGATGTCACAACTGCAAAATGCTAGCGCCCTATTTAAACAAACGGGCGGCTTGCACAATGGCGCAATTAGTGACGGCCAAGATTTCTTTGAACATAGACAAGATATTGGTAGACATAATGCATTAGACAAATTATATGGCTATTGTATTAAAAACCATATTCCAGTACGCGATAAAGTACTGATTTTTAGTGGTCGCATCTCGTCAGAAATTTTAATTAAAGCTGCTAAAATCGGAGTTGGCGTTATTTTGTCAAAGTCTGCGCCTACCACTTTAGCTGTCCAGTTAGCTGACGATTTAAATATAACTGCCATAGGCTTTATTCGTGATGGCAACTTTAACGTGTATAGTCATCCTGAACGAATAAAAAGCTGTTAACGCTTCTATCAATAGAAGCGTTAACAGCTTTTCTCTAATTTATTTGTTCTTTAAGGACATTGTAACGATAACTTATGTAAACATAGCCTTGTTTTAAATACATATCTTTCGCAGTATCTTCTCCGTCAGCCACTAATATAATCGTTCTATTATTTGCAACTGTAGCAACAAAACTTTGCATAACTTGACCTATACCTTGTCGTTGATAATCGGGTAAAACACCGAAGCCATCAATCTCTATCGTATCTTCGCTTTTGATTAAGTCCATAATACCAACTGGTATTGTATCTTTATATGCAATAATTCTGTCTTTATCATCATAAACAAATTGATTTCGAATTATTTCAGTACTTTCTTGAAGGTAATCATCACCAAAAGGTTGTGCAAAAATTTGATGAATATTCAAATAATCTTCTATGTTCTCTTGCGTAACAAATTGAACATCTATATCAATCGTCGTATCAAAATGTAATTCTTCTGGATTAATTGCATAAAGTTCTAAGTAACTTATTTCAAAGTCTTTGTCTTTAATTTCTTTAAGTAATTGGTCATTTGGTCTTTCATTTTCAGGAAAGCTAAATGATAAATGATTAGACCTCTGTGCTTTATGCATTGTCGATTGTGTTTCAATATCTTTAACCCACTGTTTTACCGAAGGCATTTGTTTATATAACCAGTAGTTTGAAACATAAACTATTGGTTCACTAGGTGTTAAATAAATTAATTTATTATCGTCTTCCATTTTCAATTGACCAGATTGATAAATATTACGCATCGTTATAGCACACATAGACTATTATTCCTTTCAAAGAAAATTCAAGATTAATTTATTAATTGTTTAAACCTGCTATGATTTAACATCACATTACCGATGATACTCGCTAAAATTGCTTTTATAATGTCACCAGGCATAAAGACAAACGACAAACTAATTGCTTTAGTCACCGGTAAATTTGTAATAAGACCCATAATTATTGTTCCTAATATATCAAGTAATAAGACGCCTATCAATAATGTTGTCACAATTAATACTATAAAGTTAATTTTTTCAAAATATTTATCTCTTACTAAGCCGATTAAAAATGCTACAACGGGATATAGAAATAAGAAACCAGCAGAAGGCCCTACAAACACGCCTATACCACCTCTACCGCCTGATAATAACGGTAATCCTGTTGCTACAAGTAATAAAAATACAATGACACTAATTGTTCCATATTTTCTACCTAACAAAATACCTGCTAAGAAAATACCTGTATTTTGAAAAACTATAGGTACGGGCATAAAAGGAAGTGGAATTGAAGGTATAACTCCCATTACTGCAATTATTGCAGTCATTAATGCCGTATACACTAAATTTTTTGTGGACATATCCATTCCTCCTCACATGAGCAAAATTATAACACAAATGTTAACTTTTAATAATAGTTAGTTAACATTATTTTTTTACATATTACTCTTTCTTTTTTACCATAAATATAAAACAACATGTTACAGCATATGATTCATTTTTGTCATAGTTGAAATATTAGTTAAATAAAAAACGTCAATTTCAACGTTACTACGTTAGAAATTGACGTTTATATTTAATCAGAGCCATTTATGTCTCTGCTGTTTAACTTTCCCTATAAAACCATTCACTGATAAAACATTTATGTTATTTTATTTTTCTAATAATTTTTTCTTTAAATCCTTACGCATATAATCTAAAGTATATGGATCATTATACCAATATGATGTTGCATCTACATTAACAACTTTATTTTGCTTGACTGCAGGTAAGTTTTTCCATAAATCTGTCGATTCATAACTTGGTTTAGCTTTACCTTGTCTTGTTGACACAATATAATCGCCAGCGTAATCACCAAGTTTTTCTTGTTTCACTTCTGCCCAACCTTCTTTTTTCGTTAATTCTTCAAGTTTAGTCGGCATTTTCAATCCAAATGCTTGATATAAAACTTCGCCGCCTCTACCCCAGTTATCTCCATAAGTGTAAAGTTTTTTATCGAATTCATCGAAAATTGATACCGTTGCATCTTTGCCTATATGTGATTTAATTTCTGCTGCGTCAGATTTAGTTTTAGCTTTCCAATCTTTTTCCCATTTTTGCTCTTCTTGTTCTTTGCCGACAATTTTAGCCAACTCTTTTTGTTGTTCTAAGTATTTATGTTTATTAAAGTCAAACACGATAGTTGGTGCAATCTTTTGATATTTTTTAATATTTTTATCTGTAGAATATACAATGATTAAATCAGGTTTTTCTTTTGCCACCTTTTCTACATCATTATCCCCAATTTTTGTAACACCTTTAAATTTATCTTTAATAACACTACTTTGATCGACTTGATTGCTTACCGCGACGAGATTAGCTCCTAAATATTTAAGACCAGGCGCATATGTAGGTGCAACTGCAGCAATACGTTTTGGATCTTTAGGTATATCTATCTTCTTACCACTATCTAATGTATATGATTTAGTAGCCTCTTTTTTACTTTTATCGTCACTATCTTTTTTATTACCACATGCAGCAAGAATAAGTACTAGAGCAATTAACGGCAATAATAATTTTTTCATAAACTAGCCTCCATTGAAAATGATTATCAGTACCAATTCATTATAAAAAATTATTCTTACTTTTACAATATAAATTTATAGAATTTTGCAATATTTTTTAATTGCTTAAAGCACAGTGTTCTTCACATAAAAAAGCTTAAAAACTAATCACTTAGCTTTTAAGCTCTTGGCATAAAATTATAATTAAAATAAGTCTAGTACAGATTTGGCAATATTTGTATAAGCCATATCTTCCATTGGGGGGTTATGTAATCCAGCTCGCATATCTCTATAATAACGTTGTAATGGTCTGTCCATTTCTAAACTTTTCGCACCTACTATTCGCATAGCTAAATCAATAACTTCCAATCCTTGATTCATCACTAACACTTTACTTGCTGACGTTTCGTTCCAAATTTTAGTGGTGTTATTATCATCGTTGTATAGCATTGCTGTGCTCCATAAAAATTGGCGTGCAGATAAAAGTAAAGATTCCATTTTTCCCACATTTTGTTGTACCGTTGCAATTTCGCCTATTGTGCCATCGATACTATTGGGTTGGTAAGTTTTCGCAAAATCTATTGCGTAGTCTCTTGCTGCTTGCGCAATACCTAAATACGTGCTAGGTATATGGAGAATCCAACCATTTGGTTTTATTGCTCCTGCTCTTGTTTCAACAAAATTTTCTTTTGGAATATGTACATCATTAAGTACTAAATCATGACTTTCTGTAGCTCTCATACCGACCATATCCCAATTATTGGCAATTTCAACGCCAGGCGTATCTTTATGTATAAGATAGTACCCAATTTGTTCAGATTGTTGATCGTAGGCACTTACAATAAAGTGCGTTAGTCGTTTACTCATTGAAGTAAATGTTTTAACACCATTTAAAGTATAGCCCTCTTCTGTCTGTATAGCATTCGTTGCTGGTCTTCCCCCTCTTGTTGGGCTACCCGTTTCAGCTTCACTAATCGCTCTATTTACTAAAGCACCATCTACTATATCTTTTGCAAAGCGATCTAGCATAGACTGTTCCCATAATTGTTGTTCATATAGTTGGCCAACGACGCTAATATGCCAACCAATAGATAGCGCAGTTGCTCCATCAATAGAACCTAGATAGGTTTGTAAAATAACCATATCTTCAATTGATCCACCTTCGCCACCGTATTTTTTAGGTAGGGAAATTAGTGTGTACCCTTCATCGATTAACCATTGTACATTATTATATGGAAATTCTGCATGTTTATCATTATAATCTGCATTTTGTTGAAATTGCTCTTTAACATTTTCTAATTTCTTAATCCACTTTTGTTGAATTTCTGAATGTATCATAGCGGAATTATTCAAATTATTCACCTCATTGATTATGATCTTATTCAATCATTCTTAGTTTAACACTCGACATTATTAAACAAAAGACTTCAATATTTTGTACTAGGCAAATTAATCGTCTCAATAATTTTCAGCAAATAAAAAATGCCAATAAAGTATTTAACTTTATCGGCATTTTTCGTCATGCTTATAATTGGTTTTATGTGTTTAGTTACTAATTAATAAAAATGTTTATTTAAAGCATTTATGGTATATTCAATTTTAGCTTTCTCTCGACTACTTATAAATACAATAACTGTTCTCTCATCATGTTCACTTCGTTTTTTATCTAAATAACCCATATCTTTCAACTTTTGTAATGCTTTAGTTATGTAGTATGGTTTTAAATTGGTTTTTTGTGCAATTTCTTTTGCCGTTACTTCATAGCCACTGCAGTTATTTAAAATATTCAAGATGTAGATTTCCTCAAAATTCAGTTTAAATTGATCTTTGATTATTTTAAAAAAAGATTTGACTTGATGATTGATGGTAAAAAGTTCATCTAATGTTGTAAATGCTTTTTCTTCCATAGTATCACTCCTGTTGTGTTAGTCTTAGATGTCAATACTTAAAAATATAATTATTTTTGTAAATATTATAATATTTATTCTATAACACTTTAGCATACAAATTCAATATATATTGAAAAACAATATAGTAATTCAATTTCATACGTCATTTTTAACTTAACTGTTATCTCCAATTGTTATAAAAATTCATGTATGTAAACACTGTAAATCTAAAAAAATGAAGGAACATCATTATTGTATGATTTCCTTCATTCTATATTTTTCAGGAAGAAACATATCCTGTAATTAATTATTTACTTTTACAATCGAAAGTGTCTAAGAAACTAAGTGCCGCCATACCTGATAAATCAAGTGCGTGTTTAGCGCCTTCTTTACCGTGTCCAGCTTCAAAATGTTTATAAGCTGCAACACCTAAAACAGCGATTGTTAATAATGAACCTAAACGAGATAATTTTTTACTAGCGAAACTTAATACAAAGAATAATGCACTTAATGCTTCAACCGCTCCAGCTAAAGGCACTGATTTTTCTGGCAAACCAAATACGTCAACAAAAGTATCTTTCATTGATTGGTCACCTTTTAATTTAGGTTGCGCTGCATTAAATAATTCTTTCGCTAATTTAACATTAGCTAAATAACGTAATATCATTACTTTCTCTCCTTATAAATAGTGATTAGTTACTAAACTAGCCATTCTCCTGCGAACTAAATTTATTAAAGTAAGAGAAGAAAATACGCTACCAACCATACTAACTTGCAGCATTTATGACTAGCTTTAATTTAATTACTTAAAATATTATAGCATATGTTTTTTATAATCCTAATATAGTTGCTCGCAAAATGTATTTTAAGTTTAATTTAAGTGCTATAAATATGTTTTATGTAAATCAACATCTATCTATTAAATGTTGAAAAACACTAATTTTAATTTTCTGTTATTTTACAGCTTTGTAATAATCTTTGTTGTAATTTTACTTCGTAAATTATAAAAATGCCTTAATGACAAGTTTTAATGATTTAATTAATTAAAGCTGTTTGTTACAAATTTCTACTCTTTATTAGAACTAAATTACAAAACAATAACATTGCGCACAAAAGCTATTTTTTTTGCTATATTAATTCTTGTCGTTTTAACCACGCTTTTGAGGCGTGACATTGGGAAAAATTATTGAAAAAATTTTTAGGAGGATATTTTTACAATGAAAAAAATCGCTACAGCTACAATCGCTACTGCAGGAATCGCTACTGTCGCTTTTGCACATCATGATGCACAAGCTGCTGAAAATAATAATGGTGGGTATAATCCAAATGATCCTACGTCATACAGCTACACTTACACAATAGATCAACAAGGTAACTATCACTACGATTGGCAAGGTAACTGGAATCCAAGCCAAGCTAACCACCATAACAATAGTAATGCTCACTATTCAAACAATGCTGGGTCAACTGCACACGCAACTCAATCATATACAGCAAACAACAATACAACTGGTGGAAGAGGAGCAGTTTCTCACTCAACTTCTAACCATAACATCAAAGTAACTACTCAAACTGCACCATCAAGCTCTGCTAACTCAATCGCTAGCACTTCAGGTTCTTCAAACAATTTATACACTTCTGGTCAATGTACATACTATGTATACGATAAAGTTGGCGGTAAAATTGGTTCAACTTGGGGAGACGCTAGAAACTGGGCAAGTGCTGCTGCTGCTTCAGGTTACACTGTAAATAACACACCAAAAGCAGGTTCGATTTTACAATCATCTGCTGGTGCTTATGGACACGTTGCATACGTTGAAAGCGTTGGAAGCAATGGTTCAGTTAAAGTTTCAGAAATGAACTATGGTCACGGTGCTGGTGTAGTATCATCACGTACGATCTCTGCAAGTGAAGCTTCAAGCTATAACTACATTCATTAATAAAAAAAGCAACCGCTTGGTTGCTTTTTTTATTTTCCTTAAACATTATAGGGGCTAGGCAAAGTA
>NZ_JAVTDB010000038.1:0-864 GCF_032139365.1 Staphylococcus kloosii
CAATGGGACTTTTCAATAGTGATAAAAGTAATTTATCTTCATTTCAAAATGCAATAGAAAACAGACGTACGATTTATAATTTAGAACAAGAGATTTCAATCTCTGATAAAAAATTAGAGGAAATTATCGCTCATGCAATTAAACATGTGCCTTCTTCTTTCAACTCACAGTCTACACGTATCGTCTTATTACTTAATGATAATAACGATAAGTTTTGGGAAATTGCTAAAGAAACACTTAAAAACAAAATGGGGGCAGATAGAGACTTCCAACCAACTGCGGATAAAATTGATAACTTTAAACATTCTTACGGCACTATTTTATTCTATGAAGATGAAGAAGTTATTGAAGGCTTACAAAATCAAATGCCAAATTACGCTGAAAACTTCTCAATTTGGTCTACACAAACAAATGCAATGCACCAATTTGCAATATGGACAGCATTAAGCACTGAAGGTATCGGCGCTTCATTACAACACTACAATCCATTAGTTGACACAGCAGTGACTGAAGCATTTGATATACCTAAAAATTGGACTTTAATGGCGCAAATGCCTTTTGGTAACATCAGACAAGAAGCTGGCGAAAAATCATTTAATGATGTTGATGCACGTTTCTTAGTACGTAAATAATAAACTCATACACTAACTATAGAGCCTGTGACTTAATTGTCTACAGGCTCTACTTTTATATGGTCAGTAGATGACTGAATTGAAAATGCGCTTGTATCAAGCTGCTTTCAATTCTAGTCATCCTTGCGAAAGCGGGACTACAAAATCTTTTTATAAAAATTAAGCTTTTCTCCCTGCTCTTTTTTGTTTTACTTAGGTTGCCTTTTTGTATAAAGGGTAATTAAATAAATAT
>NZ_JAVTDB010000039.1:0-779 GCF_032139365.1 Staphylococcus kloosii
CACGCTTCGCCTATCCTACTGCGTCCCCCCATCGCTTAAAACGAATTTAGGTGGTACAGGAATATCAACCTGTTATCCATCGCCTACGCCTATCGGCCTCAGCTTAGGTCCCGACTAACCCAGAGCGGACGAGCCTTCCTCTGGAAACCTTAGTCAATCGGTGGACGGGATTCTCACCCGTCTTTCGCTACTCACACCGGCATTCTCACTTCTAAGCGCTCCACATGTCCTTGCGATCATGCTTCAACGCCCTTAGAACGCTCTCCTACCATTGTCCTACGGACAATCCACAGCTTCGGTAATATGTTTAGCCCCGGTACATTTTCGGCGCAGTGTCACTCGACTAGTGAGCTATTACGCACTCTTTAAATGATGGCTGCTTCTAAGCCAACATCCTAGTTGTCTGGGCAACGCCACATCCTTTTCCACTTAACATATATTTTGGGACCTTAGCTGGTGGTCTGGGCTGTTTCCCTTTCGAACACGGACCTTATCACCCATGTTCTGACTCCCAAGTTAAATTGATTGGCATTCGGAGTTTGTCTGAATTCGGTAACCCGAGAAGGGCCCCTCGTCCAAACAGTGCTCTACCTCCAATAATCATCACTTGAGGCTAGCCCTAAAGCTATTTCGGAGAGAACCAGCTATCTCCAGGTTCGATTGGAATTTCTCCGCTACCCACAACTCATCCGCTCACTTTTCAACGTAAGTCGGTTCGGTCCTCCATTCAGTGTTACCTGAACTTCAACCTGGTCATGGGTAGATCACCTGGTTTCGGG
>NZ_JAVTDB010000040.1:0-34884 GCF_032139365.1 Staphylococcus kloosii
CAGTGCGCTAATGCTTCGAATAACAATCTTTCAAACTCATCAGTATCTATTGATAACACGATTGTGCTATTAGGAAAAGCTGACTTAAAATCTGTGAGACTAGCACCGCGTGTAAGTGTACTATCCGTTTCTATTTCGACAAATGCTTCTGCTACTTCAAAACTTTCTGGATGTAATAAATATAACATCGTATAAGCATCGTATATATTTATACCGTATTCAAAATCATCACCACGATAATGTGAAAACAAGTGGTGTAACATATCACCAGTTTCATTTAGTGATTTTAATTTATCAATTTTAGAATGTACTAAAGTCGAACTACGTGCCACATCAAGTCCAATCATAGTTAATGGTAAACCTGAATTAAAAACAATTCGAGCTGCTTCAGGATCACAGTAAAAATTAAACTCAGCAGCTGGAGTAATGTTACCTCTGCTAGCGCTACCGCCCATCATTACTATTTCTTTAATATTGTTTTTTACTTCCGGAAAAGTTTTTAGCAATAAGGCTATATTTGTTAACGGGCCGATAGGAATGATAGTAATAGGTTCGGTACTATTTTTTAACGTTTCATACATTGCAAATACAGCGTTATTAGACGCAAGTGTATCTAAATCTGCTTCTGGAAATAAAAAACCGTCCATACCTGATTCACCATGAACGTCACTTGCGCTAACAATATCTGAGATTAGTGGGTGAGACGCACCGCGATGTACAGGTACATCACTATTAAAATAATTTGTTAGTTTCAAGGCATTTGCGGTCGTTTTTTCTACGCCCACATTACCATTAACAGTCGATATCATTTTGACATCAAATTGAGGATTGTTTAATGCGATACTAATCGCAGCGGCGTCATCTATACCAGGATCAGTATCAATTATAATTGATTGTTTCATTGTTTGCCTCCTATACGTAAAGTTATCTATATAGACTATTATAATATTTTAAGTGATGCGATGTTAATAAAAGGGCAACAAGAACAAAAAAGACTTCTCCGTGATGGAGAAGTCTTTTTCATATTATAGGTGATGAGAGTGTCCGCCTTGCATAACCCAATAAGTACCTATAATAATCACTAAAGTAATAATGATAGCGAAAATTACTTTGAAACTTTGTAAGTTACCGTCTTTACCTTCAGTTAAGTGCATGAACATTAATAATTGTACAGCAGCTTGAACAAAAGCAAAGCCAAAAATAATCGTAATTTTTGCGTTTAATGTCAATGATGTGTATAGAGTAACGAAAACTGCTAAAAGTGTCAGGACGATAGAGGCAATAAAACCTACTGTATGTTTAACTATTGTATTCATCCGCTATACACCATCCCTATCATATATACGGCAGTGAAGATGAAGATCCAAACAACATCTAAAAAGTGCCAGTATAAACTTACTATAAATAATTTTGGAGCATTGTCTTTATTTAATCCACGCATCGCTACTTGAATCAATAAACAAATAATCCAACAAATACCAACTGATACGTGGGCTCCGTGTGTGCCTAGCAAGATAAAGAAACTAGACCAGAAAGAACCGATAGTTGGATTTACGCCTTCTGATGCATAATGGCTAAATTCGAATATTTCGAAACCAACGAATACTGCACCAAGAATAACCGTAATAATCATCCAAATCATCATTAATTTTTGATTTTCTTTTCTCATATAGTAAATGGCAATACCACAAGTATATGAGCTGATTAACAGTGCAAATGTCATAATAAGAACTAAAGGTAATTCAAATAGTTCAGTAGTCATGCGATGCGCATAATCACCACCGTGTTGTAACGTTAATAACGCTGCGAATAACGTACCGAACAATGAAAATTCAGCTGTAAGGAATATCCAAAAGCCAAGTTTATTCAGATTACCTTCGTGCGTACGTGAATCAATAGTGTTTGTATCATGACTCATGACTTACAGCCTCCCTTTCTCTTTTACGTGCCTCGCGTAGTCTAGCTTCAGTTTCTTCGATTTCAGACACATGGATATGATAACCATGATCGATTTGGAAACTTCTATAAATCATACAACCGAATACACCTAACAAGCATATTATAGCTGGAATGATTGTTTCGAAGATTAAGAAGAAACCTCCGATTGTTAAGAAGATACCCATAAAGAAACCGACTGGTGTGTTGTTTGGCATGTGAATTTCTGAGTAGTTATGATTGTCTAAGTAGTGACGACCATGTTCTTTCATATTTACAAACGTATCATAGTCATTCCAATCAGGAGTGACAGCAAAGTTATATTTAGGAGGCATTGCAGATGCCGTAGACCATTCTAAAGTACGGCCTAATCCATCCCAGTTGTCACCAGTTGCTTCACGAGGTGAAGTAAAGTGACTGTATACAATGCTTGCTACTAGGAACATAAAACCAAGTGCCATTAATAATGCACCTATTGATGAAATTACGTTTAGTAACCACCAACCGTCTTCTGGCATATAAGTATATAGACGACGTGGCATACCATCTAAACCTAATACGAATTGTGGTAAGAAACAAACGTTAAATCCAATCATAAATAACCAGAAACACCATTTGTTAAGCGTTTCGTTTAATTTATAACCCGTCATCTTAGGATACCAGTAAATTAAACCGCCGATACATGCGAATACAACACCTGTTACGAGTGTGTAGTGGAAGTGTGCCACTAAGAAATACGTATTATGGTATTGGTAATCGGCTGCTGCCATTGCTAACATAACACCCGTTACACCACCTAATAGGAAGTTAGGGATGAAAGCTAGTGACCAAAGCATTGGTGATTCGAAAGATATTCTACCTTGGTACAATGTGAATAACCAGTTAAATAATTTAACACCGGTAGGAATACCAATCATCATAGTTGTAATAGAGAAGAATGAGTTAATCAAAGCACCATTACCCATTGTGAAGAAATGGTGAACCCAAACTAAGAAACTTAAGAATGCAATACCTGCTGTAGCCCATACCATACTTTGATGGCCGAATAAACGTTTACGAGCAAAAGTAGGTATTATTTCTGAATAAACACCGAATGCTGGCAAGATAACGATATAAACCTCAGGGTGCCCCCATACCCAGAAGAAGTTTGCCCAAAGCATTGGCATACCGCCATGTGCAACTGAGAAGAATGCAGTGTCAAAGATTCTATCAGTTGTGAATAATGCTAATGCAACCGTTAATACTGGGAATGCCAAAATAACGATTAATGCTGTAATGAAAGTCGTTACAGTAAACATAGGCATTTCCATAAATTTCATTGTTGGTGTTTTACATCTAAGGATAGTAACGAAGAAGTTAATACCCGTCATTAATGTACCTAGACCCGAAATCTGTATAGCTACTAGATAATAGTTAACACCTGGTCCTGGACTGAATTCGCCTGCGAGTGGAGCATAGTTTGTCCAACCTGCAGCAGGTGAACCACCAACGATAAATGATAAGTTGAATAGTAACATTCCTGAGAAGAATAACCAGAAACTTACGTTATTAAGTACAGGGAAGGCTACGTCTCGAGCACCAATTTGTAATGGTACTACTACGTTCCATAATCCGAAGATAAATGGCATAGCCATAAAGATAATCATGATAACACCGTGCGTACTAAAGATTTCGTTGTAGTGGTTAGACTCTAAAAACTTATTGTCTGGTAAAGTTAATTGAGTACGAATTAATAACGCATCAATACCACCACGTGCGAACATTAATACAGCACAGATAATATACATAGCACCGATTTTTTTATGGTCGATAGATGTGAACCATTCTCTGTATAGATATTTCCATAACTTAAAGTACGTAATTACCGCCACGAGTGCGATAATCATAAATGGGGCACCAATTTGTGCCATTGTGATCATCCAGTTACCGTGTACGAGTAATTGATCCCATGGAAAATTCATTAATGTCCACCTCCATGTTCATGGTCTTTTTTCTCAATTTCAGAAGCTTTTTTATCTTTAGCTCCTTTAGAGATTTTTTCCATTTCATCCATATTATGTGATTCGTTATCTTTGAATTCACTATTGTATGGTTGGTTGTTGCGTAAAATCATTTTCTTCATACCATGACGTTCATAGTTAGCATTTGTAACTTGTGGTTTACGTTTTGGTTGGTCCGGTTTACTTAAGACGTCTTCTTTAACTTGTTTTTCGCTATTAAAGTTAGGGTCTTTTTGTACGTAGTTATAACGTTTATAAGCGTAGAATACGTACTCAGGATCAGCGGCCGGATCAACAAATGCCATGTGCGTACCACTGAAAGTTAGATTTTTGTTTTCAGTCGTTGGTAAAAGTTGCTTGTCAAAAGTATCTTGATCTAATACTTTTTTCTTCTTAGCATCTTTAACCCAGTCGTTAAACTTGCTTTGGCTAACAGAATTTACGTCGAATGTTTGTCTAGCAAATCCTTCACCATTGAAGTTTGAGTTACGACCTCTAAACGTTCCAGTTTTGTCCGCTGTTAACGTCCAATCCATAGTCATACCTGTCATAGCGTATTTTTGACCACCAAGTTGTGGAATCCAGAAACTTGTCATCATGTCCATTGATTGAAGTTTGAACACAACTGGACGATCTTTCGGGATAGTTAAATGGTTAACAGTTTCGATTTTCTCATCTGGATAACTGAAGAACCATTTGTAACCAGCACTTGTTGCGTAAACTACAAGTGGATCATCCTTTTTCTCAGGTGGTTTTTCATATTGATACAATGATTTGACCGTAGGGATTGCTAAAGCAACAACAATTATAATTGGAACAATAAACCATATTGCTTCGATTAATGAATTGTGATGCATCTTACCAGATTCTTTATTATTTCCTAATCTATATTTGATTAAGAATAAAGCGAACATGATAAGTACAACAGCAATGATCACAAGCATGAAGATAATTGAATAAATTATCAAAAACTTCGAGTCGCTTGCCATTGGCCCTTTTGGGTTTAAAACTTCTACATTAGAACAACCACTAAGTAAAATTAGTGAGCCAAATAGTAGAAGCAAAGACTTAAATTTTGACACTTTTTTTGACCTCCTAATACTACAATTGTAGGGCTTACCATCAATTTTAAGATATTCCGCGATATTTACAAGTGTTTGTGGCAAAAAAATTATTGTAAAATTAAAACAACCCCAACAGAATCAACGTCTGGTGGGGGATAAAAGATTTGTTAAAATTATGTGTACATTTTGTGAAAATCGTCAAAATTGAAAGAAACGTAACGAAAGCTGTTATCTAATTGACAAACGTTATCAATTAGAAGGTTTCACAAGTTTTATGTATTTTATTTAACTTCAATATAGCGTACAGATCTTTCAATAGCGCCATTTGAATCTTGAACTTTATATTCTACTTTATATTTACCTTCTTTATTTGTGTCGACATAACCATTGACTTTAATTTTATCTGTTAAATCGCCATCTTCTTTATCAAAAGCGTGGACACCATTTAATAAGTTATAGTCATTGCCTTTTTTCACAATCGTGTCTTTAGCACCTTTTATTTCTGGTATTGAATTATCTGTTGCTTCGGCATTTAAATTAGGCGTTACTAATGTTGCAGACACACCGATAGCTGATAATGATTGTAATAACTTATTCATAACGTTTACCTCCGTATGAAAACTGACTTTAAGTTTAATTTAACTATAGCCTATATTTATAAACAAGACATCGTACTATGGTCCTAAAGTCATCTTAGAATATAAAGTTTAGTTTATTATTAGAGTCTAGTAAATACATGTAACAAATTTTTAACAAAATACGGTGCCAAATTAATATTCTTAAAAGAATTAGGGGGTAAATACACAGCTGCTCATTTTTATGTACGTCTTTGATAAATGTTCTTTTACTATTATTTATATGAAAAGTAGAAAGCGCTACACAATTAATAGAAAGAAAGTTAAAAAAACAAATTAAATTATAGAGAAGTAAGAGTCTAAGACATTATTACTAACTCAAATAAAATAACACCTCATTTTACTGATTTATTCAGAAAAAAATAAGGTGTTATTTTTACAATCAACGATTTTGTTCGTGTATGCTTGCCTAGGGTATGGTTCAAGCCTGTAGTCTCTCACTCATACTATTCCCTCAGGCGTCAGCACTTTGCCAAATCGTTACAAATTTCCATTTTTTTTACAAAAAATAAAACACTTTCATATAATTTAATTAATTACAACAAAAATCAAATTAACGAAGTGCCTTATGTATAAAATTTTGACATGTCACAAATGACTCTACCATTAAATATTGAAATATCGTTTCCAAAAAATGATATTGCTCATTTTGTAAATCAAATTGTAGAATCTATACCTAATGAAGAATTCTACGAATTTAAACACTCACGCGATGTTTTTTCTTATCATCCTAATTTAATATTGAAGATTATACTTTTTCATATACACAATCTATTTTTTTGGAAGAAGAAGCGAAAGCTTTCTTAAAGATAGTAAACGTATGGATTGGTTATCACAAGGATAAACACCATCTTAAAGTACAATAAATCGTTTCAGAATCAGTTCAATTATGGATAAATTACTACAATCATTATTTATCAATTTCAGGAGTCAATTAGTAGAACATAATCTTATTGACGAAGATCGTATATATAGATGGTACTAAGATTGAAGTAAGTGCAAACAAGTATACATTTGTGTGGAGAAAAAACATTGACAGATATAATAGTAAAGTACTTGAACAATTTAAAGAAATATATTGCAATGCGATGCTAAATGAAGTCATTCCAAAATTAAATGAAGAAGAAAATGATAAAATTACTGTTGATACATTGAAAAAATTTACTAGATACAAATAAAAAAATAATGTGTGGGAACGTTTTAAATATATGATACAGAAGTTGCTTTTAAAATCTGAAACTGAAAAAGTCTACAAACAAAGAAAAATGGATGTAGCACCAGTTTTGGATATTTGAAAGCTATTTTGGGTTCACTCGTATGTCATTACGAGGAAAATCCAAAGTAAAACGCGAACTTGGAATTACCTTAATGGCAACAAATATAAGCAAAATGGTAGCGCTATGAGCTATCAAAAAGACTTTGAAAATGAAATACAGTGGAAATTCAATTTTACTAATGAATTTCCACTGTATTTTTACTTTCTAGAACATTTTTGTCCCAGACGTTTTCGCAAAGGCGGAACAACTTTTGTCTCGGCCTATTTTAAATTGTAAGAAATGGTTTTATTTAATCCCTCTGCGCATTTTTTCAGCTAATAAAGTGTTATTAAGTACCATTGTAATAGTCATTGGGCCCACGCCTCCAGGTACTGGTGTAATTGCGCCAGCTATTTCTTTGACGTCATCATAATTAACGTCACCTTTTAATTTTCCATTTTCGTCAGGCGTATTACCGACATCGATGACTACTGCGCCTTCCTTAACATCATCTTTCGATACGATACCAGGTTGACCAACTGCACTTACAATAATATCTGCATTTTTAAGATGACTATGCATGTCTTTAGTTTTTGAGTGCATTATTGTAACTGTCGCATTCTTTTGAAGTAATAATTTATAAACAGGTTGACCGACAATATGGCTACGGCCAATGATGACTGCTTCTTTACCTTCAATGTCAATGTCTGCGTGGTTTAATAATTCCATAATACCTAGTGGCGTACATGGTACAAAAGTTTGCTCATCTATATAAAGTTTACCAATGTTTGTCGGATGGAAACCATCAACATCTTTATCAGGATTAATTGACTCGATTATTTTTTGTTCACTAACTTGTTTTGGTAAAGGAACTTGGACTAAGATCCCACTAACACTATCATCTTCATTTAAACGTTTTAGTTCGTTTAATACTTCTTGTTCAGAAGTAGATTCATCTAAATGTACAATTTCTGAAATCATACCGAGTTTTTCAGCAGCTTTCTTTTTAGAATTAACATAGCTTTGGCTTGCACCGTCATTACCTACTAATATAACTGATAATTTAGGAGTGAAACCTTGCTTTTTCAAGGACTCGACCTCTTCTTTTAAATTCTGTCTATAATCTTGCGCAATTTGTTTACCATCTAATATTTTGGCAACCATAATATAATTCCTCCTTCGAATAACAAACTTTATCTTAACTTTATAACATAAAAAGTAATTAATATTAAGCAAAAGACGTAAATTCAACCCTAAAATTATATTAAAGTTCGATTTTTAATTGAAAATACCTCGCTTTGTTGTTATGCTATATGTGTAATATACATCTTCAAGTACTAATATTTCAAATTTTTGAAAGGGTGTTCAGATTGAAAGTGGCAGTAATTATGGGTAGTTCATCTGATTGGGATATTATGCAAGAAAGCTGCAAAATGCTCGATACTTTTGAAATACCGTACGATAAAAAGGTTGTTTCAGCACATCGTACGCCCGACTTAATGTACGACTTTGCCAATCATGCACGTCAAAATGAATATGACGTAATTATCGCAGGTGCTGGTGGAGCAGCACATCTACCGGGAATGGTTGCTTCAATGACGACTTTGCCGGTTATTGGCGTTCCTATAGAATCTAAAAGTTTAAAAGGTTTAGATTCATTACTATCGATTGTACAAATGCCGGGAGGTATCCCAGTAGCAACGACAGCGATTGGCAAAGCAGGTGCTAAAAATGCTGGTATCCTTGCAGCTAGAATGCTTAGTATTAAAGATAAACACGTTGAAGAGCGGTTAACACAATATAAACAATCTTTAGAAGAGAAAGTGGGGGAAATGCAGCGTGAAATTGACTAACTTACATTTTGGTTCGACGATAGGAATTATCGGGGGTGGCCAATTAGGTAAAATGATGGCACAATCAGCACAAAAAATGGGTTACAAAGTAATTGTTTTAGATCCAGATAAAGCGTGTCCGTGTCAATATGTAGCGCATGACTTCATAAATGCAAGCTATAGTGATATTGATGCATTAAATGAATTAGGTCGCCGTTCAGACGTAATTACATATGAATTCGAAAATATTTCTGCACCTCAATTAAAAGAACTTGTTACTAAATATAATATCCCACAAGGATACGAAGCAATTGAGTTGTTGCAGGACCGTTTAACTGAAAAACAAACATTGCAGCGAGCAAATACACAAATCGTCCCTTTTATACGTGTTTCGGCTACAGACGAACTTGCGCATGCAGTTGAAACGCTCGGCTATCCATTTATTCTTAAAACAAGATTTGGTGGCTATGATGGCAAGGGACAAATTTTAGTAAAAGATCAGACTTTCTTAGATGAAGCACGTCAACTTATATCACAACAAGAATGTGTTGCGGAACAATATTTACAATTGAAACAAGAATTATCTTTAACTGTGACGATTGGTAACAATCAAAGTGTTACTTTTTTTCCATTACAAGAAAATGAGCATAGACAGCAAGTTTTATTCAAAACTGTGGTACCCGCACGCTCTGATAAAGAACAAGAAGCAAGAGATGAAGTTAATAAAATAATAAGTCAAATACATTTTATAGGTACATTTACAGTAGAATTTTTTGTAGACCAACAAAACAATTTGTATGTAAATGAAATAGCACCACGTCCACATAACTCAGGACATTATTCAATTGAAGCGTGTGATTTTTCACAATTTGATACTCATATATTAGCTATAACGGGCCAAGTTTTGCCAAGAGATATCACACTTTTGAAATCTACTATTATGATGAATTTATTAGGAAAAGATTTGGATTTGCTTGAGAATAAATTTAGTACAACGCCCGAATGGCATGTACATATTTATGGCAAAACAGATAGAAAACCTAATAGAAAAATGGGACATTTAACAGTGTTGACAAGTAATATAGAAGAAACTGAAGCAAAGTTAATTAAACAGTTTGAAGGGAGAAACAACTAATGTCGTTGTTATATGAAGGAAAAGCTAAGAGAATTTACTCCACAGCAGAAAAAGGTATTTTAAGAGTAGAATACAAAGATGAAGTAACAGCTGGTAATGGAGCTAAAAAAGATGTTATCGAAGGTAAAGGGCGATTAAATAATCAAATTACTTCGAATATTTTCAATTTTCTTAAGTCTCAAAACCTCAATAGTCATTTTATTGAACAGATTTCAGAAACTGAACAACTTGTTACATCAGTAGAAATTATACCTTTAGAAGTAGTAGTTAGAAATATTGCTGCAGGTTCGATTACTAGACGGTTAGGATTTGAAAAAGGACACATTTTTGAACAACCATTGGTCGAGTTTTTCTATAAAAACGATGACTTAAATGACCCTTTAATCACGGATGACCACGTAAAATTATTAAATATTGCAAACGCTAGTCAAATAAATCAATTAAAAACTGGAGCGTTAGACATTAATAATAAATTAATTCAATTAATGGACAAGATGGAACTGCGTCTAGTTGATTTCAAAATAGAATTTGGCATTACGAGCGATGGTGAAATTATTTTAGCAGATGAAATTTCTCCAGATACTTGTCGCATTTGGGACAAATATAGTGATACAAATTTTGATAAAGATGTATATCGAGAAGACAGAGGTTCAATTATTGAAACGTATCAAACATTTTTAAATAAATTGGAGGCATTATCATAATGAAAACGATTGAATTGCATATTACGTTACAACCACAAGTATTAGATACTCAAGGACAAGCACTTAATCGTGCTGTACATGACTTAGGCTATACGCAAGTTAATAATATTAGAGTAGGTAAATTATTATATATGACAGTAGACGAAGCAACTGACGAAGCAGTACATAATGTTGTTGTCACTTTAAGTGAAAAACTATTTGCCAATACTGTGATTGAAGAATATAGCTACAAAGTGGTTGAAGAAGGAGAGAAAGCCTAATGAAATTTGCAGTATTGAAATTTCCAGGATCGAACTGCGATCGTGATATGTACAATGCGGCCGTTAAATCAGGCGTTGATGTAGAATATGTAGACTATCGTGAAACTTCTTTAAATGGGTTTGATGGTGTATTAATTCCTGGTGGGTTTTCATTTGGTGACTACTTAAGATCAGGCGCAATGGCTAGTGTAGCTCCAATTATTACAGAGGTTAAACGATTAGCTGTGGAAGGGAAACCTGTTTTAGGTGTATGCAATGGCTTCCAAATATTAACTGAAGTCGGTCTTTTACCTGGCGCGTTATTACATAATGACGCACATTTATTCGTCAGTAGAAACGAAAGACTAAAAGTTGTTAATAGCAATACACGCTTTACAAATTTATACGAACAAAATGAAGAAGTAGTTTATCCTGTTGCTCATGGCGAAGGTCATTATTACTGTACACGAACTACATATGATGAGTTGCAAGAAAATAATCAAATTATTTTAACTTACAGTGATAATCCTAACGGATCATATAGAGATATAGCAGGAATAGTAAATAAACAAGGTAACGTTTGTGGTATGATGCCACATCCTGAAAGAGCTTTAGAACAAATATTGGGTACAGACAGCGGTGTTAAATTGTTTGAAGCAATGGTAAATAGTTGGAGGGAACAAAATGTCTAAATTTATCGAACCAAATGCTACTGAAATTAAAACAGAACAATTGTATAAAGATGTAGGACTTAGCGATGAAGAATACGCTAAAGTTTGTGACATTTTAGACAGAGAACCAAACTTTACTGAACTAGGTATTTTTTCGGTAATGTGGAGTGAACATTGTTCATATAAACATTCAAAACCATTTTTGAAACAATTTCCAACTACTGGTGAGCACGTATTAATGGGTCCAGGTGAAGGTGCTGGCGTTGTAGATATTGGTGACGAGCAAGCAGTTGTTTTTAAAGTCGAATCACATAATCATCCATCTGCAGTAGAACCTTATCAAGGTGCGGCGACAGGTGTAGGTGGCATCATTAGAGATATCGTGTCCATCGGAGCTAGACCAATCAACTTGTTAAATAGTTTGAGATTTGGAGAATTATCAACAAAACAAAACCGTCGCTTATTAAGAGGTGTCGTTGCAGGTATTGGCGGTTACGGTAATTGTATAGGAATTCCAACGACTGCTGGTGAAATCGAATTTGACGATAGATACGATGGTAACCCATTAGTAAATGCAATGTGTGTAGGTATTATTGACCACGATATGGTGCAAAAAGGGACTGCCAAGGGGATTGGTAATTCAGTGATTTATGTAGGATTAAAAACAGGCAGAGATGGCATTCACGGCGCGACTTTTGCATCTGAAGAGTTGAGTGAAGATAGTGAAAGTAAACGACCATCTGTTCAAATTGGTGACCCATTCGTCGGTAAAAAATTAATGGAAGCAACTTTGGAAGCTATTAAATATAATGAATTAGTCGGTATTCAAGATATGGGTGCTGCAGGATTAACATCCTCATCATCTGAAATGGCAGCTAAAGGCGGAAGTGGTTTGCATTTGAAATTGGAACAAGTTCCTACACGTGAACAAGGCATTTCACCATATGAAATGATGCTTTCAGAAACACAAGAACGTATGTTGTTGGTTGTTGAAAAAGGAACAGAGCAGAAATTTTTAGACCTTTTTGACTATCACGAATTAGATAGTGCGATAATTGGAGAAGTCACAGATACAGATCGCTTTGTTTTAACATATGAAGATGAAGTATTTGCCGATATTCCAGTTCAACCTCTTTCTGATGAAGCGCCAGTTTATGTTTTAGAAGGTGAAGAACAAGTTTACAATCAAGAAAAAAATAACTATGACAATATTGATGTAGAACAAGTATTTAACGATTTATTGAAACATCCAACGATAGCTTCAAAAAAATATTTATATGAACAATATGATCAACAAGTTGGTGCAAATACAGTCGTTAAATCAGGATTACAATCATCTGTTGTAAGAGTTGAAGGTACGAATAAAGCAATAGCGTCAACGATTGATGGTGAAGCAAGATACGTTTATAACCAACCTTATCAAGGTGGCAAAATGGTTGTTGCTGAAGCGTATAGAAATTTAATTGCTGTTGGTGCGACACCGTTAGCTATGACAGATTGCCTAAACTATGGTTCGCCAGAGAAGAAAGAAATTTATCAACAATTAATAGAATCAACAAAAGGTATGTCAGAAGCTTGTGAAATATTAAATACACCCGTCGTATCCGGGAACGTGTCTCTTTACAACGAAACTAAAGGTACTTCTATTTTCCCAACACCAGTAGTAGGAATGGTTGGTTTAATTGAAGATATTGATTATTTGGCAGATTTCCAACCTCGAGCAGGCCACAAATTATACATTGTTGGTGAAACTAAAGATGACTTTGGTGGTAGCCAAATTGAAAAATTATTATATAAAGATGTGAATCACGAATCAGAGGAGATAGATTTAACACGAGAAGTACAAAAAGGCGAAGCAGTTAAAAAGTTAGTGCGTGATGGTAGAGCATCACATGTACAAACTGTTGGTAAAGGTGGTTTAGCAATCACTTTAGCACGAATGAGTGCATTTTATGATTTAGGTATGGACGTTTCATTATCTCTTACAAATGCACAATTATTTAGTGAAACTCAAGGACGATATGTTGTCGCAGTTAAAGATGATCAATTTATAAATATAGAGGGAGCGATAGCAATAGGTTCGTTTACTGATAATAATAATTTTGTTGTGTCTAATGGACATAGTTTATTGAAAGATAAAGTTTCAAATCTAAAAGAAGTGTGGGAAGGAGCCATTGCTCAATGTATGACTACAAAGGACTAAACGAAGAGTGTGGGTTATTTGGTATTTGGAATCATAATGAAGCGGCACACCTTACTTATATGGGTTTGCAAAGTTTACAACATCGTGGTCAAGAAGGTGCAGGTATAGTAGTTTCAAATAATGAAGAGCTAGTTGGTGAAAGAGGATTAGGCCTACTAACAGAAGCGATTTCTGAACAAGATTTGGAGTCATTAAAACGATATGAACATGCAATTGGTCACGTTCGCTATGCAACTTCTGGTAATAAAGGCATCGAAAATATACAACCATTTTTATATCACTTTTACGACATGAGCGTTGCTGTATGTCATAACGGTAACTTGATTAACGCTCAAAGTTTACGACAAGACTTGGAAGAACAAGGTTCTATTTTCCATTCTTCATCAGATACAGAAGTTATCATGCATTTAATTCGTAAAAGTAGAGCGGCAACTTTTGAAGAAGCACTTAAAGAAAGTTTACGCACAATTAAAGGTGGATTTACGTTTGCTTTGCTAACTAAAGATGCACTTTATGGTGCCGTTGATCCGAATGCTATTCGTCCTTTAGTAATAGGGCAATTACAAACAGGTGAATATGTCTTGGCAAGCGAAACGTGTGCAATTGATGTACTTGGTGGAGAGTTTGTAAGGGACATACATGCCGGAGAATATGTCGTTATTAATGACGAAGGTATACGTATTGAATCTTATACTAATGAAACGACTACTGCCATTTCGGCGATGGAATATATATATTTTGCTAGACCTGATTCAACGATCGCAGGTAAAAATGTACATGCCGTAAGAAAAATTACAGGTAAAAGACTCGCGCGAGAAAGCCCAGCAGAAAATGCAGATATGGTCATTGGTGTACCAAATTCATCATTATCAGCAGCAACAGGTTATGCTGAAGAATTAAACTTACCTTATGAAATGGGATTAGTAAAAAACCAATATGTAGCTCGAACGTTTATTCAACCTACGCAAGCGCTAAGAGAACAAGGCGTTAGAGTTAAGTTATCAGCAGTTAAAGATATTGTGCATGGTAAAAACATTGTTCTAGTTGATGACTCAATTGTACGTGGAACGACCTGTAAAAGAATAGTAAGGTTATTAAAAGATGCAGGTGCAAACGAAGTACATGTTAGGATTGCATCTCCTGAATTTATGTTCCCAAGTTTTTACGGTATTGACGTATCTACGACGGCAGAATTAATATCGGCTCATAAATCACCAGATGAAATAAAAACATATATCGGTGCTGAATCATTATCTTATTTATCAGTAGATGGTTTGATAGAGTCAATCGGTATCGATGAAGAAGAACCTTACAGTGGTTTATGTGTTGAAAGTTTTACTGGAGATTATCCAGCTGGTTTATACGACTATGAAGCACGCTTTAATGCTAATTTAAGTGAACGTCAACAAGCGTTTTTAACTAGCAATAAACAATATTTTGATAGAAAGGGAAATCAATATGTCTAAAGCTTATGAAAATGCAGGCGTTAACATTAATGCAGGATATGAAGCAGTTGAAAGAATCTCTAGCCATGTAGAACGTACGCTGCGTAAAGAAGTATTTGGTGGATTAGGGGGTTTTGGCGCAACATTTGATTTATCACAGTTAAATATGACAGCACCGTTACTCGTTTCAGGAACAGATGGCGTAGGCACGAAGTTAAAGTTAGCAATTGATAATAACAAACATGACACGATCGGTATCGACGTTGTAGCAATGTGTGTGAATGATATTTTAACTACAGGTGCACAGCCGTTATACTTTTTAGATTATATTGCGGCAAATAAAGTGGTTCCTGAAGTTATTGAACAAATCGTTAAAGGTGTTAGCGATGGTTGTGCGCAGACTAATACTGCTTTAATTGGTGGCGAAACTGCTGAAATGGGAGACATGTACCACGAAGGCGACTACGATTTAGCTGGCTTTGCTGTTGGTGCAGTTGAAAAAGACGCATATATTGATGGTTCGCAAGTAGAAGCAGGTCATGTACTTGTAGGATTAAGTTCAAGCGGTATACATTCAAATGGTTACAGTCTTGTTAGAAAAATTATCGCTAATTCAGGCGTTAATTTAAGTGATAACTTTGATGGGGACCGTACTTATTTACAAACTTTTTTAGAACCTACACGTTTGTATGTAAAACCCGTCCTTGATATTTTAAATCAATATAAAGTATATGCAATGACTCATATTACAGGTGGTGGATTTTATGAAAATATCCCTAGAGCCTTACCTGAGGGAGTAACTGCTAAAATTGATGCCACAGCTTATGAAGTGCCGAACATATTTAAGTGGTTACAACAGCACGGTGATATACATGCGGATGAAATGTACAAAGTATTTAATATGGGTATCGGTTTTACATTAGTAGTAGATAAAGAAAATAGCGATGCAATTATAAAAATTGCGCAACAGCACGATATAGACGCTTATGTTATAGGTGAGATTGTGGAAGGCAATGAGCCTATACAGATAACGGGGGTATCAAATTGACAAAAATAGCTATTTTCGCTTCTGGTTCAGGGAGCAACTTCGAAAATATTATGACACAGATTGAACAAGGTTTACTACCTAATATAGAAGTTACAGCATTATACACTGACCAAATAACAGCAAGTTGTATTGAACGGGCAAGACAATTTAAATTAGACGTACATATTAACGAATTGAAAAATTTCGACTCTAAAGAAGATTATGAGCGTAAAATTTTAGAATGGTTAACTTCTGAAAAGGTTGAATGGATTGTCTTAGCAGGTTATATGAAATTAATCGGCACGGAAATTCTTAATGCATATGACAAAAGGATTCTTAATATTCATCCATCGTTGTTACCTAAATATAAAGGTAAAGATGCAGTTGGCCAAGCTTTAAAGAGTGGTGATGATATAACAGGTACAACGGTTCACTATGTAGATAGTGGTATGGATACAGGCGAAATAATTGCGCAACGTACTTGCCCTATTTATTCCGATGATAATAAAGAAAATTTAGAAACACGAATTAAACAATTAGAACATAAACTATATCCCGAAGTAATCGCTGAAATTATTCAATAAGAGGTGCAAAAAATGAAAAAAGCAATTTTAAGTGTTTCCGATAAAACTGGTGTTGTAAATTTTGCCAAAGCTTTAACTGAACAGGATTATGAACTTTATTCTACTGGTGGCACTATGCGTGCGATAAAAGCAGCGGGTGTTGAAGTTCATTCAATTACTAAATTAACGCAGTTCGAAGAAATTTTAGATGGACGTGTAAAAACATTACATCCAGCAGTGCATGGCGGTATTTTAGCAGATAGAGACAAAGCAGAACATTTAGCTCAATTAGAAGCGCAACACATAGCTTTAGTTGATATGGTTGTCGTTAACTTATATCCATTTAAAGAAACAGTCGCTAATCCAGACGTAACTGAAAGTGATGCAATTGAAAATATAGATATTGGTGGACCAACAATGTTAAGAGCGGCTGCGAAAAACTTTAAACACGTGACTACTATAGTTCATCCATCAGATTACGATGAAGTGATCGCAAGAGTAAAAAATAATACATTAGATTATGACTATAAAAAATCACTCATGATTAAAGTATTTGAACATACAAATAGCTACGATGCAGCAATTGTTGATTTCTTTAACAATAATAAAGAAAGTTTACGCTATGGCGAAAATCCACAACAAGAAGCATATTTTGTACGTACATCAAATGATAAGCATACATTAGGCGGCGCAGAACAATTGCACGGTAAACAACTTAGCTATAATAATATTAAAGACGCAGATGCAGCATTAGCATTAGTTAAACAATTTGAGCAACCTGCAGCAGTAGCAGTAAAACATATGAACCCTTGTGGTGTGGGTATAGGTGATGACATTGAAAGTGCCTATCAACATGCATTTGAAGCAGATAGTCAATCTATATTTGGTGGTATTGTTGCTTTAAATAGAAAAGTTGATGCAACGCTGGCAAATAAATTACATGAAATCTTTTTAGAAGTAGTCATTGCACCTGAATATAGCGAAGAAGCTTTGACTATTTTAAGACAAAAGAAAAATATTAGATTATTAGAAATTAGTATGCATATCGATAGTGATGAGCAAGAACTCGTATCCGTCTCAGGTGGTTATCTTGTTCAAGACAAAGATAATAAAAAAGTACAACGTGAAGATATGTCAGTTGTAACAGAAGCTGCGCCTACAGAAGCACAGTGGGAAGCTATGTTACTAGGATGGAAAGTTGTTGGCTCAGTCAAAAGTAATGCAGTAATTTTAACAAACGATAAACAAACTGTCGGTATTGGTGCTGGACAAATGAATCGTGTAGGTTCTGCAAAAATTGCCATCGAAAGAGCGATAGAAATGAACGACAATGTTGCACTTGTATCAGATGGTTTTTTCCCAATGGGAGATACAGTGGAATTAGCTGCGCAATCCGGTATTAAAGCAATCATCCAACCAGGTGGTTCAATTAAAGACCAAGAATCAATTGATATGGCTAATAAGTATGGCATTACAATGGTAACAACAGGCGTACGTCACTTTAAACATTAAATGGAAGGTAGGTTGAAAAAATGAAAGTTCTTGTAATAGGTTCAGGTGGTAGAGAACACGTACTTGCTTTTAAACTCAATCAATCTAGTCTAGTTAACCATTTATATGCTATTCCTGGCAATGATGCTATGGTAAATATTGCAGAAGTCCACAAAGAGATAGCTGAAAATGATCATGCTGCAATCGTGGAATTTGCGGTAGCAAATAACATCGATTGGGTTATTATTGGACCTGAGCAACCATTGACTGAAGGATTAACAGATAAATTACAAAGAGAGAGAATCAAAGTATTTGGACCTAATAAAGTTGCTGCTCAAATCGAAGGATCAAAGTCATTTGCAAAGCAAATCATGAAACGTCACAATATTCCCACTGCTAATTATCAAGAAATTAATAATAAAGATACAGCGTTATCGTACATAAAGGCATGTGATTATCCAGTTGTGTTAAAAAAAGATGGTTTGGCTGCTGGGAAAGGTGTTATTATTGCGCAAAATTATGACGAAGCGCTAGAAGCAGTACAAGCATTTTATGAAAGTGGGAATGAACTTGTCGTTTTTGAAACGTTTTTAGAAGGGGAAGAATTTTCACTCATGACTTTTGTAAACGGTGATTATGCAGTTCCTTTTGATTGTATTGCACAAGATCATAAACGAGCATTTGATAACGATAAAGGACCTAATACAGGCGGTATGGGCGCTTATTGTCCAGTTCCACACATCGGTGAAGATATTTTAAGACAAACAAATGATATGATAGCTCAACCAATAGCGAAAGCGATGCATGAGGAAGGTTATTCATTTTTTGGTATATTATACATTGGTGCTATTATTACTAAAGAAGGTCCTAAAGTAATTGAGTTTAATGCACGATTTGGAGATCCTGAAGCGCAAGTATTACTAAGTCGAATGGAAAGCGATTTAATGCAACACATCATTGAATTAGATCAAAAACAACCTATCCAATTTCAATGGCAAGATGATGCTTTTGTAGGTGTTATGCTCGCTTCAAAAGGCTACCCAGGCACATACGAAAAAGGCAAACACGTCGCTGGTTTCACTTTAGATGGCAATTATTTTGTAAGTGGTCTAACATTACACAATGATAAATATGTAACAAGTGGTGGGAGAGTTATATTAGCTGTAGGACAAGGTGAAAATATCAAAAAAGCAAAAGAACAAGCTTATAAATTTGTGGAAAACATTGAAAGTGATGCTTTATTCTATAGAAATGATATTAGTAATAAAGCAATAAAATAAAATTAAACGTCAATTTCTATCTAATTAATGTAGAAATTGACGTTTTTGCTATCTATATGACTGTTTAATAAATATTATTGACTCTTACGTCATTAATGCTAGTAATAGGCATGAAATGAGCTAATATAAATGCTAAAGCTACTAACACAATCATAACGATGATTAAAATAATGTCTTTATATGAAAATGGCACATAATAGTAATATGTTCGAGGACCATCTTTAAAACCTTTTTTCTCCATTGCTACTGATAGTTGATGTGCTTTTCTAATGTTTTGACTTAGCATAGGAATTAATAAATGTTTGAAGCGGTTTAAACATTTGTAATTTCTTGAAGGTATCATTTGATAACGCATTTTCAACGTTCTTCTCAATTGAACAAACGAACTTAACATAAGCGGCACCATTCTTACAGCTGCCATAAAGGCATAAGCGAACTTGGGCTTAACTTTTAAATGCTGCATTAAACTATAAAAAATCATGACGATTTGCGAAGAGAATACAACCAATAAGCCGAAGAATGATACGGCCATTGTTCTTAATGAAAGATGTATACCTCTAATTAAGCTTTCTATTGAAATTTGAATGAAGCCGAGTTTAAATAACGTATGTGTACCAGCACCATAAAAAATCATAAATAATGATGACACTATACTAAACAACATTGTAAACAGAATAAATATTAATGTGACACTTAATTTAATACCATTAAAAAACAATAAAAATAAAACCATCAATAAAGCTAAATAAATCATTAAATCAAATTGGTGAATTAATATTACTAAGAAAAATAGTAATATTGATAGTGTCAATTTCGTAATAACATTAACGTCATCCAAGAAAGTGTATCTTGTTTTCCATAAATCAAACATGTGCTTCACCTATCATTTCTACAAGTTGTTTACTTTCTACGTGTATTCTTCGTGTAGAATAGCGTTTTATAAGTTCAGGATCATGAGTAACCATAATTATTGTTTGTCCTTTACTAATACGCTGTTGAAACAATTTGATTAGGTTAAATGTATTATGACTATCTAAACCGAAAGTAGGTTCATCTAATAAGATGATTTCAGCTTCTGAACTTAGAGCAGTAGCAACACTTAAACGTCTTTTTTGTCCTACTGAAAGTTCGAAGGGATGTTGATGTTTGACTTCGGTTAAATTTAGTTCGTGTAACAAGTTTTCTGTTTTTTGTTGTGCTTCAGTATCACTATAGTTTGAATATTGAACAAATATTTCATTGTAAACAGAATTAGTGATAAATTGTAATTCTGGATTTTGATAAACTAAAAAGGCATGATGTGCAATATCTTGTATCTTTCGGATCATTTTATTATTAAAATACATTTTTCCTTCATATTGAATAAGTTGCATTATAGATTCTAGTAGAGATGTTTTTCCACTGCCATTAGCCCCGGTGATTGTAATCCATTCACCTTGATTTATCGTTAATTCATTGACATTAATTAACGTGCTTTTACCTCTTTTTATTGTGCATTGTTCTAGACGAAGTTGATAGTCTGACTTTTCTAATACAGGTTGTGTGATTGGTTTAGGTGCGTAATCCCAAGCCTTAGGATGCCACACACCATACTCAGTTAGTAAATGTTCATAGTTAGTTAATATGTTTTGCGGTTGTTCATCAGCAATAACATTTCCGTCATAATCGAATAGAATTATTCTATCTATGTGTTCCCATATATGAGCAACTTTGTGTTCGACAATGAGCACTGTTTGATTAGTCCACAATGATTTAATTTTAGACCAAAGTGCTTCGGTCGCTTCAACGTCTAACATTGCAGTAGGTTCATCTAGAAATAGCGTGTTGGCATTTTGTAATAATGTTTCTGCAATTGCTAATTTTTGTTTCATGCCACCGCTTAATTGATTTACATATTGATCTTTATTGACAGATAAATCAACAGCGTGCAACGCCTTTATTATCTCATCATCCATTTGCGCTCTAGGCACTTGTCTATTTTCTAAAATAAAAGCGAGTTCTTCATAGACTTTTGGCATACAAAATTGTGTGTCAGGGTCTTGAAAAATAACGCCACTATTTAAATCTCTATCTAGTTGATCATATTTTAGTGGTAGTTCTATCAATTCAGGTACTATGCCACTAAGTACATTTAATAATGTACTTTTCCCTGAACCTGAAGGTCCTAATAATAGTATTTTTTCTTGCTCCCTTATTGTTATATCTAACCCATCAAAAATCTTTTTGTTGGCGTTTGGGTATTTTAGGCGTAAATTTTTTGCTACTAACACGTGCAACGCTCCTTATAAATTATCGTAATCTTCTTTTGATGAGGGTCTAAATAATCTAGTGACACCTGTTTGATCGAGCGCCTTAACTATATAATAAGAGAGTAGTCCGGCCACTAATATACCGCCTAATAAACGAAAAACAATATATAGTGTTAAGTTCCAGCTTGTAAGTGATGCTAAGTAACCATAAGCAAAGTCTAATGGTAATGTTGAAATAGCAGTTAATAAACCAGCCAATATTGCAACGATAGCTTTGCGAGATTTATATCTAAAAATTGCAAAGATAATTTCACAGGCTAAACCTTGTACAAAAGCATAAATTATTGTAGCAATATCAAAACGGCCCATAACAATAGTTTCACCAGCACCAGCAGCAAATTCAGCTAATAATGCGATACCTGCTTTCGGAATAATAAGATAAGCTACTACAGCTGCCATAAACCAAGCACCGTAAGTAATTTCTTCTATATGAAGCCCAGATACTTGAAATGCTTTATAAACGAAATTCCAAATATTATAGATAATTGAAAAGACGATAGCAATCAGTATTGTAACTAGTATTTCTGATAGTTTTAAACCTTTTGACATGTAACATTCCTCCATAAAAAAAACGCACAACCTCACTAGAAGTTGTGCGAAATTATAGGCATAATTATACAAAAAAATTAATAAGTTAATAATTATAATTGTACACTTTCCTACGCTAGTTTCATCTAGATCAGGTTCAAAGGGTTTGAGGGAATCCTCATCTCAGTCACAAAACACCCCTAGTGCGTATATTAAGTTTTAATTTAACTTTAATGTATGCCTTATAACGTTGTTTGTCAAGGTAGTAAATGAAAATTCGTCTCATTACACCCTTATTCATATAAATCTTGAATATTTTTCATCGTTTCTTCATGATTATCAGTACTGTTTTCGTTTTTGTCTTTTAGTTCATTTTCCGCGTTTTTTGCTTGTTCCGCTAAGTCTTTGTGCATTTCTTCTTTACTCATAGGGAACCACTCCTCAATTTAGGATTTTTACTGTATAAAGTTGTTATACAAATGTGTTTACCTCCTCCACAAGATTTAAAACAAATTAATTATAATACTGTTGCAAGAAATCGTATAAATAAGGTATTCTTAAGTAATTGAAGTTTGTTTAAAACAAAGCAAACTGTGGAAAGTTTAATGTGTATATTTTATATCATACTATAGACTTATTTATCGGTTTATTTAAAGACAAGATTCTTAAGTTCGTATATAATAACTTTGAGGTGAATGGTATGTCGTTTTTGAAAAAACACGCCGAAATATTATATAGCTATGTAATTGGTATAGTGTCCATTTTAATAAGTGTCATTATATTACTAAATTTATCTTTAATTAATAAACTTAATGGTAAAGATAAGATAGAATTACATATTCATAATGTTTGGGACTTTATTAATGCATTTTTCGGTGAAATTATTAGGGTGACAAGTAATTATATAGGTAGTTTCCCAATTGTTAGTGCAATTATAATTATTCTTTTTGGTGCTTTAGTTATTTATTTAGGTTTTACATTATATCGTACAACTAAGTATGATTATGATATTTCAATATTCTTCTTAGTCGTAGGTATTTTATACTTTCTAATAACAATAATTTTAATGACTCAAATTTATAGCTTCTTTGCAGTACTATTTATAGTGCCATTCGCTATTCATATAGGATATATCGTTTATAAAGACGAATTAAATCCTAATCACCGCAAATATCACTATCTATGGATAATTTTTAGTTATGGCATTGTTTATCTATTGACGCAAATTGTACTATACAGTCGTATAGACAGCGATGAAATTTTATCAATAGATATTTTAAGTATTAATACATTCTTTTTAATCATGTGGGTTTTAGGTCAAATGGCTATATGGAATTTCTTGTTTTTAAGAAGATCACTTCCTCTTACTAAACAAGAATTAGGTGAAGAAGAACCAGAACTTTCTCGTATGAGTAAAGATTCGATGACAAACCAAACAAAAGAACATTGGAAAAACTTGCAAGATAGAACAACTGAATTTACTCGTAAAACACGGAGAAGTGTTGACTTACAGAAAATGCGCGATAAGAAAGATAACTTTATAAATAAATGGAAAGAAATAATAGACATTCAAGAAGATGATGTACCAAACTGGATGAAGAAACCAAAATGGTTGAAAACTGCATATATTGAATTATTATGTGGTGCAGTCTTATTATTCTTCACATTAATTGAATTTAACAATAGAAATAGTTTATTTGTGTCTGGTGAATGGGAACTTTCACAAACACAATATGTTATCGAATGGATAACATTACTATTACTAATATTTGCAATTATTATTTATATTCTAACGACACTCACGAATTTCTTACGCAATAAATTTTATTATTTACAGCTATTTATGATTAGTATTCTGTTCTTTAAATTACTTACAGAATTTGTCAATATTATGATTCACGGATTGTTGTTATCTATTTTCATTACTCCGATTTTATTCATCATGTTAATTGCGGTTATTGTAGGGTTTGTAATAAAACTAAGACATTAAAATAGTTATATTAATGCAGCTTAATGGTTAGGTAATAGAGGCCATTTAGCTGTATTTTTATGTTTTAAAGTTTAAAACGAGATGCAAACGAGTCATTTTAGTAGGGATTATAGGACTAAACATGTACATTTGTGATGTTCCAGTGTAAACAACATGTTAAAATAAAAAGCGCTATAAATTATAAATAAAGAAAGGTCGGCAAATTATGAAAACAGCCACTTTAAATAGAGGAAAAGAAACTAAATATAATAATCAATATCCATTAATCGAAGAAGAGGATATTTACGCTCACGATCACTTAAAAGAAGGAGATTTGTTCTACTTAGTAACGAATAAAGAAGAATATATTGCGACTTGTTATGTTGGTAGACAACATAAAGGCATAGGTTGGGTTCTAAGTTATGACAAAGAAGAAGAGATAAATGCTAGTTTCTTCGAACGATTATTCCAAATTGCACTTGAAGAAAGAACTTATTTTTATAACTTAGATGGTACTTCTGCATTTAGATTATTTAATAGTGAAGGCGATGGCGTTGGTGGTTTAACTATTGATAATTATGACGACCATCTTTTAATTCAATGGTATTCAAAAGGAATTTATAAGTTTAGATATTTGATATTAAAAGCCATTGAAACGGTATTCGAGTATACCTCTATATATGAAAAAATGCGTTTTAAAGATGATTCATTAACCGGTGGTTATGTAACAGGTGAAGCGCCTGAATTTCCGATTGTAATTGAAGAAAACAATACATTTTATAATGTGAATTTAGATGATGGTTTAATGACTGGCATCTTTTTAGACCAAAAAGAAGTACGTAAAAAGTTAAGAGACAAATTCTCAGACGGACGTGATATTTTAAATTTATTTAGTTATACAGGTGCATTTTCAGTTGTAGCGGCTAATGAAGCTAATAGTACTACGAGCGTTGATTTAGCTAATCGTTCGCGTAGTCTTACAGAAGAGAATTTTGGGTTGAATGGTATTGACCCCAAATCTCAATATATTTATGTAATGGATACTTTTGACTTCTTTAATTATGCGCGTCGTCACGATCACTTTTACGATACGATTGTAATAGATCCACCAAGTTTTGCTAGAAATAAAAAGAAAACATTTTCTGTTACTAAAGACTATGACAAGTTAATTTTAGGTGCATTAGATATTTTAGGCCCAGACGGTAATTTGTTGTTGTGTACAAATAATAGTACATTTTCATTAAAAGCATTTAAAAAAGTTATAAAAGACACATTGGAGAACGTCGATGTTGATTATGAGTTAATAGAAGTAATGGGATTACCTAAAGATTTCAAAACACATCCACATTATAAACCTTCCAAATATTTAAAAGCTATCTTCTTGCAAATTAAATAATTTATTGAAAACAGGGTATTTAAATTATTGAATGCACAAATGAAGGAGTAGATTAAAATGGGAATTAAAAATAAAGTTACAAATAAATTAACTAATAAATTTGGTAATAAAGTATTAAATATCGAAGAAATAAATGCTAAAAATAATTTGCCAACTACTAATGATGAAATTGCTAATCGTAGAGAACGTGCGGAAGCACTAATTAGAAAAAAAGCTATTTTATCTTCTAGTGTGAGCATTGTCCCAATACCCGGTTTAGATTTTGGTGTGGACTTGAAGTTAATGAGAGACATCATTGAAGACATCAATAAAATTTATGGTGTTGATCATAAACAAGTAAATAACTTAGGCGATGATGTAAAAGAACGTATTTATACAGCTGCTGCAATTCAAGGTAGTCAATTTGTTGGTAGAAAAGTTTCAAGCGCTTTATTGAAAGTCGTAATTAGAGATGTCGCTAAACGTACTGCTGCTAAACAAACAAAATGGTTTCCTGTAGTAGGACAAGCTATATCTGCGTCAATTAGTTATTATTTCATGAAAAAAATAGGACAAGATCACGTAGAAAAATGCGAAAAAGTAATTCGCTCAATAGTATAAAAAAACATTTTAATTGCAGCGCTTTCAAAAAACTCGTAAATAATCGCTGATTATTATCATGTCTAGGGATTAACGAATTGAATTTATATAATTTTTTTGGTAATGTAAACGTATAAAACTATGTTAAGTTTTATAATAAACTAACAATTCTAACTATATGAAGGAGATTTACACATATGGAACAAAAATCTTACGTAATTATTGATGAAACAGGTATACACGCACGTCCAGCAACGATGCTTGTACAAACAGCTTCAAAATTTGATTCTGATATTCAATTAGAATATAACAGCAAAAAAGTAAACTTAAAATCTATTATGGGTGTTATGAGTTTAGGTGTAGGTAAAGATGCTGAAATCACAATTTATGTAGATGGTAGCGATGAAGCAGAAGCAATTGATGCGATTACAGAAGTATTATCTAAAGAAGGACTTACTGAATAATCATGACTAATTATATTAAGGGGATTGCTGCTTCTGATGGTGTGGCAATAGCTAAGGCTTATTTACTAGTTGAGCCAGACTTATCATTCGACAATGAGAAGGTTGCTGATGCATCTGCTGAAGTAGAAAAATTTCAAAATGCTATCAATACATCAAAAATTGAATTAACTAAAATTAGAAATAATGCAGAGCAAAATTTAGGTGCTGATAAAGCGGCTATTTTTGACGCGCACTTATTAGTTTTAGATGATCCAGAGTTAATTCAACCAATCGAAGACAAAATTAAAAATGACCAAGTTAACGCGCCTACAGCATTAACTGAAGTTACAGACCAATTTATCTCTATCTTTGAAGGCATGGACAATGAATATATGAAAGAACGTGCTGCCGATATACGTGATGTGAGAAAACGTATTTTAGCAAACTTATTAGGTGTTGAATTACCAAATCCTAGTATGATTGATGAAAGCGTTGTTATAATTGGTAATGACTTAACGCCTTCAGATACTGCGCAATTAAATAAAGAATTTGTACAAGGTTTTGTTACTAATATCGGTGGCAGAACTTCTCACTCTGCTATTATGAGTCGTTCTTTAGAAATTGCCGCAGTTGTTGGCACTAAATCTATTACGGATGAAGTTCAACAAGGTGATATGATTGTCGTTGACGGATTAACTGGCGAAGTCATTGTTAATCCTACAGACGATGAAGTTATCGCTTATCAAAATAAACGCGAACGTTTCTTTGAAGATAAAAAAGATTTACAAAAATTACGCGACGAAGAGTCAGTAACATTAGACGGTAATCATGTAGAATTAGCAGCTAATATTGGTACGCCAAACGATATTAAAGGCGTACTCGAAAATGGCGCTGAAGGTATTGGTTTATATCGTACGGAATTCTTATACATGGGTAGAGATCAGTTGCCAACTGAAGATGAACAATTTGAGGCATACAAAGAAGTTATTGAGTCTATGGAAGGTAAAAGAGTCGTCGTTCGTACATTAGATGTTGGCGGCGATAAAGAACTACCATACTTAAATTTACCTGACGAAATGAATCCGTTCTTAGGCTATAGAGCAATTCGTTTATGTCTAGATCAACCAGATATTTTTAGACCACAATTGCGTGCTTTATTACGTGCTTCAGCGTTCGGTAAATTGAATATTATGTTCCCGATGGTTGCAACTGTTCAAGAATTCCGTGATGCTAAAGCATTATTAGAAGAAGAAAGAGCGAACTTAAAACAAGAAGGTACTGAAGTTTCTGATGATATCGAATTAGGTATCATGGTAGAAATTCCTTCTACGGCTGCTTTAGCAGATGTCTTTGCTAAAGAAGTAGACTTCTTTAGTATTGGTACTAATGACTTAATCCAATACACTATGGCAGCAGACCGCATGTCAGAACGTGTATCATACCTATATCAACCTTATAATCCGGCAATACTTCGTTTAGTTAAACAAGTAATCGAAGCTTCACATAATGAAGGTAAATGGACTGGTATGTGTGGTGAAATGGCGGGAGATGAAATTGCTATACCATTATTACTAGGTTTAGGATTAGATGAATTCTCTATGAGTGCGACTTCAATCTTGAAAGCACGTCGTCAAATCAAAGAATTAAGTCAGTCTGAAATGCAAGAATTAGCTAACCGTGCAATTAATGCAGCAACTTCAGAAGAAGTTCAAACATTAGTTAAACAATATACTAAATAGCAAATTAAAAGAAGCGCTTAGATATAAAGTGTTTGGTTAAGTGAAAAAAGGCAATTTCTATTGAAATAATATAGAAATTGCCTTTTTCATTATTATTTTGATTAATTGTTAGCGTGTTGTGCTACTACTTTTCTTTTATTAAGTGCGATTAATATAAAACCAAATGCTCTTTTGACTTTATCTATGCCACGAACGATATTCGAGTGAAAATCAAAATAGCCTTGATTTTAAAGCATTTTAATGTGAAATCATATATAAATGGCGTCATATCTTGGCGACACACTTCAGGGGAGAAGCTGCAGACTTCATGCTAAGGCCTTTCTATAAGAAAGTGAGCCAACAATACGAAGTATTGCATAAAAAAGAAGCACTCAGATGAATCAAACTAAATCATCTGAGTGCTATTTTTCTGGGATTTATATCCCAGGTGCTTCTGTTTATTTAATGTTCAATTCAGCGTTAATTTTGTCCATATCAACTTGGTACATAGGCTCATTATTTAAAAGAATAAATGGCGTAGCAAAAGCATCATAGTCCATCATTTCATTACGATATGTTGCGTTTTGTGAAATGTTCTTTTCGGTATAATCAATATTTTTGGTAGTTAAATAATTTTTAATAAAAGTGCAGGGCGGGCAATCATTTTGTGAATAGATGGTAATATTAGACATTAAAAACAAATTCCTTTCAAAGTGAGTTACTATTTCTTAATATAAGAGATACAACATAAGAAATCAAGTTTGTGAACTGTCTGTGACACGTCATTAATTTGTCAATATTCAAATGAACCATAACAATTTCATCCATGAAAATTGCGAGTTATAATAAAAATATATTGTGATTTTTGTCACAAATTCAGGAAAAAGGTGATTTTATGGATTCAGTAGAAATAGCGCGTTTCCTCACTGGAATGACGCTAGCCGTTCATATAATTTTTGCGACGATTGGTGTTGGAATGCCATTAATGTTTGCTATTGCAGAATTTTTAGGTATTAAAAAGAATGATCCGAGCTATACTGCATTAGCGAAACGTTGGTCCAAAGGTTATACTATTACTGTTGCAGTCGGTGTTGTGACAGGTACAATTATCGGCTTACAGTTGTCACTACTTTGGCCGACATTTATGCAATTAGGTGGGCACGTTATAGCGTTACCACTATTTATGGAAACATTTGCATTCTTCTTTGAGGCTATCTTTTTAAGTATTTATTTATATACTTGGAATAGGTTTAAAGGTAAATGGACACACTTAATTTTAAGTATTCCAGTTATTATTGGTGGTTCATTCTCCGCATTGTTCATTACGTCAGTAAACTCGTTTATGAATACGCCTGCAGGATTCCAATTTAAAGATGGTAGAATGGTAAACGTTGAACCTTGGGCAGCAATGTTTAATGCATCATTTTTAGTAAGATCATTTCACGTAGTTGCCACTGCACTTATGACGATGGCATTTATATTAGCTGCTATAGCAGCATTTAAATTGTTAAAAAATAAAGTGAGTAAAGATGCAGAATATCATAAAAAGTCACTAAAAATAACGATGATTTTAGGTTTAGTATTTACTTTAGGTTCAATGCTTGCTGGAGATTTATCAGCTAAATTTTTACACAAAGTGCAGCCAGAGAAATTAGCAGCTTATGAATGGCATTTTGATACTGGTTCAAAAGCTGATTTAGTTTTCTTCGGTACACTCAATGAACATACGCAACAAGTAACAGGTGCAATAAAAATACCTGGGTTACTAAGCTTTTTAGCAGACGATAACATTAATACGAAAGTAAAAGGGTTAAACGATTTTCCTAAAGCTGACTTACCACCACTTATCGTGCACTATTTCTTTGACTTGATGGTATCACTCGGCGTATTTTGTTTCATCATTTCTGCGGCATATGTAGCGACGTTAATATTTAAAAAATTACGACGCTTTATGCATACCAAACCGATGTTATACGGCATTCTACTCACTGGACCTGCAGCGATGTTAGCTATTGAATTTGGTTGGTTCTTGACAGAAATGGGTCGTCAACCATGGATTGTTAGAGGTTATTTAAAAGTTAAAGAAGCTGCTACGCAAGCTGGTGGTTTAACATTCGTTACTATTTTGTTTGGTTTGCTTTATATTGTACTAATAGTAACAGCAGCTTATGTGCTAATAAGAATGTTTAAAAATAAACCTGCTTATAAAGATATCGCAGCAGTTTCTAATGAGAGAGGTGAGCAGTAATGATATTTTCTTATATTGGAATAATCGTTTTGTGGTTATTTTTGTTTTGCTATATTATTATTGCATCAATCGACTTTGGCGCAGGCTTCTTTGCATTGCATGCTAAGATTACTAATCAAGATAAAAAGTTAAATCATCTAATATCTAGATATTTGAACCCAGTTTGGGAAGTAACAAACGTCTTCTTCGTGTTCTTTTTCGTAGGAATGGTAGGTTTCTTCCCAGACACAGCATTATACTTTGGCACAGTATTATTAGTACCAGCTTCCATTGCATTAGTATTGTTATCGATAAGAGGTGCGTTCTACGCATTTGAAAACTATGGCCAAGATTCTAAATTACCTTGGTTAGTACTATATGGCTTAACAGGATTATTTATTCCTGCGTCGTTAGCAACTGCAATGACAATTTCTGAAGGTGGTTATATTACTAAGCATGGTTCAAGCTTTGACTTGAATTGGACTGAATTATTACTAAGTCCATTTTCATGGGCAGTAGTCTTTTTAGCAGTCATCACTGTACTTTATATCTCTTCAGGATTTTTAACATTTTATGCTGATAGAGCAAAAGATACAAGAGCATATAAATTGTTAAGATACTGGTTCCTATTCTGGGGTCCACCGATGATTGCAATATCACTATTTGTCTTTTTATCATTAAGAATTCAAAATGAAGGGCATTTTCTATCAGCAGTGCTGAACTATTGGTGGTTATTTTTACTCAGCCTAATTTGTTTTATAGTGGCTATGTTATTAACTCTAATTAAAAAAGCACACGGTTGGGCATTTATAATGGTCATACTGCAAATGGCCTTTGCCTTTTTCGGGTATGGTGCAAGTAAATTACCATATATTTTATATCCACAAGTGCAATTCGAACACGCAGTGGCAAATGATAGTATGGCGATGGCATTAACGATCGCATTTATTTGTGGTTTACTTTTATTGGTTCCATCGTTAATATTATTATTGAAGTTATTTGTTTTCGACAAAGCATATGTAGAAGGCAAAAAGTCTCAATATTAACAAAAGGGTGAGAAAGGTTAGCAAATTGTAAAACAATGTGACCTTTCTCGCGCCTTTATTTTTTAATGGAGGACGCATATGGAAAAAGAATATGTGGTAATAGGATTAGGCCGTTTTGGTGGTAGTATTGTTAGAGAATTAAATGCATTAGATATGGACGTTATGGCAATTGATAGTAATGAAGCACGTGTGAATGAGTATAGTGAAATTGCTACCCATGCAGTAGTGGCTGATACAACAGATGAGGCCGTAATGAAAAGTTTAGGTATTAGAAACTTTGATCATGTTATTGTTGCTATAGGTGAAAATATTCAATCTAGTACATTGACGACACTTATTTTAAAAGAATTAGGTGTTAAAAAAGTAACAGCTAAAGCTCAAAATGATTACCATGCGAAAATTTTAAATAAAATTGGTGCAGATACAGTCGTTCATCCAGAGCGTGATATGGGCCGTCGTATCGCTCATAACGTAGCGAGTGCGAGCGTACTAGATTACCTAGAATTAGCCGATGAGCATTCTATTGTAGAAATTAAAGCAAGCGAAAAGATGGCAGGTAAAACGATTATTGAGCTAGATATTAGAGCTCAATTTGGTATTAGTATTATAGCGGTTAAGCGCGGTAGAAATATACTCGTTTCTCCTGATCCAAATGAAAATATAGAAATAGGCGATATTTTAATAATGATTGGTCATGATAATGACTTAAATCGGTTTGAAATGAAAGTTGTAAGGTAGAATTGTACGCTTTTTAAGTGTGTTGAATATTCATTCGGCACGCTTTTTTATTTACTATAAAAAAGGAGTATAGCTATCTACTGTAGATAGCTATACTCCTTGTATATTTTTGTAACAAAATTCAAATGCTATTTTGGTTCTACGTTATTTTGTTGTTTTTGTGACTTTTCTTTAGGTGTTGTTTTCGCATTTGAAGATTTACGTTCTTTTTGTGGTTTACTAGAGTTAGCTTTGCTATCTTCATCTTCATTTACCTTCATGATTACAGGTAAAATCATTGGTTTTCTTGCTGTTTTCTCATATAAATATGGTTGTAATGTTTCAATAATTGATGACTTTATTTGATGCCACTGTATCGAACTATTTTGATTTAATTTAGAAATCACATCTGTTTTAATTCTACGTTGCGCATCGTAAATAAGTTGACCTGACTCACGCATATAAACAAAGCCACGTGAAATAATGTCGGGGCCAGAGAGTAGTTTGTTTGTTTTGAAATCAATACTAACAACTACGATAACTAAACCTTCTTCTGATAATAACTTACGATCACGTATAACGACGTTGCCGATGTCGCCTATACCGCTACCGTCAACTAATACGTTACCTGAAGGAATACGGCCAACTTTGCGAGCAGAATCATGTGTAAGTGCTAAAACATCGCCAATGTCGAAAATAAAAACATTTTCTGGGTCAACGCCACATTCAATACCTGATTGACCATGTGCTTTAAGCATACGGTACTCTCCATGGATAGGTAAGAAGTATTTAGGTCTAATCAAACGTAACATTAATTGTTGGTCACCTTGAGAACCGTGACCAGACGTGTGAATGTTAGACACTTTATTGTGAATTACATCTGCACCTGCACGATATAACGAGTTGATTGTACGATTAATACTTTTTGTATTACCGGGAATAGGTGATGAGCTAAATACAACCGTATCCTCAGGGATGATTTTTATTTGTTTATGTGTACCATTAGCTATACGTGATAAAGCAGCCATAGGCTCACCTTGTGAACCTGTACATAAAATTAATAATTCATGCTTAGGGATACTATTAATTTTATTTGGTTCTACAAAAGTTTCTGGCGGTGCTTTAATATAGCCTAGTTCCATACCAATTTTAATGTTATTTTCCATTGAACGACCAAAAGTAACAATCTTTCGCCCATGCTTAATAGCGGCTTCAACAGCTTGTTGAACACGATATATATTAGATGCGAAAGTTGCGAAAATAATACGACCCGTACAATTTCTAAAAATCTTATCGACATTTTGTCCGACTTCGCGTTCACTTAAAGTGAAATCAGGCACGAGTGCGTTTGTTGAATCAGATAGTAGACATAATACGCCTTCGTCACCTAATTTAGCCATTTTACCAATGTTAGCCGGTTCACCAACAGGTGTGAAATCAAATTTAAAGTCACCAGTATGAACAATATTACCTTCCGGTGTATTGACTATAACACCATATGCTTCAGGGATACTATGTGTCGTTAAGTAAAATGAAATTTCAAAATGTTTTGACTTAATAACACTTTGTTCATCTATTTCGTTCAGTTCCGTTGTTCTTAATAAGTGATGTTCTTCTAATTTATTTCTAATTAATCCTAAAGCTAATGGACCACCGTAAATAGGTACATTAATTTGTTTTAACAGGTAGGGCACACCACCTATATGGTCTTCATGTCCATGCGTAATAAATAAACCAACGATTTTATCTTGGTTTTGTTCTAAGTACGTATAATCAGGAATGACATAATCGATACCTAATAAATTGTCGTCAGGAAACTTAATACCCGCATCAATAATGACAATTTCATCCTGATACTCAACAGCATAAGTATTTTTACCTACTTCACCTAAGCCGCCAAGTGCATATACTGCTACTTCATTTTTATTGATTTGCTTCATTATTCAGCTTGCTCCACATTAAAGTGATCTGATTGTTTTTCATATTCTAAATGTGTGCCCTCTAATTTAGTAATAAATTCAATGTTGTAATTACGATCTTTTAAATAACGTCTTACTTGTTCTTCAGTTTGTGCTTCTACGTAAATTGTTTGTGTGTTCTCACGAACTACCACTTCGTCTTTATTATGTTGATAAAATACTTTAAATACTGCCATTATCTATATTTCCTCCTATTGCTATCTTTAAATATTTAATATTATTGAATAAAAACCCTAGTCGAATACACTTACAAAAATGAATAGAACCAAATTTGTAAAATTAGGCAAAGTGTCTGAATATAAAAGAACATACAAGCTTTCTGCCCAGTATGTTTCTAGGGAAGTTAATTTCGTTCAGTATAAGAATAGATTAAATAGCTATTAATCTAATTCTAGTTATTTCCTATTTTACATGATGTTAATGAATAAATAAAGCAGTTTATCATAAGCAACGAACTATAATTTAGGTTTTAAATTAATGAACTTTATAAACT
>NZ_JAVTDB010000041.1:0-94346 GCF_032139365.1 Staphylococcus kloosii
CATCATTAAAAAGCCTGCTTTCTTAATATGATTAAGAAAGCAGGCTTTTTAATGATGAATTTATCTTTTAGCTTACCAAGCGAATAAGCCTACAAATCCGGCAGTCATTAGTGATACTAAAATACCAGCTAGTAATAACATTGGTACATATTCAGAAACGAAATCTGATGTCTTTTTATCAACAATGCCTTTTAACGTACCTACAATCATACCGATTGTAGAGAAGTTAGCAAATGAAATTAAGAAAGTCGTAAGTACTGCACGTCTATGAGGTGAATATGTACTTATAACATCTTTAATTTGGCCCATAACGACGAATTCATTGGTTACAATTTTTTTAGCCATCTGTTGTGCCACGATCCAAGCTTCATCCCAAGGTAATCCTAATAATAGCGCAAATGGATACATGAAGACACCTAAGATTTGGTCTAATCCGAAGCTACCTTTTAACCCTATCCAAGTGCCAATCACACCTGTTAACGCATTGATTAAGCGATCAATCAAGTCTGATAATGCTACAAAACTAATTACGAACGCCACAATGATTAAAATTAACTTACCAGCATTTAAAACAGAATCACCTAAGAAAGAGAAGAATGGTTGTTTTTCAATTTCATTATTTTTAATGCTGTAAATGACATCATTTTGTTCTTCAACACGTACTGGATTTAAGATTGCCGATACTATAATCGCATTAATAATATTTAGCGGTATAGCCGTTAATACTAAATCCCCTGGCACCATAGCGACATATGCACCTACAATTGCACCAGATACAGAACTCATCGACATCATTGCTACAGTAAGTACACGCGCTTCATTCATTCTTTTTAATTGTTCACTTGAAACTGCTAAAGCTTCAGTATTACCTAAGAACATCATTTCGATACCGAAGAATGATTCAAATTTAGGTTGTCTCGTGATTTTCGCTAATACCCAACCAATACCACCAATTACGCGTGGCAGTATATTGAGATACATTAAAATATCAAACAATGGCACGATTAATAAAATAGGGAATAACGCACTGACTGCCATATCCATATTTTTTTGACCAACCCAACTTGCAAACGCAAAGCCTGTACCAGCATGTGCCGATTGTATTATCCATGCAATACCGTCAGCGAGTGCATGGACCGCCGCTTTCCCCCATGGGAAATAAATAAAGAACCATGCCAAGATAACATTCACAATCACTAAAATAATAATTGATTTCCATTGAATGTCTTTGCGATTTCTAGAAAAAAGAACTGCAATTGCTAAAAATACGAGCAATCCAATGATATTAATAATTAAAAACATTTAACCCCCACCATTCCATCTATCTTTTAGTTATTAAACTCCTAAAAATTTACTAACTTACTGTTATAATAAAAACATGCAACCATGCGTACAAATCACTTACACTCTGTATTCAGTCGACGCTTTATGTATTCGCTTACAAAGGCTCCATTAAAAGCTTTTCTTTATTAAATAGTTGTCTTTGATAGCAAATTAATTATAGCATGGTAATACTCGTGATAAAATAAATTTTTTATGATTACTAATATCTTTAAAAATAGATTACTTTAATTTTAATTATTATTTAAATTTTGTGTTGTTACAAATTGCTGATATTTTTCATGCGCTTGAATTAATGATTCATGACTTCCTATACCAGTGACACGACCTTGATCTATAAAGACTATTTGGTCTGCTTTTCTAATTGTTGAAAGTCGATGCGCAATAACTACTGTTGTTCTATTGGTCATTAGTACTTCTAATGCTTCTTGAATTTTGCGTTCACTTTCGCTATCCAAGTTTGCAGTTGCTTCGTCTAATAATAAAATATCTGGATTTTTAACAAAGCTACGTGCAATATCTATTCTTTGTCGTTGTCCACCTGATAGTTTTACGCCTCGTTCCCCTACCAATGTGTCATAGCCTTGTTCTAAATTCATAATAAAGTCATCACAATTAGCTAGTTTGGCATATTGTACTAATTCTTCATCAGAAACTTCGCGATTAATGCCATACAGCATATTATCTTTAATCGTACCATTCATCATTGCATTAGATTGCATAACATAGCCAATTTTATTACGCCATTCGGCAAGTGGCATATCATAAATAGAAGCATTTCCATATGTAACGATACCTGCATCTATATCGTACATCCGTTCAATAATATTAAAAATTGTACTCTTGCCTGAACCTGAAGGTCCTACGAAAGCAGTAACCTTTCCGGCAGGAATTTCAAAATTGACATCATTTAAAATCGGTTTAACATCATATTTAAAATCAACATGATTAAAATGTAATGTGCTGCCTTGAATAATAGTTGCATGTGCATTATCCATAACTTCTAACGGCTCATGCATAATTTCATGTATCCTTGCACTTGCACCCACAGCCTTTTTATAATCTGTAACTAACGTAGACAAATTGACTAACGGTGACGATAGTTGCACGACATAAAATATCATTGCAATTAATGTACCAGCAGATATTGCTCCGGAAGCAATGCGTAAAGCACCAAAACCTAAAATAATAGCAATCGTTAATAACATAATTAAGCCTGATAAAGGTTGAATGATGGCAGTGATTTTCGCTTGTTTCAACCCTAAACCATAAATTCGGTTCAAATTACGATGCGCGTTCTCTAGTTCATCATTTTCTGTATTTGAAACTTTCACTAACCTCATTTCTGTTAGGACACGTCCTAATAAGCCACTGAAATTAGCAATTTCTGCCTGTGTTTTTTTCGAGACATTTTGCATTACTTTACCTAACGGAATCATAATAATGACAAATACCGGTATCGTTATAAACGTCAGTAATGTCATCTTCCAATCCATGATGAATAACATAACAAAAGAGCCAATAATAGTAATCGCAGACGGCAATAGATTAGGTAATTTTTGTGAAATGAATTCATTAATAACTTTAGTATCATCTGTTAAACGGCTCATTAACTGACCACTCTCATTTTGGTCAAAAAATGGCATTTTCAGGTGTATAATATGTTGCCATAATAACGAACGTATGGCATAAATAATTTTTTCACCAATTTTACTTAATAAATACAGACCTATCCCACTTAAAATTGCATTAAGTAAGAATACGCCTATAAAAAGTATGATAAAATTCCAATTCATGCTTTCAAAAGAAAAATTATCAACTAATTTCCCAGTAAATGCAGGAACAATCAAACCTGTAATACTTCCTAATGATGAAATAATAACAGCTATGATAATTAATAGGGTCGGCCAATTAATCTTCTTAAATAAATAGAACAATGGATTAGCTTGCATAGCGTGGTATACCTCTTTTTCTATTAGTAATTTTATGCTAAGACTTAAACAATTAAATCCGCTCAATACTATGATAACATTTTTGATTTGGAAAATATTAAATATTGTTATCAATATTTATGTATTAAACTTTGTTGCTTTCTATTACTAATATTCATTTATTAATTTTACCCAGTATGCTAAAATACTTCTATTATCAAAAAAGAGAATATGTTAAGAGGGTTTATAATTTATGAGAAAGTTAATTCTAATAATGGTAATGCTATTTTTTATATCTACAATAACATCACCATTTGCTAACGCTGAAAGTGAAACTCCGTCAAGTATTGCTAATGACTACGGTTACAATGTTTCTGATGCCTATCAACCTAAAGGGGCTGCAAACATTTCGCAAACAGGTCAAATATTATATCAATATAATATTGACCAAAAATGGTACACAGCTTCTATGGCTAAACAAATGACAATGTATTTAACATTGTTAGAAATTAAAAAAGGCAAGTTGTCGTTAAATGATAAAGTTAAGATTACTAAAGATCATTATAGAATGTCGACTTTACCTGAATTGAGTAACACGAAGTTATACCCAGGTGAAACTTATACAATCAAAGAGCTGTTACAAATTACCGTTTCTGCTTCTAGTAATGCAGCCGCATTAATATTAGCCGACAAAGTTTCTGGCAACACTTCAGATTTTACAGATTTAATGAACAAAAAAGCTAAAGAAATCGGTATGACTAACACGCATTTCGTAAATCCAACGGGTGCGGAAAATAAACAGCTTAAAGATTTTGTCCCAAAACGTTACAAAGATGAAGATAGTACAATGTCTACAACAAGAGACTTTGAGATATTATCTCAACGTGTAGTCCAAGACACACCTTCTATACTTGATTTCACTAAAAAAATTGATCCGACACAACATGGTGTTACATATTACACATACAACCATTCATTAGAAGGTGCCGATATGAGCTTAAAAGGTACTGATGGTTTAAAAACAGGTTCAAGTGATTTAGCCAATTACAACCATACAATAACGACAAAAAGGAATGGCTTCAGAATAACGCAAACCATCATGGGTGCTGGTAACTATAATAAATTTGGTGGCGAAAAACAACGTAACATGATGGGTAACGCAATGATAAATAAATCATTCGACCAATATAAATACAAAAAAATCTTAAGCAAAGGCGAACACAAAATCAACGGCAAAAAATACTTTGTAGAAAAAGATTTGTATGATGTATTACCTAAAAATGCAACTTCAAAAGATTATAAATTCGTCATTAAAGATAACAAGGTTCATATAGACTATGACCGTGAATTTATCTCAGATAAGTACGGACCACCATCTGTTAAAGTAAAAAAACCTTTAGTGCACCAAGCTACAACTATCGTTAAAACAACATGGGATGATCATCCTGTATTAACACTTTTAGGTTTAGTGCTAATTATTGTTGCATGTGCAATTTTAATTTATTTATTAATCGACTTTATTAGACGAAGAACAAATAAATAATAAGCTGCAGTATCTTAAAAGCAATTTCTATTGAAATAATATAGAAATTGCTTTTTTATAAAGAATATAATTACACTTTCAAACGCGCCAAAAACTCATTATTTAAACATTTCCATACAAAAAAGGCATTCATTGATTATTCAATAAATGCCTTTTGGTTTATCGTTAACGTTCAAGTCTTGCTTTATTTAGCGTTGTCGCCGTATAATTCTTTTTTAATTTGAGTAGTTGAAATACCTTCTGTTCGTTTAAGATAAACGACTTCGCATTTATCTTTTAGGAAGTCGAATTCGCCTTCCCAATCGTGACCCATTACGAAAGTATCTACTTCAAAACGTTCAACGTCTTTTTCTTTTTGTCCCCAGCCTTCTTCAGCTATTACGAGATCAACATAGCGTATCGCTTCAAGCATTGCTTTTCTTTGTTCAAAATTATAGTATGATTTCTTATTTTTGATACGATTGAATTCATCTGAAGACAATGCAACAATTAGATAATCGCCCATTTCACGAGCTCTTCTTAATAATTCTATATGCCCATAATGTAATAAATCATAAGTACCATAAGTAATTACTCTCTTCATTATAAATTCTCCCTAAAGTTATTATATGTCTATCCATATTAAAATAAATTATAGCATATACTTTTTATTAATACTAATAGATTAAAAGTATATAAATTTTATCTTTTTAATATTTTCTTTAGTTTCAATTTCCCTCTAAACTTAGCTTTATGTGGTAATATTTCGAGTTTAAAGCGATAGTAATTTGGACGACCTATACCTACATAATGTAACGTTCTTCGCCATTCTTCATATAATGCTTTAGTCCAACCACTACACCCTTGTTCGACAACTTTTACAATTCTAAATAAAGATTCACCTTCATAATCAGTACTTTGCATTGCTTTAATATAAGTAGTTACACTATTAATGAAAGCTTCAGTAACTTGATTATTTGCGGTCACGTAAGCTTGTATCAAGTAGCTAACTATAAGTTCATCCATACGATAACTATAATAACGTCTTACGTGCTCTAATAATAATTCATCCATTACACGTTCTCGTATCTTTAAAGCGTCTGCCATATATGCTAAAAAACGTTCTGCACGTTGTTCAGTAACGGATCCTTCTACTTCATTATAGGCATAGACAATATTAGGCAATAATTGAATATCACTCGCTTTTTTATAAGCTTTAGCAATAAAAGTATGTTCCTCACAAAAAACTACATCTTCGTCAAAGCGTAAATCAGCAAATTTGCCGTTGAACATTTTAGCTCCAGGCCCGATAGATTGTAATACTTCTGGACACTGAGCTAAGTTTACTTTTTCAAATTTATTAAGTCCCTTATGTGTTGGAATATGTTGCCATTCTCCATCTTTCCCTCTTCCAATTTGTCCTATCACAATATCGACCGCTTCATCTTTAATATAATAATCAGCCATATAATCGATGCGACTAGGTAAAAATTGATCATCGGCATCTAGGAACATAAATACATCACTCGTCATCTGCGCTAATCCATTGTTACGACTCACAGCTGCACCTTTATTCTCTTGATTTATAATTTTAATATTTTTGTATTCTTTTGCTAATTGTTCTAGCACCTCTTGTGTTTTATCAGTAGAGCCGTCATTAATACAAATAATTTCATAATCGTGTTTTGTATCAATAGATGATACCGCCCTACGTATCGTTTGTTCTGCATTAAAAACTGGAATAATGAAAGCTATTTTCATTTGTTAGTCTCCTCTTCAATAAAATGAATGACCTCTTCCGTACTCTGTTGTGTATTAAATTGATGCCATGCTTTAAATAAGGGGTGCAATTGTGTGTCACCATTTTGGATAAGTTCAATTAATTCGTCCTCGGTATATGCTTTATACGTATTAGGTATCTCTTTATAAAAACGATTTAGCCCTCTATCTATATCATAATCATTTTCATCATAGACATAAAAGATAGCTGGTTTATTTAATAAACTTGCTTCAATTGCTAAAGAACTATAATCAGTAATAATTATATCCGCCATTATCATAAGAGATTGAATATCTAATGTTGTCTGTGAATCACTTGCTACTGCTGGATGTAATTTATTTAAAAGCGTATAGTCATCAAGTTGTCGTTCAAATTTTTGCTTATTGATGTGTCGATTAGCCTTTTGCTGCTCTCTATAAGTTGGTAAATAAACTGCTACTTTACCTTCTATATGATGCTCGCTTTTAAGTTGTTGTTGTTGGCTCTTTATATCCATTTCATTATACGCGCTAAGTCTAGGTAAACCAGTGGGTATAATTTGGTCATCATGTGCCTCAAATGATTCTTTGAAGCATTGTGCCATTGGTTCTCCACCTACTAAATAGTAATCCGTCGCTTGATATACACGACGATATTGCTCAACTTGCGTAGTATTTGATAAATCTACTTGATGATCTGTTAATCCAAAATTTTTCAATGCGCCTGCCGCATGCCACGTTTGGATAATCGTTTGTTGACGTTTCTTTTTATAACCACCTAACATTAAATAATACGTGTCTATGACAATTACTTTAGCACTACTTAACGCACGTATATGTTTAAAAATTTGTTTGTTCCCCGCAGGTATGAATTGTAAATGTTTAAATGCTTTAACTGTTGCGCTGAGCTCTGGTTTAGCAATCACTGTTATATTATAATTTTCGTTCACTAAAGCTTTTATAATCGGTAGCACATCTTCAGAAAACGTCATCATAATTACTATGTTATTTTTTGTGATTTTATTTTTAGCAAAGATAATATTTAATATACCGACGATTAACATATATACCTTTTTTATTACTTGTCTCATTTGCTCCACCACCACTTATATATATATCTTGCTCTTATTATATCTATCTTAGCTATTAATTTATAGAAAAAATCCTTTAGCCCAACATAATTCAGACTAAAGGATTACAATAGTTGTATTTATCTGTGCGTTACATAAAGTCAGCAAAATGATCTCTATATTTCACATGTAAAATTGAACCTACTATAAATAAGACGATGACGATAGCAATATTATACACGGCTAATTCCCAGTGAGTGATAAAATACCAGTCTTTATATAAAATTGCCGCTCTATAACTTTCTGCTAAAAAGTAAACAGGATTAAGTTGCATCACGTCTGTTACGATACCTTTAGGCGGTACGATTAAGATTGATGACACAAAGAACACAATTCTCATAAATGCTTGCATCGCCATTTGAGTATCACGAATGAGTACACCTAAAGTTGATGTTACTAATGATATTGCTGCCGTTAAAATAAATGCGTATGGCACGTATAATAACAACTGCACTGTATAAATTGAAGGATGATAGCCTGCAAAATAACAAATAACCATGACGATTGCTAATAATCCAATATGACCATAAAATCTACTAAATACTATATATGTAGGAATGATCGACAATGGAAAATTCATTTTTGCCACATGATTGTACTTACTGGCAATAGCCTTTGTACCTTCTAGCACACCTTGGTTCACAAAGAACCACATACTAATACCTACGATTAACCAGTAGATAAATGGAACGCCATCATGGGGTGCATTACTTCTCATGCCTAGTCCAAAAACAAACCAATAAACTGCTATTTGCAATCCGGGATTTAAAAGTTCCCATGCCATGCCTAAATAGTTACTATGGTTTGATAATCTTAATTGGAATTCTGCTAATCTTTTTATTAAATAGAAATTTTTAAAATGCTCTTTAAAAACTAACCATACTGCATTCATCTATATAAACCACGCTTTCAAACGATTTACTCTTTTTATCATTAAAATTAGTTAATATTATAAGTTATTAGTTACATTGTTTGCACAATAATCGATTATACATTATTTTAGAAAAGAATGTAAACTTACTATATAATAAAACAAAGTTTAACTTAATTCATAACTTAATGTTATAATGATTTTCGAATATTCAAACCATATATTTAATTGTATTTTACAATATTCATTATCTTTAAAGTTGATTTAACTATACAAATTCAGTAAAATTTAACAATTGAAACTGATATTTGTATTGACCGTTCTAACCTACTTTACAATAGGTTTATAAATTTAACAACTCATTTAATATATAATATAATTCAAGGTAATTGGAAATAAGGAAGGTAAAATTATGACTGTATCGGTAAACATTGAACACGTATCGAAAGAATACCGTATTTATCGCAATAACAAAGAACGTATTAAAGATGTTTTAGTACCATTCCATAAAAATAAAACTTTTTACGCGTTAAACGATTTATCATTAACCGCACATGAAGGTGATGTTATAGGCTTAGTAGGCATCAACGGCTCAGGTAAGTCTACACTTAGTAACATGATTGGCGGTTCACTTGCACCAAGCGCAGGTAATATTTCTCGTAATGGAGAAGTTAGCGTTATTGCAATCAATGCAGGTTTAAATGGTCAACTCACTGGCATGGAGAATATCGAGTTCAAAATGCTCTGCATGGGCTTCAACAAAAAACAAATAAAGGAATTCACACCACAAATTGTAGAATTTAGCGAACTTGGTGAATTTATTTATCAACCGGTTAAAAAATATTCAAGTGGTATGCGCGCTAAGTTAGGATTTTCAATTAACATTACGACAAACCCTGATATTTTAGTTATTGACGAAGCTTTATCCGTCGGCGACCAAACTTTTGCCCAAAAATGTTTAGATAAAATATATGAATATAAAGAGCAGAAAAAAACGATTTTCTTTGTAAGTCATAATATGAAACAGGTTAAAGACTTTTGTACTAAGATAGCATGGATTGAGGGCGGAAAATTAAAAGACTTTGGTGAATTAGAAGATGTCTTACCTCAATATGAAAAGTTTTTAAACGACTTTAAGAAACGTTCTGCTCAAGACCAAAAACAATTTAGAAGCGAGTTAGACAATTCACGCTTTGTAGTTAAATAATTAAAAAAGATTCTGGGACATTAAAGTGCTTGGATAAATGCAAAAAAGCAATTGCTATATTATTTCAATAGCAATTGTTTTTTGCATTATTGTTTTGATTATAGTTAGCAAGGCGTGCCACTACTTTTATTATATTAAGTGCCGTCAATACAAAGCTAAGTACTCTTTTGCCTTTATTTACGCCTTGAACTAAAAAAATCAAAACATTCCTTATTTGTTAAAGTATTTTCGTGAAAAATGATATATACATGCGCAGTATTTTGACGAGACGCTTGTGGGAACAGGATAGACTAAAGCTATCCGTTAAAAAAACGAGCCAACAATAATACGCCATATTGCATAAAATAAGAAGCACTCTAATGATTGAATTCAATCATCAGAGTGCTTTTTTTCTTGGTTTTATGTCCCAAGATCGTTGTTATACATATTACTTACATATAATCGTCGAACGTATCTCTATAACGCATATGTAATATAGCACCCACGATAAATATTATAAACACGAGCGCAATATTATAAACTGTTAAATGCCAATGTGTAATAAAATACCATTCACGATGTAATATAGCTGCCCTATATGACTCTGCTAAAAAGTATATAGGATTCAATTTCATCACGGTTAATACAATGGCTGAGTTAGCCGGATATAAAATTGAAGAAACGAAAAAGATGATTCGCATGAATGCCTGCATGGCCATTTGTAAATCTCTAATTAATAAACTCAATGTTGACGTCAATAACGCAATTGACATCGTCAAAATTAATGCATAAGGAATATATATTAATAACTGTAGCGTATAAATAGTTGGATGATAGCCGCCTGTTAAGCTAATAACCATCACAACAACTAATAATAAAATATGCGCATAAAATTTACTAAAGACAGTATAGCTAGGTAAAATTGACAGCGGAAAATTCATTTTTGAAACTTGTCGATATTTAGTAGTGATAGACTTTGTACCATCTAAGACACCTTGATTCACAAAAAACCACATGCTTATACCAACGAGTAACCAAAATATAAAAGGTACACCTTCCACAGAACTATTTTGTCTAACACCTAATCCAAAAACAAACCAATAAATTAAAATTTGAAATGCTGGGTTAATTAATTCCCATCCTAACCCTAAATAATTGCTATGGTTTGATATTCTTAATTGGAAATCAGCCAATCTTTTTATTAAATATATATTTTTAATATGTTCTTTTAACACGATATATACCGATTTCACGCTAAAATACCTACTTTCTTTATGCTATAGTTGTATTATTTAGTTCTCATTTGTTTCCATACTTTAAATAAAAATATTGGAATACTTTTAGTTCTGCCAAGTCGTTTCCAATCAATGACGACACGATAAACCCATTCTAAATTTAACTTTCGTATGAGTTTAGGCGCTCTTTTTTTGACGCCACCAAACACCTCAAGAGAACCGCCTACCCCCATTAGGACCGTCTGTTTAAATTGCTCTTTATACGTTTTAATCCATTGCTCTTGCTTAGGATATCCCATTGCAACAAAAACATAATCTGGATTGAAATCTTTTATTGTCTCTAAAACATTATCATCATTTAAATCAATGTAACCATGATGGTGCGCGAATGTCACATTAGGATAGTTAGTAGCTAGATTGTTGCGTGCTTGCGATACGACTTCTTCTTTTGAACCTAATAGAAACACTCTTTGTTTATTTGTATGTGCCAGTTTCAAACATTCTTCCATCAATTCTATGCCTGGCACGCGCTCACTTAATGGTGTTTTTAGCAGTCTTGCGGCTTTAACTACGCCTGTACCGTCTGCAATAACATAATCTGCACTATTAATTAGATCACGATACCCTTTATGATTTGATGCATAATCAACAATTTCAGGATTCGCAGTTACGATAAATAAACTTTGATACTGTTGCTGTTCAAAATATTTTTTTACATTTAGTCTCATATCTACTAGCGTGACATTGTCAAAATAAACAGATAAGACATTAACTTTTTGATTATGTTTGTTTTCCACCATTTTAGTTGTCTCCAATCTAATATCTAATTAAATAATTTATAATAATTTTAACACATTATAATTTAACATAATAATACGAGTTATATGTACATTTTTCATAGGTCAAAAGTCTAAATGTAATTGCTCATTATTTACTATATAATTATCATTAACAATCAAATTTCAAACACTTATAATGAGGTTGCACTATGGAGAAAATAAATACAATTTTAAGCTCGACAATACAATTACACATACTATGGGTCATATTTATTGGTTGCCTGTATGTTATTATTCACCAATATAGACATAAGCCGATGAATAGAATACTAGATATATATTTCAATTATATTCCTGTGTTAACTCATGAATTTGGCCATATTATATTCAACAAATTAAGTGGCGGTAAAGCGCGGGACTTTGTCATCGTTGCTTCTCCTAAAGAACGTATGCATACATCACAGCAAGGTTATGCGATAACTCAATCAAAAGGTCGTTTAGGCCAAATTATTACGACTTTCGGTGGCTACGTCATGCCACCTGCTATGTTGTATTTAGGCTTTTTAGCAATTCAATGGCAATACCCTAGCCTATTTATAATGTTGTATCTATTTATATTTTGTTATTTTGTCGTACTCACATCACGTAAACTATTGCCTATTATAATTGTTCTCGTTTTAGGCACAATATTATATTTTTTAATTACTAGCGACAATCAACTTATAATGATGAATCTCATTGCACTCTGCTACCATTTTATCTTAGGTGTTCTACTCGGCGAAGTCTTACAATCTTCTTGGACAATTTTCAAACTAACATTTAGTAAACAAGTAACTGAATGGGATGGCTCGGCATTAAAAGAGCTTACAAATATTCCAACACTATTTTTTAGTCTATTATGGATCATTATAAACTTATTCACTTTATATAACTTAGCAAATATTTTTATTTAATAACGGTAACGAAATTTTCTATTGCAAAAAGCATTCAAACAGTAGTTAATCACTGTTTGAATGCTTTTTTATAAGAAGTTATATTTTTATTTATGTGCTAACAGCTATGTTGTTAAATATTTTCAGTAATGAACAACATTATTTTTCAGCATAAATATGTTCTGCATTATCATAACTTAGAATGGTAATATTGCCATCTTTTTTAACCATAACCACTTTATTGGTTTCATCTTTATTAATAATTTCAACCTCATCACCAATTGAAATTTCTTTGCTTGAAAGATAAATCAGCAATTCTGTTTTATCTCTTACTCTTTTAATATTTGCGACGTCCCCCGCTTCAAAAGATAACAAATTATCAGTATAGATTTCCTTATACTGATTATCTCTCGGTATAACGCCACCATGAGGACAAGTCGTTGGGTAGTTCAACAATTTATCCAATCGTTCAACAAATAAATGTGAGACACGGTGTTCTAACACCTCAGCTTCTTGATGCACTTCTTCCCAATTATATTCTAATATTTGTATTAAAAATAATTCTATTAAACGATGTCGTTTAATAATATCTAACGTATATGACAAACCTTCTTCAGATAACATAACACCTTTATAAGGCTTGGTTTCAACATAGTTTGATTTCTCTAATCTATTTATCATTTCACTAACTGAAGGTGGTTTTATATTAAGATATTGAGATAATTTTTTATTTGAAACGAATGTTACGTCGCCTTCATGTGTCAATATCGCCTTCAAATAGTCCTCTTTTTCTTCTGTCAGCATATTTTCACTCCTCATAACCAGTGTCTATATTGTATCACGAAATTTCTTGACACGCTAAAAGTTCGTAGTATATTATAAATTTAATTAGGTTAACCTAAATTTTTTATTTAAGAAGGTGAAATATGTTAGAAATAAATAACTTAAACCTACATATTGGCAATAAACATGTTCTAGAGGACATCAATTTGTCTATCCCTGTTACCGGAGAAATAATAGGTATTATGGGGCCTAATGGTGCAGGTAAGAGTTCGTTACTAAAATCTCTTATTGGCGAATTTAAAGCTACTGGAGATAAATTATTATTACATAAACCACTTACCTCATCTTTCAAATCTTTAACTTACATCCCACAAAAAACTAATATAGACTTAGATTTTCCTATCAGCGTAGCAGATGTCGTCATATCGGGCGCTTATAAAAATATAGGCTGGTTTAAAACGATAGATAAAAAGAACAAGGATCGATTAAATCAACTATTAGACATGTTAGAGTTGCAAGACTTAAGATTGCGTCAAATTTCGCAGTTAAGTGGTGGTCAATTACAACGTGTTTTGGTCGCTCGTGCTTTAATGAATGATAGCGAACTTTATTTATTAGATGAACCTTTCGTGGGTATAGATTTTCATAGTGAACAACTTATCATAAAACTTATCAACCAATTAAAGGCTAACAATAAGCTTATTTTGATTGTTCATCATGATTTATCAAAAGCCAGTGAATATTTCGATCGCATTATTTTACTTAACCGTAATATTCGCTATTTTGGCCCTAGTCACATTGCAATGCAACCGGATAATTTAAATAATGCATTTTTAAATCATCAACATACAGTTACTTCAAAGCATATGAAGACTGAGGTGGTTACATGACAGAATTTTTCCAACATTTATTTAGTTATCAATTTTTAAATCGTGCATTGATTATTGCAATCGTAGTAGGCATTGTTTGCGGCACTGTAGGTAGTTTAATTGTATTAAGAGGTTTAGCACTAATGAGTGATGCAATGAGTCATGCCGTTTTACCAGGTGTGGCATTGTCTTTTGTTTTTGGCATCCCTTTGTATATTGGCGCTTTGGTCACTGGTATGATCGCAAGTGTCCTTATCGGTTTTATTACTACGGGTAGTAAAACTAAACCAGATGCAGCGATTGGCATAAGTTTCACTGCATTTCTATCAACAGGGATTATCATTATTAGTCTTATACATAGTACTACCGATTTATACCATATTCTATTTGGTAATATTTTAGCTATTACATTATCGTCGTTTTGGACGACCATTGTAGTTAGTGTTGTAGTTGTGACACTCATCATCATTTTCTTTAGACCTCTTATGATCTCAACATTTGATGATACGTTCAGTAAGATGAGTGGTCTTAACACGACTTTAATACATTATTTTGTAATGCTTATGCTATCCATGGTAACTATAGCAAGCATACAAACTGTAGGTATTATTTTAGTTGTAGCGTTATTAATTACACCCGCGAGTGCTGCATATTTAATCGCAAAGAGCTTACCTTCAATGATGGTCATTGCTAGCACTATCGGCGTCGTTAGTTCTATAACAGGCATGTATTTCAGTTATATATATAATATTCCAAGCGGCGCTACAATCGTACTGTGTGCCTTTATTCTCTATATATTTATATTTAGTTTTGTAAAAATACGTAACAAGAAAGGACTTACAACATGAAAAAATTATTTCCTATTTTACTGGTGTGCATCTTATTTTTAGCCGCTTGTGGCAACGACAAAAAATCATCAACAACAAAGAGCGATGACAAATTAAAAGTAGTAGCAACAAACTCTATTATTTATGATATGGCCAAAAATGTAGCGGGAGATAATATCGAATTACATAGTATCGTGCCTATTGGTCAAGACCCGCATGAATATGAAGTTAAACCTAAAGACATCAAGGCACTCACAGATGCTGATGTCGTTTTATATAACGGTTTAAATTTAGAATCCGGTAATGGTTGGTTTGAAAAAGCTTTGAAGCAAGCTAATAAATCTTTAAAAGATGACGATGTAGTGCCTGTATCCAAAAAAGTAGACCCTATTTATCTTGAAGGTGCTAAAGGGGACAAAGATAAATTAGATCCACATGCTTGGTTGAGTTTAGACAATGGCATTAAATACACAGAAACTATAAAAGAAACATTGTTAAACAAATCGAAAAACCACAAAGATGCTATTGAAAAGATGGGTGACGAATACTTAACACAACTTAAAAAATTAAATGATGAAAGTAATAATAAATTTAAAGACATTCCTAAAAAAGAACGTACAATCGTTACGAGTGAAGGTGCATTTAAATACTTTGCTAGACAATATGATATTAAACCTGGCTATATTTGGGAAATCAACACCGAAAAACAAGGTACACCCGAGCAAATGAAAGCAGCAATTAAATTTGTAAAAGATAATAATGTTAAACATTTACTAGTTGAAACTAGTGTTGACCGGAAAATCATGGAAGGATTAAGCGAAGAGACTAAAAAAGATATTTATGGTGAAATATTCACGGATTCAATTGGTAAACCTGGTAGTAAAGGTGATTCTTACTACAAAATGATGAAATATAATATCGAAACAATTCACGGTAGTATGAAATAAATAACAATTTAAGGCTATTCTACCTTACAAGGTGAATAGTCCCATACCGTACTTAACACCTAATACTGCAATCCTTAGTACGGTATGGTGGTATTCAAAGCCTTAAATAAACTCCTTAAGCCATCAACAGGTTGCAATCCTCCCCCTGTTGATGGCTTTTTTATTAAAAAAATTAGCGATTAACCTCAGTTTAAAGCTTTAAATGAGGTTATCGCTAACTTCTAATTATATCTATTAAGTTAAACTATCAACGAGTACCATTTCGTCATAATTAATTGATTCTCTGATTTTTAGTGCCGTAGCTTCACTAATATCTTCGTCATCTACTAATTGATTTAATAATCTTCTTTGTTCTTTAAGTGCTGTTAATTTCACTTTCGTAATAGACGTTTCATTCTTTTGATCAAAGAAGTTTTTTGGTGCTAAGTTCTCAATTCTTAGTAAATAACCATCACAAATCATACCTACTTCCAATTTGTTCTCTTCTGTAGTTTCCTTACTCAACCTACTTACAACACGATAATGCACAGTCCTCATTACATTTGAAATCTCGACAAGGTTATCGACAATAGATAATGAAGAAGCTGCATTCGTTCTCATGCGTGTTTTAATTCGTCGTTTTAAAATAAAAGCACGAAATTCTACTTTTAAACGTTGAATCAGTGAAGCTTGTTTATAAATTTGTGTACGTTCAGCATAACGCATGTAGTTATCTAACACACTCGTTGTTATATCACCATTTTCAACTAAGCTATTAAGCGTATTATTCTCAGCGTCAAAGGCGATTTTTTGTAGTCTTTGCAATTCTTTCGCATCTTCATCTTCATTTTCTACAGATTTTAAAAATGCAAGCTTGTCGTGATAATCTTTTATTACACTGCCGTATCTGAAACTCGATTCAATCGTCGACATTTGATTCAAACTATCTATAACTTTTTCTAAAATATAAATACGCGCTTGCTTATAATTCATGCCTTTTTGTTTTGGTTTAGCAGCTGCTGGTGTAACGAGCGGTACAATGAATTGTGCAACTATTAAACTGATAATAACCATGCCTGAGGCAATAAATAATAAATCATCTCTAAATGAAAATGAATGGTGGTTGGCTAACATGTATGGCAATGTCAATGCGATGGCTAATGAGATGGTTCCATGCACACCACAAATTGACATAATAAATGCATAAGTGCCTCTCTTAGGAGGTACTTCTGAGGTCATCGCATCCTCTTCATTATGTGTAATCATTTTTTGGAAGGGACTGATTGGTAAGTAAAAATAAGGATATAGTACAAGAACCCATAAAAATCTAAAGAAGTAAATTGCTAGCGCAACTAAAAATGTCACTACAATTAAAAAAGCTAGATTATGTGGTTCGTTTTTAATAATACGACCGACAACTTCTGGGATTAAATAACCTAAAATAGAGAAAACAAAACCATTTAACACATAGCCTAATATGTTCCATGTGTGATTATAACTCATTTGCAGTCTTGTACGTGCTTGCGCTATACGATCACGTTCAAATCCATGTACTAATCCTGCTACTACGGCAGCTATAATACCAGAAGCGTGGAACATTTCTGCAACTAAATAAGTTATAAATGGCGTAATCAACTGAATAAAAGTAAACATGTTTACATTTTCTATACCTCTTCGTGTTAACGTAACTCTCATTCTGACGAAAGCTACCCCAATAATCAGTCCAACAATGAATCCGCCGATAGATGAAATTAAAAATTGTTCGACTGCACTCACAACAGAAAATGTACCAGTAATTAAAGCCGCTACAGCTATTTTAAAAGATATGATACCCGCTGCATCATTAAGTAGTGATTCACCTTCTAATATAGTCATAGACCCTTTGGGTAAAATCTTACCTTTTGTTATTGCTTGTACCGCTACGGCATCAGTTGGACATAAAATTGCAGCTAGAGCAAAAGCTGCTGCCATAGGTAATTCAGGCCAAATCCAGTGGACAAACAATCCAACAACGATAACCGTCGTGACAACTAAACCTAGTGCCATCATTAAGACGGGTTTGATATAACGTCTTAGATGCACTCGAGATACTTGTACTCCTTCAACAAATAGCAATGGCGCAATCAATGCTACCATAAATAGTTCACTATCAAATTGAAACTGTACAGGAACAGGCGTTACATAAAGTAGCATACCTAAAATAATTTGAATAAAAGCTAATGGCACTTTAGGCAATAACGTATGTACAAATGAACTTAATATAACTACTGCTATAAAAATTAATAGTGTTTCAAATATCTCCATAGTTTCACCTCTCTTCGATTCAATATGCGCATCATAATTGCTGAGGTTGAAACAAACATTTCGTGAATACAAAACATCAAAACAACTATTTATTCACGTCATGATTTCATATTTCAAAGTTTTCTCCCAAATACTTTAAAGAAAAATTTTCTAATTTCACACAATTACAAATATACACTATTTTACCACTTTTTTTGTCACTTATTAAATTTAAAGCATTACTACACTACTGTTTACAAAACATTTATAGCTAATAATCATTTTCTTCTTTATAACGTTGTTGTCGCAATTGTTCGCGTTTTTGAGCACGTTCCTTTAATTGTTCGAAACTACTTTTTTCATTAGCGCTTAATAAGATATTAGTATTACCGACATTGTCATTTTTGCGATACATGTAAGCACCTGTACGATATGCTGCTCTTGAAATTAAGTGTCCGCCTACTGGTGATGTTAGATTAATAAATACTAGCGCTAGAATTAAACGTACACTTATATAACTTTGAGCAGAAACAAAGTACACGATTACGCCAACTAATGTTAACAACACAGATAAAGTAGAACTTTTTGTTGCAGCATGACTTCGTAAAAAGACATCTTGGAACTTAATTAAACCGATTGCACTGATGAGTGCAATGATACTCCCTAAAAACATCATGATTGCAGCGATGAGGTTAACGATTTCGCTTATTGTTGGCATTGAAAACGTGCCCCCCTTCAATGAAACGTGAAATAGATACCGAACTAACAAAGGAGATGATGGCAATTAATAGAATAGAATCCAAAAATGAAAAAGTGCCATATACAACGCTCATCACGCCAACGATAGACATTAAAATTGCACTCGAGGCATCGAATGCCACTACTCTATCTGCTGTTGTTGGACCTTTGATCAGTCTAAACAAACTAAACAATAAAGCTATACCAAATACTATAATCGAACTCGTAATAAAAAAGTTTGTTAGCCATTCTATCATTCTGCCACCTCCAATATAAGTCCTTCATATTGTCTAATACTCTTTAATAACTTAAGTCGTTCTTTTTCCGAAATATCTATGGCATGGATAAAGAATTTCTTTTTTTCTTTTGAGATACGAATCACGGTTGAACCTGGCGTAATAATGATTAATATCGTCAAGAATGAAACGCTCCAATCACTCGTTAGTTTCGTTTCATAAGTTACCAAACCTGGATTCATATCTTGCGTTTTAAATAAAATATAATTGATTGTAGTCATACTTGAAGTAATTAATTGATATAAATAAACTGCTAAAAACTTTATTGCTACCCAAACTTTTTTTAGATAAAATGCTTGTCCAAAAAAGCGATGTAAGATATATATGACAATCAATCCAATTAAATATCCGGAGAAGAAAGTTGTCACTTTAAACGCTTCTTCGTCTTGAAAAAGCACCCATAAAAAGGCAATGATGACGTTCAAAACTACTTGTCTCATTATTTCTCCTCCTTCATTAAATGTGGATTTATGAGTTGCTCATATTTACCTTCATCCATATTTAGATGCGTGGCATTATTTGTCACTTTCAATATCATTGGTGCAGCTAAGCCGATAATGATAACGATAACAACTAAAACGCCGATTAAAGTAGCACGATAACGTGGTATTTTGTTGTAGTTTAATTGTTTTCCCGTAGTAGCACTACCTAAATACATAGTGAAATAAATTCTAAACAAGCTAAACATCGCTATGACACTAGTGATAACCATTAATGTTAAACCAATGTAATTGCCATTTTCGATAGCGCCTTGGAATATTAATAATTTCCCAGGAAATCCACTAAATGGAGGCACACCTCCGATAGCAAGTGTAGTTACGACTAATGCGATACCTAGTATAGGTTCACGTTTAGCTAAACCTTGTAAATAATTATATTGTCGTCGTCCTGTTATATATACAAGACTACCAATAACAAAGAATAGTAACGTTTTCACCACAATATCGTTAACTAAATAAAATATTGCGCCATTCACGCCAGCAAATGTATGAGAACCTAATCCTAAAATGATAAATCCTATCGATAAAATTACTTGGTATGCCGCTATCTTCTTAATGTCTTTATACGCTATCACACCAAATGCGCCAATAAGCATTGTGATACAAGCTAAAAATACGAGTAGTGAATGTGTAATGTGATCATGGCCATTAAACATTAATGTGAAGAAACGTATTAATGCATAGGCGCCTACTTTAGTCATCAACGCGGCAAATAATGCAGCAAGTTCTGTATTTAATACAGCATAAGCTTTAGGTAGCCACATGAATAATACCAATGCAGCTTTAGAGCCGAATGCGATTAAAAATACCATAGATACAATAACGATAGCATTATGATTGTCTAATTCTTTCAATCTTTGAGCTACGTGTGCAAAATTCAACGTTCCAGTCAACTTATATAAAAGACCTATACCAAGTAATAACAACCACGAACCGATAATGTTCAATACGACAAATATAATTGCGGCACGTAATTGTTCAACCGATTGACCTAAAGTGATTAACACGAATGAGGCAAGTAACATAACTTCAAACATAACGTATAAATTAAATAAATCTGCAGTTAAAAATGAGCCGATCACACCGACTGTTAAGAAAAGTATAAAACTTGGTAGATAGAAACGAATAGCTCTTTTTTCTGCACGTCCAAAACCATATGAAATGATTAAAGTTACAACAAAACTAGATGTTGTCACCATTAATAAACTTAAAGAATCGCCTACAAATTGAATACCATATGGTGCTTGCCAACCACCAAAATCAAGTGTGATTGGCTTATGATTTAATACATAAATTAACAAGATTAACGAGATGATGGTAGAGACTGCTATCGTCCCAATCGCAAATATGCGAGATAATAAACTGCGTTCACGAATAAATACTAAAATAAATGCACATAATGCCGGGAGAATAAAAGGTAATATTAATAAATTACTCATCGTTATCCTCCTCTCCACGTAACACATCAATTTCATCTTCTTTCGTTACGCGGTATGTTCTATAAACCAATACAAGTAAGAAAGCGGTCATTGCAAAACCAATTACAATTGCAGTTAAAACAATAGCTTGTAGCAATGGATCTACAAAATTATTATTCCCTGTACCAATCAATGGTTCTGCCATATGCTTACCGTAATTACCCATACTCATAATAATTAGATTTCCAGCATGTGTATATATAGAAATGCCAATGACAATACGTATTAAATTAATTGAAAGAATCATATAAGTACCAATAAATATTAAGAAACCGATAACTAATAATAATATTAAATTCATGAGCGACCACCACTTATCGATAACATAACCGTTACAATAACACCTACAACAGTTAATACGACACCTAACTCAAATAACGTCACCGTCGTCAAATGCATGTCACCTAACAATGGCAAGTGTACATGCGCATCAGTTTGATAAAGGAACGGTTTACCGAAAAACATTGGTAAAATAGCCGTAGCCATAGACACTAATGAACCTAATACGATTAATATTTTAAAATCTACAGGTACCGATACCAAAACTTGCTTTACATCGAAGGCTAAAAACATCAACAAGAATGCCGAACTAAAAACTAATCCGCCTATAAAACCGCCACCTGGATTATTATGTCCTGCTAAAAACAAATAAAAGCCAAATGTTAATAATATAAACACTACAATTTTTGTTATGGTACGCAGTACAACATCATTCTCTTTCATCTTGTCCCCTCCGATCTTTAAAGTTAAGTAATGTATAAATACCTAAACCTACTATTATAAGTACGACACCTTCAAATAAAGTATCAAAGGCTCTAAAGTCTCCTAATATTGAGTTAACAATGTTTTTACCACCTGTTAACTTATATGCGTTGTGGTAGTAAGTAGATATTGAGCTCATAGACTTACCTTGCTGAACAATAAATACTAATATCACAACCGTTGCAGCCATAATAAATGAAACGATAATTTTAAATAATTCACGCTTTTTATGTACTTTTCCGCGTGGTACGTTAGGTAAGCGTGAGAAACTTACGATAAATAATATTGTCGTAATCGTCTCTACTACGAGTTGTGTTAAAGCTAAATCTGGGGCTTTCATTAAAATAAAGAATATCGTTACACAGTATCCTACGATACCGTTTAAGATAACCATCGTTAAACGTTGACGAATAAAAATCAATGCTACCCCAAGTACAAATACTACAATGACCGTGATTACTTCTAATGGCCCAAATTCACTAACATGTATTTGATGCACCTTAGGAAAACCAATTTGAACAATTGAGTAGATTACAACCAATGTAAAAATTAATAAAGTCATATTAATGTATTGATTCAATCTGTTATTCATTAAATTACGTATGCTATAACCAGAATACGATTCAAATTGTTTATATGAATCATTGTATAAATTAGATAGCGATATTAACTTGTATTTACCTGCTATTTTTGTCCAATCAACTTTCAATGCTGCAGTTAAACCAATGATGATAACTAAAATACTAAAGATTAACGGTAAATTAATACCATGCCATTGAGCAATATGTGGCGCGATTTCGTCGACCTTTTCACCAATTGTAATGCTTCGTAATGCCGGCAGTATTAAATGCTTACCCACAATATTTGGAACAAAGAAAATGATTGGTAATAAAATCATCATTATCATAGAAGGTAATGTAAATAAGACTGGTTCATGTATATTTTTGTTAGGTAAATGCGTTTCTTCATACTTACTCCAAAATACTTTCTTAATCATAAACATGGCATATATCATAGTGAAAATACTCGCAACGACACCAATAGTAACTATTATTATAGTTAATACACTACTAAATCCTTTAAGTTGATGTGCACTTACTAAGCCATCAAAAAACATTTCTTTACTTAAAAAACCATTTAATAAAGGCATACCGGCCATTGATAGCGCAGATAGTAACATCACGACATGTGTTATAGGTAACACCTTACGCATTCCAGATAACATTCTTATATCTCGCGTACCTGTTTCATGGTCTATAATCCCTACACCCATAAACAAGGCACCCTTGAATAGAGCATGGTTTGATAAGTGGAATAGAGCTGCGAATAAAATCATGGCATAAATTTCAGTAAGTTCACCTGTTGTATGGCCAGCTATTCCTCCACCCAGTCCTACCATCGACATAATCATACCTAACTGACTAATTGTCGAATAAGCTAAAATGCCTTTTAAATCATATTGTCTAACAGCATTTAACGCACCAAAAATCATTGTTATTAATCCTACAAAAGTAACGGCATATATATAGAATTGACTCAGACCCAATAGGAGTGTGAATCTAAACAGTAAGAAAATGCCTGCTTTTACCATTGTTGCCGAGTGAAGATAAGCACTAACTGGCGTCGGCGCAGCCATAGCTTTAGGTAACCATATATGAAATGGAAATTGAGCCGACTTCGTAAATGCGCCGATAAGCATAAGTATGACAATCGCAATGAATAATGGACTTTGTGCTATTTTGTCACTATGGTCAATAATTTCTGTAATTGTGTTAGTCCCTGTAATTGTGTAAATCATAATAAATGCAATTAATAATGCCAAACCGCCAAGAACAGTAATAACAAAAGATTGAATTGCGCCGAATTGACTATCTCTATTGTCGTACCAATAAGAAATAAGTAAGAATGAAGATACACTCGTTAATTCCCAAAAAACATATAAAATGATTGTATTATTTGCAGTTACAATACCTAACATACTCAACATAAAAAGTATTAAGTATATATAAAATCGAGGTAAATTATCATGTTGTTTTGAAAGATATTGCGTAGCATAGAAAAATACAGCTAAGCCTATTACTGATATGAGAATTGAAAAGAAAATACTTAACCCGTCTAAGCGAAAAGCTAAATTAATATCAATCGAGCTAAGCCAGGGTATGTTGATATTAAGAAAATGCCCGTGAAGCACTTGAGGTAGTTGCCAAATGAAGTAAATTGTTGAAATGATGGGTGCAATGATAGCTATATGTCCCGCATAACGGCTCATCTTGTCGTTAGCAAAAGTAATAGCTAGTAGCACCATAATAATGATTAGAATACTAAATAGGTATATCAGACTCATCGTTGCCCCCCTTTACTGTTATAAATTTAAAGCTATTGTTGTTTTACTCGCCTTTCTTGAAATGCCTATAAATTTCATGGTCTCATATGTTGTCTGATGCCCTAGATATTTTTGGATTATCGATATTGAAATACCCGATTGATAAGCATGATAAGCGAATGTTTTTCTTAATGTTGTTAAACCAATATGTACCATTCCAAGTTCTTCCGCTGCAGCATGAATAATACGATATGCTTGTTGTCTCGATAAACCTTTATGTGTACGATTTGATTGAAACAACAAATCGCTAGTCACTAATTGTTCTGTCGAAATAAAATTTTGTAAATCCTGTTGCAAATCTTCAGGAATCACAATATTTATATTTGTGGCATGTTCTTCTACCCAAAATGATTTAATCAATTGATCTGATGCAATAACATCTGCAACTGTTAAATTTAATAATTCGTTCAATTTCACACCAGTATGTATAGCAAATTTAAATAATAAATAATCTCTTTGAGACTTTGATTGTAATACTTTGTACATCTCCTTGATTTCTACCAAGTCACGTATTGGATCAACTTGATTCATGACTTCACCTCTCACCTATAAACGTTTCTTATTCAATATTAAATGATATTTAAGTAACATTAAAGCATTTTGCACCCAGTTGTTAAAATTTTCTGTCTCATTTTGCTTTTGCCAACGATATATATAGTGAAAGGAGGTTAATCATTATGGATGAAGTTAGTCAATTAACTGTCGTACTGTCACGAATCGTGCTTAATGAAGCTGGTAAAGCTACTAAAGTTACGCGTCGCTTTCCCAATTTAAATCCCCAAGCCACTAATGACCAATTAAGACAATTCAAATCTATTATCGAACAACTTATCAATGAAACTTTCGATACATTTGAAGTAGTCAAAACTATACATTTACAATAAGGAGGTTAACTTATGTCTCAAACATTAGAACTTACGTTTACGGATGATTTAAAAAAACCGTTAAAATTACAAATATCTAAAATTGAGCATGTTGTTGACGCAACGAACGTCAGAAATAGTATGGCATCTTTAATTGATTTAGATATATTAAGAATTTCTAAAAGCAAACCAACTAAAGTTCAATCTGCTCATCTAATAGATAAAACAATAAGCACATTATTTGATGTGTCTACCACATCAAATTAATTTAATCTCATAAGAATATAGAACAAAGCCGTTCTTTGGCGTATTCGCCATTGAACGGTTTTTTATTAGTTCTTTCGTTTTGCAAATGAATAAACTATTTTTATAAATATTTTACAAATTTATTATTTCTTCAAATTAATACCATGATTTATCAATTAATATCCTTTATAATCATATTATCGTACAAACGCTCAATACATAGATTTTTTATCATTGCGTATTATATTTAGAAAGTGGGATTATATGTTTCTTTTATTTATTATAGGGATTGTTGCTGGTATGGTTGTACCCTTCCAAACATCAATCAACTCTAGGCTTAGTTTATACACCAAATCATCATTTTATGCTTCCACTATTTCCTTTACTACTGGCACTTTATTTTTAATACTTATTAATGCCATCATTAACCCTCAAGCATTTACACCACACTTTTATAGCGGACAGACATTAAGCTATGTATGGTTTGTCGGTGGAGTATTAGGCGTAATCTTTTTAACAGGAAATTTATTATTATTACCCAGACTAGGTGCTTCTCTAACTGTCGTAATGACAATTGCTGGACAAATTATTATGGGCGTAACAATCGATACTTTTGGTTGGTTCGGCGCACCACATGAACCTTTTACAATTTTCAAAGTAATAGGCGTCATTATTTTATTTATCGGCATTTTACTTATGAATTATACACGCAAATCGGCTAATAAAAATAAAACAGCCAACCATATATATATATGGCTTATCATTGGCTTTATTTTTGGATTTGCGCCGCCTATTCAAACGGCAATTAATAGTGCTTTAGGTCAACAAATCCATTCCTCAGTCATGGCTGCACTCGTTTCATTTACAATAGGGACAATCTTGCTATTTATTTTGACGCTTCTTTTCAATAGATCACTCAAAATGACGAGCCACAATGAATTCCAAGGTAACATTAAACCGTGGTATTTTATTGGTGGTATCCTTGGTGTAATATTTGTGACGAGTAATATTATTTTAATGCCTCATTTAGGTGCGGCAGTCACTACTATTGTTGCGATGCTAGGTCAAATGTTGATGGGTGTTATCATCGATCACTTCGGATTATTAGGCACTACCGTTAACAAAATAACACTACGTAAAGTTGTGGGTGTTATCGCTATTATGATTGGAATTATTTTACTACGCTTTTTCTAACAATGTAGCTTTTAGACATTTACTTTTCACTTTTAGTAAATGTCTTTTTTTAATACCTAAATTTAATGTGTTTTCATAGTATAATAACTATAACAATCTACACTATTGAGGTGACTGCTATGAACAAGCAAATTTTAATATCAATATTCACTATAATCAGTACCATTATTTTTGTATCCTGCTACTTTTTTTATAAGCATTATATAGCTAAAACTTCACATCAATCTAATATTAAAACTATGAAGGTTCAATACGAACCGTCTAAAAAAATAAAAGCACGATACGAACCCCAAGCATTATATCATTTTTACCTAGAACCTAAGCAGGGATACATAAACAACTGGTTAGTAAAAAATGATACGCAAGTACATAAAAATCAATCACTTTTTGAATATTATAATCCAACGATCGAAAAAGCGATTGCACTTAAACAACAACTACTAGCAACATTAACCCATGATTTAGAAAACACTCGGGACAACGCGCAGATTATTAATTTACAAAATGACATTGCAACACTCCAGCAAAATTTAAGAACTAAAGTTAACGCCCCTTTCGATGGTATACTAGTCATCAATAACAGCAACCCTTCAAAGCCGCAATCACGTTTTGCCACACTTTATCAACCGAAATATCATATATCTGCTAAAGTACCTGAATCATACATGTCCACTTTAAAATTAGGTACCACGCTTAAAATCCGTTCCCCACTTAATAATCAACTCAACAATGAAAAGATAACTCATATTTCACCTATACCTACCAATTATGATACTGCTGACAAACAAGCACAGTATGAATTAAATTTAACAACTTCTACAAAACCATTACTCGGACAACATTGCGAACTAGAAATCCCCTCTACAACCATTGTTATTCCTCAATCAGCATTATTAAATAATAAATATATTTTTATAAAAAAATCTAATAAATTTGAGAAAAGAGTAATTAAATTTAATAAATCGGGTAATAATAATCGTATCATTGTTAAATCAGGCTTATCTCCAGGAGATATAATTGTGGAAAATGCAAATTCAGTAAATAACTTGAATTAATTTTATTTTTTAGAGCAATATAAGAATCATAACAAACAATAGTGATAAACTTTAATTTAAAAGTAATTATTATTTTTTGAATTTTGCTTATTTTCTTATTGAATTACAATAGAAAAACATCACGCTCATTCTTAAACAGTTTTTAGTTTACTTTTTATTTTAATTTAGATATAATTAACTAAATAATACTGGTTTTAATATATTTTATACAAATATATTCTAGCCTTATATTAAGAATAAGTTTTGTATAAACTTTGAATTTTGACAAATAATTATAAAATTGTTACTACTAATACAACTTGAACGGGCTTATAACACGGGAGGAATAAATAATGGCGATTTCAAAAATAAACGATTGTTTCGAATTATTAGCTATGGTAACTTACGCTGACAAATTAAAAGGCATTATTAAAAAGGAATTTTCTGTAAGTTTCGAGGAGTTTGCAGTGCTCACTTATATAAGTGAACATGAAAGTGAAGAATATTACTTAAAAGATATCATTAATCACTTAAACTACAAACAACCACAAGTAGTGAAAGCGGTGAAAAATCTATCACAAGAAGATTACTTCGATAAAAAACGTAATGAACATGATGAAAGAACCGTGTTGATTTTAGTTAATAAAAAACAACGCAATAAAATCAATGAATTATTAGGACGCGTTAATGATAGAATCAAACAAGCGAATGATAATAAAGAAGTTTAATACTTCATTATCTCGCTTTTCACTAATAAAACTGCGAGTTACCTTTTTAGGTAACTCGCAGTTTTTTTACATTATATCGCTTGGCAAGTTTATCATTAAATATGATTCAATTTTGTCGCGTTTATAAATATATTAAATGCGTTTTTAAAATGCATCGGTTCTTCTATATGAGGCGCATGTCCTGATTCATTAAATATATTTAAATTAATATCTTTATGTGTTGCCAAGATAGATTTTACATTGTCGTGATTAACTAAAGGATCGCACTTCCCGTTAATAATTAATATAGGTACATTTCCTCTTTTAATATTTTCATCATCATGATGCGTTGGAAACGACATTAATGCTCTATTAGCAATAGCGCTACATTCATCTTTTTGTCTGGCGTATATTCTCTGTTCTTGTAACCATTTTCGTGCGCTTTCGTGCGCTTTCGTGCGCTTTATAGATGTATGGAAACAACACAATCAAAGCCTCTGCTTTATCAAAACCAACAATTTCATCTTGGTGTTCAAACATTAATTTATTGAGACCATGCGTACCATTAGTGAAATCAAATGAAATTAATGTTAAAGACAAGACCTTCTCTTCGTAGCATTCTGCAAATGTTTTTGCTATAACACTCCCCATCTCATGACCAATTATATGAACATGTGCAATATCTAACCTTTCGAGAAGTACAGCTAAATCATGAATATGATCCGTTAAATTATAAGCAACAGGTTTTGATGAATAACCATGCCCTCTCACATCATACGTGATAACCTCATAATGTTCTTTTAGTTCTTTTTTTAAATTTATAAAAGCAGCCATATTACCGTCTAAAGCATGAATTAAAACGACAGGAATACCTTGACCCTCTCTTGTATATGCAATCTCGTTGTCATTATCAATCGAAATTTTATTCATTTGGGCCACCTCCCCTTACAAAACAATATACCCGCATTTAAGATACTTTATACTAGTTTGTTGCAATTAATCACTATTCAAAACATAATCAAATTTATTATTTTTAATTAATATTTCCTTTATAAATTACAAACAAAAAGAGAGAACTGAAGTCATATCAGCTCTCTCTTATACTAATTTCTCGACGAAATTTTTATTGTGTAATAAATAATAACAATTAATAATAATACCCAAATCGTAATAGATGCAATTTGTGCAATCCCAGAATTAGTAATCATTGCATCAATTGTTTTTTGACAAAATAATAAGCCAATGCCAGTAAATTCTAAACGTCTAAAATAAATACCAGAAATACTAAAGATAATACCTACGAAAAAGATAAATTGATGTGCATAAATAGTTACTGAAACAATACTAAAATTCACGTTGAATGCGTGAATAACTACAAGTATTAGTGACACTAAGGCAATCGCCAATCCAATATACATCTCAACCTTATTACTGTACAAATAATTTTTTTTCGCTATCCTTAAATAAATAACAATAGAAATCGGTAAAATAATTAGACAATATACGATAGCTAAACCCGAAATAGCTTGAAAAGGTACATACTGTTTATCATATAAATATGAAATTAGTACAAAATTTAAAATAAAAAAGACAATGGGGTTTAACTGTAACGTAAATAAATTACGCTGAATTGTTAATATAATCTCTGCTGGTGACTTTCCTCTATATTCAATATAATCTTGGTCTTGTTCTTCAGATTTTTTAAAATCTTTTTTTAACTTGTTTTTAATATCATCAATTAAATTAGGAGAAAGTCCTTTATGGGTAAAATAGTCATTTATATTTTCCACTAATACTTTATCGTTAACTCGCATTATAATCTCCTTTTCCTTACTTTATTACAAAATATGATTATATTTTTATTACTCAAATTAGTTTTAAGTTTAACTTAATAGTTATTGTAACAGTAAAACAACCGACAAGTATACACAATGCCGGTTGTTTTATTAAAATATTAATATTTAAATCACTATAATTATTGTAAGTCTATACGATATAGTTTTATGTTTTTATCTTTTGGTGATGAAGAAGTAAATTGATAAGATAAATTATTATCTTGTACATAACCTATGTTACCAGTCACATTATTAAAATGTTTACGTATAGTGGCATTTGTACTTACTTCATTTTTTACTGCATTAAATGAAGGTCCAGAAGGTTCATTATATGACATTGACACTCTAGTAATTTTACCTTGGTCTTTTTTACCGTCGGCAGTAACGACTAAAGTTCCTTTTGGTTCTTTAAATTCATAATAATGCTCTTTATGATCGGGTCTATAAGAATATAATGGTTTTTTATTCGTTTTTAAAACCGTTTGAATTGAAGCACCAATTTTCGCACCTTCTAATGACTTATCACCTTGTTGTAACTGCTTCACATTTTGAATTGAGTTACCTGTGGCAGCATCTGCACTGGTTGCACTCACACCTGACAATGTAATACCTGCTACTACTACCGCTGACAATAACTTTTTCATAAGCACTCTCTCCTTTAATTACAAACTAATTGTGCTCATGTATAGTATAATATAATCATTACAAAAATAACAGTAATATTACAGAAATATTTCATATATTACTTACTTTTCCTTTAAAAATTCTTATTAATATATTTAATAATTATTTAAAACGTTTAATGAAGTGATTGACTGAATTTAAAAATTCAGCTTTTTGTTCAACAAATGGATATAGTCCAGACGATTGAAACACTTCAAATTCACTATCTTTAATATAATCAGCGACTTCTTTAGCTTCAACTATCGTCGTTCTTTCTCCATGTTGACCTGTAATAATTTGTGTCGGCGTCGTAACTTTACCAAGGTAAGCTCTAATATTATTACATTTAAATGAATCTTTAATAGAATCCATTTCTTTACTCGTTGCTATTCCATTTGTATTCTCTACATGTTTTAAAAACTTATTAACTTTCTTTTTGTCGTAATACATTTTATCTGCAAGGAATTTATGCCGTTTTTCCTCCTCCCATGTGCGGATCGTTTCAGAATATCTTCTATATATACGTTCTTCTGGTGTAGAATCTTCAATCATCGTAGGGTTAATCATTGTTAACGACGACACATAATGTGGATTTATGGCACTAAATTCTGCAGCAACTGAGGCCCCCATCTCATGCCCAATAACAGCACATTTATCTATGTAAAGATAATCTAACAACTCTTTTACATCATTAGCATAATCTGTAAATTGAATATTATTAGGTTTATCAGAATAGCCATGACCACGTAGATCAATTAATACGACTTGATTATGTGCGGCTAAATCATCCTCGATACTATGAAATACAGTATAATTATCAAAAGCAGTGTGGATTAATACAATCGCATAACCTTCACCCACTGTTTTATAATTTAATATTGTACCGTCATTTGTAGTAAATAAATTCATAATTTAATTTCCCTTCTGTTCTAATGGTAAAATAGTCAATAATTCTTCTAAAGTTGATATCGTATAATCTACTTCTTCTGGTAAAGGTTCTATCTCTGCATCTTCTTCTTTAAACCATACACTAACCATACCCATTGCTCGAGCTGGAGCAACATCATTTAATGGGTCATCACCAACGTACATTGTTTCTTCTGGTTTAGTATCTAATTTTTCTAAGATATTTTCAAAAATTTTAGGATGTGGCTTTCTATAACCTACTGTTTGAGAAGTAGACATATAATTAATAACATGTTCTATGCCTAAAGCATGTAAACGATATTGTTTAATTTTAGATTTACCGTTAGCGATAACGCCAGTAAGATAATCTCTTTTATTTAATTTTTCGAGCGTGTATAACGTGTCATAATATGGAAATACATAACGATAGAAATGCATTTCAAAATCATGAAACAAATCTTTCCAAGTTAATCTATCAATGTGAAAATCTTTAATTATGGCTTTATATAATTCTGGCTTATCATGATCTTCGTCATCATCAAGTTCAATAAATTTATTTTTAAAGTCTGCCAGTTGGATACTAACTAAATAGTCATGGAAACGTTCATATTGTTCTTCAATAAACTTGTCTCTCGATTTTTTTCTATCTAATAAAGTACCTTCTAAATCAAATACGACCGCTTTTATATTTGATAAATCCATAGTCTACCTTCTTTATAATTAATTTATATAGCGCAAGTTAATCTACTGTTTTAGGTTGAGTTACCATCAAGTAAAATAATACCGGAATGCCAATTAATGCTAGAACAATACTTGCTGGTATTTGATACGTTTGTAAAATAATACCACCAAACCAATCAGCAATTACCATTACACTACCGCCTATAATAATGTTCAATGTCATTTGTATACCTAATGAATATCCTACGTAATATCTGCGAATCAATTGAGGTATAACCATACCAATAAATCCGATAACGCCAACAAATGAAACAATTGTTGCTGTAAGTATTGAGGAGATAAATAGTACGGTATAGGTTAAATTTCTAGATTTAATTCCTAGAGATTGCGCATGCATTTCACCTAATTGCAGTAATTTTATACGCGGCATTAAACTATATAATATTATAATGCATAGAATCAACACAAGCCCTATATAATATATTTCATTATATTCTGCTGAAGAAAACCCACCAAACATATAATTTACAATATTATTCATTTTGCGCTCATTAAAAATGATTAACACGTAGAGTAGTGCGTTAAACAATGCACCTATCATAATACCTGCCAAAATAAGCGATCTTGTTGGATACCCTCGTGACATGATTGATGTAATTAAAATAACTAATATTAATGTTATTAAACTAAATATCATTGATAATAATGGAATGAACAAGAAACCCAGTCCTAAAATTACGGCTAAGCCAGAACCAAACGTAGCACCACTAGCTAAACCTAACGTAAAACTATCTGCTAATGGGTTATTTAATAACGTTTGAAACATTTGACCGGCAAGCGTCAATCCAATACCTGCCAATAATGCTTCAACCACTCTAGGTATTCGAACTTCTAGCAATATCGTTTGCGCCATTGCATGATTAAGCCCCCATAAACCCCATACAATACTTAAAATGAAAGTAATTATTAATATGATTAACCACAAATATAACGTCTTATAATGTTGCATCATTGTTCCACACTTTCATTAATATCTCGATTATTTCTTCTTATTACAATATCACGAGCAGTGCATTAACACCATAGCAATAAATTATACTCATATACATTATCAACATATATTATGCACAAAAGCATCCGTAACGCTAGCCTTGGCTAATGAACGTTCGGATGCTTATCTTAATTCAATATTATTATTTATATAGTGCATCACGTAAAGATTTTAAACCATCATCAATACGAGGTCCTGGACGTGATATTTGGTCACCATTCACAGCTTTAATTTCATTATTTTTAACTGCCTTTGTCTTTTCAAAACCACCACGTTGTTTTACCATTTTTTTATAATCAGCTTCACTCATACCCATTGTCGAAATCATCACATCAGGGTTCTTTTTAATAATACTTTCCTTACTCACTTTTTTCCATCCTGCTTCGGATGCAAAGTCATTTTTTGCGTGTAATTTCGTTAACATATCATTGAAGAATGTATTTTTACCTGCAGTATAAATTTCAGGTTCTGAAGAAACTTCCATAAATACTTTTTTCTTAGGTTTATCTTTAGGCACTGATTTTATAACTTTATCAACATTGTGACGTGTTTCTTTAACTAATTTATGTGCTTGTTTTTCTTTATGTACGACTTTACCTACTTGTTCAAATGACGCATAAGTTGCTTTTAAAGACTGTGCATCTTTAATATAAACGACTTTTACGCCACTTTTTTTCAATGACTTAAGCACTTTGCCATCAGTAGATTTTTGACTTTCATGCGCTAATATTAAATCTGGTTTCGCTTTGAGTAAAGCTTCTTTATTTAATTTCATAGCGTTAAATTTCTTTTTATTTTTGACGTCTTTAGGATAATCGTCTACCGTCGACACACCAACAATTTTTTTACCTAACCCGAGTTTGTATAAAATTTCAGTGTTACTTGGCATTAATGAAATAATTCTATCGTATGATTTGTTCGATTTATCACTTTGTTTATCATTACTTCCGCCACTACATGCACTCAGTAACAACACAGCTGCAACTATTAAAAATAATAAACTTCTTGTTTTTTTCACTTTGTATTCTCCTATTTTTTAGATTAATTTAATAATATCAAACAATTTAAACGATTTCATTGCTATTTCTTAATTAACTTAACTATATAAAATATAAAATGATTATCCTTGTTGCTTCACATAATATTTTATCGCTGCTACTAGATATTCATGAAAATTTTCAACTCTATTTTTATTTAAGTTGCGCTGAAAACGTTCATCATTGTTATATGTTTCTGCTACATATATTAAAAATTGTTTATCACAATGAGGTACTTGCTGAGTTAAAATCGTTTCAAGTTTCGGAATAACGCGTGCAATGTCTGCAATACTTTTATTTTCTAATACTAAGTTATTCACTTCATCAAAAAATGCATCAACTTGTGCTTTCGTTTGCTGATTATTTTGTTCACGTTCTTTTTTATTCATGCCTACTCTTTGTTGATCAAAGGATTGATAGTACTCGGTATTGCCATATTTTAATTGTGCTTCTTTCATATATTGTTGGTCCATATTAAACGCTCCTAAATTTTCTTCTTTCAATGCTTGTTGTGGTGTATTTTCAAAGTGTTCATCTAAAAATTGTAAAATATGAGTCAATTTATCTCGTTGTTGTTTCACATTATTGTAGCTTGCTTTCAGCATATTATTTTTGGTCTGTTTGTCCGCTTCGAAATATAACTCGATTTGCGCTAACGACAATCCTAGTTCTTTCAAAAAGATAATCGACTGTAATTTACGAATATTAGCTGAATCATATAAGCGATAGCCATTGCTTTCAATATGGTTAGGTATAACGAGCTCGATATCATGATAATAATGTAATGTTCGTTTGCTTATTTGCACGACATCTGCCACTTCTTTAATCGTAAATAATTTTTTCATGCGATTTCACCTCCCATTTCAAACTATGCACTATTACGTAACGTTACAGTCAATCACTGTTATCTAATAAAATAACTTTCTAAAAATTGCAGTTTTTGTTGTTCTTTTTTATTAAAGTATTGCTTACCAAAATTATCTAATAAAGCATGAAACTCATTAGCATCTTGAGCAGTAAAATGTGCAGGTAATGATACTTGTTTACGCAATTGTTCATAATTATTCATGCTATTATAGCCCAATTTATAAAAAATCCTGCGTGTATAACTGTCTGGAATAAAGACTGGCACTTCAAAAATATATACGAGCAACACATCTGCCGTTTCATGACCAATCCCTTTTATGCTTAACAAATTAGCCCTCAACTCATCTTGATAATATGCTTTAATTTCTTCATATTCAAAGTCAAATCGTGCCATCCATGTCAGCACAGATTTTATAGTTTGTGCTTTAGCTCTATAAAAACCACTTGATTTAATTATCTCTTGTAATGCTTCATCAGATAATTGCAATATGTTATCTGGCGCTAATTGTGTGTGCTGTTCCAAGTTTTCTATGGCAAGCGCCGCGTTTCTCCAATTTGTATTTTGTACTAATATTGCCCCTAAAACGATTTCTATCTTAGTTCTAGCCGGCCACCATTGTTGAGGGCCCATATGTTTATATAATATGTGATATAACTCTGTTACATTTAACATGATTTATCCTCACTTTGTAGAAAAATAAAAAGGCTAAGACATACTTTGATGTCTTAGCCTATATTATCATATCGCTAAAATATGACTTACATTGATTCTGGTGCTTGAACTCCAACCAAATGCAATGCATTGTGTAACGTTATTTTTACAGCTTCTATTAAAGCAACAAGCGCTGTAGTTTTAGCTTCATCATCAGTTAACACTTTTTCATCGTTGTAGAATTTATGGAAGTGTGAAGCTAAATCTTGGATATAATTTGTAATACGATGTGGTGCTCTATGGCTTGCTGCACTCTCTATAGTAGGTTCAAAGTCAGCTACTTTTTTCAACAATTCTATTGCCTTATCATTAGTAATCAATGAATAATCTGCGTCTACAGATGGTTTAATACCTCTATCTGCTGCTTGTTTTAAAATTGAACAAATACGTGCATGTGCGTATTGCGCATAATAAACAGGATTATCTTGTGATTCTTGCTTAGCTAATTCCATATCAAAATCAAAATGCGTATCAGAACTACGCATTGTTAAGAAATAACGTGCTGCATCTACGCCCACTTCGTCCATAATTTCACGTAACGTAATAGCATTACCTGTACGTTTACTCATTTTAACTTCTTGGCCATCTTGCATTAAACGTACAATTTGCATGATTTGAATTTCTAAACGATCACTATCTACGCCAAATGTTTCCATTGAAGCTTTTAAACGATTAATATAGCCGTGATGATCTGCACCAAATAGGTCTATTAAAATATCGTTGCCACGTTGTATTTTATCGAAATGATAAGCAATATCTGGTAAGAAATACGTGTAAGTGCCATCTTGTTTAATTAATACTCTGTCTTTATCATCTTTAAAATCAGTAGTACGTAACCAAGTAGCGCCGTCTTTTTCATATGTGTACCCTAAGTCCGCCATTTTATTTAACACTTCGGTAATTTCATTTTGTTCGTAAAGTGACGTTTCGCTAAACCAACTATCATAATTGATATTGAAATCTGCTAAGTCTTTTCTTAATTTTTCCATTTCATAAGAAACACCTAGTTGTCTAAATGTTTTAACACGTTCATCTTCTGGTAAATCTTTAAGTTCTGGTTGTTTCTCTGCTAAATCTTTACCAATATTAATAATATCTTTGCCATGATAACCATCTGCAGGCATTTCGTGACTCGTATCACCTAATGCTTCAAAATAACGCGCTTCAATTGAACGCGCTAAATTTGTAATTTGATTACCAGCATCATTAATGTAATATTCTCTCGTTACATCATAACCTGCTGCCTCTAATAAATTACATAACGTGTCACCTACTGCAGCGTTACGTGCATGACCGATATGTAAATCTCCAGTTGGATTGGCTGACACATATTCTACTAGTACGCGCTCTTTACTATTAGGAGCTACGCGACCAAAATTATCGCCTTTATTAATAGCTTCTGATATCACTTCAGTCAAATATGAATTATCTAAATAAAAGTTAATAAATCCAGGTCCTGCAATAGCTACTTCTTTGACGTGTGCTTTTGTAGTATCTAAGTTATCAACGATAGCTTGTGCAATTTCGCGAGGATTACGTTTAGCTAATTTAGTTAATACCATTGCAATATTTGAAGCATAATCTCCATTTTTGTTATCTTTTGGTGTTTCAATTTTAACTTCAGGCATCTCACTTGCATCAATAAGTTGAGCTTGTTCGATGCTATTTTTAATTTCATCAATAAGTGTTTGTTTCACTTGATCAATTATGTTCATTTTCACTTTGCTCCTTATAAGTAATTTCAAATTGGTATGTGCCCATTTTTTCTTCTTCTTGCCATAGATCATAATGTACTTTTAATTTTCCACCATGGTCCGTTACAAAATGTAAAATAGAGTGTGTGCGTACTGTCATTGGTATACGTCCGCCACCTACTTCATATAACGTAAAAGTATCTTCACCTTCAACAAAATGAAGATTCATATTAATATCACCTTTACGTATAATTTTGACGCCCGATTGTTCAATTTTAATCGTAACTTTCACTGTGGCGTCATCGATAATTTCTTGATAGCGTATAAATTCAGCGTTACGTTTTGACCAAGTTCCATGCGTTTTAAATGAAAACTTATTCTTTTCATCTAATTGTTTAACCACTTGTTTTGTTTGTATGTCCACATTGTAATCCAATGCTCGTTTCACCCTAATCTCATTAAAATAATACACACAATTATAGCATAATTTATATATATGCAATACAGTTGTGATATTGTTTAGCAATAATAAAGAAGCTAAGTATAAATTAAGTTAGCTACACATAAAGGGTTCAACGAATGTTTATCGTTCGTTGAATTTTAGTTATAGCCAAATTACCTTAGCTTTAAAAGTTAATCTAAGATATTTACTTAGCTTCTTGTACTTTATTCTGTTGCTAATGCTTGATGTAATGCTTCGGTAGAATTGTTCCACATTTCAGCATTATGTTGTGCCAAAAATGCTCTTAAAACCTTTTTATTCTCGTCGCCAATTTGATCAACGACAATTTGTCGTTTCATTGATTTATCCATCATGTTTACGTGTTCAGGCATGCTCTTATACCCACGTCTAATTTTTTTGTTAACCATTAAGTAACAAGCCGTTACTCCAGCATAATAAGGTCCGTGTTCGCCACGTTCAGTCGTAACCCAACATAGCCAATATTCTTTAGCACCTTCTACATCTACTGTCTCTTTTTCTTTAATCCATTTCACGCCTTTTTCGACGCTAGCACGTGCATGCATGCCACCAATATCAATAAATGCCTCTTTGTTTTCTACATCTATAAATACGGGCGCGATATTATCCAAACTAATGGAACCTATATTTGTTCCTTTATGCCCATCAAGTGGGTCATTTTTTATAATATTAAATTTAAAGCCGCTATTTTCAGCCACTAGGTGTGCACCTCCAATATTTATCTTTATCACTTATATCAATCTTAAAATATCTCATTATACATAACAATATTTTAGTTCAATTCATTTAAAATACTTATAATTGCGTTACGAATATTATCGTCTGTAACGTCGCTAATTAATTCTTTTGGATAATACAGTTTATAGTCTTCTCGATGAATCCCAGTAATGCTAGAAATGACCAAGGATTCATTACTTATTTCTCTAATCGTGCCATTCCTTCTAAGTAAATGTATAGGCTGGCGGTTAGAACCGGGACGATCATAATCGTATGGTAAATCAGTAAATGATTCACTAACGAAGTAATAATTAGGATCTATACCTGCTTGAACAAATAAATCAGTCAGTTCCGTTATTGTAATAATTGAACCGTCAAATGGCATATATTTAAATAAATCTCTATTAATAAATCTACGTGCTAAATCACTTAAAATGGCGTCGTCTTCATTCACCCACGCTTTTAAATAATATTGCACTACTATTTCATCCAAATCGACATATTGGGCAATAGTTACCGTTTCCTCAAAGAAAGGAATAAAGTCAGTTGGGTACATTTTAAACTGATACCCTTCGTTATAAAGTTGTTTAGCGCGTTTCAAGCAGTTATTTAATAATACTTCTCCACCTCTACTAACAGGATGGAAATATATTTGCCAATACATTTGGTAACGACTCATAATGAAATTTTCTACAGCGTGCATACCGCTCTCTTTTATCAATACCTCGTCTTGAGATGGACGCATTAATCTCAATATACGTTCCATATCAAATTGACCGTAAGAAACACCTGTAAAATAAGCATCTCTTTGTAAATAGTCCATTCTATCCGCATCAATTTGTGAGGAGATCATTGAAATGACTAACTTATTATCATGGGTTTTATTTATTACATCCGCCACTTCTTGTGGAAATGTTGGTGAAACACGTGATAGCACTTCATTCACTTCAGTTGGACCTGTAATAATAGCTTGAGTGAAAGCTTCATGATCTGTATTAAATATCTTTTCAAAGCTATGAGAAAAAGGACCATGGCCTAAATCATGCAACAATGCTGCACACAAAGCTAGAGGCGCATCTTTATCATCCCACGCCTCTCTACCAGAAAATGACTCATCTATCAGTCGACGTACGATTTCATATACACCTAACGAGTGACCAAAACGGCTATGCTCTGCGGTATGAAACGATAGGTATAAGGTTCCCAATTGTTTAATTCTTCTCAAGCGTTGAAACTCTTTAGTTTTAATCAAATCCCAAATGATTTGATTTTTCACATGAATATATCTATGAATTGGATCTTTAAACACTTTTTCTTCTGGTAATTGTTGTGAAGCATATGTTGAATAAGTCAAATTTGTCCTCCTGTTCACTCACAATGTTAATTTAACGTTTTATTCATTAACGCTAAATTCATCGTTTCACCATACATAACATGATTATAAGAGCGTAAAATTTCAAACCCTTTATTTTTATAGAAATTTACAGCTTCTTCATTTTGATTATCGACTTCAAGATAAACTTCGTTATACTTTCCTTTGAATTGTGCTAACCCTTTGTCTAACAACTCAGAACCATAACCATGTTGTTGTGACACTGGCGTTACGTAATGCGCTGATAAATAAAGTTCTTTTCCATAAATAAAATTAGCAAAGCCAATAATTTCATTGTCTGCTTCGACAACGAGGAAAAGTTGTTCTTGTAATCTTTTAATTAAATGTTGCTCATTATATGAAGCAGCTAACAATTCATTTACTGTTGTAGCTGCGTAAATGTTTAAATATGTGTTATACCAAGCTTTTGTTGCGACATCTCTGATGCCTAAAACATCATTTGGTGTTGCCTTTCTAACTGTATACATGTTGTTGTCCCCCTATGAGATATAGGCTAATAATGTATTTATTATAACATAATTCTAATATGCAAAATATAATATTCAATTAAACTAGTGTTGTAAAAGTCCATTAGTAAAAAATATAACCGTATATGTAATCATGTCATTAAAAACTAGTGTTATTTCATATCGTGACGTTATATGACTTAAATTAGCTATGATAATTGTTTCAAATAAAAAGCTCGGTTCAATTGTGACATACATCATTCATTGAACCGAGCGTGTATAACCTATTTATATGATGATTATTGTTAGCGCTATCTTATTTTAAAGTTTCTTGCCATTCTCTAGCACGATTTAATGCATATGAATCTTTACTAATATCGCCAGGCCTTTCGGCTGTACCTATAATATAACCTTTTAATTGGCCACCTAAAAACTCTAATGCGTATTTCATTTGAGAAATACAAGGTTTTGCTTTTACTTTAGGAAAATCTCCGCCTACTAATATTAATCTAAAATCTTTCGTAGCCATTTGTTCTTTAAAATCTGAATAACGTTTGTCTACCAACGTTTCAGACCAGTGATCAATAAATGCTTTCATCGACGCAGATACACTATACCAATACACTGGTGATGCAAAAATAACTGTGTCACTAGCTAACACTCTATCGATAATTGTTTGATAATCGTCTTCATAACTGTCAATTGAGCCTTCTTCATGTCTCATATCTCTTACTGGATTAAATTGATATTGCGTTAAATCAATCCATTCGTAGTCATGTCCTTCTAATGCAAATCGAGCTAGTTGGGCAGTATTGCCTTCTGGCCTACTACCTCCAAACAAAACTGTAATCATAATATACTCCTTTGTTTTTATTTATTTTACAGGGAATAATTCTTCGATTTGTTCAATTTCGTCTTCTGTTAATTTTACTTCTACGGCTGTTAAATTATCTACAACTTGATTAGGCTTTTTAGCGCCTGGTATAACGACATCAAGAGAAGGCTTAGTTAAGTAATATGCTAAAACAACATGTGCGACATCAACGTTGTGATTATCTGCAATGCCACGTAATTTATCTACTTTAGCTAAATTTTCTTTGAATTTTTCACCTTGGAACTCTGGATTTTCAGCTCTTAAATCATCAAATTGTGAGTTTTCGTTATATTTACCTGCCAGTAATCCAGATACTAGTGGGAAATATGGAATGAAAGTAATATTATTCTCTGCAGTATATTTTAATATATCTTCATTCTCTCTATTTAGTAAATTATATTCAAGTTGCACAACATCTACGTCATTATTTTTATTTGCTTCTTTTAATTGATCTAATGTAAAGTTTGAAACGCCTATAGCTTTAATTTTACCTTCATCTTTTAATTCTTTTAACGCTGCAACAGCTTCATCTTTAGGTGTCTCATCATCTGGAAAATGAATATAATACAAATCAATATAGTCTAATTGTAAGCGTTCAAGACTTTTCAAGACTTGTTCTTTTAAAAATTCAGGTTTATTTGATAAATGTACGTTTTTCTCGGCATCAAAATAGTGCGCACCTTTGGTAGCAATCGCAAAATCTTCTCTCGGAAACTCTTTAACTGCTTCTCCGACAAGTTCCTCTGAACGTTCAGGACCATATATATAAGCAGTGTCTAATAGATTGATGCCGTTTCTAATCGCTGTACGCACAACTTCCTTACCCTGTTCTTCATCTAAATCTTTATATAAATTGTGACCACCTACAGCGTTAGTGCCAAGTGCTATAGGAAATACCTTAACATCTGATTTACCTAATGTAACTTTGTTGACCATGTATAAACATCTCCTTTTAGAAGTATTATTACCTATTTTAACTAAATATAACCATGAACAATAATAAGATGCCCATAAAAAAATAATGCGCGATGGTTAGAGTTGAAAGCAGCTTGATATAAGCGCATTTTCAATTCAGTCATCTACTGTCCATATAAAAGTAGAGTCTGCAGACAATATGATGTCCCAGACTCTAATTATTTTGATTTTTTCGTTGTGCAAGTTTTTCTTTTAACTTGCGGTCTTGTTCCTCTTTTCGTCTTTTACGTTCTTCATTACGTTTTCTAAGCCTTTCCTCTTCTTCAGGATCTCGTGGCTTGTCCAATTGTTTTTGGACTTTTTCTATCAATTCATCTTCTGTTAATGCAGCGATGGGACGGTTATTGACGAAGGCAAACGTTTTGCGACGACCCGGGCCACAATAAGATTGACAGCCTACTTCAATTTCGGCGTGCGCGTCTAATTTTGTTAATTTTTTAGTTAACGTTTTACAATTGACCGCTTGGCAATCATCACAAATTAAAAACTTATTTTGCACCTTCAATGCCTCCTATCAAAAATTTTGTCAGTCGTAATTTATCGATTTTAACTTTATTTATTGTACTCTTTTTGACCATAATTTCAAGTTTTAATTGAGGATCATGCATTTATACAGCATAAATAAATCGACCACCTTTATTTTAAGATAGTCGATTTTATTAACATTATTATTAAGTCCACCATAAATCCGGTGCAGGCTCTTCAATGTTCACACTATTTAGATTTGTCACAGCTTTTTGGAATCCTTCTTCAATAGACATAATAGGGTCTTCGTGTTCGATACTGACAACATAATCATAACCATACATACGTAAAGCACTAATGATATTACCCCATAAACTTGGTGCGTGACCATAACCTACCGTTCTAAAAGTCCAAGCACGCGTTTTTACTTCACTATAAGGTTGCATATCTGTTAAGCCATACATATTCACATTCTCTTGGTCAATATACGTATCCTTCGCATGAAAATGATGGATTGCGTTTTCCTTGCCTAAGATTTTTATTGCTGCAATAGGGTCAATACCTTGCCACCACAAATGGCTAGGATCTAAATTGGCACCTAATGCATCATTCGTAGCTTCTCTAAGCTTTAATAGCGTATAAGGTGTATGAACTAAAAAACCAGCATGTAATTCAATACCAATTTTTACATTGTGGTCTTTTGCATATTGAGCCGCTTCTTTCCAATAAGGAATTAACTTTTCTTCCCATTGCCATTTCAATACTTCAGAATATTCTGTTGGCCATGGCGTAACTGGCCAGTTTGGGTATGATGCATTTTCATCTGAACCAGCAACGCCAGAAAATGTATTCACTACTGGAATATCTAATAAATAGGCTAATTGTACAGTTTTTTTGAATGTTTCTTGTGCTTGTTTTGCCTGTGCCTTATTTGGTGAAATTGGATTATCATGACAACTTAAAGCACTGATTGTCAATCCTCGTTGATGAATTTTGTCGCTAAATTGTTGTCTTAGTTTGTCATCCTCTAATAATGCGTCAACATCACAGAAATCATTACCAGGATTACCGCCTGTTCCAATTTCGACTGCTTTTACACCAGCTTTAGCGACATGATCTAACATTTGTTCAAATTCTTTATCTTGAAACAATACAGTAAAAACGCCAATTTTCATTATGATTCCTCCTTACAAAATTATCTATTTAAATTTATGGCTTCTCCTCGTTCATCACTATGATAAATCGCTTCAATAATAGCGTTCACTTTTAATGCTTCTTCTGGTTGCACAACTAATTGTTCATTGCCTAAACAGCTATTAACAAAGTTTAGCGCTTGTCTATGTGCAGCCATTTGCTCATTATGTTCAGCTTCTGCAGTTTCAGTAACGAAAGTGCCATATTTTGGGGCATACGTTTCGAAAGGATAAACGTTTAATCCACCATCGACACCAGAAATACTAATATGCATTTTGTCTTCTTTAATGTTTGCCGACCATGAACATTCGAATTGCATAGATGAACCATCATCGAACGTTATAAAACTCGTCACATGATCATCGACATCGAATGTTTGATGGTTTATAACGCCCCATTCGTTTAATTGATTGGGTATTTTACTTAGTTTGTTATAGGTTTTACCTAAGACATTGACTGGTTGAACTTCTCCTAATATCCATAATGCTAAATCTAAAAAGTGACAGCCATAATCAATCAAACTACCGCCACCTTGCAATGACTTATTAGTAAAAACACCCCAACCAGGTACTTTTCTACGTCGTAATGCTTGCACTCTAATGACTAACGCCTCACCAACAATATGATCATCTATGGCTAATTTGGATCTGATTGCTGCATCAGTAAATCGATAATGATATCCAATGGCTAATAACTTATTGGCCTGTTTAGCTGCCTGAACCATTTGCTCGCATTCGTCTACTTTCATGGCCATCGGTTTTTCGCAAAACACATGCACACCTGCCGTTAATGCACTGACACTTATGTCACAGTGAAATTTATTGGGTGTACAAATTGTCACTGCATCAACGTCTTTAAACATATCCTCGTACTTTTGATACACGTTAGGAATATCAAATTTATGCGCTACAGTTTGCGCTAATTCATCATTGATATCCTGCACACCAATAATTTCCACTTGTTCTTCTAATTCTTTGAATGTTGGGATATGTCTACCTTGGGCAATGCCACCTACGCCGATAATTCCCATTTTCAATTTTCTCATTAAGCGTTATCTCCATGTTTGGGTTTAATAACTTCTAGTGGTTGTGCATTACCATATTGATGTTTAGGCGTTTGTGTATTTTGTGCCCACTTTACACCATTACGAATGACTTGTTGAATTTGCTCATTATAGTATGTTGGATAAGATTCATGACCAGGTCTGAAATAAAATATTTTCCCATTTCCACGTTTAAATGTAGCACCACTTCTGAACACTTCTCCGCCTTCAAACCAACTCATAAATACCGTTTCGTCCGGAGCCGGAATATCGAAATGTTCACCATACATTTCTTCTTTGTCCAATTCGATATAAGAAGGTATATTTGAAGCTATTGGATGCGTTGGATCTACAACCCATAGTCTTTCTTTTTCATCTGCTTCTCTCCACTTCAAGTCACAAGAAGTCCCCATCAAACTTTTGAATATTTTAGAAAAGTGACCAGAGTGTAAAACAATGAGCCCCATACCGTCTAAGACACGTTGATGTACGCGTGCGACAATGTCATCATTCACTTCGTCATGCGCCTTATGTCCCCACCAAACTAATACATCTGTTTGTGCTAAAATGTCTTCTGTCAAACCATGTTCTGGTTCATCTAGTGTCGCTGTCGTAACATTATGCTCTGTAGATAAAAAACTAGCGATTGTTTCGTGTATGCCTTGAGGATAAACCGCTCTAACTTGTTCATTTTCTTGTTCATGTCTATATTCATTCCATACAGTAATATTCACACTACATATCCCCTTTTCGAATTAATTAAAGTAAACTGCCTTACCTGTACGTGCAGATTCATAAATCGCTTCTAAAATCTGTGTAACGACCATTGCTTCCTGTGGTTTAACGACCGGATCGGTATCGTTTAATATGCTATCAATCCATGCCTGTGCCTCTACTTCAGCTTCATCTTCTTCCTCACCATCATAAAACGCAACGCCTTTGTTATCTAATTCAACCTTTGTTGTATATAATTTACTAAAATCTTCACCGTTCAGACGCAAACCATCTTTCATATCGGCGCCACCTTCAGTACCTGATAATGCACATTTTGCTTCGTCTTCGTCTAACGTATTTAACGCCCAACTTGACTCTAAAATAATCGTTGCACCATTCGTCATTTTAATATATCCAAAGGCGGAATCTTCTACCGTAAAATCTTTAGGATCCCAAGGCCCCCATGCATTCGCTGCATTTTCTTTTTTTCCTAATTTATGGAAGGTTGAACCCATAACAGACTCAGGTTTGTAATTGTTCATCATCCATAACGTTAAATCTAGCGCATGTGTTCCAATATCTATAAGTGGACCTCCCCCTTGTTTTTCTTCATCAAGGAATACACCCCAAGTAGGTACAGCTCTTCTACGAATTGCTTGTGCCTTTCCAAAATAAATATCTCCTAAGTCTCCACGTTGCGTGACATTATGCAGATATTGACTATCTGAACGAAATCTATTTTGATAGCCGATTGTTAATTTTTTATTATTACGCTCAGCTGCGGCAATCATTTCTTGTGCTTCTGTAGTAGATTTAGCCATCGGTTTTTCGCACATGACATGTTTACCGGCATCAAGCGCAGCGACGGTAATCTCTTTGTGAGATATATTTGGTGTACATACATGTACCACATCGATTTCATCATTTTCTAATAACTGTGTGTAATCTTTATATACTTGCGCGTTCTCAACGCCATATTCGATAGCCGCTTGTTCGGCTTTGTCTACTTCGACATCACAAAAACCAATTAACTTTACTGCTTCAATCTTCTCTAAACTCGGTAAATGTTTCCCGTTTGCGATACCGCCACAGCCTATAATTCCTACGTTTAATGTCATTGTGTTTCATCCTCTCACAGCATTTTAGAAAGCGTTTACATTTAATGGTAAATAAAAAAGATTTACCTTTATGTATATTTAATTTATAAATTTTTATAATTACATCGTAATATAATTCGTTCTTCTCACCAATAATTTTGACGTAATTAGAATTTATATATTAATATTAGAATATATTTCCAAAGTATGAAAAAATTTCTATTGCTAGGTGTGACAAATAAATGTTATTAGACCATTTGATTAACCAATATTATGATGATTTGAACGACAATGATTTGCATGTTATTAATATTATGCATAACAATATGCCCCAGTTGCCCACTATGAAAATACAAGAGCTGAGTCAACTTACACATACTTCTATTTCAACTATACATAGATTAGTGAAAAAACTAGGCTTCGAGGGCTATAGTGACTTTAAATTTTATACGAAATTAAAATCACAAGAAAATTCAAAGCAAGTCGAAGAAACACATTCAATTATCGAAGATGTACAACGTACTATTGAACATTTAGACATGCTTGATTACGATGCGTTAAATAATCTTATTGATGCAGCTCCTTTAATTTATATTTTCGGTACAGGTATGGCACAACAAAATGTTGCTCGTGACGCACAACGACACCTACTATCAATTTCTAAAAAGGTTATTTTACTTAACGATGAAAATGAATTAGCTATGGCAATCGATCAAATGACCAAAATTGATTTATTGTTTATTATTTCATTATCGGGTGAAACACAAAATATAATGCAACCTATACATATTTTAAAAGCACGTCAACTAAACTATGTTTCTATTACGACGTTACATGATAATTTTATCGCTCAAAATGCTAAATTTAATATTTACGTTAGCAGTACCCCACTACAATTCTTTAATAATATCCAATATCATAGTTTCACTCCTTATTATGTCATTTTTGATTACATCGTTCGTACATTTCACAACTATAAAATTGCACAAAAAAATAAGGATTAAACCTTATGTTATGTCTCAACTCAAAAGATAATTTTATCTGAGTTGGGACATATTTGTTTTGGTTCTATCCTTTATTATTGCCCGTGATGTATATTAAATTCTAATGGTTGTACATCATTGCGTTGCCATTCATCAAATATTGCGTTTTTATTAACATCACTGCGTATGATTGTAATACCACAGTCGCCACCACCTGCACCCGAAGTCTTCGCGGCACCACCATGTGCTTCAGCAATGTCACATAACGTTTTTAAATGCGGTGTTTCGATATCAACAGTAGCCTCACAATCCATCTGTTGAATAATCGAACGATTGTGACGAATCATCTGCTGTACACCTTTAATATGGTTAGTCTTAAATGCGTGAATTAACTTTTCTACACAAGCATGTGACTGTTCTAAAAATTTACCATAAAAAGTTGGATCAGATTTCAGTCTTTTAACTTCACTGACTAAATGATGAGAAGAAGCTGGAGAACCAGTCCATCCTATCAGAACTTCCATATTTTCTGGCGCTTGAAGTGGTTCGATGTGTAAACCTGGCCAGTTTTTTTTCAGTACTTCATTAACGGAAGTATCTTCAATTTGTTGCATCACCCATTCATGATCAAATGTACTATAAGCAAGCCACCCAGTATAAACACTTACTGCAATATCTCCACAAGAGCTTAAGCTTTGTAATTTCATGTTGGCAATAACCGCCAATTTATAAATATACAGGTTTGATAATTGCATATCATAAAATTCATTTAACGCTTTAACTATTGAAACGAGCACAGCCGCACTTGAGCCGAGGCCATATTTGTGACCTGAAGCATCATCCAAATTACTATCAATTGTTAGATGGAAATGTTTTAACTTAATATTGTTACTGCGAACATATTGTTCAAATACTTCTATTGCAGTAATGACGTACTTTAATTGTTTTGCAGCGTTCACATCAGACAGAACGATATTATCTTCACGGCGTTGGAAGGTAATTGGTTCGTGGTGTAATGTTTTTGAATGTATAGAACTTTGTGTTATATCCGCTTCTTCAATCGTTGCTGTTACGAAACGATCTACTGCTATTAATACAGATTTGTAACCTGGTTCGGTCACTGCATATTCTCCAGCGATATATAATTTACCGGGTGCTTTCACTTGAATCATTTTATCTCTTCCTTATTGTATAATTTCTACTCCAGAACGTGTAATGTCACTTGCTATAATCTTGTCATGTCCGAAATAACTTTCTAATTGCTCTACTACATATTGCTTATGTGTTTTTTCGACTAAAATTTTAACATTTGGGCCAGCATCCATAGTGAAATAACAAGGATGGCCTGCCTCTCTACATTGATGAACAATTTCCATTGCTTGATAACTATCTGCAACAAGATATGAAAATGGCGGTTGTGCACCTAAATTTGTCGCATGCATCCGTAAGCCATTGGCCTCAATAATTTCGCCCATACCTACAAAGTCTTTATGTGCGATAGCCGACTTCACATTGGCAATATCTTCATCAACATGATTTAACCAATATTGATAAAAGCGTGACGTATCTCTAGTTAAAGACATACCTGCACGGCTAGATACTTTTTTCGATTTATTATTAATAACTACAAAAATCATAGCTAAATCTTCTTCCCAATTGTTCGCATCAATTGGAAAACTATAAGACGAATCATCATCATGTCCTTTTTCCCATTCCACAAAGCCACCAAAAATGCTACGTGAAGCAGAACCTGAACCTCTCCGTGCAAGTTTAGATAAGTCACGTTTACTGTAATTTAGTTGCAAAGCTTCATTACAAGCTGCTGCTAAAGCGGCATATGCACTGGCAGAAGACGCTAACCCTGCTGCAGTTGGCACATAATTATTACTTTCTATATAAGCAAACATTGAGGTATTACTTTTAGCTCGTACCACATCCATATATTTACGGATTTTGGCACTTTCTTTATCATCTACTTCGACACCGTTTAATACTAACTTATCTTCGGTGTATGTTTCTTCAAAAGTGACTTTTGTTTCTGTATAAAAACGTTCTAATGACACCGATAAACTATTATTCATTGGTAAAATTAATTGTTCATCAGCTTTCCCCCAATATTTAATTAATGCAATATTCGTGTGCGCGCGCGCTTTACCACTTTTAGCCAAGTTGTTTACCCTCCTAAATATTCAATCCATGTATGATGCGCACCAAAATCATGGGCACTTTGTTGTATTTTTTGAGCAGTCTCAAGGTCCTCTGCGAGAAGTATCATACTGCCTCCTCTACCACTACCGGTTAATTTACCAGCTATAGCACCTTGTTTTTTACTTTCAGTTAAAATAAGTTCGATTTTTTCATGACTGACAGTTAAATCCCTTAAACATTCCTGACAAGAATTAAAAATAGTCGCTAACTTATTAAAATTAGAGTCTTTAATCGCGTCACTAGCATCATAAACCATTTTACCAATATGTTCGATATATTGCAGATATTTATCATCGGAATCACATAAATTATGTACATCTTCAACTGATTCTTTCGTCGAACCCTGTATTCCAGTATCTACAATGACCATGTATCCGTTCAACGTTAAAGCTTGTAAATTTTCGACATTACCTTGTTTAAACCATACCGGCTTATTTGAAACAATAGTTTGAGTATCAATGCCACTCGGTTTACCATGTGCAATTCTTTCTGACCAATTTGCTTCAGCAATTAATAATTCATCTGATAATGGTTGGTCTAAATAATCATAACTCGCTCTAATAAATGCTACCGCAAAAGCAGCACTTGAACCTAGACCACGTGAAGGCGGTAAATTTGTTTCAATCGTTACCTTAATAGGTTCTTTGACATTATGTTTTTCTTTAAAGCGTGTAGTTACTGCTTTTAAATGTTCAGGTGCAGTTGCTAAATCACCAGTATAAACATCACTCGAAATATATGATGCTTCGTTAGCGTCTCTTGATGTAATTGTTGCACGAACAATCCCTGAAGTGAATGGAATCGCAATAGCTGGTTGTCCAAACGTGACTGCATGTTCTCCAATTAATATTACTTTTCCATTTGCTTCACCATAACCATATTGTGTCATTTATCAATCACCTTTAGACTTTTTCTATAATTTATATTTTTCATTCATTTAACTTAATAATTATCGACCTTTAAAAACCGACAGATAGGAATTATTAAATTCATCTTAGTTTTTTTGAACTTCCAGGCATAAAAATTTCACACATTAAAGTTTATATTCTCACAATTTTATTGTTCTGTTATCGTACTATAGTCATATCTTTATAGTTATAAAAATTAATACCTGCTACTAATTTAATATCATACCACTTTATTATAGAACTCATTCGCAATATATTCAAAAATCTGAGTACTATTTTTTAATAAAAGGAACAATCTACATACTTTATATATATTACTTGGTCTAAATTTATAATTCAATAATAAATAGGCGGCACGCTAATAAATTAGCACACCCGCCTATTTTACCAATTAATTGCTTTCTTTCTACAGCACGATATATTAGTTTTCCATAGAATTATTAATCTTTTCATTTCGCGCAATCATTTTATCAAAATAGCCTTCATAGCGAGACCATTCAATGTCTGTAATAGGTTCCATATTTAAACGACCACCTAAGTCTTTTAACGCATAAAGCAGTTGGAACATCACATCTTGTACCGTAATTTCTCGGTCTAATAATGTTGCTAAGGACGCCATACAATTAGGTTCAATATGAGGATAAGTGAATTTAGTATCTTGTCCTTGTTTAGCTCTGTCGTAAAATGTTTTCATCATTTGTGCACGTTCAGCACCAGAACCTTCAACACATAAATACACTTGAACGGCTATACCGCCTCTGACACGTCTTTGAGATATACCAGCAAATTTTTTACCGTTGATACTTAAATCAAATTTCCCCGGACAATACGAACGTTCAATTTCGTGTGTTGCTATGTCAACGTCTTCGTCTTCAAACATTTTAGCAACAAGTAAGTACATTACACTAAAAGCTTCATCTATTGTAGTTTCTGTTTTGCCTTTGAAAATTAAAGAAATATTTAAAATACCTTGGTCTAAAACGACACCTAGGCCACCAGAGTTTCTAACTATGGCATTATAACCCTGTTCATCTGTTAAATAACGGATGCCATCGCTTAAAAAAGGTAGACGCGAATCATGGATACCTAAAATAACAACGTGTTGATGAATCCAAGTACGTACGACGTTACTTGATTCTTCTCTTCCTACGCTTTCAGAAAAAGTGTCATCAAATGCAAATGATTGCATCGGTTCTAAACCTGAAGAATGATCAATGTAACGCCAGTCAACGCCATTGAAATATTTACTTGCTATATCCATTATTGTAATGATTGAGCCGCTGTAATAATAGATAGGTTATAAACGTCTTCTGTTGAACAACCACGTGATAAATCATTAACTGGTGAGTTAAGACCTTGTAATACTGGGCCTACTGCATCATAACCACCTAAACGTTGTGCAATTTTATAACCTATATTACCAGCTTCCAAGCTTGGGAATATAAATACATTAGCATCGCCTTGTATTTGCGCATCTGGCGCTTTTTTCTTAGCTACTTCCGGTACAATAGCTGCATCAAATTGGAATTCCCCATCAACTACAACGTCTGTTAAGTTGTCTTCTTTAATTTTTTGTTGCGCTAATTCAACTGCTGTAGAAACTTTTTCAACATCGTCAGATTTAGCTGAACCTTTAGTTGAGAAACTTAGCATTGCTACGCGCGGAGACATACCGAATGATTGTGCCGATTTAGCACTTTCAACTGCAATTTCTGCTAAGTCTTGCGCTTCTAATGTAGGATTGATCGCACAATCTCCGAAGATATATTGTTTATCATCTTTAATCATGAAGAAGATACCTGATGTTTTAGACACACCTGGTTTTGTTTTGATGATTTGTAAAGCTGGACGTACAGTATCCCCTGTAGAGTGAGCAGCGCCACTAACTAATCCTTCAGCTTTACCAGTATAAACAAGCATAGTGCCAAAATAGTTTACATCGTTTAACATTTCTTGTGCTTGTTCTTCTGTAGCTTTACCTTTACGACGTTCTACAAAAGCAGCAACTAATTCACTACGTAATTCACTTGTAGCCGGATCTATAATTTCTAACTTTGAAATATCTAAGTTTTTTTCGCTTGCTAAAGCTTTTACATGAGCTTCGTTTCCTAGTAAAACAGGTGCAACTAAATCACTTTCTTGTAATTGTACAGCCGCTGTTAATACTCTTTCATCTTCACCTTCAGGTAAGACGATTCTTACATTTTTTCCTGAAAGTTTTTGTTGTAATACATCTAATAAAGACATAATAGCCTCCTTGAATATTTATGTTTAGTTATTTTCCAATGCTATTATACGCTATTTTTGTTCATAATTCCATGTCACGAATTTGTAATCATTTACTTATGTTATAACGTTTCCTTTATGATAAAATTTTTATTGAGATAAGATTAATTAATACAAAAGGAGCGATTTTAATGCCACAAGCACCAGAAACTTTAGATGGTTGGTACAGCTTACATTTATTTTACGCTATAGATTGGACAACTTTACGTTTAGTTCCAGAAACAGATCGTCAAACGATGGTTGAGGAATTGCAATCATTTTTAACTAAACATGAATCTGCACGTAATAATAATGCCGGAGATCATGCTTTTTATAATATTACAGGTCAGAAAGCCGACATTTTACTGTGGGTCTTAAGACCTGAATTAAAAGATTTAAATGCTGTAGAAAATGAATTTAACAAACTACAAATTACAGACTATTTAATCCCAACATATTCATACGTTTCAATTATTGAATTAGGTAATTATCTAGCTGGTAAATCAGACGAAGACCCATATGAGAACCCACATATTAAACCTAGATTATTCCCTGAATTACCAACATCAGAATATATTTGTTTCTATCCTATGGATAAACGTCGTAATGAAACTTATAACTGGTATATGTTACCTCTTGAGAAACGCCAAGAGTTAATGTATAACCATGGTAAAATCGGACGTAAATATGCTGGTAAAATCAAACAATTCATTACAGGTTCTGTTGGATTAGACGATTACGAATGGGGCGTTACATTATTTGCTGACGATCCATTACAATTCAAAAAAATAGTTTATGAAATGAGATTCGATGAAACTACAGCTCGTTATGGTGACTTTGGTAGTTTCTATGTAGGACAAATTATTCAAAGTGAACAATTGCCTTCATTCTTCGCACTTTAATTTTTATAAAAAAAAAAGCGTCTGAACTAATTAGTTCAGACGCTTTTGTAGTGTGTTTGGGAGAACTTTTTCACTACAACAAATTCAGTCAATATTGTCGCTACTCAATATCAAATTATTTTGTTAACCAATTCAAACGAACGGTTAACATTATTATACATTTAAATTATAGGTTGTTGCAAACTTTTTTGCATTTCAAATTAAATTTTGCCAATTCAAACGTTTTTACGTATTTATTTTGCTAATGTAAAACAAAAATTGTATTCCATGTTACAATAAAAATTCCTTAGTGAAATTAAATAATATTTGGTGATAACATGACAACTATAAATCAATCAATTGAACATTCCAACGAAAAACTGATTAAAGATGTGGTTGTACTTGCTGGCCGTATTTTACTTGAATCAGGCGCTGAAGGTACAAGAGTAGAAGATACTATGACACGTATCGCAAATGCGCTTGGTTACACAGAAAGTAATAGCTTTGTAACCAACACAGTAATCAATTTTATGTTACATAATGAATCTAATCCAAGGATTTTCAGAATAAAGTCTCGTGATACTAACCTATTTCGTATTTCACGTACAAATGGTGTATCCCGAAAAATTGCTAAAAATGAAATATCCTTAGAAGATGCATATAAAGAATTAGAAAAAATATATAGTGAACAAAGTATACAACATGATTTAATTTATAAATTTATCGCTGCAAGTGTAATATCTGTCAGCTTTTTATATTTACAGGGCGGTCACTTAATAGATGTCTTCACGGCTTTATTTGCAGGTGCATTTGGCTATATCGTTGTAGAAATTTTAGACCGTAAATTGCATGCACATTTTATACCTGAATTTTTTGGCGCATCCGTTATCGGTTTATTTGCGGTTTTAGGAAATGCTTTATTTCCTGGTGGTTCTATAGAAACAATAATTATAGCTGCCGTCATGCCTATCGTACCAGGTGTATTAATAACTAACGCAATACAAGATTTATTTGGTGGACATATGTTAATGTTTACAACCAAATCACTCGAGGCGCTCGTTACCGCCTTTGGTATTGGCGCAGGCGTTGGTACAATTTTAATCATAGTTTAGGAGAGCTGCCTATGTTTTGGATATTAAATTTAATATTTAGTTATGCTGCATCATTGTTCTTCGGCGTTATTTTTGACGTTCCAAAACGCCTCTATAATACTGCTGGTATCGTAGGAGCAAGTGGCTGGATGGTATACGTCTTCTTCTCGGAAGGTTTAGAAACTCATAAAATTTATAGTAGCTTTTTTGGTAGTTTAGCTTTAGGACTACTGAGTCACATTATGGCTCGCTTAAAAAAAGAACCTGCTATTATTTTTATGATTCCTGGTATTATTCCTTTAGTACCAGGGGGATTAGCCTTTGATGCTACAAAAAGTTTAGTCTTAGTGCAATTTAGTAAGGCGATCGATACAATGTTGGAAGTTACTTTAATAGCAGGTGCTATAGCTTTAGGGTTATTATTTGCCGATCAATTTTGGAAATTAATGATCTCCGGCACGAAACATACGCGTCGTAAAATATAACTAAACACTATCGTCTTAGTACAATACTAGGGCGATAGTTTTTGCATTAAACTGAAACTACTTTACTGTTGCGTTGACGTTTTAAGAAAACTACTAGGAATAATGATGCAAAGTAATAAAATCGTGGCAAATAAAAAGCTCCAGTGGTAACCGGCAACCGAATGACTAGCAGTCGTATGAATATGATACGTATAGCTAGCTACAATCGTTGCAATAATAGCAGTACCAAAAGTCGTACCTAATTGTTCAATTATATTCACGCCTACACCCGCTTCAGGCAATTGTTCTTCTTCAAGTCCTATATAAGCATTACTTGTTAAAGGTAACATGATACCCCCTACGCATAACCCACGTACAAATAATGTTATTAATATCCAAATCATGGGTGTATGCTCTGTAATGAATATTAATGGCACCGAACCTATAAGAGATAAAATAATACTAATTAGCAGCACGCGCTTCGCGCCATATTTATCTGTAGCTTTACCAATAAATGGTCTAGTAATTAACATCCCTACACCTTGTGGCATAAGTGCTATCGCTGCTTGTATTTCTGTATAGTGTTTAAACGTTTGGAAAAATAATGGCAAGATGATCATAGGTCCTAAAATTGCCATATTTGCTAATAACAGCCCGACACTTGATACAGCGAAATTTCTCGTTTTAAAAAGTTCTAACGGCAAAACAGTAGGTCTTGTACTTATTCGGTCATAAAAGACATACGCAATAAACATAACTGCACTAATTATTATAAATAGCACCGTATTTGTATGATTAACATGATTATATTGAGAAACAACAGTAACACCATAAATGACTGACACTGTGAACACTCCTAATAAAAGCAGCCCTATAAAATCTAATTTTTGATGTTTCTTAAATGGCTCAAATTGAGGTAAATTTTTCAACATCAACGGTACTGCAATGATTGTGACTATAACGTTAATGAAAAATAACCATTGCCATGAAGCCAATTGTAATAACACACCACCTAAAACTGGACCTAATATCGGACCTAATATCATAGGTGTCGTTACAATAGCAATCACACGTCCTAAATAGGCTTCACCGGCAACTTTTACTAACAACGTTGACATTAGCGTAGTAATAATACCGGCACTAAAGCCTTGAATCACTCTCAATATTATAAATAATATGACAGAATTACTTAATCCAACACACAATGAAATAAAACCAAAAGTAATCACGGCATTGATAAATACACGCTTGCCATTAAATTTGTTCATCAACCAGCCTGAAATTGGTACAGCTAATGCTAAGGCTAATATATATCCTGTAATCGCCCATTGTAATACGCTTAAAGTTGTATGAAATGTAGCTGATAATTGTTTTATCGCAATGTTTACCATCGTGGAATCTAACATTGGCGCAATTGCACCTAAAGCGATAGACCATGCAACTACTAAAATGTGGTGTGGAATTTTATCATGAGATTCTCGTTCCATAAATACACCCTTTCAATAATGTTTCTTCAGAAACAAAATAATAAACCTATATTGTTTCCTTGTCAACAAAAATTCTACAATAAAAAAACTACCAACTAATATTTCATGTACATTAGCTGGTAGAACATGCATTTCCATCACGTATAAGTCTACTTATTATGACTTTGATGTTTAATTTCCTTATCAAGATGTGCAGAATACTGCTCAATAAAAGATAACATTGCATCGTATTGCTCATCTTCGACGTTGTCAAAAACTTGGCGATCTCTTTCTTGAAATTGTGCATGTAAACGTTCATGTATAGTAAAAACTTCATAGCCTTTTGTTGTTAATTTGAAATAAATTTCTTTTTTGTTATCATCTCTTTGATAACTTTCTATTAATTCTTTGGCTAATAATTTCTTCATTAATTTACTAATCGCACCCCGTGTCATGTATAATTCGCGTGATAACTTTTGGACATTTGGATGGTCTATTTCTTGAATAGCTTGCACACAGTGAACTTCAGTAGCCGTATACCCTTTAAGTTCTTTTTGCATTTGTGGTTTATTTAACCACACTATTTTTTGATAAAGTGATCTCATTTCAGTAATGAGTTTTTCTTCTTTATTCATCGCTACACCTCATAAATACGATTCACATCAATTGTAGCCTTATCATAACATTTCTTTATAAATAAATGCTATATCAGGGAAATATGCAAAGGGAGAGGGACAAAAATCTTATTTTTATAAGAAGATTTTGTAGTCCCGCCACAGCAAGGATGACTAGCATTGAAAACAGCTTTATACAAGCGCATTTTCAATTCAGTTATCTACTGTTCATATAAAAGTAGAGCCTGAAGACAGTATGTCCCAGGCTCTTTCCTAGTTATTTTTTATCTTCTTCATGTAAAATATCTTCAACTTCTGCATCCGTTCTATTTAAGATCATTTGACTTAAATAATCGTTATTCATACGCTTCAATTTAGGATAACGCACAATAAAGAAGATTAATCCAAGTATCGTCCAACCACCTAATGCGATGTACGAAGGCATTGATAGTCCAGCCGGCGATCCTGGAATTAATAATAATAGTAAAAATATAAATGCTACGATAGAACCTAAAATCGCAAATGTTTTATATATAGGGCCATAAGTGTTGCTGTTTTTATTGTAACTAAACAATTTAACAGCTGACAGACATGTAATTAAATATGCTATCGATACGCCTGTTGAAGACATATCAACAATCCAAGTTAATGCCGTACGACCTAACCATGGCGCAATTAAAGTTATTGCTACTAAGAATATAATTGCGATATAAGGCGTTTTATATTTCTTATGCAATTTGCTAAATACTGACGGCATAATACCAGAACGCCCCATTGAGAATAGCAATCTGCTTGAACTCATTAAAAAGCCATTTAAACCAGTAAATATCCCCATCATTATTGCAATAGCTAGCACAGCTAAACCTATATAGCCAAAAGCTTCTTGCGTTTCAGCACCAGTTAACCACAGGCTACCATTTAAACTTTTAGAACTTGTACTTAACCAGCCTGTAAATAATAGCATTACGACATATGTGAGTGCAGACGCTAATAAACTATACACAATAAGTTTAAAAGTTTTGTTCGGTGAAAAATCAAATTCTTCTGCAGTTTGTGGGATATTATCAAAGCCGACATATGCCCACGGTGCGACTGCAACAATCATTATAATAGAAGTAAACCATCCTTCAGATTTACTTGCTAATGGTTGAAGATTATCAAGGGCAAAGTTATGACCAAAAAATGATCCAAAGAATAATAATAAAATCGTAATAACCATTGCCACACAGAAATAATATTGTAATGAACCAGAGACACTAGCACCCTTAATTGCTATAAACATAAACACTAAGAGCAATACTGACGCAATAATAATTTCTGTTATATAAACATCCCAACCTGCTATCGTATATAACTTGCCTTTTTCTAAAATATTAGGCATTAAAAACTTTATTAACAAACTAAATGCGGTAGCGTTCAAAGCTACGACACAAATATATCCAAATGTTAAAAACCATGATGAGAAAAAACTTACGTATCTACCGAATCCCAAGAAACTAAAGGCGAATGCGCCGCCAGATACTGGGAAACGTTCTACTAAAGCACCATAACTCACTGCAATTAAAATCATTAATAAAGCGCCTATTGTAATACCAATCGCAGCTGCAATTGGGCCTGATTGACCAATCCAATCACCAGGTAAAATAAACGCACCCCAACCAATACATGAACCATATGCAATGGCCCATACAAATTTTTCAGAAAGATTCTGCTTCAAATCTCCCCTATCCACATTTACATTTTTATTACTCATAAAAAACTCACCTCATGGAGAGTATTATACCCATAAGATAAGCTTTTGTAACATAGGTAATTTTACAATTTAATTGTTGCGATGACTAACAACAACCATCCTGCTAAAAACATCAAACCACCAATTGGCGTGATTGCACCTAATATTTTAATTTGTGTTAACGCTAAAATATATAATGATCCACTAAAGAATACGATACCGCCAAAAAGTAACCATCCTGACCAATTGACATTCATTGACGTCGTACCGCTAATAATACCTAGCGCAATAAGCCCTAAACCATGATACATTTGGTAAGTTGTTGCCTTTTCCCAAACTGACATATACTTATCTGATAACTTGCCCTCTAAACCATGTGCGCCAAAAGCACCAGTTGCTACTGACATGAGTGCATTTAAAGCACCTAAAATTATAAATAGCTTCATTATTATTAAGCTCCTTCTCTATTTTTAAAAATCAAAAATTGAATCGCCATTACCTATATTATCATCTGTAGTTAATTTAGATCCTTGCGTTGAATTTTGAACAGATGATTGTTGTTGCATAGTTGAAGGCACTTTCGCCCCCATCGCTTGCAACTCTTCTGCACTAATATCCATTGATTTATTGCTGCTGTTTTGATTTGAGTTATGAACTGATTTCTTAAATGAAGACGCTACATTATATGTATTGTCTCTCGTTTTTCTATTATTACTTGTACTATTAGTATAAAGTGACGTTAATGTATGAATGGCATACATATGCTTTTCAAAATCTGAATCACTTTGTGCTTCATCAGCTTGTACAAGTTCATGTTCGATTAATTCGATAATATGTTCTTTATTCATTGTCATTTCGCTCACCTTCACACCAATTTATTGGTTGAATTCCCTTTGATTCCAAATAGTTATTAGCTTTCGAGTAAGGTTTCGAACCAAAAAAGCCTCTATAAGCTGATAATGGACTTGGATGAGGTGCTTTAATGATGCAATGTTTACTAGTATCTATTAATTTAATTTTTTGTTGCGCAGGTTTCCCCCATAAAATAAACACAACATTAGATAAATTTTGAGATACAGCTTGTATCACTTCATCAGTAAAAGTTTCCCAACCTATCTCTTTATGCGAATGCGCTTCTCCTTGGCGTACCGTAAGCACTGTATTTAACAACAGCACACCTTCTCGAGCCCAGTCTTGTAGATGTGGTGCATTTCTTACACAACCAATATCATCTTCTAATTCTTTATACATATTTCTTAAAGAAGGTGGAAACTTTGCATTCGGTTGTACAGAAAACGCCAGCCCGTGCGCTTGATTTGGACCATGGTATGGATCCTGACCTAATATTACTACCTTAACATTATTAAAAGGCGTTAAATCGAAAGCTTGATAAATATTTTCTTTATCGGGATAAACTATTTTAGTAGAATATTCATGTTCTAAAAAATCGTGCATTTCTTTGAAATCATGACGATTAGTTATATCGTGGAACACCTCTGACCATTCCATAGATTTCACCTCACCGAATATCATAACATATCACTACCTTAAAGTTACCAAGAATATTCTTTATAAATATGACGATTTTATTGCATCTATTATAATAGAAAGAGTTAAGTTGAAAATCTTAATTGACGAAACAATGTAAACAATAATCACATTTTAGTTAACAATATAATTGCAATACATCAGAGATTTGATTTATGCTTATATTAAGATTTTACGACGAATTTGGAGTGATACAACATGTGTACAGGATTTTCATTTTTCACAAAAAATGGCCACCATTACTTAGCACGCACGATGGATTTTGCATTTGAATTTAATGGCATACCTATTGGCGTACCACGAAACTATCATTATCAATTTGACTTAGAACCCGCTTCAAAATTAAGTTACGGATTTTTAGGTACCGGTGTAAAAGTTGGACGTTACCGTTTCGGAGATGGCATTAACGAATATGGACTTGCTGTATCTAATCATTATTTCACCGGAGAAGCTACTTATTCAGCTGACAAAAAAGAAGGTTATTTTAATTTAGCCCCTGAAGAATTTATCGTATGGGTGTTAGCTTACGTCAAAGATATTGCAGATTTAAAATATAAAGTTAAACGACTCAATATCGTTAATATTAAAAATCCAACATTAAATGTTGTGCCTCCGTTACATTTTCTTATAACAGATGCGCATGGTAATACTGTAACGATTGAACCACACGACGGTCTACTAGTCGTCAAAGACAATCACGTTAATGTGTTAACGAATATGCCTAACTTAGAATGGCAAATTGAAAATTTACGTAACTATGCTTTTCTAACACCTGAAAAGAACACTCAAAAAATAATGGGCAAAGTGCTAATACGCCCAATTGGAGTTGAAGCTGGCACAAAAGGGTTACCTGGAGGTTATACATCACCTGAAAGATTCGTACGTGCAGCGTATCTACGTAACCATATGATTGATGCGAACGATGAAACATTAAACCTAACGAATTGCTTTAAAATTTTAGACGCTGTGAGTATACCTAGAGGTGCAGTGTTAGACGCCGGAGAAACACATTACACGCAATATCAACTCATTATGGAAAGCAAGACGAAGTCTTACTATATTAAACCTTATTATAGTAGTGATGTATTTCAAGTCACTTTAAATAATGACATCTTAAATGCCAATGATTTAACTTATTATGCGTTAAACAATACCTTTTCGACTGTGCAATTAAATACTTAAACTATCTCAAGCTCTATTTAACACATTATACTTTGCATATCTAACAAAAGTGATATGATATATTTAAAAGAATTTTGTGGGAGTGAATTTATTTATGGCATTAAAAAAAACATTAACAATTGCCGGTTCTGACACTAGTGCTGGTGCTGGAATGCAAGCTGACTTAAAAACTTTTCAAGAGTTACAAACATATGGCATTGTAGCTTTAACTTCAATTGTAACGATGGATAAAGAAACATGGTCACACGATGTAACACCAATTCCATTTGACGTTTTTGAAAAGCAATTAGAAACAGCAATTTCTATCGGACCTGATGCAGTCAAAACAGGTATGCTAGGTACTGAAGAAGTTATCAAACGTGCTGGAGAAGCATTTGAAGAATCAGGTGCTGATTATTTTGTCGTAGACCCTGTTATGGTTTGTAAAGGTGAAGATGAAGTCTTAAATCCAGGTAATACAGATGCAATGATTAAATACCTATTACCCAAAGCAACCGTTGTAACACCTAATTTATTTGAAGCGGGTCAATTATCTAATTTAGGTAAATTAACTACGATAGACGATATGAAAAAAGCTGCTAAAATCATTCATGAACAAGGCGCTAGTCATGTAATTATTAAAGGCGGTAAAGCATTAGATCAAGAAAAATCATACGATTTATATTTTGATGGCCAAAATTACTATCAATTAACTACAGCCATGTTCCAACAAAGTTACAACCATGGTGCGGGCTGTACTTTCGCAGCGGCTACTACTGCTTATTTAGCCAATGGTAAATCACCTAAAGAAGCAGTTATTGCTGCCAAAGCGTTCGTTGCTTCAGCTATTAAAAATGGTTGGAAAATGAATGACTTTGTTGGTCCAGTTGATCATGGCGCATATAATCGCGTAGAACAAATAGACGTCGAAGTAACAGAAGTTTAAATGATTCAATAAAAACGACCCTAGGACAGAAATATTCTAGAAAGTAAAAAAACAGTGGAAATTCATTAGTAAAATTGAATTTCCACTGTTTTTCATTTTTAAAGTCTTTTTGGTAGCTCTTAGCGCTACCATTTTTCTTATATTTGTTGACATTAAGGCAATTCCAAGTTCGCGTTTTACTTTGGATTTTCCTCGTAATGACATACGAGTGAAACCCAAAATAGCCTTCAAATATCCGAAAACGGGTTCAATATCTATCTTTCTTTGTTTATAGATTTTTTCAGTTTCAGGATTTGAAAGCAAATTTTGTATCATATATTTGAAGTATTCCCACACGTTATTTTTCATAATTTTTATTTGTAGATTGGTATGCATTTTTTCTACAAGTATAAAACAAGTATAAAATTGGAAATTTGTAACGATTTTGTAAAGTGCTGACACCTAAGGGAATGGTATGAGTGAGAGACTACAGGCTCGAGCCATACTATCCTAAATCAAGGCAAGCATGCACGAACAAAATCGTAGATTATAAAAATAGCACCTCATTTTTACTGAATGAATCAATAGAATGAGGTGTTATTTAATTTGAGTTAGGAATTATGTCCCCAACTCGTTTTTATTATGCTTCTTCTACTGCAATTGCCTCTTTAATGTATGATTCCGCATCTGCTAGGCGTTGAAGTTCTATTTCGTCTAACTTCATAGCAAAACGTTTTTCAACACCTTGGTTACTTATTAATGTAGGCATACCTAATCCTACATTGTACTTATCATATTCACCTTCTAACATTGAAGTCACCGGTAAAATTGCACGTTGATTTAATACAACAGTATTAACTAATTCGACTGTAGCACGTGAAATAGCAGTATTCGTCCACCCTTTATTATGTAAAACATCAAAAGCTACTTTATCGACAACACTACTTATCGCTTCTTTATCTATTGGTTCACAATCATAAAGTGCTTCAAACTCTTCGACTGTCATACCAGCAATACGTACACGACTCCATATAGGTACAGCGTGCTTACCATGTTCACCTATTACGAAGGCCTCCACGCTTTTAGGATCAATATTATAATGGTTAGCAATTAATTTTCTAAAGCGAGCACTTTCTAACAATGTTCCTGTGCCTAATATTTTATGCTTAGGATAATTTGAAGTTGTAGTAGCAATATATGTCATAGCATCTACAGGATTAGTAATAAAAATAATGATAGCATCATGTGTAACTTGTTCGATACGTGACATAATATCTTTTACAATTGTTTTATTATTACGTGCCAAGCTAGTACGATCTACAATTGACGCGTCCATTGGCGTACTTGCCGTTACTACGATGATATGCGCGTCTGCCAAATCTTTATAATCTCCGACATGTACATCAATACTATTCGTTGAAGTTAAACCTTGCATATGTTGATGGTCTAACACCTCACCTTTAAGTAATTTTTCGTTACTATCAATAACCGTTATTTCAGAAAATTGATTCATGTATTGAATATCTGTCAAAAATTGACTTCCTACTTTGCCAATACCAATGATACCTAATTTCATATTATCGCCCCTTGTCGTACTATTTTCACTTTATATATTCACCTTACATTAATCATTACGCCACACTCAAAAAATTGAATCATATAGTTTTCCACTCACTATATAGGTCTTGCGATATAGAAGTTATATCTCCTTAGGACCGAATAAAAGTTGATACCGTAGACTCATGTATTTTCATTACACATGCTTTATTATATTTAACATAGAGCAGCAAAGGAGGGAATGTTTCAATAGTTAGTTATTTATCTCAATATCCTATTGTTTAAACCATTTAACACTTGTTACAAAATAGCTCTATAAGCAAGAGATAAAATACCGGTCGAAAGTCTGATATCAATTTGATACCCCAGACTCATGTAATTATAAAGTAATTAACTTATTATAATACATGTAGAGAGCAAAGGAGGAACGCAACATGATTATCTACAAACAAGCTTTTGAAAATGGTAACCCTATTTGCGAAATAATTACTAAAACTTTTAAAACAATAACTGTGAAATTTGATGAGAATTTTAGTAATTCAGAACTATATAGGTTACTCTCTCTACTTGAAAGCGACGTTGATAACATGAATCTTAGTTATTAACTCAAAGCATCTATAGAACACACATAAGTTATACCCATAAGAACAACCTTAAACATTTGAACATGAAATTAACTCCCCCTAAGAATGATTTGTATTAAAGTATATTTATAAGTTGTCCCCTTACAAATGATACTTTTCGTTACAAAAACCCTAATTAACTCACCTATATAGAGCGACGTTATGTTAGTCAAAGATTGTCCCCTTTGATAACTTGGAGAGACCCCTCGAAGTTTACTAACTATAGCGTCGCTCTTTGTTATGCAGTATATCTTTCTTTTTTCTTACTTAAGCTAAACATCCATACACAAATAAATGTAATAAGTGCTAAAATCCCAAAAAGTATAAAACCATGATGCGTCAAGTCAAGCAAGTAACCACCTAACAGGGGTGCTACCAATCCACCAAAGTTTTGTAAGCCTGCCAAAGAATAATACGATCCTTTTAAACCTTCTTGAGAAAGCTCATCAATTCGTATGTCGAGCATTGTAAAGACAAACATTTCTCCTATAGTAAATATAAACATTGCCACAACGAGCATCACAATATGTGTCATCGTACCTAGTAGCAAAAGTCCAATAGGCAGTAATGTTCCTCCAATCATAACTGCATTTTTTGTAGGCACTTTATTGCCAATTTTATAAATAAAATACTGACAAGTTAACACTGTAATACCGTTTACCAAAACTAACTGTGCATATAAGCTTGAAGCAGTATGTGCATCATGTTCATGTGTGAAAAATTGAGGTAATAAGACAGTCATTTGATTGTAGCCAAAAGTGAAAAATATAGCACCTGCAATCAAATAGACAAAACTTATATTATTTTTAAATATATTAATGGACCGTTTAAATGATAATGATGTTGCTTGTTTAAAATGTGATAAATCGATATTAAATTTAGTGAAGGTGTACACAAATACTAAAATATTAATGCTATAGGCTAAAGCTACAGCGTAAAATAAGTTTGCATAGCCAATCACTTGCCATTGCGTAGATAATAAAGGTGCAAAAGCAGCAGCTAAATTAATTAAGTAGTAGCGTATATTAAAGACTAACTTCTTCTTATCTTCTGGAGATAAGATAGAGATTAAAGCTTTATATAACGGTACTGCTAATGATGTACCGACGCTTGAAAAAATTGAAAATGCAATAAAACCAATATAATTATGTATAAAAGGAAAGCTAGCAAAGCTAATTACACAAATTGATAAACCTATGTAGATAATTACTTTTTTATCATATTGGTCTAAAAATGGTGCTGCAATAAAACTCATAACCATTTTGGTAATGGCAACAACTGCCAAAATAGTCCCTACCGTAAAACCACTATAATGATATTGCGATACTAAATAAATAGACAAAAATGGAATGACTAAAAATTCTGTAAATTTTTGCAAAAAAGTAGCGATAAGTAAAGCATATATAGGCGGCGATAAATTGAGCATTTAATTCCCCCAACTATTCTATTTTTATATAATTGCCATCATATCATATTTATTATTTGCTGACACGAACACAAAAAACACTTAGCAACGATAACTGTTACTAAGTGTTAATAAATGTATTAAATTATACACGTTTATCTTTAATCCACCATAATGCTTTATTAGGATTTTCCGCATAATAATCAAATTCTTTTTGACTAGATACGTTCGGGTAAGATCCTTTTAACGATTTACCTGCTGTACTTACATGTAGTAAGCCTACAACTAGAATACCTACAATACTTACCGCTGTTAAATAGTAAGCAGGAGATAAAGGATCGCCTGTTTTAGCTACTAAACTAGAAGCTACTAATGGTGTCGTACCACCAAATATTGATACTGATACGTTAAATGTTACAGCTAACGTTCTATAACGAATATGTGTATAGAACATTGTTGGTAATGAACCTGGCATCGTTGCTTCATACGTAGATAAGAAGAAACCTAATATGAAAATACCGATAATAATAAATACAAGTGATTTAGTTTGGAATAATGAAAATGCTGTAGTACTTAAAACAGCTGTACCAATTAAACCAATTAAGAATACTTTTTTCTCACCGATTTTATCGGCTATTCTACCAAACATAAGTGCTAACGGTATCATAATAGCCATTACGATAGTAATTAATACTGATACTAAAGTATCATCTAATTTCACTACACCTTGTAAATATGAAGGTAAATATGAAGTTACCATATAGTTTGTACAGTTAAAGAATGCAACTGCTACGAAACAAACAATTATATCTTTATAATAATATCTGATAATCGTGAAGAAATGTATATTATCACGTTTAGGCGTAGATTCAATATCATTTTCGTACACTGGTGATTCTTCTAATTTTCTACGTAAATAGAAACCAAAGATACCTAAGAATAAGCCTAGAATAAATGGAATTCTCCATCCCCAACTAGCCATTTGCTCAGAACTTAAAACGAAAAATAATACACCACTTAATACTGACGCTGCAATATAACCAGATAGTGTACCTATTTCAAGTCCACAGCCTAATGAATTACGTTTTTTATCTGGTGAAGACTCGGCAACGTATACCATTGCACCAGCATATTCCCCACCTGTTGAAAACCCTTGTAAAACACGTCCTAATAATAATAATATAGGTGCCCATACACCAATTTGATCGTATGTAGGTAACAGTCCAATCAATAACGTGGAAAACGCCATCATTATAATTGTCGTTGTTAGTACTACTTTTCTACCGTATTTATCTCCAATTATACCGAAGATAATACCACCTACTGGTCTAAGTAGGAACGCAATTGCGAATGTAGCAAAAGTAAATATCAGTTTCAATTGGTCATTTTGAACTGAACTGAAAAAGTTTTGGCTTATGATGACTGCCAAGTAAGAATAAAGACCAAAGTCAAACCATTCCATGGCGTTACCAATTCCTGTCGCGAATACTGTTTTTTTCGCTTTTTTTGTTTCAACCATGTTTATATTGCTTTTATCAAAATCCATTGAACATGTCACTCCCTTAGCATGTTATAGTATTATACGTAATTAACTCATTTTGTCAAATAGCTAATTAACTTATTATTTTTCGAAAATTTATTTTCATACATTATTAAAAAATGTATTTATCTTTTAAAATAATTTTGAAACTAATTAATTTTCGAAAAACAACCGTACACAACTAACATGCTTCATTGTTCTTATTAAGAACAATTAACTTTACCACCCTGTCCGGATTTAAAACATTTATTTTACCGTCGTGACAGTTTTCGAAAGTTATTTCCTCTTTAATACTAATAGGGTTCACGTATTTAACTTCATAACATTTCCAGTCTAAATTTAGTTGCGAAAATATCAGTTCCACTACTAATTGCCCTGGAACAATTTTGTCATGTATTGGATTGTGATCATCGATAAGTGATAAATAATCATCTACAAATTGTTTAGTGATGTGTGTCATTTTTCACCTGCTTAATAAATGTTTGATTAATAGAAATGCATTTAAGGTTATTTTTATAAATTTCTAGTAAAAATACGTATCGTTTATAATGTTTGATATTTTTACAATCTATAATTGTCATTCGAGCAATATAATCTTGGTCGATTTTCAATTGCGCTATTTGTTCAATGTTTGTCTTAATTAACTTAATACTACTGTGGCGGAATTGCTGAAATAATTCAAATTGGCTCCATAATTTAGCACAATATAGTGGTGGCACTTCGTCATCTCCATATTGATTGCTACTAAATAATTGCTTATAGCTTGCGACGCTCGAACGTTGAAACTGAACTATTTTACTTTCGGTGCCATCTGTGGAAGAGTATTGCATTTCCCATGCCACCTCCTATCCCCATTGTGGCAATGCTTTTAATTGTATCTTTCATATAAAACAATCGTGTGACTAATGCTGCACCACTCGCACCATATGGGTGGCCAGAAGCAATTGCACCTCCCCATTGATTAAGTTGTTGCGCTGTAATATCTAATTGTTGTTTACATGCTAAAGCTTGAGAAGCAAATGCTTCATTTAATTCTACGGCGTCAATATCTTGCATAGTCATTTTATGTTTGTGTAACAATTGCGTCACAGTAGGAACCGGACCAATGCCTAATAATTTAGGATCTACTCCCATAATAGAGCTATCTATAAATTGTAAGCCTTCTTTAAAACCTAATTGTTGTGCTAATTGTGCTTCTATAACGAGTAATAACACTGCACCATCATTCTTCATACAACAATTGGCAGCACTAACGCTACCATTAGCTAACAACGGTTTAAAACGTCTTATTCTTTCATATGATAATTTTGGTTTAACACTTTCATCTCTCGCAAAAGATTTACCTTTTACTGTTATTGGTAGTATTTCCTGGGTAATTTGTTGTTTATCAACAGCTTTTATCGTTTTTTGATGGCTTTCATAGGCAAATTTATCTTGTTCTTCTTTTGTAATATTAAATTGCTGTGCTACATTTTCTGCCGCTTCAATCATTGAAGGGTCTTGATTTTCAGGCGCAAATGAAGCGCGTTCATAAAACAAAGGGAGTTCATTATCATAAACTGATTGAGGTCGTTTAATTTTCCATGGCGCTCTACTTGCACTTTCGACACCGCCAGCAATGAACACTTGCCCTGCTTCTGCCTGAATCATACGACAAGCTTGAATAATAGCTTCTAGACCTGAGCCACATTGTCGATCTATTGTGACGCCAGGAATACGATTATCCAAACCAGCTTCTAATAACGCTTTACGCGCAATATTACCTCCATTGCCAACGATATTCCCTAATATAACGTCATCAATTTTCGTCATAATATCCGGATATTGTACTTTGAAATGTTCAAATAAAGGTAATAACAATTGCTCAGGTTCAAGATGTTTTAACGATCCACCATATTTACCAAAAGCAGTCCGTTTAGCTGCTACTATTATGGGTTGTTTCATATATTAAATGTCCCTTCCTCATACTGTCTTTGCATTTCTTTTCTTGCAATCTTACCACTACTCGTATATAGCATCTTAGGTACTTTTACTATTTTGGATGGAATTTGATAACGAGAAAGCTTTGTCGCTAAAAATGCACGCATCTCTTTATAATCTATTTGTCTATCACCCGTATATAATAAAATAGCTAATTCACCAAATTTATAATGCTTTTGACCAATCACTAATACTTCATCTACTCCTTCAGTTAATGCCATCGCTCTCTCTATTTCTATAGGATAAACATTTTCCCCACCAATAATTATGCGATCATGTTCTCTTCCATGAAGGTATAAATAATTATCTTTATCGATAGAAGCGTAATCACCAATAGTAATCCATTCGTTACTATTAATTCTTTGTGGTACGTACCCACTAAAAGTCATATTACTTTTGATTGATAACAAGCCGATACCTCGTTCATCTTTATTAGTTATTGCTGTTGCCACATTAGGAAACAATTTACCTACCGAATGATTAGGCGCTTCATTATTATAATTGTAGCTAATATAGCTAGCTTCAGAAGACCCAAAGAATTCTATAATAATGGCATTTTCAAATTGCTGTCCAATCCTCATACGTAAATTGTGGTTGAATTTATCTCCTGTGCTGAACAAATGACTTAGTTGCGGTACTTTAACGTTTTGATGTGCTAGTTGTTGAATCATTGTTGGGACGCCAAAAAATGCAATGTCATTTTTCATTATGCACATATCTTGTAATAGTGTTGTAGCATTAAATTGTTGTTGACCAACAAAGGTTTTACCTATGTATAAGGCATAAATACACGCAAATAATGCCAACGAATGCGCTATGGGCCCTGGCGAAATGATAAAAGGTGGTACTTCTTTCATCATTAAATCATGTTGGTCATAAGACGCTAACCACGATTGCTCATTACGAAAGTACGCTTTAGGCAATCCAGTGGTCCCTGATGTAAAACCAATATGTAAAATATCCTCTAAATTTTGTGCCATAATATAATGATGTAACTGTGTTATTGTTTCATCGTTGTTAATTTCATAATTAATACCATACTGTTTATATAATTTATTTTTAGTTTCCTGCGGCCAGCGATAATCTATCACACATGGTATTGCATTTGATTGCAAAACTGCCAAATAGTAAATAATTAGCGTCAACGGGTTTTGAATATTTAATGCTACGGTAGCTTGCTGTTCAAGCTGTTGTAATTTGAAATGCTTTGCTGCTATTTCATCTTTTAACGCTTTATATGTTATTTGTTGTGCATCAATTTTAATTGCTATACGGTCACCATTTTTATGTGCATGCTGTTCAATGTGAGTTAATAATGTCATAAATTACACCTACAAAGTTATTTATTATTTTCAATTATAATATAGTGCTGGTAAGTTAGCGATTAAAGACACAATTCACATATACAGTAATTTACTTTTCGGCATCTACCGATTATACACTGTGGCACATAATTCCATACCAAACCTAAATTAATACATTTATTTGCTCTTTTTTGTCATTTAATACCTAATTCGAATTGTTAATTAACGCTATTTGGTGACTATTCCCATTTCTTAATTATAATTACACATAAACCATCTTAAAATTATAGTCCTCATTAATAAAAGCATGGACTTCATATAATTGTATTAAAAAAGCAATTCCTATTTAACTCAATAGAAATTGCTCTTAAGATTAGTTATGCCTTATGCATTCGTATCGATGCGTTATTCTAAATTAGCATGATTTTGTTGCATTGTGTTCTCGTCTACATTCAATGCTTCCATTAAATCTAAAACGATACTATCAAAGAAGATTTGTGTTGCTTGTTCGAATAAAGTACCTAATGGTTGCGCTGAGCCTTCCGCGTCATATTTCGTCCCTGCAGGTAACTCAATTACGGAACTAGCTAACTTACCAATTGGCGATTCTGGTTTAGTTGTTAATAACACAACTTGAGCATTTGTACTTTTGGCTTTTTCCGCTAAAATTTTCAAATGTTCAGTCGAACCTGAACCAGAAACGATAACAAATAAATCTTCTTCTGTAATGGAAGGTGTCGTTGACTCTCCTACGACATGTGCACGTTTGCCAAGTTGATTTAGTCGCATGGCAAAGCTATTAGCTACATATCCGGATCTACCTTTACCTGAAACAAAGACATTGTCAGCTGAGATCACTTGTTCTAAAAACGTCTTAGCTTCATTCTCTTTAATATTAGATAATGTGCGATCTAATTCATCCAACATTAATCTATAATTAGTAATTTCTGCCATCATTATCTACCATCAATCGCGTTTCGACATTGTTGCGCTGCTGCAACTGGATCATCAGCATTCGCAATACCGCCACCAACGACGATTAAATCAGGTTCTTCTTTAGCTACTTCTTCAATTGTGTCAGGTTTAATACCACCTGCTACGGCAAGTTTTGAATTAGTAATAACTGATTTAACTTTACGTAAACTATCTAATGGTGAAACACCTTCTGCTTGTAAGTCATAACCAGTGTGTACCATGATATAGTCTGCACCTAATGCGTCTAATTCTTTAGCGCGTTGTTCTAAATCTTGAACAGCAATCATATCAACTAATAATTCTTTATTGTTTTTATGCGCTTCTTCAACTGCGCCTTTGATTGAAGCATCTTCAGCTACGCCTAATATTGTAACTACATCAGCACCATATTTCACAGCTTGACTTACTTCATATCCTGCAGCATCCATAATTTTAAGGTCTGCTAATACCTTTACACCATCAATGTTATCGTCTAAATGTTGAACTGAAGGTAAACCTTCATTAATAACGATAGGTGTACCAATTTCTACGATATCAACGTAATCTTTTACTTTGTTAGCTAATTCTGTTGCTTCTTCTTTGTTTAATAAATCAATTGCTAATTGTAGTTCCATTCATATTCATCCTTTCAAAGCTATCAATTATACTGCTATTTTACGTGAATTAAACACGTTATACATACATGTTGCTCAAACTATTTCCTTTAATGGTTTACCCCATATAATTCGCATTAAACTAATAAGTCATTTTATAAATAAACAAGTGTCAGCTAACCTTTTCATTATATATACTAGTTATTCTTGTTAAAATCATGTATCATTGATATTCAAATTTGCATTTAATTGAGCATACATGTACATTTTTGTATTTGTTTTTAGTAGAATATAAAGATAGTCAATTTTAACCATGATATGTAAGCAATAATATGACAAACTTAAGAACAAAATGCCATTTTATTTGTTCTTTTATAAATATTTGGTTGCTATTAGCAAAGTAATGCTAAACATACTACATTTTTAGTATTTTCTTACGATAAGGAGTGAATTTGTTGGAATTAATAGAATATGGCAAAGTACAATCTTTGCTCGATTCTTACGCGAATAAACCCGTATACATTCACGTTGAGACTACAAATGGTGCATATGCAAACCATTTTGATCAACGCGTATTTAATGCTGGTACATTTTTAAGAAACATCCAGATAACTTTTGAACACGCTCAACTTAAAGGTGGAGAAAAAGATCCCTATCGCGTAGGTTTAAAATTAGTAAATAGTGGTTGGGTTTATGTTCAAGGATTAACCCATTTTGAAGTTAATGGTAATAATGAATTTCTCATCGCTGGTTTCAATTATGAAGGACAATTAGCTGCAACGTTAGAAATTAGTACACAACCATTTAACATATAGAGGAGGACGATAACATGTCAGAAGAAAAACACGTACTCGTAATTTTTCCACACCCAGACGACGAAACGTTCTCATCTGCTGGAACGTTAGCCCGTTATATTGATAATGGTGTACCAGTTACTTATGCTTGTTTAACGCTCGGTCAAATGGGACGTAACTTAGGTAATCCACCATTCGCTACAAGAGAGTCATTACCTGATATTCGTGAGCAAGAACTTGAAGCTGCTGCTGAAGCAATAGGTATTAAAGATTTACGTAAAATGGGATTACGAGATAAAACAGTTGAATTTGAACCACATGATGAAATGGATAATATGGTAAAATCTTTAATTGATGAATTACAACCCTCAGTAATCATTTCATTCTATCCTAATTTCGCAGTGCATCCTGACCATGAAGCAACGGCAGAAGCAGTAGTTAGAACTGTTGGTAAAATGCCAACAGACGACAGACCTAGATTACAATTGGTTGCTTTTAGTAATGATGCACCAGAAAAACTCGGCGAGCCTGATATTTTAAATAAGATCAGTGATTATAAGGATGTTAAATTGCGTGCTTTTGAGGCACATGCATCACAAACAGGTCCATTTTTACAACAATTAGCTACGCCTGACGTAGACGGTGAAGCAAATAGTTTCTTAGAAGTTGAACCGTATTGGACTTATAACTTTGAATCTTAAGTGGAGGCAATAGCATGACTGAATTAGACTTATCTACAAGAGAAGGAAGATGGAAGCATTTCGGTTCTGTCGATCCTATCGAAGGTACAAAACCTGTCGTTAAAGAAGAAATGACCGACTTACAAAGCACGAACAAAAACTTTTTATTTGATATAGAAGAAGTAGGCATAAAAAACTTAGTCTATCCTGTCAAAATTGATGATTATCAAACGGCTGGTACTTTTAGTTTTTCTACAAGTTTGAACCAGGATGAAAAAGGTATCAATATGAGTCGTATACTTGAAAGTGTCGAGCAGCATTACGATAATGGAATTCAACTTAATTTCACTTCGCTAAACGAAGTGTTACGTACGTTACAAACTAGTATGGAGCAAAGTTCTGCCGGCGTAGATGTTTCTGGTAAATGGTTTTTCAATCGTTTTAGCCCAGTCACTAACATTAAAGCGATAGGTAATGCAGATGTTACATTTGGCTTAGCGATCGATGGAGACGCTATTACTCGTAAAGAATTGACGATTAATGCTGCAGTAACGACACTATGCCCTTGTTCTAAAGAAATCAGTGAGTATTCAGCGCATAATCAACGTGGTTATGTCACTGTAAAGACTTATTTAGATAAAGATACGGCGTTAAATGATAATTACAAAGAAATTATTTTAGATGCAATGGAAGCTAATGCAAGTTCAATACTATATCCTATTTTAAAACGCCCTGATGAAAAAAGCGTCACAGAACGTGCATATGAAAATCCACGCTTCGTAGAAGATCTTATTCGTCTTATAGCAGCCGATTTAGTAGGATTTGAATGGATTGAAGGTTTCGATATTGAATGTAGAAATGAAGAATCTATTCATCAACATGATGCTTTTGCAAAAATTAAATATAGAAAATAATAAGTCTTAAATTTTTACTGGAATAATTCATTGTATGTAACTATGTTTACATGTGATTATTCCGGTTTTTTTGTTTGCAACTAAAAATTTTTGGTTTAGCATTAATTTTTTTAGCTTATAGTAAAAACACCAAAAATAATGTAAATAAATAAACATAAAGAGTAAAAAAATAATACCCCCATTAAATGAAAAACATATTAAAATAATTACTATATGATATGTGTATTAAGCAATTTCAACCATTCATATATAATCATTTTTTGTGTGGTGATTGAGTGTGGATTTTACATTGACGAGGTTTAACAACCAAAATGCTTTACAAGGACTTACAAATTTAAGTCGTATTAATGTTTATTTAATTATTAACGGCCATATGTCCCTCTTAAAAAATAACGAATTGCTGCATTATCATATAGGCGATGTCTTTCATATCTTTGACTTTGACCAAACGATTATCTTCCCACATCATGCTTCGCTATTAAAATTATCAATAAACCATCATTATTTTTACGATATTTATGATGATCATACCTCACAAGGGAAGACTTTAAATTATCCAAGTAATCAAATATTTATAAATGCTTTATATGCGTTACATCAAAATGAACTATCTCGCTTTAAACATACAATTAACTTATATTTTCAACAAATATGTAATACCTTAAACACCGATTTACATATAGATCAATCTACACAAAGCTCTTACGGTTTTACATTAATTAAAAACGTTATCCTTTATCTGAACACACACTGTTTAGATAATTTATCATGTAACAATATTGCTCAAAGTCATTACGTCAATCATTGTTTCCTATCTCGAGAATTTTCAAAATTTATGAAAACGACATTATCAAACTATATTACGATAGCGAAAATTACTCATAACGCTAAATGGTTACTCGAACAATCTACCAAAACATATACATGGCAACACTATCATTTCCATACATATAGTGACTATGCCTCACGTTTTGAACAAATTTATCATTGTTCCCCAGAAACATGGCCAACACAAAATAACCTCAATACAAACCGCGCAAGGCGAATTTTAGACAAAAATTTAATGGCCCAATTAAGTAAACTCAAATAAAATATATAAAGTTGGTGAACAACATGAATATTATCAAATATGAAGAAAAAAGAACTTTAATTAAAAAAGTAGTAAAACAAAATTTAAATATTACATTAGTAGAAATCGTAATTTTAGATAAAATAGCCGAACTTAATAAAACACGTATTGAAGCATCTGAATTAAAAAAATCGCTATATAATAAAAATACGCCTATCTCATCACAATTAAGTAATTTAATCAGCCTGAAATTATTAAAAAAAGAACGAGACTTACATGACGAACGACGGATTTATTTATATGACATAGATTTAGCAAGTATCAACAAAGTTTTACAACAATACCATTCTATAGTTAGTAAATTAATAGCAGCGACATAGTAATTAATGTTTTCTAGACTACTTAATTCATTCTACCAAAAAAAGAACTAATCTATTGATATAAATATTAGTTCTTTTTATATTTAACTTCTTGAACTTTCGAGTGAAAATTTCGCCTTGGATTATTGATTCAACTAACTATAGCTAAAAATTAAAAACGCCAACCACTATTGTTCTAATAGCAATTGACGTTTAATGTCGAGTCATCGGTTATTGAGGCTCTCACATTATTAATAATATTATTTTAAATGTTCGTATGGACTATTTTTTACGAAAGAAATAATTTGATCTACAAATAATTTAGAACGTAATTGAAACTCTTCGTTCGCTAAATATAACGTACCATCTTCAAGTTTATTATAATCAGAATCATGTGTAGCAATTTGTGTAGGTATTGCAATGCCTAATAAAGTACGTACTATCAAACGTAAATGAGATAAAGGCTCTGCACTGACAATGCCACCACTATTACCAATTAAACCAACGGGTTTCATTTTGAAATCATCCATAGTTAAATGATCTAAAGCATTTTTTAAAATACCTGAATAAGAACCATGGTAATTTGGACTACCTAAAACGAAAAAGTCGGCTTCACGAGCTTTAGATTGTAACTCAGCTAAATTATTTTTATAAGTTTCTGTAGGCGTTGAAGCACCCGAAACATCTAATTGATGTATTGGCTTTGCTGCTAAATCAAATATTTCTGTTTCGAAGTCGTGTTCCTCAAAATGGCCTTTCAAATATTGTGATAAAGCTGTAGTATGGGAGCCTAATTTTGCGCTTCCAACTATAATTAATCCTTTCATTTTTAAGTCACCTCTAATATTAATTGTTATATTCTTTAAGTAATTTCATAATTGCCTTACCAACACCGCTATCTTCATTTGATTCAGTTTCAAATTTAGCAGTTGCTTTAACTTCATCTGTAGCGTTTGCCATTGCAACAGAATAACCAACACGTTCAAGCATAGAAACGTCATTTAAATTATCACCTATTGCCATAACATCGGATATATCAACTTGCAATCTGTCGGCAATCGTTTGTAAAGCTATACCTTTTTGAGCATCTGCATGTGTAATCTCAATATTACCTCTTGAAGATGATGACACTGCTAAACTTCCTGATTCCGCCAATGCTTTACTCACGCGATCAATTTTATCCAGGTCACTATCAAAAGCAAGAATTTTCATAACGATTTCCCCAGGTGTGTCTTTAATTTTGTCATAATTATCTACAACTTTTAAAGTGCCATTATCGATTCTTTTTTGTATACCTGTTTTAATTTTTTCTACATCAGCTTGTTGTCCCGCGCGTTCAGCAATATCGATATAAATATCTAAATCACGTTGTGGGTTTTCAGTATATATCCCAATGTTAGTATATATTTGATAATAAATACTTTCTTTATTAAGTACGTCTGTAATTCTATCAATTAATTCTCGGTTTAAATTTGAAGTACTACTTATGTTAAACGATTCATCTCTAACTTCAGCCCCGTTCAAACAAATATATGGTAATTTCAAATCAGTTTGTGCGATAGGCGTACTTGCTTCATAAAATGCGCGACCTGTCGCAATGACTACGGTAATACCTTGTGATTGCGCATATTCAATAGCTTGAATATTTTCCTCTGAAATTTCATGTGCAGCATTTAATAACGTGCCATCCATATCTGTTGCAATTAATTTTATCATTATAAATTTTCGTCCCCTTCTGTATTAAGTTACACACTAGCCTGTAAACGAATAAATACGCGCACTTTTTATAACACATTATATAGTTTAACAAAACTTTACGTGTTTGTATTATCGTCTGTTCGGCTGATTTTTTTATTTTTCCTTATATTTTTAAAGAATTGACGTAATAAATCGCCACATTCTTCTGCTAATATGTGATTATTTACAATGGCTCTATGATTAAAACGTGGTTCTTGTGTTAAATCCATTAAGCTGCCACTACAACCACCTTTCGGGTCACTTGCGCCATATACAACTCTTGATATACGACTCATTACAATTGCACCTGCACACATGACACATGGTTCTAGAGTTACATATAACGTACAATTTTCCAAACGCCAACTCCCGACTATTTTAGCTGCTTTTTGTATGGCTAAATATTCAGCATGTGCTGTTGGGTCTTGCAGTGTTTCTCTTAAATTATGCGCACGTGCAATAATATTATTGTCTTTTACAATGACTGCACCTATTGGCACTTCACCGATTTGTTGTGCTTTTAAAGCTTCATTTATTGCAACTTTCATATATTTTTCATCACTTGTCATGTGTCTGACACCTCACATATGGTACAATACTTATTGTCTATTTTAACATTTGGAGCGTTAATCATGAATAAACCATTTATAGCAATCGAAGGCCCTATTGGCGTTGGAAAATCTTCTTTAACGCATAAATTAAGCCAAGATTTAAATTATTACGAAGAAAATGAAATTATCGATGAAAATCCATTTCTTTCCGACTTCTATGACGATATCTCAAAATGGAGTTTCCAAACTGAAATGTTTTTTTTATGTAATCGATATAAGCAATTTCAAGATTTAGCACAAATTCACCAAGGTATTGTTAGCGACTATCACATATATAAAAATAAAATATTCGCACACAACACACTGACATCGACTGAATATGAAAAATTCACGCGCATATATGACATTCTAACTGAAGACTTGCAGATGCCAAATATCATAATCTTCTTGGACGCTGATTTATCAGTACTGCAACAAAGAATTGCTAAAAGAAATCGCAGCTTTGAACATCAAATATCTAATGATTATTTATTTGCTCTAAAAGAAGATTATACTCATTTTTACGATACATTAAAAGCCGATGGCCAGAATGTCATAAAAATTGATACCTCGACACTTGATTTTGTAACGCATGACGATGATTATCAATATATATTAGAACTTGTACGACCAGTTATAGGAGGAACGAAAGATGAATAATTATGGTATTCCACAAGATGCAGTGATTACTATTGCTGGAACTGTAGGAGTAGGAAAATCAACTTTAACTCAAGCCTTAGCAGACCGTTTAAATTTCCGCACGTCCTTTGAAAATGTAGAGCATAATCCATACTTAGATAAATTTTATCATGACTTTCAACGTTGGAGTTTCCACTTACAAATTTACTTTTTAGCGGAGCGATTTAAAGAACAAAAACGTATGTTTGAATATGGGGGTGGCTTTGTTCAAGACCGATCAATCTACGAAGACGTTGATATTTTTGCTAAAATGCATGAAGCACAAGGCACAATGACAGATGAAGATTTTAACACTTACTCTGAACTATTTAATGCTATGGTGATGACACCTTATTTCCCTAAGCCAGATGTACTTATTTATTTAGAATGTGATTATGACGAGGTAATTAATCGTATACAACAACGTGGCCGTCAAATGGAAATCGATACCGACCCTCAATACTGGCAAAAGTTATTCCAACGTTATGAAACTTGGATTAGCCAGTTTAATGTATGTCCAGTCGTTCGCGTAAATATCAACGAATATGATTTACATGCGGACCCAGATTCACTAGATGTTGTCATCAACAAAATCAAATCCGTTATCGATACTTATAGAAAAGTAGATCAACGTTAATACTAAATAAAAAGGTTGAAACATTTATGGCTTAAAGCGCCTTGTTTCAACCTTTTTATTATTCAATATGACTACGGTTAATAATTTTATCAATCTCGTCATCATGCACTATTTTGTTATAATAACTATCATCAACTTGACTTAGACCGAATGTATGTGCCTTTTCTTTGTCATTAGTTCCAATGTATTGATTGCCATCGCTATCTTGATAATAATCAAAAATTACGCCTTCATATCTAGCTTCTTGAAAAAGCTCATAAAGTTCTTCTAAATCATCTCTAGCCACATGTTTATAATACAGTGTGTGTAATGTATGATCTTTAGTTTGAGCAATAAATCCTTGTTTTTCGGCGCGTTCATCCTCAGTCACTAAAAGTACTTCATTACCATGAATACTTACCACTTTATATGTTTCATTATTATAAATCGCGTATTTGCCATCAATCATTGAAAACACCTCTTTTTTAGAAACTCATAATTTATGTTTTATATATTATGACACATCAGCATTATGAATCCTATTGATTTATAATATCGATGACCTCATTCATTGTCGGTATTATATAATCCGCTTCGGCAAAACTTTCTTCGATATCCACACCCGTTAATACAGCGATAGATAATCCTAATCCCGCATTTTTACCGGTTTTAATATCATTTGCTGTATCACCAACAATTGCAACATCTTTAGGGTCAACATTATAATTATCAAATAACGGTTTTAATACTTCTGGATTTGGTTTTTCTACGGCATTTGCTTCTGTAGAAATAATTACATCAAAAAATTGCGCACTTTCTGTCACCTCTAAAAATTGATCAACACCTTTTTTTGAATCACTCGTTACGATACCCATCTTGTACCCTTGCTGTTGTAAATTTTCTAAAGTTTGATACGCACCTTCAACCCACTCGTTGTCAGGAACACGGTTGTCAACTAACGTTTGACTACGTTGTTGCACCCATTGTGTCACATCTTCTTCCGCAATATCATTAAATGTTGCTATCATGTTATCTAATGCGCCCGAAGCCATAATCGTACCTTGCTGAATTTCACCGTCCACGATACCTAAACGTTTATAAGCTGCATCCACATTAGTAATTTTGTACTTATAACGTTCAATAAAATCATCAGCTAATTGTAAACCGATAGTCATCCAACTACGATCAAAATATATTAATGTGCCATCTTTATCGAATAAAATCCACTCCATCAAATTACATCTCCTACGTATTTATCATTACTTGTTTGATTTATTTACTACTTTCACTTTAGTCATAATATTAAAAAAGGCAAATATCAAAACATCATTTTAAATAGTAAATACAATCAATGAGTAGCTATGTATATATTTAAAATAAGCGTAGTTTTGACTTTGCCTTAAAACGATATTAAATATTAATATTTAGGAACTACGACTCTCCAATTTTGTGGATCGTCAAGTTTACCACTTTGTATGCCTACATAATTATCATAAAGCTTTTGTGTAATTGCACCAGTTTCGTTATTGTTAATAACAATTTCGTCTTCACCATATTTTAATTGGCCAACTGGTGAAATTACAGCTGCAGTACCTGTTCCAAACACTTCATCCAATTCACCTTTACGATGAGATTCAATTAATTCATCTATAGATACGCGACGCTCTTCAACATCATAACCTAATTGTTGAGCTAACTCGATTACCGTTTTACGTGTAATACCTGGTAAGATACTACCGTTTAATGCTGGTGTTACGATTGTGCCATTTTCTACGAAGAAGATATTCATACTACCAACTTCTTCAATATATTTTTGTTCGACACCATCTAACCATAATACTTGGTCGTAGCCTTGTTTAGATGCATTCGTTTGCGCTTTTAAACTTGCTGCATAGTTACCTGCAACTTTAGCATGTCCTACACCGCCACGCACGGCGCGCACATATTCATCTTCTACATAAATCTTCGTTGGATTTAACGATTCACCACCATAATACGAACCTGATGGTGATAATATAATAAGCAGTTTGTAAGAATAAGATGGTCTTACACCTAACATTCCTTCTGTAGCAAAAACGTAAGGTCGAATATATAATGATTGTCCTTCACCTTCTGGTACCCAATCACGTTCTTTATCGACCAACTGTTTGAGTCCTTCTAATAAAACGTCTTCATCAACTTTAGGCATATCTAATCTACTTAGTGAATTATTGATACGTTTAAAGTTTTCTTCTGGTCTGAAAAGTACGACTTCACCATTATGTTTGTATGCTTTTAATCCTTCAAATACTGCTTGTCCATAATGTAACGCTTGTGCTGCTGGAGAAATTTCAATTGGTCCATACGGCACAATTTTTAGGTCATGCCATCCTTGATCCAAATCATAATCGAAGCTTAGCATATAGTCAGTAAAGTATTTACCAAAACCTAAATCACTTGGATCCGGTTTTTCTTTTAAGTTTTCACGTTGTACAAATTCAATTTTTTCTGACATGATTTATTCCTCCAGTTAGTTCTAAAATTTTAGTTAAAGCCAATTATACCAATCGTTTGAGGCGCATTCAATAATTTTCAAAAAATTTAAAATTTGGCACATTCGAAAATGTTCTTTTTAAAATAAATTTATAGCTAAGAAAACATTGTTGTATGAGCGCTAGATTGTCACTCTTAATAGGTCATCACCCTTGACCTTTATGTTACTATTTATTACGTTAAAAAGTAAAATCATTGCGTATAAAAGCGTTAATTATGCGATGACTGTTACAAATCCCCATTTAAAAATTGAGCTTCGCCGTTAAAGAAACTCCAATTTTCATCGGTATTTTCTACTAGACTTATCATGACATCTTCTCTACGTATATTTAACTCTTCGTGTAAACGTGATACTAAATTGCGATAAAACTTAGTTTTTTGGTCTTTAGTGCGAGGACGAGATACCAAAGTAAATACTAATACATCATCCGTTCTTTCCACGCCTAGACCTGTATCTAATATCGCCATTTCATAATCTTCATGTTGTGTAACGATTTGATATCTATCGCCTTCTGGTGCTTCAAATGCATCTAACATCACTTCGTATGATACATCCAAAATTGCTTTTATCTGTTCTTTAGTACGTCCTTTAATTATATCTATTTTAATAATTGGCATAATATGGCCCCCTTAAATTAATATGTTCCACTCAAATGTTATTTTAGCTTATTTTCAAGGGTTTACAACTCATCTGTTTTCTATATGATATTTTAGATAAAATTAAAAACACTTAAAAGTTTTACAACTTTTAAGTGTTTTTATTATTTATCTTACGCAATTTTGCGCTTCAATTGCTTCTAACATTATTTTGGTCATAGATTGTAAGTCGTATTTAGGATTAAAGCCCCATTCTGCTCTAGCACAACTTACATCAATGTTATCAGGCCAGCTATCAGCAATTGCTTGTCTATCTGGATCTACGTCATAGTCCAATTTAAAGTTTGGATAATGTTCTAAAATAGCTTCTTTTACCATTTCAGGTTCAATACTCATAGCACTCAAGTTATAAGCATTTCTATTTATAAGTTTAACGCCGTCTGCTTCCATTAATTTAATAATGGCATCTACTGCATCATCCATAAACATCATATCCATAAATGTATCTTTAGCAATATAACTAGTATATTTATTTTCTCTAACGGCTTTGAAATAAATTTCTACAGCATAGTCTGTAGTACCGCCACCTGGTTCTTTAACGTGTGAGATAAGTCCTGGGAACCTTACACTTCTTGTATCAATACCAAATTTTTCAAAGTAGTATTGGCACAATAATTCACCGGCTACTTTATTTACACCATACATTGAAGTAGGCCGTTGTATAGTAACTTGTGGTGTATTTACTTTTGGTGTCGTTGGTCCAAACGCACCAATTGAACTTGGCGTGAAGAATTTCAAGTCATATTCACGGGCTGCTTCTAAAGCATTCATTAATCCACCCATATTTAAGTCCCATGCAAAAATCGGATTTTTTTCAGCTGTTGCTGATAATAATGCAGCCATGTGCATCAACGTATCGGCTTTAAACGTATCTACTAGTTCGAACATACGCTCTTTATTCGTTACATCTAAAATTTCAAAAGGTCCATCTAATATTGGAGAGCCTTCTTCAGGCTTTCTAATATCAGTAGCTAAAACATTTTCGTTTCCGTAAATTGCTCTACATTTTACTACTAATTCAGTTCCAATCTGTCCTAAGGCACCTGTAATCATAATTTTTTTCATTTCTCTCTCTCCTTTGTCTATCACCAAAAAGCAATGTATTTCTCACAAAAACAAATTACCTATTTCATCTTAAATTATACTATATTCCCTCGAAATTGTATACTGTGAGTGAACATGAAGTAATTTATTTATTAAGTTACACAATTCGTTTGAATTTAACGCCCCTCCATTTATACGTACGCGATTTAAAATAGCTAACATCGGGAATTAATAAAATGGATTAAGAAAAGGAGTGAAATAAATGGATTATAATTTATTAGGTAATTCTGGTTTAGCAGTATCTAAATATGCACTTGGCACAATACCTTTTACAGGTACAAATGGTTTTGAAAATGCAGGTGGCATGTCACAACAGCAAGCCAATAAGATGATTGATTACGCACTAGATCAAGGTATTAACCAATTTGATACGGCAAATTTATACTCTAAAGGTGATTCCGAGATTGCATTAGGTAAAGCAATTAGAGATAAACGTCATGATATGGTTATTAGTAGTAAAACAGGCTTTCAATTGACTGATCATCCTAATGACGGTGGCGCAAGTAGAATTAACATAGAACGTTCAGTTAATGAATCACTACAAAGATTAAACACTGATTATATTGATTTGTATTACACACATTTATGGGACGGCCAAGTACCAACGATGGAAACCATTCAGACTATGAATGATTTAATTCAACAAGGTAAAATTCGTTATTGGGGCGTTTCAAATTATAGTGGTTGGGCTTTAGCTAAAACTCACACACTTGCCGTTGCTAATAATATGACTCCACCTATTGCACAACAAATTTACTATACACCTGAAGCACGTGAAGCTGAATATGAATTGTTACCTGCTGGCAAAGAACTTGGCGTTGGTAATAGTATATGGTCTCCATTAGGTGAAGGACTTTTAACTGGTAAAGTTTCAAGAACAAAATCAGGCGAAGCGGGTACACGTCAAGGGGATGGCTGGCCAGAACCTTATATTAAAAATCATGAATTATTTTATAATTTAGTAGATGTGCTTAATGATATTGCAACACAGCACAATGTTTCAGTTGCCCAAGTGACATTAGCATGGTTGAGAGACAGACCGAATGTAGACTCACTTGTACTTGCAGCAAGAACCCAAGAACAATTACAAGATAATATCGCTTCTTATAATTTACAATTAACAAATAGTGAAATTAACACAATTACTGAGTTAACAAATCCAGAACCTATATATCCATTATGGCATAGAGCAATGAACGCTTACGACAAAGCTTCAACATCAGAAAAAGTATATCTTGAAGGCTATAATAACTTAATGAACAATAAAGATGCTATGCTGTAAAACTTCGATATTAAAATGATAGAAAAACTTTGAAAAGTAAGGGCAATTACCATCGATGTCGGTGGAAATTGCCCTTTTAGTTAAACTTGCATTTTATTTTGAGCTAGACAGACCCAGCTCAAAAATATTATTTACACACCACTTCTTTATTAAAATAAAACGAATGAAAGAGTTAATCGAATTACACTGTTGTCTCCATTCCCTTTAATACACTTTTATTTTGAGCAAGACTCCTGACGGATTAGAAAGAGTCTCGAGACTACAGGCTCGAGCCTTTCCCGTAGGAAAGCGTAGCTCAAAATAAATATATTATTCAAAAACACAACAAAAAAGCCAATCAACGCGTAAAAAACACGTCAACCGGCTTCTTCATTGGGCGTTAATCCCAGACTTAGATTCTAATAATTACTATATATTAAAATTTGTCTTTTAAATCATTTGCTTTGTCTTTAGCTTGATCTTTAACTTCTTTTTGCTTGTCTTTATCATTCTTAACTTCGTCTACTTTGTCTTTTGCTTGGTCTTTAAATTCGTCAAATTTACTCATTATAAATCCCTCCTAAAAGTTTGGATATATAGTTTTACCACCTAAAAACATTGGTAAACACTTTTTACGATAAATTTTAGCTTTTTTGTAAATTAATAAGTCTTTATCTGTCCAAACATTACTTTCATAACACTTTGGAGCTTTTATAAACTATCGCTGTTTTTTAATTTCTTTTAATTTAAATGATAATAAGAAACCAACAATAGTTACACATGTAGCTACGACAAATGAAATATTAACCCCATGCACGATACCTTCTTGCCCTTTTGTTGGATCTGCAGCTAATGACATAACCGTTATAAATAATGCCGTACCTAAGGCACCTGACATTTGTCTAAAGGTATTATTCATCGCCGTACCATGCGAAATTAAGTGTTGTGGTAATTGGTTAATCGCTAACGTTGTCATCGGCATCATAACCATCGCAATTGAGATCATTCTAACCATATTCATTATAGTTAGATAAGTAATACTTGTATGCGCAGTCAAGAACGTAAATGGCAATGTTGATAAGGCTAGCAATAGTAAACCACCACGAGCCAACCATTTACCACCAAATTTATCGAATAAATATCCAGTAATCGGGTTAAAGAGACCCATAACAACTGCACCTGGTAATAATACTAACCCAGAATGTAAGGGCGTTAAGTGCAACATGTTTTGCATATATAACGGTAATATAATATTAGTAGCAATCATAACCGCAAAAACAAACATACCTAGTACAGTACCTATTGTATAAATGTTATATGAAAACACTCTAAATTCGAGCATAGGCTCTTTTAATTTTAATTGACGTTTAATAAATATTACTAATGCAATAATACCAACGATTAGAGAAACAATAACGTGCCAGCTCGTAAATCCAGCCTGACTTACCGTACTAAAGCCGTATAATATACCCCCAAATCCGATCGTAGATAATACGACAGATAATTTATCAAGTTTAGGATGCGTTAATTCTGTAACATTTTTCAATAAGATATATGCAGTGATAATATTAATTACTGCGATTGGCAGAATAACGTAGAAAACACTTCTCCATGTGAAATATTCGACTAAAACACCTGATAACGTTGGCCCAATTGCTGGCGCAAATGCAATCACTAACCCAAATAGTCCCATGGCAGTACCACGTTTACTTTCCGGGAAAAGTAAAAATAATATTGTTTGCATAAGCGGCATCATAATACCTGCACCAGCAGCTTGAAGAATTCTACCTATTAATAATGTGAAGAAATCTGGCCCAAAGGCACAAATTAAAGTACCAACAGTAAAGACGCCCATGGCAGATAAGAATAATTGACGAGATGTAAATCGTTCAATTAAAAATGCGGTAACTGGAATCATAATACCGTTAACGAGCATAAAGATTGATTGCAACCATTGAACGGTACTATTGTCCAGATGTAAATCTTTCATTATTGGTGGCAACGCTGTACCTAATAAAGTTTGGTTTAATATTGTTATAAATGCCCCTGATAATAAGACAATAAATAACGGTATATTTTTCTTTAAATCAAACTTTTCTGTTTCAGACAAAGTAATCCCTTCTTTCAATGAGTTAAAATATTTACTTGTAAAAACCTTACTATTTCATGTGTAAATAAATAAGATCGTTCATCTTACTTCATATAAAGTAATCCGCACGATCCATTATCAATACACACATTCGAATGCATTTAGCTTTAGTTACAATTGTTATAATTTAACACTTATACCATCTTAAGTCCACTTAGTTGCTTACTATTGTTATAAAAATATAAATTTCAAAAATTCAATTAAATCTAAATATCCAAATATTGAGCTAGGTTGACAATTGTATTATTACTTGCTATAAAAAGTATATTATTACAATTGGAGATGATGATATGTTGCACATAAATGCTACATCTTTAATACAAAGCAAATAATTAAATGCTTTGTTACTCATTTTTCTATTCACAAAGCATTTAAATGACTTAATATAAATTCGTTTTGTGAAAGGAAGAACAACATGGAAACTAAAATATATCCATATCAATTTAACTATATTAAAAACAATGTGGCACGTTTGCTAAACGTCTATAACTCTGTAAATGACAAACGCACTGTTACTGCTATCCAACAAACGATAAAGGAAGATATTTTACAATCATTCCCTAATGTTGACGATGCAGTCACACAAGCTGTTGACGACTTAATGAATGTCCAGTTGTCTAGCTTACAAGCTGACAAAGTATTAGACATTTTCAGTACTTACGTCACACCTTTTAAACATCCTAGTAATAAGCAAGTAGAAAAAGTGTTTAACAAGGTTAAGAAATTAAAGACACCTTTAATCAGTGATGAAGTATTAATGGAAAGCACTTATATAGGCTGGAATGAAATATCTTCAGGTCGTAAATATATTATATATTATGACGAACATGACAAATTAACTGGTTTTTATGGTGATATTTCAAACCAAACAGTAAAAGGCTTTTGTTCGATTTGTAACAAAGAATCCAATGTCGCATTATTTATGCGCAAAACGCATTCTTCAAGTGACGGTCGCTATACTAAAAAAGGTGATTATATTTGTTTAGATAGTACACGTTGTAATCGTCAAATTACAGAGCTGACACACTTTTATAAATTTTTAGCTAAAATTAAATCTTAAAAATACGTAACAATAAGAACACCTGACTACAAACTTATTACTTTTGTAGTAGGTGTCTTTTTAATATTGCTTTTGTTATTCACTTAACTTCGCAAATATGAGATAAATTTACTAATTGCTGCATTGTTATTATCTTTACCCTTAGTTATGGCCGTAAAATAAATATAATAATCAAATGGTTTCCCTATTGGCACAGTTTCAATAGAACCGTTCATAATAAAGGGATCATCTTCAATAATCAGGTTAGAAACGATGCTAATCCCTAAGCCTTCAGATACTGTTCTAATCAATACACTTGGATTATTCGTTCTGAATACTATTTTTAATGAGCCATTTTCATCTTCGAATGACTTCAAATTATTTTGATAAAAGCTACGATCATACAATACAAATGGATATTGCTGAATTTCCTCTAAATTTACTTCTTCTTTAAGTGCTAGCTTTGATTTTTTCGGGACAATTAATTTAAATCCACTCGACCTATTTAAAGAATGTAATTGTAATCCTTCATCAACAGATTCGTTATCTCTTATACCTATTAAACCTATGTCCACTTCATTTTTTTGTACAAGACGTGCAATTTCATCTTTATCACTTTCTAAAATTTTCACATTAATATGCGGATAGTCTTTTTTAAATTTAGACAGGGCTTTCGGGACAACTTTATTAAATAAAGTAGGAATCGTCGCTATAGTGAGAGAACCATTAATATGCGCCTTCATTGCATCTACCTCGTCTAATAAGTTATGTTGTGCTTCTATTATTTCAATAATATAAGGTATTAGATGCTTACCGTCTTGAGTAGGTAAAGTCCCTTTTCGCGATCTATTGAATAATTTATACCCCAATTCTGCTTCTAAATTCGCAATAGATTGGCTCATCGCAGATTGGCTAATATGCATTGCTTGAGCCGCATAAATAATAGATTCAGTTTCATATATTTTTTTAACATAACTCAATTGTTCAAAATTCATAACTTCACCTCTTTACATCAGTTTTACTTATATAAATATCAGAAATTCTAATTATACATTAATATATTTTAACTATTATAATAGTTATTGGTTTAGAAAAACAATATTACAATAAAGGACGGTCTTACACTATGTACGATAAACTCTGGACTAAGGATTTTATCTTCATAACTATAGTTAACTTTTTAATGTATCTTATTCATTACACATTAATAGTTACAATTACAGAATTTACGATAGATAAATATCATGCATCTGAAAGTATGGGCGGTCTTGCCGCAGGTATATTTATTATCGGCATGCTATTTGGTCGTCTCGTTTCTGGACGAATCATCGATAGTTTACAGCCTAAAAAAGTATTACTTGGTGGCATCATATTTTCTATAATTACAGTGGCGCTCTATTTTGCAATTAACAGTCTAGCTATTTTAATGCTTGTACGTTTACTACATGGTTTAGCATTTGGTTTTGCCTCTACTGCGACAGGAACAATATCTTCACGCATCATACCAGAAGAACGTAAAGGCGAAGGTATCGGTTATTATGCTTTAAGTGTGACTACCGCTTCAGCATTCGGCCCATTTTGCGGAATTTTAATCAATCAGCACTTAGGTTTCCAATCTAATTTCTTAGTATGCTTAGTCGTCATTATCGTGGCATTTTTATTTGCTATAGTTATCAAAAAACTACCTCAAATTAATGTAAGTCAAGACATTGAGGAGGCATCTAATAAAGGCTTAAGTGCATATATTCAAAAAGAAGCTTTACCCATTTCAACCGTGATCATTTTGGTCGGTGTAGCATATTCTAGTATCTTATCGTTCTTAACTGTTTATACCGCCCATATTAATTTAGCAACGGCTTCAAGTTTCTTTTTCATCGTCTATGCGGTAAGTACATTTGTAACAAGACCCTTTACCGGTAAAATTTACGATGCATATGGTGAAAATAAAATTATGTATCCTGTACTTATCAGCTTTATTGTCGGGCTAGTATTACTTGGTTTAACACACGGTAGTATACTATTACTTATTTCAGCAATATTTATTGGTATTGGCTACGGTACAATTATTCCTAGCGCACAAGCCATTGCGATACAGCAATCACCTAAAGATAAAGTTGGTTTAGCAACTTCTACTTTCTACATGTTTACAGACTTTGGTGCTGGCATTGGCCCTTTCATACTAGGTACACTTATACCGTTTGTTGGCTATCGTTATTTATATATACTTATGGGTGCATTAGTCATTATCGCAACTATAGGGTATTACTTCCTACACGGTAAAACTGCTAAAAATAATCGCGAATATTAAAACTTCACAAATTCAAAGGGAGTGGAACAAAAATCTTATTTTTATAAGAAGATGTTGTAGTCCCCCACCGGCAAAGATGACTAGCGTTGAAAGTAGTTTGGTTCAAGCACATTTTCAATTCAGTCATTTACTGCCTATATAAAAATAGAGTCTGGAGATAATATTATATCCCAGACTCTTTGTCATATTATTGTTCAAGATTTAACTCAGAGGCAACTCGTTGTTGTCTTGCTTCAAAATCCATTTGTTGTTGATCTAATGTCGCACCACTTTCGATAAGTTGCATCACATTTCCAATTTGACACTGCCATCCAGTAAAATCCAATACGATGTGTGGGAATTCAAACGGTAAATATTCCGTAAAAGTTAAGCGCGTTTGGTTATCTTGCTCTTGCAAGTCAAACCTTACATTACCAATGTCCCATGTGTAGCCAATAACTTTATCTTCAACAAAATCAGTTATCGTCATCGTTTGATTTGCTGTTGTTTCATCCATGACAAATTGCATTTTACCTTGTGGTTTGCGTTCTTCAATAACTAACTGAGGAAACCACTGTTGTATGCCTTCAGTTGTACTTAAGTAATAAAACACAGTTGCAACATGGTCATTTATTTGTGTATTGATTGTTTGGGTTACGCCTTCGTTACTTTTATTATAACTTACCTCCATATTTACAACCTCGCTTAACGATATAAGTCATTATACTTATTCATTCGATAATTTATTCGCCAACCCCTCTTTGACAGATTTATTCTTCATTTTATAATACACCAAAATTAAGAAAACAAACCATATTGGCGTTAATAATACACCACTTCTTGTATCAGGTGTAACAGTTAAAATAATGAGTACGAAGATAAAGAATATTTGCACGAAATAAGCCATTAGTTTACCACCAGGTAATTTGAAGCTGTTTTTCTTATGATCTTCTGGTTGATTCTTAGTGTATTTTACATAAGCATGCATGATAAACATCCAATTTATAATTAATAACACTGTAGATAATGACGTTACATAGAAAAAGACTTGTGTCGCATTAGGAATAAAGTAATTTAAAATTACAGTTACACCTAATAATATACATGTTGCTAAAATAGCTACAAAAGGCACACCTTGTTTATTTTTTAATAACAATAATGTATGCACTTGTTTTTTATCTGCTAGTCCAAAAAGTATTCTACTATTAGCAAATATACCACTGTTACAAGAAGACGATGCTGCCGTAAGCACTACGAAGTTAATTATGCCTCCTGCAAATGGGATACCAATTAGGGCAAATAAACTAACGAATGGACTATCATCTGGACTAATATGATTCCAAGGAATAATAGACATAATAACTGCCAATGCACCAACATAGAATATGAGTATTCTGATTGGCACGTTATTAATCGCTTTTGGAATTGTATTTTCTGGATTTTTAGTTTCTCCAGCAGTAATACCTACGATTTCAATACCAGTGAATGAAAATACAACCATTTGGAACGACATTAAAAATCCGGATGCGCCATGAGGGAAAATACCATCATGTTTATATATATTGTCTAAGCCTGTATAACCATAATGCGTATGGAATGCAAAGACCATCATAATAATACCCACTACGATTAAGGCAATAATTGTTACGACTTTTATTATTGAAAACCAAAATTCTAATTCACCAAATACTTTCGTACTCGTTAAATTTAAAATCATCAATATCAAAATACATGAGAGTGACGTTATCCAATTTGGTATATCCGGTAACCAGTACTCTACATATTTAGCTACGGCTGTAATTTCAGCCATACCTGAAGTGATCCAAGTTAACCAATAAGTCCACCCTGTTAGGAATCCAGCCAATGGTCCTGATTGATCGTGAGCAATATCTGCGAACGTTTTGTATTCGGTATTTGCTACAAGCATCTCACCCATTGCTCTCATAAACATAAATAGTACAAAACCAACAATAATATACGTTAATAAAATAGACGGACCGGTTAAACTAATCGATTGGCCGGCACCTAAAAATAGACCTGTACCTATTGCGCCACCTATGGCAATAAGCTGAATATGTCTATTACTTAACTCTCTGTTTAATTGATTGGACATAAATTCTCCCCATTTGTTTATGTATTTTAGCATTAGTTTCAAATATCATTAGTTCAACCCCCTTTTTCATGAACTAATTTTATATCATAACCATATCTGACTTAATGCTTGATTGTATGATATTCT
>NZ_JAVTDB010000043.1:0-43671 GCF_032139365.1 Staphylococcus kloosii
CCTCCTCAACAATTATATTTATTATCGAAATTATTATAAGTAATAAGTATTTATATTATATTAAAATATATAGCGAACAAGTGAATATTAAAAACTAAAAAAGCTTTAGGAGATCCTAAAGCCTTAATTCATGGACCCTTTTGCGTTACACATTTAATATACGTATATTTTAAATGCGAATAACAAACAATAATGGCTACTCATAAATTTTGATTTCATTGTTCTACCATTTTAAATTGATAAAAGGGTTTTATTTGTGATTTCTAACATTATGTAATCCTAAACTAATATCAAGCGCATTATTGACTTCTTTCATCTTGTCATCTGATAAATACGTTAATTTTTCTTTTAGTCTCTTTTTATCTAACGTTCTGATTTGTTCAAGCAGAATAACCGAATCTTTATCCAACTTATATTTTTTCTTTTCTATTTCTACATGGGTTGGAATTTTAGCTTTATTAATCCTACCTGTAATTGCGGCCACAATTACGGTAGGACTATATTTATTCCCAGTATCATTTTGTATGATAACTACAGGTCTTACTCCCCCTTGTTCAGACCCTTGTACTGGTGATAAATCAGCTAGATATACATCTCCTCTTCTCATCAATCACTTGTATTATTTGAACTAAGATAAGATTCATTGCAATCACAAGCTTCACATTCAAAGGGAAAAGCTTCTGCTGCAAGGGAGAGATTCAAATCAGCCATTTGAGAATAGCCTTCTTTTAAAGATTGTTCTATATTATGGTTTCTACTTTGGTTAAAGCTTGACATGAATAAAACCTCCATATGACTAAAGAAATAGTTTGTTTGATTTGTGATTACACTAATAATAACAAATTTTAAAATCAGTGACTATACTATTTCAATAATTCATTGTGTATTTCTACACTTCCAGAATCATAATATACACGTGGTAATCGTCTACTTAAATTACAAAGTACTTCATAATTAATCGTTTGTTGTTGTTTCGCCAGTGTTTCTGCAGACTGAGGTGAATCTGTATGATGATCCATTAAAATAACTTTATCATTTACTTCTATATGATCAGGAATTTTAATAATTGTTTGATCCATACAAACTTTACCGACAATTCGACATTGTGTGCCATTAACATTTACGTAAGCGCCAGTCATTAATCTTGGAAAACCATCCGCATATCCTACTGGTAAGACGCCGATTCTTGTTGGTTCAGTAGCTGTATAAATACTTCCATAGCTAACAGAATCTCCTGATTGTAACATTTTAGTTTGAACAATTTCTGTTACCCATTGCGCACTTGGTTTGAGATGAACTTTAACAGTTTCTTTTACAAAAGCTGACGGATAGTAACCATATAAAGAGATACCCACACGCACAGCATTACAAAATTGTGTATCTTTCATCAACGCACCAGCTGAATTTTGAGAATGGATATATTGAGGTTTCTCAACAGATTCAACCATTTCTTCAAATAGTTGCTGTTGCTTATTCATAGAATCTCCAGGTTCATCAGCACAAGCGAAATGAGTATATACACCTTCGAATATTAAATGAGGTTGTTCATGTATCATTTCAATTGTATTTTTATACTCTTCGATCGTTTTCATGCCTAATCTACCCATGCCAGTATCTAACTTGATATGTAACCATAAATCTTTTTCATTATCATCTCTAATATGACTAATAGCAGTAGATAACCAACTTAGTGAAGGTACGGTTAATGCTACACGATGTTGAATCGCCTTATTTATTTGTTCTGCGGGAACTACGCCTAAAACTAAAATTTTCGCATTAATGCCATGCATTCTTAGCTCAATTGCTTCATCTAATGTTGCAACAGCCAAAAATTCAACACCAATTGCCATAAGTTTTTTCGCAATAGGTATACTACCTAGGCCATAACCATTCGCTTTAACTACAGGTATTACTGTTTTTTTAGGATGTATCTTTTGAAAAATTTGATAGTTTGACGCAATTTCGTTTAAGTTAACATTCACGTATGTAGATCGATAATATTTATCTGCCATGTATTATCTCCATCCTTTCACTAAGTTATTTATTTAAGCATGTATTAATTTAAGTTTATTAAAAATATATAATTTTAGCCAAAGAAGTGACTTTTAAAACAATATTTTATTTATATTCTAATATGACTTCGCTCATAGCATACTTCTCTGAATGCGTTATACTTACATGAACGATATAATCATTATGTTCAATGCAAGGCTTACCTAATTCATCATTAAAGCAATTAATGTCGTTAAAAGCTATCGTCTTCCCTAACCCGGTACCTAAAGCTTTACTAAATGCTTCTTTACAAGCAAATCTTCCCGCTAAAAATTCCACTTTACGTTTAAGGTTGCTAAAAGTATTAAATTTCTCAATTTCTTGTTCTGATAAAATTCTATTAATGAATTTTTGCTGTCTATGATATAACGTTTCTATACGTTTTATCTCAATTAAATCAATACCAATGCCATATATCATATTTATTCGACCTACAATCTTTTGGATTTTATAAAGTTTCCTGTTTATTATCCCTTATAAATTGTTTTATAATATTTGCTTCTTGCTTTGAAATTAAAATAACTTCAGTGTTCCCACCTGCAGTAGATAAATTTACATTAGCTAAATTATATTTACGCATTATAATGCCTTCCTGAATATCAACGTTTTGAATTCTAAATAAAGGAATTTTTGTTGTCGTAATAAACCATAAACCTTTACGTACAACGATTTCTTCGCCAGTTAAGATATATTTGAAAATTAAAAATTGATATCGTGGGATAATGATACTGCCTATTATTAAATTTAAAATAATAGCTACTATACCAATTATTGCAATCCACAGACATACTTTTGTGCTTAATAAGTCTAACCATAACGTATTAACAACTAGAACTACAATAAATATAGCTAATATAATAACAGATAAAATGATTGAACGTAGCGCCATAACTTTTTTACCCATTATATCCATTTGCTTAAAATCATTCATGTCGCTCACCTCGTAAATACCATTGTTTTAAACTATTAACAGTCTCGGTATTTTCATATTTTAATCCAATCTTTTGCATACCAGCTGCCTTAGCTATAACGTAATTAAAAGTTGTTAAATTGCTCCTTTTTAAAAATGGCGTTTGTGTATTTTCCATACCTAAAATTTTGTCACGTTTAAAATAACTATTTTTAATTCCAAAAATTGAAACATTATGGACTACAAGTTCTTCTTCTTCCACTTTATGACCAGCATATTTAACGTTTAACATGCCATTAATAATAAATAATAGCAACACGACACTCACAATCACAAGTGCCCATGCCGACCAAAAATAAGTAGCTATAATACCAATTACTAAAAGTGCGAAAAATTCTTTTATAAAGTAACGATGGAAACTTCTTAATGGCATGCCTTTAAGCGTTTCTTTAAATTTAAAATATGGTACTAAGTCTTTAATTATGCTAAATGCTTCCTTCCGTTTAATAAACGGTAAAACCATAACTTTGCCACTCACATTTTCATCTTCTAAGTTAACGTCCATATCACTTGTAATAATAAAATAGATTGCAGTGAAGCCAAATATTTTTCGTAAAAAAGATTGATTTTCTATAACTGCTTGTACCCTATCAGTTGGAACAGTTATATTTTGAACTTTAAATAATCCATATGAAATATTAAGTTGATTATTTTCTCGCGTTAATGTGTAATTAAAATAACGTACTATAGTAATAATTGTCCCAACAATATAACTTAAAACTAGAATGGCAAAAACTACAATAAACACAGTAACAAAAACTGTTTGCGAAAGATGTTCTATCTTATCATCTAGCGCTTTCCAAGGAATTAAATCTGAAATACTCCCAACAATAGGCATTACAGCTGCAAATGCTATACCAATAGCACCACTTGTCATCCCCATTAATAGTAAATTTTTAAAGTTTAAGTTATAGAGTTGTTGTGTCGTAGTATTGGCATTGTCAATTTTATGCGCTTCTTCATTTTGTAACGCATCATCATTTGCAACATCGTCATCTAAATCTAATTGTAGTTGTTTTATAGCTTGTTGTATAAGATGACTCTGTTTTTTTGAAACTGTATCCAACTCTATACCGTCACTTGGAGTTTTAATTTGTAATACTACGCCACCAACAAACTGATTAACGATCCCTTGTGCAGAATCAACCGATTGAATTCGACGAATATTTATTTCTTTACGTTGTTTAGTGAAAACACCAGTAGTTAATATAAAATGATCTTCTTCGATCCAATATCTTGTCTTATAAACTTTTAAAATATGTATAACAAATGAAATAACAAAGATAAACGTCACTATACCGGGATAGATGTATGAATAAGGGTTAGTAAACTCAAAATCTTTTAAGTTAAATATTAAAAAAATGAAAACAAAAATAAAGTTTTGCTTGATTACATTAATAATCCCAGAAATATATGAAATCGGGTGTAATTTTTGAGGGTTATACATCAAAATCTGCTCCTCTCAAATATGTAAGCATTGTTGTTTCAAATTTTTCAGCATCTTGCTTATGAATCAAAGGCAAATCTACAATATGACCAGCAGTATGTATTGAAGTTTTACTCAATGATAATTTATGTAATATTGGATTGGTTTTTCTATTAATCAGTTGTGTTCTTTCAAATTTAACTAATTCTGTTTTTTGAAAGAAAAATACCTTTGATATTGCCACATAATCTTCTTCAATTTTATAAAAAGTAAATTTATATTTAATCATTGGTGTCACGATAAAATATAGAATATCAAAAATCATTCCTGCCACAACGATATAATAAACCGGCTTCCACCAGTCAAAATAATCCGTCATAAAGAGTAATATTCCGGTAATTATCAGACCTACAATAAGTAGCATTCCCTCAGTGAAATAATAATATCTCAGCACACTTTTAGGACTGCGAATATAATTATTACTTTGACCCATCTTCTCAATCCTTTCGCCATATAAAATTTCACTTCATTATAACATAGTCTATATAAACAACTAACTTTTTATAAAAATTAATAATAAATAAATCATATAAAAAAATCATCTCACTTGTGTGAGATGATTAAACTTAAATTGCTATATATGATAAGTGATAACTTATTTTTGGTGGTCAGCGAAAGTACGACCTTTCATCGACTTTTTGTTGTCTTTTCTGTCTGAAGTTCTATCTTTTTTACCTTTTTTGTTAAATGCTGGTTTGCCACGGCGACCTTTATTATCAAACTTGTTACCACGTTTATTGTTATTATTACGACGCGGTCCTTTAGAAGGACGACCTTTTTTAGCTAACGGTTTTTCAAATGTAAGTTGTACTTCAACTTCATCGTTTGCTTCTACTAATTCTTGTAATAATGAAGCAACTAATTCTACATCATTGTATTCTTCTAACAGTTGACCAGCGATGCGTTGTAATCTTGGTTCATTATCTTTAGACATCCAATTTTGTACTTTTTCTTTAATGTCATTTTCACGTGCTTTTAATACTTCTTTACGATGTGGTGGACGTAAAGCATTCATTTGACGGTTATTCGCTTGTTCAATTTGACGAATATAATCCATTTCAATTGGGTTGACGAAAGTAACAGCTATACCTTCTTTACCTGCACGACCTGTACGCCCAATTCTGTGCGTATAACTTTCAGTATCTTGAGGAATATCAAAGTTGTAAACATGACTTACGCCAGAAATATCTAATCCACGAGCAGCAACGTCTGTAGCTACTAAAATATCGATTTGATCATTTTTAAATTTTTTCAAGACTTCTAATCGTTTAGCTTGAGTGATATCACCATGTAACCCCTCGGCTTTATAACCTTTAGATAATAACGCACTTGTTAATTCATCGACACGACGTTTTGTTCTACCGAATACGATAGCTAACTCTGGTTGGTGTACATCCAAGAAGTTAGTAAATGTATCAAATTTTTCTAATTCTTTAACAATCGTATAATATTCATCAATTTGTGGATTTGACATTTTGTTATCCATTGTTTTGACAATCTCAGGTGAGTTCATAAATTGTTGAACAAGATTTTGTATCGCTTTAGGCATCGTAGCTGAGAATAACATCGTTTGACGTTGTTCTGCTGGAATTTTATCCATAATAAATCTCATATCATCTATAAAGCCCATGTTCATCATTTCATCTGCTTCGTCTAAGATTAAAGTATGGATCCCGGTAGTTTTTAAAGTACGACGGTTTAAATGGTCGATAACACGTCCTGGAGTACCAACCACGATTTGAGGTCCTTTTTTCAACGCTTTAATTTGACGATCAATTGGCATGCCGCCAAAAATAGTAACTACTTGTACTTTTTGATCTTTACTAAACTCTTTTAACTGTTCAGCAACTTGCATCGCTAGTTCTCTAGTAGGTGCTAAGATTAAAGATTGAACGCCTTCTTTATCTACTACTTTTTCTATTAAAGGAATACCAAAGGCACCTGTTTTACCAGTACCTGTTTGAGCTTGTCCTAATACGTCTCTACCTGCTAAGGCAAGTGGAATACTATCCTTTTGAATTGGTGTGGCTTCTGTAAACCCCATTGATTCTAGGGTTTCTACTGTTTTAGCCGATATCCCTAATTCTTTAAAATTTTGCAATATAATTCTCCTTTATACTTCTATATTTCTCTTCATATATGTTCATTTAAGTTTCTTCAACTTCTTAATAGTACCACCTCCACAATATAATCGCAATAAAGCAAAATTACATAAGTTTAATTAATTTGATATTATCCGTTTTTCAAAATATTAATTTAATATTGCAGTTGTTGGATTGTAAGCGGTTAATTTTCCATTCATATTTCTCATTTAATTTGTTAAATATTTTTTTAAAGTTTCGATATTCTGATATGTACTAAAATAAAAAACCACAACAGAATATAAATTCCATTGTGGTTATAATTAAATTAAAGCGTCTACGACTTCTTCTAACTTCATACCTCTAGAGCCTTTAATTAAAATTTTATCGTCTTGTTGTGCTTTTTCTTTAATTTCATTGATTAATTGTGATTTATCGTTGTAATGTACTGCTTGAGTTACTAAGTTCTGTCCTGCTTCATTAATATATGAAGCTTCAGTACCGTATGTCAGTAAAACATCAATACCTTTGTTTGCTAAGTAGTAACCTACTTCTTGATGCATTTTTTTACTGTCTTGACCTAATTCCAAAACATCACCTAAAACGAGTATTTTTCTGCCTGTCATATTAGCTAAAGTGTCAATTGCAGCTTTCATACTTGTTGGACTTGCGTTATAAGCATCATTTATAACGACTAAACCTTCGTCAGTAACATGTTGTTCCATACGCATACCGGTTAATTTAACTTGTTTTAAATTTTGATAGATCGTTTCATAATCTAAGTTTAATCGTTTACCTACTGCTATCGCTATTGCAGCATTTTTCATATTGTGCGTCCCTAAAATTGGTAACACGTAATGTTCTGACTCATTAATTGAAAATGCAATTCCTTCAGTCGCAAAGTCGTCAATTTCACAAACGTACGTATTATCGCTATTTAAGCCAATACTTGTAAGTTTTACATTTTTCAATTGTTCTACATGTGGCTTTAATAATGGCTCATCACCATCATATATAAATAATCCTTCATTTTTTAAGCCTAACGTAATTTCAAACTTAGCCTGAGCAATACCTTCTCTAGAACCTAAATCTTGCATATGAGATTCACCTATATTAGTAATTACCGCAATATCAGGTTCAGCAATTTTTGATAAGAGTTCAATTTCATGGAATCCCGACATGCCCATTTCAAGAATAGAGATTTCAGTATCATGATCTAATTGTAATATCGTTAGTGGCATGCCAATTTCATTATTGTAATTACCGAGTGTTTTTTTAACTTTAAATTGAGGCTTTAATACACTTTCGATCATATCTTTAGTGGTTGTCTTGCCATTAGATCCAGTAACTGCAATTACTTGTGGATTCACGAAACGCAAATAAGCTTGTGCTAATTGTTGTAAAGCATTTAATGTATCATCAACCCAAATTATTGGCCCGGCAATCGTTTCATCTATTGTTTCGCCTTTTTGATAAAAACTTGCACCTGCACCATCATTTAAAGCTTGTTTCACAAATTTGTGGCCGTCAACGTTGCCCCCTTTAAAAGGAATAAACAACATTTTGCTATCTATTTGTCGTGAGTCTATTGTCACGCCTGCAATAGACTGATTTAAAAATCGTTCGTCAATTTCACAATCAATCCATTCATGAATTTGTTTTAATGTTACTTCGATCATAAATTATTCGCCTCAATTAATACTGTATTTATTTTTCTTCTTATCTTCATGCTTCTCTTTAGCTAACTCAATTAATTTTTTTATTAAGTCAGCGTATGATAGCCCCATATTTTCCCATAAGCTAGGGTACATACTATACGCAGTAAATCCAGGCATAGCATTTGTTTCATTAATAAAGATTTGATTATCTTCTGTAACAAAGAAATCAGCTCGTAATAAACCTGAACAGTCTGTTGCTTTGAAAGCTTCTATTGCCATATTTCTTAAAGTCATTTGTACTTCTTCATCTAAATCGGCTGGTATATCCAGACTGATTTTACCATCTTTATATTTTGATTTGTAATCATAAAAAGCTACATCTTTTATAACTTCACCTGGTAATGTTGTTTCAGGATAGTCATTACCTAGTACAGCGACTTCTATTTCGCGCGCATTAATACCTTGTTCGATAACAAGTTTACGGTCAAATTGGAAAGCTTCTTCGATACCTTGTTTTAATTCTTCTTCATTATTACATTTACTAATACCAACGCTTGAACCTAAGTTAGCTGGTTTAACAAATACTGGATATTCTAATTTGTCATGTACTAATTTTAAGATATTACCTTCATATTTTTGGTATTCACTTCTTAAAAAGCTAACATATGGTAATTGAGGCAATCCTCTATGTGCAAATAGTTGCTTCATAACTAATTTATCCATTGTACTTGATGCGGCTAATACACCATTACCAACGTATGGTAAGTCTAATACTTCAAATAAACCTTGCATCGTACCGTCTTCTCCGTTTGGCCCATGTAACAAAGGAAAGACTGCACTATATGGTTGTTGGCCTGCTTCTGTTGATAGTAAACGAGATATATCACCCGCTTCAACATCATTTAATCTCAAGAAATCATTGTCCGAAATTTCATTTACGATGTCTGTTTTCTTTTTCCATTGCCCATCATTTGTTATATAAATGATATCTATACGATATGTATCCTTATCAATCGCATTGAGTACGTTTTGAGCAGTTAGAATTGACACGTCATGTTCGGCACTTTTACCTCCATATAAAATACAAATATTTTCTTTAGCCATCTCTTTTGCCTCCAAATATTATTATTAAACTACATCATATCACGATTATATATATCTTTGCATCGATTATGTTAATAGGTTGTTTTAAATTTTAATAAAGTATTTTTAAAAAATTTCTAAACAACAAGAAATATAGTCATGTTTCTTACTAATTTTATTCAAACTTAACTAGTATTGTTCTAGCAATATAATAGAAAGTTCGGTAAAATCAAACTATAATACATAAAATTAGATTTTATTTTAAGGAGTATGCAATGAGTAATTCACGTCGTTCAAAAGAACACAGTTGGATGCGACGCGTCGATTGGATTTTAGTTGGCGTTATCGTATTATTAGCTATAATTAGTGTGAGTATAATACATTCTGCTATGGGTGGCGGTCAATATAGCGCAAACTTTAGTGAAAGACAAATATTTTATTATGTGTTAGGTGCCATAATTGCCGGCTTAATAATGATTGTCTCTCCTAAAAAACTAATTAAATACAGTTATTTATTGTACTTTATATTATGTTTTGCTTTATTTGTCTTAATCATCATTCCAGAAACACCTTTTACTCCTATAATTAATGGTGCCAAAAGTTGGTATAAACTAGGTCCAATTAGTGTCCAACCTTCTGAATTTATGAAAATAGTTTTGATATTAGCACTAGCGAAATTAGTAATGAAACATAATAAGTTTACTTTTAACAAATCACTCGAAACAGATTTAAAATTATTATTCAAAATTATTGGTATGTCATTTTTACCAATGGCACTCATTTTGTTACAAAATGACTTAGGTACTACATTAGTACTTTGTGCAATTATAGTTGGTGTCATTATAGTCAGTGGTATTACTTGGAAATTGCTAGCACCACTCTTTTTAATCATTATTGCTATTGCTTCAAGTATTTTATTGACTATGATTTATAAACCTTCATTAATAGAAGATTTATTAGGTGTTAAAACCTATCAATTAGGAAGAATTAGTTCTTGGTTAGATCCTTATACATATAGTAGTGGAGATGGATATCATTTAACTGAATCATTAAAAGCGATTGGTTCGGGGCAACTGTTAGGTAAAGGATTTAATCACGGTGAAGTCTACATTCCAGAAAACCATACTGACTTTATTTTTTCAGTCATAGGCGAAGAATTTGGTTTTATAGGTTCGGTTATTCTATTGCTTATTTTCTTAGGTTTAATCTTCCATTTAGTGCGTCTAGCGACAATTGATCACAGTCCATTCAATAAGATTTTTCTTATTGGCTATGTTTCATTGTTATTATTCCATATTTTACAAAATATCGGTATGACTATTCAGTTACTACCAATTACTGGTATACCTTTACCATTTATAAGTTATGGTGGTAGTTCGTTGTGGAGTTTAATGTGTGGCATTGGTGTTTGTCTATCCATCTATTATCACCAACCAAAGCGCTTTAACGACAATGTGGCTACTACATCATTACGACAATCAACGTCAAATTAATAGGCAACAAAAAAGGACTTAGCACTTCGCTAGGTCCTTTTTAACTATTTCAGTTCGTTAGTGGTTTTCACAGTAGTTGGTAAAGTATGCATAACTTCAAATCTTGATTTAGTTTTCTTTATGTTCACCCCTAATGATGATAATAGCTTAACTACGTTTTGTAATTTGTCGTTGTTCTTATTCATATCATCACTCCTGACTGTATGGCTTCTACTTCATCATACCCTATTTTAATATATGTTACTACACCAAATTGCAATTTTTTTCATTTTTATGAATATTTTTTACAATGCGTTTATTTTTATATAAGTTATTCAATGTTTTAATAGATTAATGTATAACCACTATCATAAAGTTTTTTTCTATATTATTAAAATTACCGGACGTAATTAACGTGACTTGAATAGAACTATTTTGACTATCAACATGCGCTTGATGAACTCTCATTGTATATAATAAATCTTTTGGTTAACGCTTCTACCTATTGAGTCGTATTTAGATCTAACACTAAATTAATTTCTTCCATAATATAATCTCTATTAGTCTTTCATTAATTTCTGAAACGTAACTAGCAATTCTTCCATTGCCGCTTCATTGTCGCCATTATCGATCTTTTCCATTATACAACTTTTCATATGATGATCTAACAGTTTTGTAGCTACACTATTCAATGCTGAACGTGTGGCTCTAATTTGTGTTAATACATCATCACAATATACGTCTTCATCAATCATACGATTAATCGCTTTTACTTGGCCCTCAATGCGATTTAAACGTGATTTTAAATTATTTTTAGTCTGCGTAGAATGATGGGCTTGAGATGCTTCAGTCATAAATACCCTCTCCTATTATATATTTAAGCTTATCGTATACCCATTATGGGTATGAGTCAAATGATAAAATTTTTATCTCATGTTACAATAGCAAAGACTTTGTACGATTTAAATGTGATGTTGTTTTGGAGGAATATATATGATGGAAACGTGGTCAATCGGACTTCATCATTCAAATGTCGTGTTGAACATTATATTTATTAGTGCATTTGCTTTAAATTTAATATTTGCTTTTACAATTATATTTTTGGAGAGACGGACTGCTGGAGCTATTTGGGCTTGGCTTTTAGTGCTTGTTTTACTGCCTTTATTGGGCTTCGTCTTGTATTTATTATTTGGCCGACAAATTCAACGTAATCATATATTTAAAATAGATGAAAAAGATAAAATCGGCATTCAAATGATAGTCAATGAACAGTTAGAAGCATTAAAAAATGATAATTTTTCAAAGGGAAATCATCAAATTGTTAAATTTAAAGATATGGTGCAAATGCTTCTTTATAATAATGCTGCCTTTTTAACGACAGATAATGATGTAACGATTTATACAGATGGTAGAAAGAAATTCGATGCACTACTTGAGGATATTCATAACGCTAAAGATTATATACATATTCAGTATTATATCTTTCGTCATGATAATTTAGGTAAACGTATTTTAGCTGCATTGGAACAAAAACTAGATGACGGTTTAGAAGTCAAAATGCTATATGATGATATGGGTTCGAGATCATTATCAATTAAAGACTTTAAATCATTTCGTCAAAAAGGTGGTAAAGTAGAGGCTTTCTTCCCTTCTAAACTACCTTTAATAAATTTAAGAATGAATAATCGTAACCATAGAAAAATTGTCGTTATTGACGGTAAGATTGGTTATGTTGGAGGCTTTAATGTTGGTGACGAATATTTAGGGCTTAAAAAGAAATTCGGCTATTGGAGAGACACGCACTTGCGCATTGTAGGTGATGCAGTGAACGCGCTCCAATTACGCTATATGCTCGACTGGAATGCACAAGCCACACGTTCTAACTTAAGTTACCAAGACCGTTATTTTCCAGATGTCAATTATGATGGTAACATCGGTATACAAATAGCGTCGAGTGGACCAGATGAAGAATGGGAACAAATTAAATATGGCTATTTAAAAATGATTTCCTCAGCTAAAAAGAGTATTTTTATACAATCGCCATATTTCATTCCAGATCAAGCCTTTTTAGATGCGGTAAAAATAGCTGCACTAGGTGGAGTAAATGTAAATATAATGATTCCTGATAAACCGGACCACCCCTTTGTTTACTGGGCGACTTATAACAACGTAGCAAGTTTATTAGATGCCGGTGTCAATATTTTCCAATATAGAGACGGCTTTTTACATTCTAAATGTGTCATTATTGATGATGAAGTTGCTAGTGTAGGTACAACTAATATGGATCATCGAAGTTTTACATTAAATTTTGAAATTAATGCCTTTATTTACGATACTGCAGTCGCAAAACAATTACGTGGAGAATTCGAAAAAGACCTTTTAGTATCATATAGACTAACTAAAGAACTTTATGAACAACGTAGTTTATGGATTAAGTTCAAAGAGGGTATAGCTAGATTATTATCTCCGATTTTATAAATGTTAGAGGTGAAATTAGATGAATCAACAAGAACAACTGGATAACACACGCATTTTCATGACTAACTTTCATAAAAATGATTATTCGGGACATGATATTGCACATATTAATAGGGTTGAACGTTTAGCATTATATATAGCTGAACAAGAGCAACCTGTTAATACCTTCATCATAAATATGGCAAGTCTTCTACATGATACGGTTGATTCAAAATTAACAAATAACGCAGAAGCAACTAATAAACTTCGTACGTTCCTATCATCAATACAAATTAACAATAATGACAGTGAAGCTATTCTTCACATCATCAATAATATGAGCTATAGTCATGCTAAAGTTCATCATACAGCGTTATCAAAAGAGGGACAAATCGTTCGTGATGCCGATCGATTAGATGCATTAGGTGCTATCGGTATTGCACGCACCTTTCAATTTGCAGGTGCTTATGATGAACCTATGTGGCGTGACGAAATAGACTATGCGTCATTAACTAATGGCAATTATAGCGTAGCCAATTTATCACCTTCTGCTATTAAGCATTTTTATGAAAAGCTATTTAATTTAAAAGAATTAATGCATACTGAAACTGCTTATGCTATAGCTAAAAAACGACACGAATTCATGCAACAATTCGTACACCAATTTTTCGAAGAATGGTAACTTAAGCTATAGCGTATACAAAAAGAACTGGGACATAAATCCAAAAATAGCACGCAGCTCATTCAATTCATCTGCGTGCTTCTGTTTTATTCAATACTTCGTATTGACGGCTCGCTTTCTTAGGGAATAACTTCAGCCTATAGTCTTCAGCTTGTCCTGTTCCCTTAAGCGTCTTATCAAAATACCTCTCATTCATATGAAATCAAATTCAAAGTCGAACAGAAAATAATGAGAAATCTATAACTGGGAATATCTCAAAGCCCAGTTCATTCAAAAGCTTTGGATTCAGAAACAACAACACTCTACAAGCAAAAAATTGTTGTAGTGACAGTTTTGTGTTTTACGAAAGAATGTTAGCTTTCACTCGAATGTCGATTCAAGACTTAAATAAAGTCAACAGAGAACTGGATTTTGAATTATTAGCACTTAATATAAGAATAGCCGTGGCTTAACGTGCTGTGCTCATTGTAATCAAAACAATAATGAAAAAGGCAATTTCTATATTATTTCAATAGAAATTGCCTTTTTTCATTTGTCCAAGAACTTTACGTTCTAAGCTCTTAGTTTAATTATTTTTTCTTACCTTTTTTAGATACAACTTGTGTATTTTTCGCTTTGCTGCCGTCACCATTTTTATCTTTGTTCATTGCTTCTATCATTGGAGCAACTTCTCTTTTGGCAACTCTTGAATAGTACATGTTCGCAAAATGCGTTTGTATAATCAAGAATGCGGCACTGACTGACCAATATAGGCCAAGTGCTGAAGCAGAACTTAATGAAATCCATACGATCATGATTGGAGAAATAACCATCATCATGTAACCCATTTGACGTTGTTCATTTGGCATACTTAAGCTTGATACATAAGCTTGTAGGAAATATAACACACCAGCTATAATTGTGATCCAAATGTCTGGTTTTGATAAGTCAAACCAGAGGAAATTCGGATGATCAGTAAATCCACCATTTGATGGGAATTTCAAGACGAAATATAAGCCCATAATGACTGGCATTTGAATTAATACTGGTAAACAACCCAACATACTCTTCATAGGGTTCATATCATATTTTTTATAAACTTCCATCATTTCTTGATTGGCAGCCATTTTTTCTTCTTGCGTACGAGAACGTTTAACCTTCTCTTGAACCGCATCAATATCCGGTTTAGCCACCTTCATTTTTTCACGCATCATATGACTATTTCTATAATTTGATAACATGAATGGTAATAAAACTAAACGTATAGCAATAACAATTACAACAATTGCTAGTCCATAGTCGTTATTAAAACTAGTCCCTAACCAATGTATTAATTTATCCATTGGTTCAACAAATGTATTGAAGAAGAAACCATTTCTGTTGCTCGGTTTAGAGTAGTCACATCCTGCTAGAAAGACCATTACTCCCAAAAGTAAAGGTAATAGCGCTTTTTTCTTCATTTTTCCACCTCTAATGATATATTCACACAAAAATCATTTTATCATATTAGTGTACAAGTGAAAATCAAAAACATAATATTTTCACTTTTAATCAATCTATTGTAAAAAATGGTGGACTGTTGATGTTATATTATCACTTTGCGCGATTGCCGAAATCACTGATACACCATTAGCTTTAGCTTGTAAAACTTCTTTATAGTTAGCTAACGAAATGCCCCCAATACCTACTATTGGGAAATCATGCAGTTTTTTTCGAAGTTGCGTAATCATTTCGGGACCTACGGGAGCATTCGCGTCATCTTTTGAAGCAGTCGGAAACATTGGTCCTACTCCAATATAGTCAACATGTGCTAAATTAGAATTATGATACTCTTCAATATTACCTACACTCAAACCAATTATTTTATGTCGAAATTGCTGTGCAAAATGTTCCACGTCTTCATCATCTTGTCCAACATGAATACCATCAGCATTAATAGCTTTTGCTAGTGAAACGTCATCATTTACTATAAATGGAACATTATAGGAATGACATAATTCTTTTAGTTTTATAGCTAGTAATTCTTTATCCTTACCACTAAATGACCCTTTACCTTTTTCTCTAAATTGAAACATTGTGATACCTGCAGCTAAAGCCTCTTTTACTACGTCCACGATGTTGCGTTCATCACTTATATCTTGGGTACCACAAATGAAATATAGTCTTAAATCATCTGGTTGGAACATTATTTACACCTCTTCTAATTGTCTTAACTGCATATATTCGGAGTGTTCAATCGAATATAACTTATCTACAAAGCGTGTTAAAAATGATCCGGGGCCTTGTGATGAAGTTTCACCCTCTGCTTGTTCTGCAGCTATATTAAAAATTGAGACAGCTTCAATTACATATTCAATAGATGGCGTTAAATTACGATTTAAAAAGCTAGCTATAACGCCACCTAATAGACAACCCGCACCTGTTATTTTAGTTAACATCTGTGAGCCATTAGATAATTTTATAATTTTGTCTTTTTGCGCAATAATGTCTTCTTTACCTGTAATTACGATTGTTGTATTAAATTTTTTCTGAGCACGTCGGGCAATATCGATAACATCTAAGTTTTCTGCACTATCTGTACCTTTCATCGTAGCATCATCATCTATTAAAGCTAAAATCTCAGAAGCATTACCTTTAATAACAGTTACATCTACTTCTGCTAAAAATTGATGACAAAATGTTTTTCTAAACTGAGAAGCGCCTACTGCTACTGGATCAAAAACGATTGGTACACCTGATTTATTAGCTGTTTGTGCGATTTTCAACATATCTTGACTTTGAGACTTGTTAAGCGTCCCAATATTAATTAATAATGCTGATGCGACTTTAAAAAAATCTTTTGCTTCTTCAGGGGCTTCACTCATAGCCGGACTAGCGCCTAAACTCAATAATCCGTTAGCAGTAAAATTTTTCACTACATCATTCGTATAACACACAACTAAAGGATTTTGTTGACGAATCGTTGCTAAATTATTCATCATCTAATCCCTCCTTTTTCATATAAGCGAAATGGTTCACTGGACCACGACCTTGACCTATTTCAGGCGTATATTGAATTGCTAGTGCTATAAATTTCTTAGCCTTTTGTACCGCTTCATATATTGATTTACCTTTTGCTAATTCAGCAGTAATGACGGCAGAAAATGTACAACCTGTACCATGAGTGTGTGGCGTGTCATATCTTGGCTCGGTAAATGTGTAAACTTCATCTTTTATAAATAAATAATCTGTTGAATTTTCTTTGTCATCATTAGCATGACCACCTTTAATTACAACGCCTTTACTACCAATTTCATTTATAAAAATATGTCCAGCTTTGTATACATCATTTTCATTATTAATTGTGAGTCCCGTAATTTCTTCAGCCTCAGGAATATTAGGCGTAGCTACAGTAGCAAGTGGTAATAAAATAGACTTCAAATTGTTTTTACCTTCGTCATCCATAAGTGAATCACCACTTTTAGCGAGCATAACTGGATCAATAACATACGGTATTTCTGGATATTTAGCTATATATGATTGAATAAGTTCCATCATTTCTTTAGATGCAATCATACCTGTTTTTAATGCATGCGGTAATTCGTCATCATATACACTATCTAACTGTTCTTCCAACCATTGTGGATCTAAATTATGAATGTGTTGAACACCTTTTGTATTTTGCGCCACGATACTTGTTATAGCAGCCATGCCATAGACACCACAAGCATGAAAAGATTTTAAATCTGCCATAACGCCAGCTCCGCCTGATGGGTCAGTTCCTGCAATTGTTAGTGCTATTTTAGGTTTATTCATTATTATTTCCTCCAAAGTCCCATGATTCTTGTACATAAGCCATGTTGAAAAAGTTTTGTTCATGCACTGTACTTTGTAAATAGCTCTCTTTAATCGCTTCGCGCTCTTGTTGTGAAATATTTGCAGTTAGTTTATCTAATAATTTATCGAAAACATTTACTAGTTCTTCCATTTCTGTACTATAAAATTCGAACCATTTAGCTAAAACACAGTCTTTATTTAAAGCATCATCTTTTATAGCTTTGCGCGCGATATATTGGTAAACATATGGACAAGGTGCCATCGCTGCTATCGTATGCGCAGCATTTTCTTTGCTAAAAGCATTATAATACATATGTTTTATATAATGGTCTCCACTCGGTGGCCATACTTTTTCTTGGACAATGTCATTATAATCTTCACCTATATAATTTGCTATTATTTCATGCGCTTCAACTTCACCATCTACAATAAATTGAATTTGTTCTACCAAAAATTTAACGTCTCCCATTGTAGAAACTTTTGGAATAAGTAAAGCGTAGATATTGGCAAACTCTTTTAAATAAGACGCGTCAGCTCTTAAATAAAATCTTGCTGCTTCTGGTGATAAATCACCGGCAAGCATATGTTGAATGAAGTTATCATTATAAATTTTTTCTAATATAGGTTGTGCTGCCGTTCTTATATCTTGTGAAAATGTCATTGTGAAATTCCCTCCTAATAAAAAAACTACATTCCTTGTAAGAATGTAGTACTAGCTAGGCATAATTAATAAATTAAGCGCAAGTAGACTACTTTCCTACGTTGGTACTAACCAAATCAGGTCGTAAGGGTCTGAATTACATCATCTCAGCCATAGGCTCCCCTAGTAGTTTTACTATAATGTTTTCTTATTAAAGATAACAAATCCCGTTGCAATTTGCAAAAGCATAAGAAAAATGGAGCGTAACAACAATCTGATTTGTATAAGAAGATTTAGTCGTCCCGTCCGGCAAAAATGACTAGAGGTGCAAATGTTTAATACAGTTAAAATTTCAGTTCAGTCATCTTCTGTCAATATAAAAATAGAGTCTGGGGATAATAGCATATCCCAGACTCTATTTAAATTGATATTATATTACATAATTTATAACTAAATTATGCAGTTACCCATTGTGAAGCACCTTCAGTGTTGTATAATTTCACTGCTGCTTTATCTTGTACTGATTCTGGTGCTGATGAAGCTGGTTTACCTTTATATTGTTCAGGTGCTACTGAATCCCATGTAGTTTGTAAGAATTGATATTTACCTGATGCACCAGTTGATGCATTTGTAGCATGGATGTCGCCACCTGATTCACGTTGAGCAATTTGTTTTAAGTGACTGTTAACGTTTACTGAAGAACCGCTGTCTTCACTTGAACTTGAATCATTTGAACTTGAAGTAGATTCTTGTTGTGGTTGTTGAGTTGATTCAGTTTGTGGTGCTTGTTGTTGTTTAGGTTGCTCTTGAGTTTGAGTGCTTTGTTGAGACTGTTCTTGTTGTTTAGGTTGTTCTTGAGTTTGAGCATTTTGTTGAGATTGTTCTTGTTGTTTAGGTTGCTCTTGAGTTTGAGCATCTTGTTGAGGTTGTTCTTGTTGAGCATTAGCTGTTTGATTACCATATCCATTATAACTCCAAGACCAGTTTTGGCCATTTGAAGAAAATTGATAGTTAGTATTATCTTGATCAAAGTTAATATTATATGAACCTTCTTGAACTGGTTTTGCATTTAATTCAGAAGGGTTATTTTGTGCTAGTTGTGCTAAGTGCGCATGGTCAGCTCCAGTAGTTTCTGCTGCATTTGCATGATGTCCTGTTGCTAATCCTGTTACGCCTAATCCTACTGCTATAGTTGAAGTTAGTAATGTTTTTTTCATAATTTAAAAAATCCTCCTATAAGGTCATTAGTTTTATCATTAATTTGCAGTTACCAATGTAACATCTATAAAAAGACTGTAGGTTACAGTGAAATAAAAAAAATCGGCATTTTTTTACAACACAATTACATTAAATACCGGCTAATTAAAAACTTTTAAAATTAATTTTTTCGTTCATGCCAGTTTTGAAAATTTGTCATGTAACTTTTTTTATGTAATACATATGTAATAAGTCAGATTTTTCTGATTAACTATTAGGGTAAATTTTTAATTTATAAAGCCAAATAAGCTATTGCTATATCTATTAATAGAGATATGCAATAGCCGTTAACAAGTATAATTAAAAATAGGATTGATAAGTTTAATATGATGGTTAATAAAAATGGTGGTTAGTTGATTAATGTGATTGAAAGTGAGGATAATTCATTTAAGTTAAATAGATTAATTCAAGGAGAATGTTAAATCAGTAGCGTCTTGATCGCATCGTTCTATAAGTTGATTTTGCTGTTGTTTAACTTTTGAAGACATAAATTTGATTGTATCGATGATGATTTCAGTAACGAAATGCATTTGCCCATCTTTTTCATATTTAGAAGAGCGCATATGACCAGTTACACCTACAAGTGCACCTTTTGATAAGTAACGGTGGATATTTTTAGCATTATTTCCAAAAGCTTTACAAAATAAAAAATCACAATTTTGCTGTTGCTCATTGCGCTTAATTGGTCTATCTATTGCGAGACATAATGTGACGTAGTCTGTGTCGTCTTTACTATAAAACTGTGGATCTTTAGTTAGTCGTCCGACGACAACTATATTATTTATCATAGTTCACCTCCTTGTTAGCTATATCATAATTGGGTTCATCAATATCGTCAAAAGTCAGTATTGTTTAAATTAAGGAAAAATGATTTACTATATTTTATAAAAATTGGCTTCTCAAATTGAATTTACGTTATAATAACAACATAATCTTATTTATTGTAAAAGTTAAATTTCTTTAATGGATGTGAGGCAATGAAAACATTTAAAGCTGTTAGATTTCAAATCGTTTCAGAAAATGGTGGGGTAACTGAATATGAATTGGAAGATGGTGTAATCATTAATAAAGAAAGTAGCGGTACTGGATGGCTGTTGGAACTTGTCATTCCAGATTATCATTATGACACTATGAAATCATATATGGATAATGAAACTTTGTTAGATATTCGTGTGGTCATTACCCGCCCTTCAAATGACCCAGCTTTATTTGATGCGACTATTAAACACATCACGAAATTAAATGGATCAATTTCGGTCGTTTTTGAGTGCCATATTTATACTTTAAGACAAGTTTATGCCGAAAGCTTATTAGAACAACTTGTAGATGAAGGATTATCAGGAGATGAATTAAAAACTTCTTTCAATAGGTTAATGCAATCTAAACCTCGCCTAAAAGATGAAAAAACAGATAAACATTAAATAAAAAGCGCTTAACTTTTGAATAAGTTAAGCGCTTTTTATTATTTTGCATCTTGTAAAGCAAATGTTAACTCGCAACTGCATGCTACTTGTCCATCTACAGTAGCTTTGGCATTTCCTTTACCAATAGGCCCTTTAATTTTAGTAATTTCTACTTCTAAAGTTAGAGTATCTCCTGGTACGACTTGGCGTTTAAAACGGCATTTATCAATACCTGCAAAAAGCGCAAGTTTACCTTTATTTTCTTCGTTATTTAGCATTGCAACAGCACCAGTTTGCGCTAATGCTTCTGTGATTAGTACGCCGGGCATTACCGCATATTCAGGAAAATGACCTTGGAAAAATGGTTCGTTACCTGATACTTGTTTAATACCAACGCAACGTTTACCTTCTTCATATTCTACCACTTTATCAATTAATAAAAATGGTTGTCTATGTGGGATGATTTGCTTAATTTGATTATAATCGAAAATAGTTTCCATTTTATTAAATCCTCCAGTAATCTACATTTTAATTAGTCGTTGATTCTTTCAATATTAGCGCCCAATGAATTCAATTTGCCATGTAAATCGACATAACCACGATCTAAATGTGTTAATTCAGTTACTTGTGTTGTCCCTTCCGCTACTAGTCCTGCTAAAATTAAAGAAGCTGCAGCTCTTAAATCTGTCGCTTTTACTTGAGCACCTTGGAGTTGGCTCTTACCTTGAATTTTCGCACTTCTACCCTCAACAGTAATGTTAGCATTCATACGTTGAAATTCTGCAACATGCATAAATCTATTTTCAAATACTGTTTCAGTAACGACTTTATTGCCTTCAGCAGTTAACAATAATGCCATCATTTGTGATTGCATATCTGTTGGAAAGCCTGGATGTGGTAAAGTTTTAACGTCTACTGGTTTCAACTCATCTTCTGCACTAACGCGAATAGCGTCATCTGAATATTCAAGGTTAACTCCCATTTCTTCTAATTTGTAGACTAAGCTAGTCATATGTTCTTTGATTGCACCTTTAACTAACACATCACCACGTGTAATGGCGCCTGCAATTAATAAAGTACCTGCTTCGATACGATCCGGAATTATAGAATGTGTGACGCCATGTAGTTTATCTACACCATTAATCGTAATCGTATCAGTACCTGCACCTACAATGTTACCACCCATTTCATTGATGTAGTTTGCTAAATCGACTATTTCTGGCTCACGTGCTACATTTTCTAAAACAGTTTTACCTTCAGCCAATGAAGCAGCCATAATAATATTTTGCGTCGCACCTACACTTGGGAAATCCAAATGAATTGTCGTGCCTTTAAGTCCATCTATCGCATTTGCGTAAATGAAACCACCATCCATATGAATTTCTGCGCCTAGTTCTTCAAAACCTTTAATATGTTGTTCTATTGGTCTTGAGCCAATGGCACAACCACCAGGGAGTGCTACTTTAGCATGTCCTAAACGTGCTAATAAAGGGCCCATAACTAATATACTTGCTCTCATCTTACTTACATATTCATAAGGTGCTTCTTCAAATAAATCTTTAGTTGCATCAACAGTAACGGCTTCTCCATCTTTGTCATAAGATACTTCTGCATTTAACGTAGAAATTACGTTATTAATTGTTTCTACGTCGCTTAATGCAGGCACATTAAGTAATTTGCTTGTGCCTTCCCCTGCAAGTAAAGCCGCAGTTAATACTGGTAATACTGCATTTTTTGCTCCTGAAGCCTTTACTTCTCCTGTTAATTTATTACCACTTTTTATAACTATCTTGTCCATCATTTATCCTCCACTTAAACTACAATTTCATCTCACTTATTATTTGAATATTTTCTTTCATATAATTATATCTATATTCAAAATTAAATAACAACTATTTGAATTATTGTAACAAATATTTTACCTGTGTAGAAAATTGCAATAAATCTACGATAAAATTACTTACTGCAGTACCTAATAATATTGCTAAAAATATCATGCATACTTGTACCTTTAAAGGATCACCTTTTTTAAAAAATTGATCCAATCTGAGTACATTTAGTGCCCAATAACTTATACAAATACATACCACATGTAATATCAAATGTATAATCGCAAATTGACCTAAATACTCCATATTAAATTCTCCTCATTCGTCTCTAATAAAGTATTCTACACGAAAAATTCTACAAAAGATACTTTTCGCTAAAATAATATTCTCATTATTTTTATTATAACTTTAACGTATGACTTTATGTAACGTTCCCGATTTTAAACATCTTAACCACAAATTTTTTTGTAGTCACAAAAAAGAGAAGTCCCTTCTAGGAACTTCTCTTAAATAAGCTTATTTTAAAGTAGCAACATAAAGTCTGTTATTCGCACGTTCAAGCGCGCGTTCAGCTCTATGTAAATCACCGCTATTTTGTTCGTTATTCAAATGCGTTTCGGCTTTTGATTTTGCTGTCTGTGCTCTATCAACATCTATGTCTTTAGCAGCTTCGGCAGTTTGAACAATAATCGATAATTTATGCTGTCTTATTTCAACAAAACCTTCACTCACTGCGATAAATTCTGAGCCACCATCAAAGTTAATTTTGACATAGCCAGTTTTTAGCGCTGCTACGGTAGGAATGTGTCCGAACATGACACCAATCTCGCCAGCTGTCGTTTGCATTACAGCTAACTCGACATCATCCCTGTCGTAAACTGAGCCATTAGGAGTGACAATATTTAGGCTTAATGTACTCATTATCCATACCTCCTAATTTTTTAAACTTCAACGCCCATATCTTTTGCTTTTGTAATTACATCATCCATACTACCTACAAGTCTGAATGCATCTTCTGGGATATGGTCATATTTACCTTCAAGAATATCTTTGAAGTCTGCTACTGTACGTTTAACTGGAACATATGAACCTTTTTGACCAGTAAATTGTTCAGCAACGTGGAAGTTTTGAGATAAGAAGAATTGAATACGACGCGCGCGTTCAACTGTCTGTTTATCGTCTTCAGATAACTCATCCATACCTAAGATTGCAATAATATCTTGTAATTCACGATATTTTTGTAACGTTGATTGTACTTCACGAGCAACGTCATAATGTTCTTGCCCAACGATACTAGGCTCCAAAGCTCTAGAAGTAGAAGCTAATGGATCTACTGCTGGGTAAATACCCATTTCAGTTAACTTACGTTCTAAGTTAGTAGTAGAGTCTAAGTGAGCAAAGACGTTAGCTGGTGCTGGGTCAGTGTAGTCATCGGCAGGTACGAAAACTGCTTGAATTGACGTTACAGAACCTTTATTCGTTGAAGTAATTCGTTCTTGTAATTGACCCATTTCAGTACTTAACGTTGGTTGATAACCTACGGCTGAAGGCAATCTACCTAACAATGCTGATACTTCAGAACCAGCTTGTGTAAATCTGAAGATATTGTCGATGAATAATAGTACATCTTTACCTTCTTCATCACGGAAATATTCAGCCATAGTTAATCCTGATAAAGCAACACGCATACGTGCGCCAGGTGGTTCGTTCATTTGTCCGAAGACCATAGCAGTCTTTTTAATAACGCCACTATCGCTCATTTCAAAGTATAAGTCGTTACCTTCACGTGTACGCTCTCCTACACCTGCGAAAACTGATATACCACCATGTTCTTGTGCGATATTATTAATTAATTCTTGGATTAATACTGTTTTACCTACACCTGCACCACCGAAAAGACCAATTTTACCACCTTTAAGATATGGTGCTAATAAATCTACTACTTTGATACCAGTTTCTAAAATTTCTACGTTTGTAGATAATTCGTCGAAAGCTGGGGATTGTCTATGAATTGGGTCACGACGTACAGAAGAATCAATTTCTTCATCTAAGTCAATCGTGTCACCAAGAACATTGAATACTCTACCTAATGTAGCATCTCCAACTGGTACACTAATACTTCTACCTGTATCTTTAACTTCAGTCCCACGTTTAACACCTTCAGTTCCATCCATAGCAATTGTACGTACAACGTCATCGCCTAATTGGATCGCAACTTCTAATGTTAATGACGTCGTTTCTTCGCCATTTTCAACATCTAGTACTAAGGCATTATTAATTTCAGGCACTTCGTTATGTTCAAAACGAACGTCTACGACTGGCCCCATAATTTGGGTCACACGGCCTACTCCCATTTTTTGTATCCTCCTTTTAATTCTATTCAAGTGCAGCTGAACCACCGACAATTTCAGTGATTTGTTGGGTGATTTCTGCTTGTCTCGCTCTGTTATATTCTAATGATAAATCATCAATAAGATCAGATGCGTTATCTGACGCATTTTTCATTGCAGTCATTCGTGCAGCGTGTTCACTTGCTTTTGCATCTAAGATTGTTCCATATATTAAGCTTTCCACGTATTGAGGTAAGATTACACTCAATATTGATTCTTTGTCTGGCTCAAATTCGTAAGAAGACATTTGACCATGTCCAAGACTTGAATCTTCTGGAGATAATGGAAGTACCGTTTTCTTCGAAGGTTTATTTTCTAAAACATTGACAAAATGACTGAAATAAATCGTTAATTCATCGATATCTTCATCACTATATAAATCAATCGCCTTTTCAGCAATAGCTTGAACGCTTTTGAAAGAAGGTTGATCTGGCACTTCCGTTAAAGAGTCATCAATGCGATAGCCTTTATTAGTTAAAAAATCCACGCCTGTTTGACCTAATACCATTAGTGAATAATCATCATTATCTTTATGATGCTCATTCATGTCTTTAATTAGATGTTTTAAAACATTGGCATTATATGCACCTGCTAAACCTTTGTCACTCGTAATGACTAAGTAACCACGTCTTTTAACTTCACGTTGTTTTAACATCGGGTGGTTAGAATGTTGATTCGCACCAGCTACAGCTGTTATAGCATCTTGCATTTTATCCATGTAAGGTCTAAATAACTTTGTATTACTTTCCGCACGACGTAACTTAGAACTCGATACCATGTTCATCGCTTTGGTAATTTGTTTCATTTTTTTCGTGGATTTTATACGTGTATCAATTTCTTTAAGAGATCCCATTATCTCACCACCTTTTCATAACTCTTACTAATTATTCTGATTTACTAAAGCTTCTTTTGAATTCATTAATTGCTGTTTCAAATTTTTCTGTATCAGGTAACGCACCAGTTGTTCTGATTTCATCAAGTAATTCTGATGCATTTGATTTAGCCCAAATGTTTAATTCATTTTCGAAACGCGTAATATCTTCAACAGGAATATCATCTAAATGACCTTTAGTTAAAGCAAAAATAATTAATACTTGATTTTCAACAGGTAGTGGTTTGTTTTTGTCTTGTTTTAAAACTTCAACAGTACGTTTACCACGTTCAAGTTTTTGCGCAGTAAATTCGTCTAAATCTGAACCAAATTGTGCGAATGATTCTAACTCACGATATGAAGCTAAATCTAAACGTAAAGTTCCTGCTACTTTTTTCATAGCTTTAATTTGTGCTGAACCACCGACACGTGATACTGATTGACCCGCATTAATCGCTGGTCTTACTCCAGAGAAGAATAAATCTGATTGTAAGAAAATTTGCCCATCCGTTATTGAAATAACGTTCGTTGGTACGTATGCAGAAATATCGCCTGCTTGCGTTTCAATAATAGGTAATGCAGTTATTGAACCGCCACCTAATTCGTCATTTAATTTAGCTGCTCTTTCTAGCAATCTACTATGTAAGTAGAACACATCACCTGGGTAAGCTTCACGGCCTGGTGGTCTACGTAATAATAATGATAATTCACGGTAAGCAGAAGCTTGTTTAGTTAAATCATCATAAACGATTAATACGTCTTTACCATCAAACATGAATTCTTCGCCAATAGTTACACCAGCATAAGGCGCGATGTATAAAAGTGGTGCTGGGTCTGCTGCAGATGCTGATACTACGATAGTGTAATCTAATGCACCCTCTTGACGTAGTTTTTCAACGTTTGCACGTACAGTAGAATCTTTTTGACCAATAGCTACATAAATGCAAATAGTATCTTGATCATGTTGGTTTAAAATAGTATCTAAAGCAACTGTAGTTTTACCAGTTTGGCGGTCACCGATAATTAACTCACGTTGACCTTTACCAATAGGTACTAATGCATCGATAGCTTTAATACCTGTTTGTAATGGTTGGTCTACTGATTTACGATCCATTACGCCTGTAGCTTTTTTCTCAACAGGTCGTGTTTTTGTAGTATGAATAGGGCCTTGACCATCAATTGGTTGTCCTAATGGGTTAACTACTCTGCCTATTAATTCATTACCTACAGGTACTTCCATAATACGACCAGTACGTTTAACTTCGTCGCCTTCTTTAATGTCGTCATATGGTCCTAAAATAACGACACCAACGTTTGATTCTTCTAAGTTTTGAGCTAAGCCTAATACGCCGGTTTTAAATTCAATTAGCTCTCCAGCCATTACATCGTTTAAACCATGAATTAACGCAATGCCGTCACCAATTTGTAAAACTGTACCTATATCAGTTACAGACATTTCCGACTCATAATTTTCAATTTGTGAGCGTAGTAATGCGCTGATTTCTTCAGCTTTAATGGCCATCTATGTCACTCCTTTGTTATTAATTAATGCGCACTTTTAAATTTCTTCTCTAATTGAGCTAAATCGTTTTGAACACTTGCATCCATTACCTTAGTGCCAACTTTCACACGAATACCACCAATAAGTTCTTTATTGATTTCGTTTTTTAGTAAGACTTTAGATAATTTTGTTTGCTGTATTATTAATTTTCCGATTTCATCTAACTCATCATTTGATAAAGCATATACTGATTCTACAACTGCATAATCTCGGTTATTGTGTTTATTGTATAGATGATTAAATGAATTATAAACTTCACCAACCATTCCAAGATGTCTATTTGAAGCAAGTACTTTTAACATATTTAATAAATAGTCATCGGCACTTGCAAATACTTTTTCAGCAAATTGAACGCGTTGTACTTTATTTTTTTTAGGGTCTAGGTCTAACTCTTTTAAACCATGGATTTCAGTAAAAATCCCTTTTTCAACCTCAGAAAATTCTTCATAAACGACATCCAAGTTATTCGCATCAAGAGAGGCGTCAAATAAAGCTTTAGCGTATTTCATTGCTACTGTCGCCATTATTTATCCCCTGCCTCTTTAATGTACTTTTCAACCAATGCTTTTTGGTCTTGTTCGCTGATTTCTTTTTGTAATACTTTTGAAGCAATAAGTACAGATAGATCTGAAACTTGATTATTAATATCCGCTATTGCGCGTTCTTTTTCACTATTAATTTCGTTTTGGGCTGTTTCAATCATACCATTTGCACGTACGTTAGCTTCATGAATAATTTCTTCATGTTGCTGACGTGCTTGAACTTTTGCTTCTTCAATCATGCGATGAACCTCATCTTGAGTTTCTTTTAACGTTTGTTTGTTTTGTTCTTCTAACTTCTGTGCATTTAATTTAGCTTGTTCAGCGTCGTCAATGTCTTTATTAATGTCACGTTCACGTTTATCCATTACTTCTTTTAATGGACCCCATGCATATTTCTTTAATAATCCTAATAAAACTAGAAATGTTATTGCAGTAACAATAATAGTCCCCCACTGAACGCCATGTGCTTCAGCTGCACCAAGTACGAACATATTTGTCGTAGCAGTCACTTAGCCTTACACTCCTTTCATCCATTATAACGAATTGCTTAATAGTAAAACGAAGGGCAAAGTCATAACGACTTCGCCTATTTAAGTGTAATTACATGAACATTACGATGAATGAAATTACAAGACCAAGGATTGGTAATGCCTCAACTAAACCAATACCGATAAACATAATTGACATTAATTGTCCGCGAGCTTCTGGTTGACGTGCTACACCTTCTACTGTTCTTGAAACGATAAGACCGTTACCAATACCTGCGCCTAATGCTGATAAACCAATTGCGATTGCTGCTGCGATTAAATTCATTTATAAATCCTCCTAAATTTTGTTTAAATTGTTTAATCAATCAATTAATGGTCACTTTGTACTTTATGTGACATGTATACCATTGATAGCATAATAAAGATATATGCTTGGATGGAACCAATAAAGATCGAGAATGCTTGCCAAACAACTAATCCTGGTAAACCGATAATCCAACCCCATGCTAAATGATTTACTACTAATCCTGAAAGTAAAGTAAGTAATAACTCACCTGCATAAATATTTCCGTATAAACGTAGACCAAGTGTTAACGTTGAAGTAAACTCTTCGAACACGTTAATCGGTAATAAGAATATGGGCTTTGTATAATTACCAAAATAGCTTTTGGTACCTCTCATTTTAATACCATAATAATGCGTCAACAATATTATGAGTGTTGAAAGTGTCAGAGTCACTGTTGCATCTGCAGTAGGTGATTTCCACCATAAAGTATGACCAGTCACTACTGAAAATGGTAGCCCCAGCATGTTACTGACAAAAATAAATAATATCAATGTAACTGCTAAGAAATGGAATTGTCCACCTTTCGACCAAGACATATTACTTGATATGATGCCTCTAACAAAATCAAAAACCCACTCTATGAAGTTTTGCTTGCCTGTTGGTCGTTTTTGAAGATTACGCGTACAAATAATAGCTACTACAAATACAATAACCGCTGTAATAATTAACATCATAATGGACGATAAATTAAACACGATGTCTAAACCAAACACTTTCCAACTGACAAGAGGTTGCTTGTGTTGCATGTTTTTTTCACCTCTCTTAATCTTAAACTTTCTTCTTATGAATTAACGGTTTGAAAATAACTAATACATAAGAAACTAACAAACCAACAATTACACCAAAAATATTAATATTGTCTTTAAAACAAGCCCATGATACACATGCTAAAATCGCCGTTAAATATCTCCAAATATTGCCCGTAGATATATGTATAGTTTCACTCTTTTTAGCCTTAGCTAAATAATATTCGAAAGTAAATGTATTTATTAGCGATCCTATTGTCCCTATCATGAGTCCTAATACAAATGGTGAATTTGTGAAAAAAAACACAATAACCAATACAATAAGTGCATATATATAGTATTGAATGTATTGATTGAAGATGATGTGAAAACGTTTCAATTCTGTGCCTCATTTCATTAATTCCTAATTTATGAAAACCGTTCCACTCATATAAATTTAATAATAATATAGCGGTTAAAGCCTGTCAATTCTATTCAAATTGTTATTAAAAAATCTTAATTTATGTCATTAAATTGTCACAAATAAAAATAAATATATACTTTTATATAAATGGTTCAATTTTTTTATCTCTCAAACCAAAATAATATTTAACACTGTCACAAATCCGTTTTGAAGCTTGTCCATCACCATATGGATTTCGTGCCTGACTCATTTGTTGGTAATGACTTTCATCATCTAACAATTGTACGGATGCATTAAAAATATTTTGCTCATCAGTCCCTACAATTTCCAACGTACCTGCTTCAACACCTTCAGGTCTCTCTGTTGTATCACGGAGAACTAACACAGGTTTACCTAGTGATGGTGCCTCTTCTTGAACACCACCAGAATCTGTCAATATAAAATAAGCATTATTTGCAAAATTGTGAAAATCTATAACACCTAGTGGTTCGATTAATTCAATACGTTCGTGATCACCTAAATACTGTTGTGCAATCGTCCTAACCTTAGGATTTTTATGCATTGGATAAACTACGACAACATCTTCATATTGTTCAACGATTCTTCTGACCGCTTTAAAGATGTGCCTCATAGGCTCGCCTATGTTCTCTCTTCTATGTGCGGTTAATAAAATGACACGTTTTCCCTTATGCTTTTGGATAATTGCCGAGTCATAGTCATCTGCTATCGTTGTGCTCATTGCATCGATTGCTGTATTACCAGTAACGACTATTGATGATTCATCTTTATTTTCGTTAATTAAATTTCGAGCAGCATTATTGGTAGGAGCAAAATTCAAGTCAGCCATTACTCCTACCATTTGCCTATTCATCTCTTCAGGGAATGGCGCATATTTATTCCAAGTTCTAAGTCCTGCTTCAACATGACCAATTGGAATTTGATTATACAATGCCGCTAAACTACCCGCAAAAGTTGTCATCGTATCACCATGAACAAGAATCATATCTGGTTGTACTTCTTTAATGACACTTTCTAGCTTCATTAATACTCTAGATGTAATTTCGGACAAAGTTTGTCCTTGTTGCATTATATCTAAATCATAATCTGGTTTTATATGAAAAGTTTCAAGTACACCATCTAACATTTCACGGTGTTGTGCAGAAACGACCACTACAGGCTGTAATGCTTCAGTTTCTTTTAAAGCTTGTACTAAAGGTGCCATTTTCACTGCCTCTGGCCTAGTACCAAACACAGTCATAATTTTTTTCATATTAATACACTCCTGGTGTTCTATTTTGTACCGAATAAACGGTCACCAGCATCGCCTAGTCCAGGGATAATATATGCATGGTCATCTAACTTCTCGTCTAGTGCTGCAATGTAAATATCAACATCTTCATGAGCCGCTTTCATTTTTTCTACACCTTCTGGCGCTGCAATTAGGCACATAAAACGAATGTGTTTTGCTCCTCTTTTCTTAAGAGAGTTAATTGCTTCAATGGCTGAAGAACCAGTAGCTAACATAGGATCAACTACAACGATTTCTCTTTCTTCAATATCTTGAGGTAATTTAGCAAAGTATTCCACAGCCTCTAGAGTATTTGGGTCTCTATATAAACCGATGTGACCAATTCTAGCAGCTGGTACAAGATTTAAAATCCCTTGAGTCATTCCTAATCCTGCTCTTAAAATAGGTACGAATGCTAATTTTTTTCCTGTTAATCGTTTTGCAACCATTTCAGTAACAGGTGTTTTAATTTTGACATCTTGTAATTCTAGATCTCTTGTAACTTCATAAGCCATTAGCATACCTACTTCATCTACAAGTTCTCTAAATTCTTTCGTACCCGTGTGTACATCTCTAATATAGCTTAATTTATGTTGTATTAATGGATGGTCAAAAACATGTACTTTGCCCATAATTCATTTTCCTCCTAATTTTTAATTATATAAAGGATATCTTGTAGTTAATTGTTTTACGCGTTCTTTACCTTCTGCTAGTGCTTTTTCATCTTCTGGTTTTTTAAGCACTAAACTCATAATTTTACCTACTTCTTCAAAAGCTTCATCGTCAAAACCACGCGTCGTTGCAGCAGGTGTACCTAGTCTAATACCGCTAGTGACGAATGGTTTTTCTTGATCGAATGGGATTGTATTTTTATTACAAGTGATACCAATTGCATCAAGCGTTTCTTCAGCCACTTTACCTGTAATACCTGCAGATGATTTAACATCTACCGCTACTAAATGATTGTCCGTACCGCCTGAAACTACACGGAAACCTTCTTTATTTAGAGTATCTGCAAGTGTTTGTGCATTTTTAATAACTTGTTGTTGATATGTTTTGAAATCATCTTGTAATGCTTCACCAAAAGCAATTGCTTTAGCCGCAATGACGTGCTCTAAAGGGCCACCTTGGATGCCTGGGAAGATTTTTTTATCAATGTCTTTTTTATATTCTTCTTTACATAAAATCATGCCACCACGTGGACCACGTAAAGTTTTATGCGTCGTTGTCGTAACGAAATCTGCATATTCAACTGGATTTTGATGTAAACCAACAGCAACTAATCCTGCGATATGAGCCATATCAACCATTAGTTTAGCGCCTACTTCATCAGCGATTTCTTTGAATTTTTTAAAATCAATTTCGCGTGAATATGCTGAAGCACCAGCAACGATTAATTTAGGTTGGTGTTTTTTAGCAATACTTAATACTTCATCATAATCGATTTGTTCAGTGTCTTTATCTACACCGTAATCGACGAAATTATAAAATTGCCCACTAAAGTTTACAGGAGCACCGTGAGTTAAATGTCCACCATGACTTAAATTCATACCAAGCACAGTATCACCATATTCTAAAGCAACTAAATAAACAGCCATGTTTGCTTGTGAACCAGAGTGTGGTTGAACATTCACGTGTTCAGCACCAAAAAGTTTTTTCGCGCGTTCGATAGCAATACTTTCAGATACATCGACAAATTCACAGCCACCATAATATCTTCTATTAGGGTAACCTTCAGCATATTTATTAGTTAATACTGAACCTTGAGCTTCCATAACCGCTTCAGAAACAAAATTTTCTGATGCAATAAGTTCGATATTGTTGTTTTGACGGTTAAATTCATTTTGGATTACTTCATAGATTTCTTTATCTTGCTTTTGGATAAATGACATTGGTATAGTTCCCTCACTTTTAATTAATTATATTTCGCTCGTTCGCCACCAATTTTTTTAGGTCTAGATGATGCTACAGTTACAAAAGCCTCACCGACTTTCTTTGTCTCAGTACGTTCTGGTATGGCAACATGATTTATATGCATCCCAATAAGCGTTTGGCCTATATCAATACCTTTAGGTACAGAAATATATTCAACGACCATTGGATTATCTAATTGTTGATATGCATATGTAGCCATACTGCCACCAGCATGTATATCTGGAACGACTGTAACTTCTTCCATCGTTAATGGGTTAAAATGAGATCGATCTATTGTTACTGCTCTATTAATGTGTTCGCATCCTTGATATACAAATGACACACCCGTGTCTTGCTCAATTGTCTTGAGCTGATTATATATCTTTTCAGCTACATCCATAGAACCAACAGAACCTATGCTTTCACCGATGATTTCAGAGGTAGAACATCCGATAATACAAAGTTCGTTTTCTTTGAAAAAATCACGATTTTTCAATTCTTCAAGTAACAACGCTAAAGCATTTTCCATTTTTACCCACCCCCTATAAAATTATTATATAATTTCCGCAAATCAGACAATTTCAGAAAATATATATAGCAAACTCGCTACACGTAAACATTATAACTTATTTTTCAGATAACTTATACCAATTATGTAAATTTATATTTCCTTAATTTTTTGTTTGAGCTTTACAATTAAAGACGATAATTCTTCAAAAATTGCTTCATAATCGCTTTTATTCCCACCAAACGGGTCAGAAATATCGCCTTTTTCACCAATAAATTCTCTAATCGTATATATATTTTTTTGTTTACCATATTGCTTAAATAATGAATGTTTATGCGTTTTCGTCATTGTAAAAATATAGTCCGCCGCTAAATCTTCAGTTGAAAATGTTTTGGCAGTACTACTTTCTGGCAAGTTTTTTTCCACTATAATCTCTTGGCTATTTTTAGAAATAGGGCTACCATCTATAGCAAAAAGACCTCTGGATTCAACTATACATTCTTCTAATACATTTTTAGCAATACTTTCTGCTAAAGGACTGCGACAAGTATTTCCCGTACAAACAAATATAATCCTCATATATCATCCCCCTCGATTATTTGTTGATTAGCTGCTTTCATTAAGCGATTCATATATGCATTTGATTGCTCCGTGTCCTTAAAGCCATAAATATAAGCATAGTTAATATTTGTATCGTTATCCAGTCGATGCAAAATAGTATATAAATTATGATTGGCACCTTTTAAATCATCAGTATCTGCACATAGTGAAATAAATTGCGCATTTTGGGGAACTAAATGCTTTTTATTATCTGGCACAATAAATGCTATATTTTGCCATTCCTGTATCGTGGTTGGCATTTTATTAAAGTTACGAATAATAGTTAATGGTGTATCAGGAGCATAATGTTTGTATTTCATGCCTGGTGCGATAGGTTTATCATTATTAAAGTCTGTAAAAGTCTCGACGCTATTAGGGATAACGTCTTCAATCATCTGTTTCGTTATAGCACCTGGTCTAGCTATTCTAAACGGATAAACGGTGCAATCTAATACAGTACTTTCTAATCCTTCTTCACTCTGATCTCCATTTATTATTCCATCAACACGTCCATTTAAATCTTGATACACATGCTCAAACAATGTAGGCGAAGGTCTCCCACTTAAATTGGCACTCGGAGCAGCGATAGGTAAATCAACTTGTTGTAAAATATAACGTCCCACTTTATGACTAGGCATTCTAACCGCTATAGAAGACAATCCGCCGGACACTCTTTCACATAAGTAACCTGACTTCAGTGGAACAATAAAAGAAATTGGACCAGGCCAAAAATGCTGCATTAACGTTATAGTCTCAACCGAAATATTTTGAGTAAAGTCAGCTAACTGATTCATACTATGGATATGTACGATTAATGGATTGTCTGAAGGTCTGCCCTTCGCTTCATATATGGCTTTTACAGCCTCATCGTCCTTGGCATTGCCACCCAATCCATAAACTGTTTCTGTAGGTAATGCAATTAACCCACCCTGTTGGTAAATACATTTTATTTCTTGTACAGCATCATTAGCAGGTAAATGTGCATTAATATTTCTAAAGTCCCATGTTTTTGTATCCACTATCATCACAACCTCTCTTAGTTATTTTAAAATAAAACAAAAAGTTATGCATCTACGTAAAATACGCAGACACATAACTCTTACCAATTAAATGAAATGATTCTGTCTTTGTTATTTATATCTTGAATAATTTTTACATCTATATGAGCATACATCGACTCAATTATAGATTTTAATATTTCACCCTGATTAAAACCAATTTCAAACACGACTTTAGCATTATCGTTCAATACATGAGGTAAATCTTCTAAAATCGATTTGTAAATTGCCAAGCCATTGTCATCAGCAAAAAGTGCATGCTCAGGTTCATAATTAACAACAGAAGTAGTCATAATGTCTATTTCTTTTCTATCTATATAAGGCGGATTAGAAATCAATCCATCAACTGTTATTTGCTGTTCTATAAGGGGTCTAAGCGTATCACCATGTAAAAAGTTAATATCAACTTCATGCTTTTTAGCATTGCCTTTGGCTACTTTTAAAGCTTCTAGACTAATATCGGTAGCATAAACTGCTAATGATTGATTCAACTTTTTTAACATAACCGGTATATTGCCACTACCAGTGCCTATATCCGCTACTTTGCTATTATCAGAAAGTTCATTCAAAAAGTGTAGCATAACCTCTTCAGTTTCAGGTCTAGGTATTAAGCAATGTTGATTCACATCAAACAGTTCACCATAAAAACTTTGAAAACCAACAATATATTGTACTGGTTCGCCTTGATATAAACGTTCAAAAGCATTATTCAATACGTTTTGTTCCATCTCAGTTGGAATTTCATTTTGTTTCATAAACATATCTGTCCGATTCCAGTCAAACAAATCCATAATCAACCAATCGACGCTCGAAGTGTCTATAGCTTTAGCAGCGCATTTTGACTTTGCATTGCTAATAAAATCTTTAAATTTCACCATTGTTTAATTCTTTCAATTTTTCGGTTTGTTCAGACATCGTTAGTGCATCGATAATTTCGTGTAACTTACCTTCCATAACTTGATCTAGTTTTTGAATAGTTAAACCTATACGGTGATCCGTCACTCTATTTTGAGGGTAGTTATAAGTTCTAATTCGTTCTGAACGGTCACCAGTCCCTACTGCAGATTTACGTTCTGACGCATACTTAGCTTCTTCTTCTTGAACTTTCATGTCATATACACGTGCTTTTAATACTTTCATCGCTTTTTCACGGTTTTTAATTTGAGACTTTTCATCTTGTGATGTTACAACAGTACCTGTTGGTAAATGTGTAATACGCACAGCTGAGTCAGTAGTATTGACGTGCTGACCACCTGCACCACTTGAACGATAAGTATCAATTTTAATATCTTCATTTCGTATTTCAACTTCTACATCTTCAGCCTCTGGTAAGACAGCAACAGTTGCTGTTGACGTATGAATACGTCCACCAGATTCAGTTTCTGGTACACGTTGTACACGGTGGGCACCATTTTCGTATTTTAATTTTGAATAGGCACCTTGACCTTGAATCATGACACTGATTTCTTTATAACCACCATGATCGCTATCATTCATTTCTACGACATCTGTTTTGTAGCCGAGTGTTTCACTGTATCTAGAGTACATTCTAAATAAGTCACCTGCGAAAATTGCAGCTTCATCCCCACCAGCAGCAGCTCTGATTTCTAAAATAACGTTCTTATCGTCATTAGGATCTTTAGGTATAAGTAAGAATTTCAATTCTTCTTCTAATTGAGGAATTCTTTCTTTTGCGTTTTGTAACTCTTCTTTTAGCATTTCAATTTCATCTTTATCTTTAGTATCATTCAACATTGTTTCGATTTCGCCAATGTCTTCGTTAACTTGTTTGTAATCACGATAAACTTCTACAGTTTTTTGTAAATCCGCTTGTTCTTTCGAATAAGCGCGCAATTTTGATGAATCATTTACAACATCAGGGTCACTTAATAATTCATTTAATTGTTCGTATCGTTCTTCTACTATATCTAATTGATCAAACACTTATAGTTCCTCCTTGTCATTATCACTTGGCGCTACAACATGATGTGCTCTACATCTAGGTTCATAGCTTTCATTTGCACCTACCAAAATGATTGGATCATCAATTTTAGCTGGATTGCCGTCAATGAGTCGTTGTGTACGGCTTGATGATGCGCCACAAACTGCACATACAGCTTGCAATTTAGTAACGATTTCACTAACAGATAGTAATTCTGGTATCGGTTTGAAAGGTTTCCCTCTAAAGTCCATATCTAAACCAGCAGTTATAACTCTATGGCCTTGAGAAGCTAAATGTTCAGCAATTTTCACTACTTCGTCTTCAAAAAATTGAACCTCATCAATACCAATAATACCTACATCTGTTAAATCATGTCTTAATATCTCAGAAGCTGTTGAAATATTAAATGCTTCTATTGCATTCCCATTATGAGAGACTATTTTATCTTTATGATATCGGTCATCTATAGCTGGTTTAAATACTACTACCTTTTGTTTAGCATATAAACCTCTTCGTAAACGTCTTATTAATTCCTCTGATTTACCACTAAACATACTGCCAGTGATACATTCTATCCAACCAGAATGATAAGTTTCATACATAATGAGTCCATCCTTTTCAAAACATAATCGATTTATTATAGCATATTTACATTACAGAAATCTGTACTTTCACAGTTGTTTTTTTATTAATTGTAAAAAACAATAGTACAAATATTTAGCTATGTAACCTGTGAAAGTTAATCTATACTTAAGACTAACAAAAAAAGCACTCTCATATAAATATGAGAATGCTTTATTACAACAATTATTGGTTGCTTGATTTGTAACCGAATTTTTTGTTGAAACGTTCAACACGACCATCCGCAGCAGCGAATTTTTGACGTCCTGTGTAGAATGGATGAGAATCAGAAGAAATATCTAAACGAATAACTGGGTATTCATTACCATCTTCCCATTCCATAGTTTCTGAAGATGTTTTAGTAGAACCACTTAAGAATTTAAAATCTGTCGTAGTGTCTAAAAATATAACTTTGTGGTACTCAGGATGAGTATTTTGTTTCATTGTTTTCAGCTCCTTTGCCCTGAACCATCTGGAACAGAGTTGTTTGTGAGTTTTTTACCCAATACTAAGTCATTATAATTGTTATACATATAAAACGCAACCCTCTTTATAAAGTTTCGCTTTAAACATGACTTTATATTTAAGTCAATAAATTAAATGATTGGTTCTCCAGTTTTAGTACTTTCTTCTGCTGATTTTTGTAACTGTAAGAAAAACTCATGATTGTTATTAGTTCGCTTCAATTTACGTATAAATCTTTCAGTAAAGTCTAATGAATCGCTAAACATATTACGTAATTGCCATAAAGATTCTAATTCTTTTGGTGAAATTAATAATTCTTCTTTTCTTGTAGAGCTTCGTCCAATATCTATCGCAGGGAAAATACGACGCTCTGCTAATTTGCGGTCTAAATGCAGTTCCATATTACCTGTACCTTTAAATTCTTCGTAAATCATATCATCCATACGTGAACCTGTGTCCACAAGTGTAGTAGCTAATATAGTCAAACTGCCACCAGCTTCAATATTACGTGCCGCACCAAAGAATGCCTTTGGTTTGTGTAATGAAGCAGGATCTAAACCACCTGATAAAGTTCTCCCACTTGGTGGAATTACCAAGTTATAGGCACGTGCTAATCTTGTAATTGAATCCATTAAAATTATGACATCTTTACCAATTTCGACGAGTCTTTTAGCTCTTTCTAACAATAACTCCGCAACTTTAACATGGTGTTGTGGCGGTTCATCAAAAGTTGAATGTACGACTTCAGCAGATTCTACAGAACGTTCGATGTCAGTAACCTCTTCCGGTCTTTCACCGACAAGTAAAATAAATAATTCTGCATCTGGTTTATTAACAGCAATCGCGTTTGCAATCTCTTTAAGTAAAGAAGTTTTACCCGCTTTAGGTGGTGCTACAATCAGTCCACGTTGCCCTAAACCAATCGGTGTAATTAAATCCATAATTCTAGTTGAATATTTATTTTTTTCAGTTTCTAACACAACGCGTTCTTCTGGATAAAGTGGTGTCAACGCTTGGAAATGAGGTCGCTTTTTAACTTCTTCTGCATTTTCATCATTCACAAAATCAACTTGTAACAAGCCATAATATTTTTCATTATCTTTAGGCTTTCTTACTTTACCTGTTACCTTATCTCCGCGTTTAATTTCAAATCGTCTTATTTGGCTAGCGGATATATAAATATCTTTCTCACCTTTTGAATAATTAACGGTTCTAAGGAAACCATAGCCATCTTGTTGGATGTCATCTAGTATCCCTTCCATATAGTAATTGCCGTCTTTTTCCATTTGCGCTTCCATAATGGCTAAAACAAGTTCTTTTTTATTCAGTTTACTATAATTTGTTAATTTTAAGGATTTGGCTTTTTGAGTGAGCTCTTTAGTAGTGTAATTTTTATATAATTCGTGGAATGACTCGTACTGAGGTGATGTACGTACTTTGTCAGGCATTATCTTGCACCCATTTCATAAAAAAGTTTATTTAAATAGCCTAATAGTTCACTATTCATCTAATCACTATAGCAAATTTTCTATTTAAATACAAAATGATTTTCAGTTATTGAAAAAATAAAAAAATATTGGGTGGTTACCCACCCAATATTTCAAACTATTTATTAATTATAAAACCCTGCAATAGATTTTACTTCTAGGAATTCTTCAATACCATAGTCGCCCCATTCGCGGCCAATACCTGATTGTTTATAACCACCGAATGGTAAATCTGGTTTGCGGCCAGCTTCATTAATTTCAACTGTTCCAGCTTCCAATGAACGTGCAACTTTTTCTAATTGTTCTTTATCTTTACCAAATATATAACTTGCAAGTCCATATTTAGTATCATTAGCAATTTTAATTGCTTCGTCTAAATTGTTGTAACTAATAATAGACATTACAGGTCCAAAAATTTCTTCTTGTGCAATTGTCATTTTATTATCAACATTATTAAATACAGTAGGTCTAGCAAAGTATCCTTTTTCTAGGCCTTCTGGTTTACCTGGACCACCATAAAATAGTTCTGCACCTTCATTGATACCTTTATCAATATACGATTGAACTTGGTCGAATTGTTTTTTACTAATAATTGGACCCATTTCAGTTGAGGCATCAGTAGGATCCCCTACTTTAATTTGGCTAATTTTATCTTTAACAGCAGTTAAGAAATCAGCTTTAATACTTTCTGGTACTAATGTTCTTGTACCAGCAGTACAAACTTGACCAGTATTGCCAATTACTTTTTTAACTGCAGCTGCGGCCGCGTCTTCAATATCTGCATCTTCTAAAATAATATATGGTGATTTACCACCTAATTCAAGTGATACTTTTTTGAAATCTTTAGCAGCTTTTTCCATAATCTTAGAACCAGTACCACCAGAACCCGTAAACGATACGATTCTAATACTTGGGTGTTCGCTAATTGGATTACCTACGCCTTCACCGTCACCATTTACAAGGTTGAATACACCTTTAGGTACGCCTACTTCATCAAAAATTTCAGCTAAAATAATTGCAGCAAATGGTGTTTCTTCAGATGGTTTTAATACAACTGGACTACCTGCAGCAAATGCAGCAGCTAATTTTAATGAAGTTTGGTTTGTTGGGAAATTCCATGGTGTAATTAATCCTGCCACACCAATTGCTTCCTTAACTACTAAATCATTGCCACGACGTTCTTCAAATTCAAAATTATCTAGTGCGTCGCGCGCAGCTTCAAAATGATCAAGTCCCATTTGATAATGTACTTTTTCTGCATTTGTAACTGGAGAACCTAGTTCATCTCTAATTGCAGCTACAATGTCATCTTTTCTATTTTTATATTCTTGTACTATTTTATCTAAAAGATCGCGTCTTTCTTTAACAGAACTATGTCTGAAGTCAATATATACATTTTCAGCAGCTTCTACTGCTTTGTCAACGTCTTCTTTATTACCTTTTGCAATTGAACCGATAACTTCTTCAGTTGCAGGGTTAACAACTTCAATTGTTTCACCGCTCGTGCTGTCTATCCATTCACCGTTAATATATTGCTTAGTGAAGTTTCTCATTATATATTCACTCCTTAAATTTTTACTGTAGTTATATTCTAACAAGTTTATTTAATTATAAAACCAAAATGCTCACAGGTTATATGCAACAATCATTTTCATAAAAGTCATAATAAAAAAATACCGTAAGCATCTTCTCGATTCCTACGGTATATTCTTATAATAACAGCTATAATATGCGATATATATTATTACATCTTTTCAAGTTCAATATAATCTTGTGCCCACTTTTCTATTGGTACTAATGCTTGAGCTAGCGCATAACCTTTATCAGTTAACTCATATACAATATTTACCGGGCTTGTCGAAACAATTTTCTTTTCTACAAGTCCCCATTCACTTAAATCGGTTAACTTTATACTTAAAGCACGTGGTGTGATTGTTTTTAAGTCTTTCTTCATATTAGAAAAGTGTGCTGATCGTCTTGAACATCTAGATAAATAATTAATGATAAGTCCATTCCAACTTCTACCGACGATTTTAAAAGTTTCTTCAAGATAAGGACAAACCTCCATTATATTCACCTCTAATCAGCTTCGCTAAATTCACTAATTGTTAGTTCCTAATTCTTGATATAATTATTATACCACATTTTTTATATTTCTTCAGTCCAAATATCTGCGCCTAAAGCTGATAATGTTTTAACAATATTTGTATATCCTCGATAGATATGTTTAACATTATAAATTGTAGTCACACCTTCAGCTAAAAGACCCGCTACGATAAGACAAGCGCCCGCTCTTAAATCACTAGCATAAACTTCTGCACCTTTTAAAGTAGATGGTTTTACAGTTGCTGTACCATTGTCAACGTAAATGTCTGCGTTCATCTTTTGTAATTCTTCTACATGTTTAAAACGTGCTGGATAAATTGTTTCTGTTACAAATGACACGCCATCAGTTAAAAATAATAACGGTGTAATAGGCTGTTGTAAATCAGTAGCAAAACCAGGGTAAACAAGTGTTTTAATATCTACACTGTTGTATGTAGGTTTGCGTTTAATTTTAACGCTGTCGTCTTCCATCGTTAACTCGACGCCTAATTCTTTCATTTTTACTGCCAGTGGTTCTAAATGAGTAGGTATAATATTATTGATTTCAACATTTTCCCCACAAGCAGCTGCTATACACATATATGTACCCGCTTCGATTCTATCTGGTATTACATGATGATTAGAGCCATGCAAATGTGGAACACCCATTATTTTAATTGTACTTGTACCAGCACCTTTGATATTTGCACCAAGAGAAGTTAAAAATGATGCCACATCGACAACTTCGGGTTCTTTAGCCGCATTTTCGATAACCGTTTGTCCTTCTGCACGAACGGCAGCTAGCATAATATTTATTGTAGCGCCTACACTTACCATATCTAAGAAAATATTCGCGCCAACTAGTTTATCCGCTACTAATTGCATAGATGTTTCACTAGATTCATCTATTTCTGCACCTAACGCTTTAAATCCTTTAATATGTTGGTCAATAGGTCTAGGTCCTAAAGGACAGCCCCCGGGTAATCCAATCACACATTTATTAAATCTACCTAACATTGCGCCCATCATATAATAAGAAGCTCTTAATGATTCTACTTTATTATTAGGTAATGGAGCATTTTCAATTTCAGTTGGGTCTACGTTTAATATTGATCCTTCAAGTTCAGTTTTAATGTTTAAATCGCCTAACAAACTTACAAGTGTTTCTACATCTGATATTTCAGGCAAACCATTTATCGTCACTTTGTCTTCAGCTAAAATTGCTGCAGGTATGATAGCAACCGCACTGTTTTTAGCACCATGGTTATTTACAGTACCGTTAAGTGTTTGTCCACCTCTAATTTTAATAACTTCTTGAGCCATACGCACTTTCTCCTTTTTTCAATCACTTGAAATCTAATTTTACACAATACGAGAATTATAAAATAAATCGATGTTCAATGCAAAAACATCTTTTAAAATAGTAAGCAAATTTAAATTCTGTCTCTGTTAATTTGACTCAATATTATAATTCCCATTGCAAAGCAACTT
>NZ_JAVTDB010000044.1:0-133478 GCF_032139365.1 Staphylococcus kloosii
CGCTTTCCTACTGGAAAGGCTCGATCCTGTAGTCTCGAGACACTTTCTTTTTCGTCAGGAGTCTTGCTCAGAAAAATTACCATTAATCAAAATATAAACAGGCAACTGCTAGATGTACATCATGGCAGTTGCCTGTTTTTAAAGGATTAGGTATATCATTGTTAGAACCAAGATTTTACTAAATTAGCGACTTTTAAATTACTTGCGCTGATTTCTGCAGTTCTCGGTATGTAAGGATAATCTCTTAATTCGTCTCTCCAAGTAGTCGATAGCTTACAAGGCGCATAATGTTGCCATTTATTTAACCACTTCTGTGGTAATGATCCTTGTTGCTTTGATTTTCCTATAAGTGCTAAAAATACATGGGACCAAGCACGTGGCACGACTTCCCATATATTATAACCGCCACCACCAAACATTAAGACTTTACCGTCAGTATATTCATCTGCTAATGCTTTAATAATGTATGGTATTTCATAAAGGGCATCTAATGTACAACTCATGTGAGTCAAAGGGTCTAAATAATGTATGTCTACGCCATGTACACTAATGATGATATCGGGTTTATATGATTGTACGATAGGTGAAATCGTACTTTTAAAAGATTCTAAATAAGATTCATTTTCAGTGAAAGGTTCAAGTGGAACATTAACGGTACGACCATAGCCTTTTTCATCACCACGTTCGGTGTAATGACCCGAACCAGGGAACAAAAACTTTCCAGTTTCGTGAATAGAGTAGGTTAGTACATCTTCATTCGTATAAAAGCTCCATTGTGTTCCGTCTCCATGATGCGCATCTGTATCGATACATAATACTTTGCATTTATAATTTTTAATTAAATATGCGATTGTAATGGCGACATCATTATAGATGCAAAAACCGTTAGCCCGTCCAGGTAAAGCATGGTGCAAACCACCACCTAAATGACAGCCATTTGTTAGTTTATTCGACATAATGTCATCGACTAAATTTAACGCACCGCCAACAATTCTGGCACTATGCTTATGCATGTGTTTAAACTGAACTGTATCATCACCATCAATACCATACTTTTTTGCTTCTGTATCACTTAAAATACCGTGAGAAGCGTGTTTCATGGCTTGTATATAATCATAGGCATGAATTAATAATAATTCTTCGTCGGTAGCAATACGTGGTTTCACTATATGACTGGTCTTGAGATAGCCTAAATCTTGCAACAATTCAGTTGTCAGTTTTAATCTCATTTGATTGAATGGATGGTCATTTGCGAAACGATATTGAAGTAATTCATTCGCATATACATAACCTGTTGTTTCAATGTTACTCATAAATTTTCTCCCCTTTAAAAGAAAAAGCGATTCATATAGCGAATATCATCAAAGGCTTGTAATTGTTTAATCGAAATACGTGAACCAATTCTCGCCATTAAACAATTTGCTGGATGACTTGTTATCTCTGGATCGTCAGTTGCAAAAACTTCAAGACCCCCATATCCCATTAATTTTTGCATTAATTTCTTGTATTCATAAACATCTAACCCAGAATTTTTTAAGTCCCAATGCCAATAATATTCAGTCGTTATAATAATATAATCTTCTATTTCATCTTGAGACAGACTTAATTTAATTAATTCTGTACCTAAATGTAAATAACGATAAGGCAAACTAATTTCGATAGCACCAAGTTCAATTAGGTATGGTAACTTACCGCTAGACCAACGTTCTAATGGATCTGGGTAATGATAAGTAACATAGCCAATAATATGTTGCTTATCTCTTAAGACGAAAATTCTTCCTTCTGGTAATTCGCTAATTTCTTTAATGGCCTCGAATTGTTCATTGGGATATCTAAATGAATGTAAACCCTCATCAAAAGTCATATGCTTTAAATCTTGTATAGGCACTGGTCCTTCGATAACATATCGGTCGTTATCAATGTCATAGCATTGCTTTATATATGTTTTTTTATGCTCCATATTTTTTAGCCACCACCTTTATATTTATTATTACAATAATTATTAATGTTATTATAATGGATGATGTTGTCATTTAACACAAAAAAATACACTTTTATTTTTTTGAAAATTGGGTATATTTTAGATATAATAGATTTCAAGAAAGCGATTTCACTTTAAGGGGGATTTCATAATGAAAGTAGATGTATATAAAGGGGAACAAGGAAACTTTAATCTACCTAATTACGAAGAAGTATATAATAACTTCGATTGGAAAGAGGTAGAGAAAGCATTTTCTTGGTATCAAACTGGCAAAATGAACATGGCACATGAATGTATTGATCGCCATGTTGATGACGGTAAAGGAAATAAAATCGCTTTATATTATAAAGATGACGCGCGTAAAGAAAGTTATACTTTCAGTGAAATGAAAGATTATTCTAATAAGGCGGCTAACGTCCTTAAAGATAAGGCAAATGTAGAAAAAGGTGATAGAGTATTTATTTTCATGCCTCGAACACCAGAATTATATTTTGCCTTTTTAGGTATTTTAAAAATAGGTGCCATTGTTGGGCCATTATTTGAAGCGTTTATGGAAAAAGCGGTAGGCGATAGATTAGATAACAGTGACGCTAAAGTTATTGTTACAACTAATGATTTATTACCTAGAATTCCACAAGACAAATTACCTAATTTAGAAAAAATTATAGTTGTTGATGACAATGTAGACAGTGACTACGTTGATTTTAATAAAGAGATGGAAACGGCTAGTAATGAGTTTGATACTGAATGGTTAAACGAAGATGATGGGTTAATTTTACATTATACATCAGGTTCAACTGGCCAACCTAAAGGTGTATTACATGTACAAAAAGCTATGTTAGTACATTATATTTCAGGTAAATATGTATTAGATTTAACTGATGACGATGTTTATTGGTGTACAGCAGATCCAGGTTGGGTAACAGGTACATCTTATGGTGTATTTAGTCCATGGTTAAATGGTGCCACTAATTGTATCGCAGGTGGACGTTTCTCACCAGAAGCTTGGTATAAAATGATAGATGAATTTAAAGTAACTATTTGGTACACAGCGCCAACAGCATTGCGTATGTTAATGAGTGCTGGCGATGACGTCATTAAAAAATATGATTTATCATCACTAAAAAGTATTTTATCAGTAGGTGAACCATTAAACCCGGAAGTAATTAAATGGGGATATGAAGTATTTGGTAAACGTGTATTAGATACTTGGTGGATGACTGAAACAGGTGGCCATATGATTGTTAACTATCCTACAATGGATGTTAAATTAGGTTCAATGGGTAAACCACTTCCAGGTGTAGAAGCTTCTATCGTGGATGATCAAGGTAATGAATTACCACCAAATAGAATGGGTAACTTAGCATTGAAAAAAGGTTGGCCTTCAATGATGCATTCAATTTGGAAAAATCCTGAAAAATATGATTCATACTTTATTGGCGATTGGTATGTTTCAGGTGATTCTGCTTATAAAGATGAAGATGGATATTTCTGGTTCCAAGGTCGTGTCGATGATGTAATTATGACTGCTGGTGAACGTGTAGGTCCATTCGAAGTAGAATCAAAATTAGTTGAGCATGACGCTGTAGCTGAAGCTGGTGTAATTGGTAAACCTGATTCAGTTCGTGGCGAAATCATTAAAGCGTTTGTAGCTTTAAAACCTGGCTATGAAGCTAGTGATGACTTAAAAGAAGAAATTCGTGTCTTTGTTAAAGAAGGTTTAGCTGCACATGCTGCACCTAGAGAAATCGAATTCAAAGAGAAACTTCCAAAAACGCGTTCAGGTAAAATCATGAGACGTGTACTTAAAGCTTGGGAACTTGATTTACCAGTAGGCGATTTAAGTACAATGGAAGATTAATTATAGAAACTTATAGCTATTGAATTCATAAAGGAACGCTATCTTTTATAGGTAGTGTTCTTTTTATGTGAATTAACATTTAAAAATATGAATATTTAATGTAAGCGCTACCTAAAACGTCGACAAAGTTAGGGTAGTTCGATAATATAAATATAGAGGACTAACTCTCTATTTTTGTTTCTGTTTACTATATCAAACTAAGGGGGATTTTAAGTGACACATTTATCTGATTTAGAAATTGCAAACAATGCAATATTACAACCTATTACTGAAATTGCTCAAAAGGTAAATATCGGAGAAGATGCATTAGAGCAATACGGAAAATATAAAGCAAAGGTTAATATTAATAGCATCAACAAAAATGAAGAAAAGGGTAAGGTTATTTTAGTGACTGCAATGAGCCCTACGCCCGCAGGGGAAGGTAAATCTACTGTTACTGTTGGCTTAGCTGATGCGTTAAATAGATTAAAGAAAAAAGTAATGGTAGCATTAAGAGAACCAGCGCTCGGACCAATATTTGGTATTAAAGGAGGCGCTACAGGTGGTGGTTATGCACAAGTTTTACCGATGGAAGATATTAATTTACATTTCAACGGAGATTTCCATGCCATTACCACTGCAAATAATGCTCTGTCAGCGTTTATAGATAACCATATGCATCATGGGAATGAACTAGAAATTGATCAACGCCGTATTGAATGGAAACGCGTGTTAGATATGAATGACCGTGCATTAAGACAAGTAAATGTAGGGCTTGGAGGACCTACACAAGGTATCCCACGTGAAGATGGTTTTAACATTACTGTAGCTTCAGAAATTATGGCTATTTTATGTTTAGCAACAAGTATTGATGATTTAAGAACTAAAATAAGTAAAATTACAATTGGTTATACGCGATCTCGTAAACCAGTAACAGTAGCTGATTTAAAAGTAGAAGGCGCGTTAACCATGATTTTGAAAGACGCTATAAAGCCAAATCTTGTTCAAACGATTGAAGGTACTCCAGCGTTAGTACATGGCGGTCCATTTGCCAATATCGCACATGGTTGTAATTCAGTTTTAGCTACGGAAACTGCGAGAGATTTAGCCGATGTTGTAGTTACTGAGGCAGGTTTTGGTTCTGATTTAGGTGCCGAAAAATTCATGAACATAAAAGCACGCGAAGCAGGTTTTGAGCCTTCTGCAGTCGTAGTAGTTGCGACTATAAGAGCGTTGAAAATGCATGGTGGAGTACCTAAAGACGATTTAAAAGCTGAAAACGTCGAAGCGGTGAAACAAGGTATCGTCAATTTAGAACGTCACGTAGATAATGTGAAAAAGTATGGTGTCGAGCCTGTAGTAGCATTAAATGCCTTTATTCATGATACAAATGCCGAAACTGAATTCGTCCAACAATGGGCTAAAGATAAAGGCGTAAGACTAGCATTAACTGAAGTATGGGAAAAAGGCGGTGCTGGTGGTGAAGCGTTAGCACAAAACGTATTAGAAGTCATCGCTGAACCACAATCATTTAAACATTTATATGATTTAGAGTTACCAATCGAAGAAAAAATTGAAACAATTGTAAAAGAAATATATGGCGGTAAAGGTGTTTCATTTACAAGTAAAGCACAAAAACAATTGGCTTCATTTAAAGAAAATGGATGGGATAAATATCCAATTTGTATGGCAAAAACACAATATTCATTCTCAGATGATCAAACTCAACTTGGCGCGCCAAGTGATTTTGAAATTACGATTCGTGAACTAGAAGCCAAAACAGGCGCAGGCTTTATCGTAGCACTTACGGGTGCGATAATGACGATGCCTGGATTACCGAAGAAGCCTGCAGCACTCAATATGGATGTTACTGATGATGGACATGCGAAAGGCTTATTCTAAGGAATAGTCTATATCTTTTAATAAATAAAGCACACAGCTCTATATTGTGAGCCGTGTGCTTTTTACTCATTATTCGTTCTTAAGTTAGCTTTAATATTTTCTTTTTCTGCGATTTTAAATTGCTTATACGTAATTTTATCTTCTACTAACATACGTCTTAATACATAATGCTGTCTGTTTAATCCGATAGCTAATTGTGCTTGTGGTTTTAATGAACCATCTGAATTATAGGGCGTATAATAATAGGGGCTTTGTAATAAACCAACTATATATGCAGACTCTGAAACGGTAAGATTATTTGGAGATTTACCAAATAAACTATACGAGGCGGAGGCTATACCTGTAATATTAGCACCATTATAATCTCTACCGAATGGAACAATGTTCAAATAAATATACAATATTTCTTTTTTAGTAAATAGCTTTTCGGTACGCATCGCTAAAATCAATTCATTAGCCTTACGCGAGTATGTTTTTTTATTTGTTAAAATTTGATTTTTGACTAATTGTTGCGTAATCGTGCTACCACCAGATGATATCTGCGTATTAAAGACATCTTGAAATACTGCTCTTAATAAAGCCTTAGGTAATATTCCATTATGTTTAAAATATAAACTATCTTCTGATGACGTTAGTGCTGTAATTACCGTATCGTTTACACTTTTAGGCCCAACTATCAATGTATTATCTGATTGATCAAAAGCTGTTAAAATATCATGATTGCGTTTGTGTAGTGTTTTACTTCCAGGGAAATCTAACAGTTCGGTTTTTAAAGCTTTATCAGACATATGGGTGGCATCTTTTGTTAGATGACTAAAATATAATACAGTGGCAGCCAATAAAATAACACCAATAGATGCCACAATTACGAATAAAGCTACAAAGATATGCTTAATTTTTTTATAAATAACTTCAAATTTTGTTAAAGTGTCCACGTTTGGCTGCACCTCCTATCAACGAAATCATTATAACATATTTCGATATTGACTTTTAAAATAGCTTTACTTATAATTATATTCAATTCGATATTATTTTGGGTTAAAGGAAAAGTAACTTTAATGTTAATTTTCAGAGAAATAGTGGTTGGTGCGAACTATTAATTAAATTAAAGCGAATACACCTTATTAATGTTTGAAACATAATCCAACGTTTAAGTTAATGAACGTATCATTAATAAAGTTGATAGACTTAGAGTTTGGTGGTACCGTGCGCGAGCGCCCTTACATGTTAATGTAAGGGCGTTTTTTTGTTTATCGACAGCTTTCATTTAATACTAAAATAATATCTACAGAAAATAGGAGGTTGATAGTATGACAAATGCATTATTAGAAGATTTAAAATGGAGAGGCCTTATTTATCAACAGACGGATGAAGAAGGTCTAGAAACATTATTAAATAAAGAACAAGTGTCTTTATACTGTGGTGCTGACCCAACTGCGGATAGTTTACATATTGGCCACTTATTGCCAATGTTAACGTTACGCCGTTTCCAAGAATACGGACATCGTCCAATAGTTTTAATTGGCAGTGGCACAGGTATGGTAGGGGATCCATCAGGTAAATCTGAAGAACGTGTATTACAAACCGAAGAGCAAATAGAAAAAAATGAACAAGGCATTAGCAAACAGATGCATAAATTATTTGAATTTGGAACAGATCAAGGTGCAATATTAGTAAATAATAAAGATTGGTTAGAACAAATTTCTTTAATAAGTTTCTTAAGAGATTATGGGAAACATGTTGGGATTAACTACTTACTAGGTAAAGATTCTATTCAAACAAGATTAGAAAACGGTATTTCATTTACTGAGTTTACTTACACAATACTACAAGCAATTGATTTCGGTCACTTGAATAAGGAATATGACTGTAAATTACAAATTGGTGGTTCAGATCAATGGGGTAATATTACGAGTGGTATCGAATTAATGCGTCGTATGTATGGCGATCGTGAGTCATATGGTCTAACAATTCCATTAGTCGTTAAAGCTGATGGTAAAAAGTTTGGTAAATCGGAAGGTGGCTCTGTCTGGTTAGATGCTGATAAAACGAGTCCTTACGAATTTTACCAATTCTGGATTAATACTAAAGACGATGATGTTATTAAATTCTTAAAATACTTTACTTTCTTAAGCAAGGAAGAAATCGATAAGTTACAACAGTCTTTAGAAGAAGCACCACATTTACGTGAAGCGCAAAAAGCATTAGCTGAAAATGTAACTGAATTCATTCACGGTAAAGCTGCATTAGAAGATGCGCAACGTATTTCAACGGCTTTATTTAGTGGTGATTTAAAAACTTTATCTGCTCAAGAATTAAAAGAAGGTTTTAAAGATGTACCACAAGTTGAACTTAGTCATGCAACGACTAATATCGTTGAGGCAATTGTTGAAAGTGGTATTTCGTCTTCTAAACGCCAAGCTCGCGAAGATGTAACAAATGGCGCTATTTATATTAATGGTGAACGACAACAAGATGTAAATTATGAATTAACAACAGAAGATAAAGTTGACAATGCATTTGCAATTATAAGACGTGGTAAAAAGAAATACTTTATGGTGAACTTTAAATAAAGATTATAGCCATGACACATTAAAAAGCACAACATTCAATACTGTGATACAGTTGAATGTTGTGCTTTTGTTTTATATGAATGCTATCTACTCGAAAGGATTTGCGTGATTGTCATCATCGCTCGATTGCGTAGATTTAGATGTAGTTTTAAGTTTTTTTAATGTGACGTTAATTTGTTTTGTTTCGCCTTTACGTTCAATTGTTAGTTTTGCTTGTTCACCGGGCTTTTTCTGTTGATAAAGGTAAGATTTCAAATCTGTATCTTCTTTTACGGTTTTGTTATCAATTTTTGTGATAATGTCGCCTTCTTTAAGTCCGTTATCGCTATCAACTTTAGCAACATAGACACCATCTTTACGATTAGTATCTAATTTTGATTTATAATTTTCAGGGATTTCACTAAGATTTAGTAAACCAATACCAATAGATGGTCGCTCAATTTTGCCTTTTTCAACAAGTTCTTTAATTGTAACTTTAACTTCATTACTAGGTATGGCAAATCCAATACCTTCAACTTGCTCATTAGCAATTTTCATTGAGTTAATACCTACAAGGTTACCGTTGATATCTACTAGCGCTCCACCAGAATTACCAGGATTAATTGCAGCATCAGTTTGTAAGACATTGACTTTGTTAGCTCCTGCAGCCGTCTGTGTATCAATTGTACGTTCACTCGCTGATATAATACCTGAGGTTACTGAATTAGCAAATTCTAAGCCTAATGGATTACCCATTGCAAATACACTATCTCCAGTTTTAACTTTAGATGAGTTTGCAAATTTTATAGCTTTGGTACCTTCTGTATGATTAATCTTTAACACTGCAATATCTGTTAACGCGTCTTTACCAACTAATTTTGCACTCACTTGCTTGTTGTTATGTAGTTGTACCTTAATATCACTAGCACCATCAATAACATGATTATTTGTTACGATATATGCAGATTTATCATTTGTCTGATAGATGACACCTGATCCCACGCCGGCTTCTTGTGATTTCGAAGATTTACCTTCAAGTAAGTCATTTAAGTTTTGTGCTTTTTGCATATTGATGACACCGACAATTGAAGGGGACACATCGTTAATCATTTTATTAACTGAGGAGTGTTGGTCATTTTTACCATCTAAAGTATTTCCGCCTTTACTATTAGATGCTTCTTGTACTGATGATCCATTGTGTTCTGAACCAGTATTGTTTAATAGTTTACCAATACCTAATACAATCATAGCACCAATAATACCAGCAATTAACGCGACTATAATTGTTTTAAACCAAGGGAATTTTGGTTTATATCTATGCCGAGGTTGTTCATAGCTAAAGCTATTTTGTTCTAAGTTGTTTGATAAATTTGTTTGTTGATTATCTTTATTATATTCTGACATAATTTTCCTCCCAATATTTATGCTATGTTTATATTATATAGTTTTTACAATGTTTTGCTAGTAACTTGCAGTACAACTTTAGTCTGAGGTCTAGTTCTTAATTTTCTTGTTTGAGGACGAACTAAATGATAAAATCTATTAGGTAACAAAAGGCTAAAAAAGTAGGTGAACGCATGTATAAAGTAATAAGTTCTATTTTATATTTTATAATAGTAAAAGTAAGTAAATCATTAACTGTACATGGTAAAGAAAATATTCCGCAATTAAATAAATATGTTGCTACATGTACACATGAAAGTTATAACGAAGTAATCATGTTAGGAATGTCTATTTTCCCAACCCAAATACATTATATGGCAAAGAAAGAACTGTTTAAGAATAAATTATTTGGGAATTTTTTACTATCATTAAATGCATTTCCAGTAGATCGTGAAAATCCGGGACCCAGTACTTTAAAAAAACCAATTAAGTTATTAAAAGAAAATAAAACGGTTGGTATTTTCCCTACAGGTCAACGTAGACAATTATCTGAAGATGCACCGCTAAAAAGAGGTGCCGTTACGATTGCAATGATGGGTGGTGCGCCCATTTTACCAGCTGCTTACGTTGGTCCTAAAAATATTTTAGGCTTAATTACAGGTCATGCACATATTAAATTTGGTGAACCAATAGAAACTAAAGATTTACCAAAGTCTATGAAGAGAAATGAAAAGTTAGAATATTTAACAAAACAATTAGAAAATAGTACACGACAATTACAATTGGAATTAAATGAATTTGTTAATAACAAATAATGACAATTTTTAAAAGTTCAAATTATATAAATACAAATAATAATACGAATTTTAAAAGAGTTATGTTACTATGTAATTGTACAAAAACGTACTGTAAACAACGACAACCACGTATATTTTGTATACGTGGTTATTTTTTAAGCAATTATAAAAAGGGGGAATATCTATGTTTAATTTCTTACAACGATTAGGGAGATCGTTGATGTTACCGATTGCTGTACTTCCTGCTGCAGCAATTATTGTTGGTATTGGGAATGCCTTAAACGCTTTAAAACTTTGGCCAGTCGTCGCTACATTTTTCATGAATGCTGGTACGAGTATTTTAGATCAACTCGGCGTGTTATTTGCGGTTGGGGTTGCGTTGGGGATGGCTAAGAAGAATGATGGTGCAGTTGCGTTAGCTGCCGTTGTAGGATTCTTTTTAACTACGACTGTGTTAAGTCCAGAAAAATTAGCACCATTATTAGGTATAAAGACTTCAGGCGTTGATGATGCATTTACTCATATGGATAATGCTAATGTTTTTGTTGGGATGTTAGTCGGTTTAATCGCTGCTTTTACATATAATAAATTTAGCGAAACTGAATTACCTATGGCTTTGTCTTTCTTTAGTGGTAAACGTTTAGTACCAGTTTTAACAGCGTTTTTCAGTTTGTTTTTAACTGTAGCTTTACTTTTTGTTTGGCCATACGTTTACGGAGGCATTGTAGCTTTTGGTAAATGGATTATTGATTTCGGCCCATTTGGTGCATTCTTGTATGGTTTCTTTAACCGTTTGTTAATACCAACTGGACTTCATCACGCATTAAATTCTGTATTTTGGTTTAATATTGCCGGTGTAGATGACATCGCGAAATTCCAAACAGGGCACGATGCAGTGAAAGGTGTTACAGGAAGATATATGGCTGGTTTCTTCCCAGTCATGATGTTTGGTGTTCCAGCAGCTGCCTTAGCGATGTATCATACCGCTGAATCAAAACAGAAAAAACGTGTGTATGGTTTAATGCTAGCGGGCGCAATTTCTGCCTTTTTCGTAGGTGTAACAGAACCTATTGAATTTGCGTTTATGTTTGTTGCACCAGTATTATTCGTAATCCATGCATTTTTAACAGGATTATCATTATTTATAGCCGCATTGTTCCATTGGACTGCTGGTTTTACTTTCAGTGCAGGTCTTATTGACTACTTATTGTCACTAATTAATCCAAACGCCAATCATCCGTTGATGCTGCTCGTGCAAGGTGTCGCATTCTTTATTATTTATTATGTTGTCTTTAGAATTGCGATTAAAGTATTAAAATTAAATACACCAGGGCGAGGAGACAACTTATTACCAGATCCTGCATCTGAAAATGCAACGACAGGTGATACTGCTAATCAAACTAAAGGTAGTAATAAATATTCACACAGCGCGTCAGAAATTTTATCTGGCTTAGGTGGGAAGGAAAATATTACCTCACTCACTAACTGTGTGACTCGATTACGCATGGAATTAGATGATAATAGTATCATTGACGAAGCAAAAATTAAAGCAGCTGGAGCTGTTGGTGTAACAAAGAGTGGTAAACATAATACACAAGTTATTATAGGCACACATGTACAACAAGTGGCAGATGAAATAGAAAAGCAAATGAATAATTAATCACTCATATTTAAAGAGCAAATGTGAAATATTCATTTGCTCTTTTTTACTTGAAATTGTAGAATTAGATAGTATCAGAATTTTCTGAATAGGAGAGTGGAAGTAAATGAAGTCGGTATTGTTTGATGTTGATGGTGTCTTTTTAAGTGAAGAAAGATGCTTCGATGTGTCTGCTTTAACTACATATGAAATTTTAATGGACAAGTCTTATCTGGGGCTTGATATTAACATTGATTTTCAAAGTTTAAACGATGAGGATATACAAAAAATAAGAGACATAGTATTTGATCACGATAAAATATTAGTTAAATTAAAATCATTAGGTTTAAATTCAAACTGGGACATGCTATTTATAGTTACAGCATTACATTTTATTGAAGTTTGTAAACAGTTGTCACCATCTCATTTAGAAAAAGTTTTAAATGCAGAAACATTTAGTCAACAAACGTTAAAAGAAGTTGGTACGAGTGTGTCAAATATTCAGTTGGATTTTAAGTCCCCTTTAACATTTCTAGCTAATGTAGAACCTGGCAAAGATCATATATATCAAGCACTTATAGACCATGCTCAAAATGTGCTGAATACTTCTTGTACTGAGTTGTTTGAATTAAAGAGTCCATTTTGGTTGTTAACTCAAGAAGTATATCAAGAATGGTATTTAGGCTGTAAATTATTTAAAGAAGTAGAACAAAAAGAAAATAGAGCTACCTTTAAACAAGGTTATATTTACGATGAGGTTGTTTTAAGACCTGTAAATGAAATTAAGCAATTATTAAGCGATTTAAAAGATGCAGGTTATCAAATAGCAATTGCTACGGGTCGCCCAAGAACGGAAACGATTGTACCATTTGATACAATAAATATTAAAGACTTATTTGAAGATGAACATATCGTTACTGCAAGCGAAGTTTTAATTGCAGAAGATTTATATCCAGAGTTAAAACCATTAGGAAAACCAAATCCATTTAGTTATTTAGCTACGTTAGAAGGTAACGAACAATCAAACTATGAAAAGTTTGCAACCAATCAAGAGAATCGTGTAAATAAAGATGAAGTGTTTATCGTTGGTGATTCATTAGCAGACCTATTAAGTGCTAAGACGATAGGTGCAACATTTATAGGACCTTTAACTGGTTTGAAAGGACAAGACGCAAGAGCAGAATTGGAATCTTATGACGCCGATTATATCGTTGATCATGTCGGTGAAATTAGAAATATTTTATTATAAATAGGATATCTGATAAAAAAACCATTCAATATTTTGAATGGTTTTTTTATGTTGTATGCATATAATTTGGCTATTACTAAATTGAAATTATCATTTGTTAGTAAAAAAGCATACAGTAAAAATACTGTATGCTTAACAATTAAATATCGTATTCGGTTTGTGCAGGTACATCCAGTTGAACATTTCTGATTAAATGGAAACCATCTATTTTATATAATGCTTCAATTACCTCATCAGTTGCGGGGTGATCCACAGATAAAATCATTAGCGCATTTCCACCTTGGTTGGTACGTCCTAAATGCATTGAAGCGATATTAATATTAAATTCACCAAGAATTTGACCTGTCTTACCAACGATACCAGGTCTGTCAGTATGATTAATTACTAATTGATTTTTTTCAGGTTTGAAATCAACAGGGTAGTCGTTAATTCTAACAATTCTAGGACCGTAACCATTTAATACAGTTGCACCAATTTTAATTTGTTTATCTTTATTGATTAACGTTAATTCGATGTAATTACTAAATCCGCCGTTTTTAGCATTTTTTTCAATATTATAAGAAACACCTTGTTCATTTAATAACACTAGTGCATTAATTAGGTTTACACGCTCTGCTAAGTCTTGACTTAAAACAGCACTAACAAGTGTACGCGTAATTAAACTAGTGTCATCAATGGCTAAATCACCTTCGTATTTTATATGTAATTCTCTTGGTGCTTTTTGTAATAATTGAATACCAACTTCACCAGTTAATTTACTTAATTCAATATAGGGTTTAAGTTCTGCATTAGCGTCGTCAAAACTCATCTTAGGCGCATTTACAGCATGTAAAACATTACCATTTTCGAATATATCGATAATTTCGTTGGCAACAGAAATAGCTACTTTTTCTTGAGCTTCAACTGTAGAAGCACCAAGGTGAGGTGTTACAATTACTTTTTCATGATTTGCTAATGGAGATTCAGTAGCTGGCTCAGTTTCAAATACATCGATAGCAGCGCTTTGAATCTTATCATGATTTAATGCATCTAATAGTGCTTCTTCATCGATAATACCACCACGAGCTACGTTGATAATTTGTAAATTTGGCTTAGCTTTACTAAAGAACTCTGCACCAACAATTCCTTTAGTTTTAGGCGTAAGTGGTGTATGTACTGTAACAAAGTCAGCTTGTTCAGCAATTTCATCTACGCTAGCACGTGTAACTTCTAATTCTTTAGCTTTGTCTTCAGAGAGGTAGGGGTCAAAAGCTAAAATTTTCATACCAAAACTTTGTGCTCTTTTAGCAACGCCTAATCCAATACGTCCTGCACCTATAACACCAAGTGTTTTGTTATATAACTCAGTACCTCTATAAGTTTTACGGTCCCACTTTCCTTCTTGCAATGATTTGTGAGCTTGAGGGATGTTTCTTGCCATTGATAAAATCATTGCCAATGAATGTTCGGTAGCAGAAATAGTATTACCATCTGGGGCATTAATAACGATAATACCATTTTTAGTTGCTGCGTCTACATCAATGTTGTCAACACCTACACCTGCACGTGCGATTACTTTTAAATTTGTAGCAGCTTTAATAATGTCTTCTGTTACTTGAGTTTGACTACGCACTATAAGACCTTCGTAATTTGCGATTTCATCTATCAATTGAGATTCTGATAAATCTGTATTGTTTGTAACATCAAATTTAGGATGCTCATAAAGACTTGATAAACCTTCTGCAGAAATTGGATCTGATACTAAAATTTTATACATAAGCTTTTACTACCTCCATATATTGACTAATTGCTTTACCTACGTATGACTCTCCACGGTGTTCAGTCAGGATAAGTTCTAAAGCTGATACGACTTGTAAAATATCGAATGGGGAAATTTGTCCCATATGTCCAATTCGTAAAATTTGTCCTTTTAGATGGCCTTGACCTCCGGCGATAGTAATACTGAAACGTTGTTTTAGTTGACTTTTAATATAATCTAATTCTTCTTTATCGTTTGGTACAAAGGCTGTAACAGTAGGTGAAGCAAATTCATCTTCAACTAATAACTCTAGACTTAATGCTTTTAAAGCTGCTCTCAAACCGTCTCTAATTGCATAGTGACGCTTAAGAACATTATCAAATCCTTCTTCTTTAACTAAGTTGGCATATGCATTCACGCCTCTGAAGAGTGCTACGTTAGGTGTGAAAGGTGTAGAGTTTTCAGCAACCGATTTTAAATACTTATTTAAATCCAAATAAAATCTAGGTGTAGTTACAGTACTAAACCTTTCTTTTGCACGATCATTGTATGCGACAAATGCTAATCCGGGTGGTAACATAATTGCTTTTTGACTACCCGAAACTAAAACATCGATGTTGTCTCGTTGCATATTTGCATCGACAGCACCTATACAACTCACACCATCAACTACAAAATAAATATCTTCTTTAAATTGTTTTAATGCAGTACCAAGTTCACCAACTGGATGCACAACTGCTGTTGAAGTTTCACAGTATTGACAATATACAGCTGTAACATCACCATTAATTGATTTTAAGTAATCGATAAAGTCAGGCACGTTGACTGCTTTACCCCATTCAACTTCAAAAATATGTACATTATTATAATAAGTTTCTGCAATTTGTTTAAAGCGATTACCAAATGCACCAGAAACGATAATGACTATGTGATCATCTGTATTTGCGATATTTAACATACTAGCTTCTAAAGCACTCGTACCGCTAGAAGTTAAAACTATTACTTCGTTATCGGTACCGAATACAGGTTTGATAGCTTGAAACGCTTCTTTAGCAATAGCTTCAAAATCACTCGAACGATGACCAACCATTGGTTGTTGTGTTGCGTGTATAATTTCGTCAGGTACAGGTGTTGGACCTGGTGTTAACAATAAAGGATGATAATACTTCATTACATTTCCCCCCGATACTCAAGATTTTCTTAGTTTAGCAAATTTTCTGATAATATAAAAGTAGAAATCAAATATTAGACAGAAAAAGAAGTAAATAACTTCTATTTTGAAAGGGGTTACATTGTTGTTAAATAGGTATTTATTGAATTGAAAGAATTTTTTAAATATTTTTATTGTTTAAGTATATTTGGTTGTATATTTACTAGTACATTGCCACGAATAGAATTAGAAATCATACAATTGTTGTCTGCAATTTGTAATAATTTTGGTAACTTCGCTTCTAATTGTTCAGGGTTATCTACTTTAATTTCAGGAAAGTGTGTAATAGATTCCATTTTGAATTTACTATTTTCAAAGACAGCTGTACCTATAGATTGTTGATCGATAGTTATATTATTAAAACCAGCGCGTTCTAACACAGCAGCAAGTGAAATAATATAGCAAGAAGAAGCAGCGCTTACCAACATTTCATCAGGATTTGTACCTTGGCCATTACCGCCTAACTCTGAAGGAATTGAAATTTGTTCACTAATAACGTCACCATCAACTTCACCAACTGCTTCACGACCACCTTGCCATTTTGTTGTTACTTTAAAATCATGCTTAACCATAAAAATAGCTCCTTTGCAAAAAAATATGTTATTTTTATTTTAGAGTACACGGTACAAGAAAGAAAGAAGAGAGGCCTGAAAAGTGACGAATAACCAAATTAAAGTTGTAGCTCATAGAGGGTTTTCAATAAAATATCCAGAAAATACATTAATAGCTTATGAGGCTGCTTTACAATTAAATATTGACTATTTAGAAATTGATATACATAAAACGGCAGATAATAAGCTAGTGGTAATTCATGATGACACGGTAGATAGAACGTCAAATGGTACTGGTAATATAAAAGACTACACGTTACAACAGTTACGTCAATTAGATTATGGTGAATGGAAAGGAGAGTCCTTTAAAGGACAAACTATTTTAGAATTCAGAGATGTTTTAAAACTTGTGATTCAATATAATAAAAGGTTATTAATTGAAATTAAAAAACCCGAACAATATCCGGGCATAGAACAACTTTTACTCAAACAATTAAGAGAAGCTCGAGTAAAACCGTCCAACATCGTTATTCAATCATTTAATATGAAAAGCATAAAGAAAATTAATGAGATTGGTGTGGATTACAAGCTAGGGGTATTAATTAGTGTCAAAAAATATTGGTATCGTCGTCCCAATTTTAAAATGATTGCCAGTTTTGCACATTTTATAAATCCGAACTATAAATTAGTAACTAAAAAATTTGTAACGACAGCACACAAGTATCAACTAGAAGTAATGACTTACACAGTAAATGATAAAGCGACACACGCTAAACTATTAAAAACGAATATAGATGGCATAATAACAGATGCACCAGATATATTTTGCAACTATTAGTCGGAGATGTCTGGTGCATCAACTTATTTATTGAATATGTGATAAGTCATTTTCCGATTTATGCCAATCTTTTTTCAATAAACCCATAACATGACAATCACTATAAGCGCCTCTAGTATAGAAATGTTCTTTTAATGTACCTTCGATTTTAAAGTTGTTACGTTCGTATATATGTACGGCTTTCAAATTGTTAACATCCACAAATAAATATATTTTATTTAAATTTAGTACTAAAAACGCGTAATCAATGGCCATTTTAAATGCACTTTTAGCATAACCTTTGCCACTATATTGTGGATCAATGATAATCTGAATTTCACAATTACGGTGAACGAAATTTATTTCTACAAGCTCTACAACTCCAAAACGAATACTATCTTCTTCTATAATAAAACGGCGTTCAGATTCATCTAAAATATGTTTTTTATATAAGGTTTGTAATTCGCTCAATGATTGGTAGGGTTCTTCAAACCAATATGACATTATAGAATATTCGTTGTTTAAATGATGAACAAACTGCAAATCGGTTTCTTCTAATGCTCTAATAATCATTTTTAACACTCCTTTACTCTAAGCATACTCAATTTATCTTGATATGTAAAAAGCCGAGAAAATCTAATAAAGATTTTCTCGGCTTTTGTGTTGAATTTATTATCTTGAGTAGTACTCAACGATAAGTTGTTCGTTGATTTCAGCAGGTAGTTCACTACGTTCTGGAACGCGGATATATTTACCTTGTAAGTTGTCAGCATCAAATTCTAAGTAATCTGGTACAAAGTTATTGATTTCAACTGACTCTGCAATGATGTTTAAGTTTTGTGATTTTTCACGGATAGAGATAGTTTGACCTGGTTTTAAAGTGTAAGATGGGATGTCAACACGTTTACCATCAACTTCAACGTGACCATGTCCAACTAATTGACGTGCTTGACGACGAGTACGAGCTAAACCTAATGAATAAACAACTGCGTCTAAACGAGCAGCTAATAATTGCATGAAGTTTTCACCGTGTACACCGTGTTGCTTAGCAGCAGCGTCGAATGTATTACGGAATTGTCTTTCAGTGATTCCATATAAATAACGTAATTTTTGTTTCTCACGTAATTGTAAACCATATTCTGATAATTTTTTACGTTGGTTAGGACCGTGTTGTCCTGGTGCGTAAGGGCGTTTTTCTAATTCTTTACCTGTGCCACTTAATGAGATACCTAAGCGACGAGATTTTTTCCAATTTGAACCTCTAAATCGAGCCATAATAAGACTCCTCCTTCTTTTTTGTAGTTATGAAAAAACAAAAAAGAGTGTTGTATGCTTATTTAGATATATTGTTTTATGTATCTTCACCTCATAGCTATGGTTACACGATACGTCCACATTGGGAACAACATAGAGCCAAATAATATACAACTGCTAATTTCGTTTATTCACACAAAGTATATTGTACCAGTTTATTAAAGAGTGTCAATACAAAATATTGACTAATGGTTTACTTCTCATTTAATTGGCTTTCAATAATATTAACAGCTTGTTCCAATTGTTGTTTATCGTTATCATCAAAGCGACTAAGAATAGGGGCATCGATGTCTAACACACCAATAACCTTGTTGTTAACATGTATGGGCACAACGATTTCAGATTTACTGTTAGCGTCACACGCAATATGACCTGGAAATGCATTTACGTCAGCAACAACTTGCGTTTCGTCTTGCTCAACTGCAGTTCCACAAACGCCGCTACCTATTGCTATGTGTACACATGCAGGGTGGCCTTGGAAAGGTCCAAGAATAAGCTCGTCATTTTCTATTAAATAAAATCCTACCCAATTGATTTGATCTAGATTATCATTTAACAAAGCAGAACTATTACTTAAAATAGCAATGAGGTTTGATTCGTCTTCTATTAAAGCAGCTAATTGCTTTTGTAACATACTATAGTTGGTTGTTTTTATTTCAGTCATTACTGGAGACCTCACTTTACATATTATGATTAATATAGTCACAAATAGTATAGTATATACTAAAATGATTCAAGCGGTTAAACTCAAAATGTATAGTTAAAACTTACTTTTGCAATAAATATAAAATATTCTGTAGATTTCATCTATTTTCTATTTTAATGAATGGGTAACTTACGTTATAATTGAAAATGATAAAATGGGAGGAGAAAATATATGGTACTATATATTATTTTAGCAATTATTGTCATTATACTGATTGTAGTCGGTATATTGTTTTATATGCGCTCAAATAAGAGTCGCGTTGTTGAACAAGCTGAAGAAAGAAGAATAAAGATTGAAGAGCTACCTTATGAAGAAAGCTTGTCTAAATTAACAGAATTAAAATTCGCTGGCGAAACGAAAGATACATACGATAATTATAAAAAACAAGCGAACGACAGCCATGAACAATATTTAGCACCAGTTGATGAAAAACTTCATAACGCTGAAAGTCTATTAGAGAAATTTAAATTTTCTCAAGCTCAAAATGAAGTAGATGAATCACATGAATTAATGGATCAGTACGAAGCGCAGTATAAAAAGGCTGATCAAGAAATCAATGAAATAGTAGAACAACATAAATATAGTCATAAACTATATGAAGAATGTAAAAATGATTATCGTGAAATGAAAAGAGATGTACTTGCAAATCGTCACCAATTTGGTGAAGCGGCTGGCCCTCTAGAAAATGAAATTGAATCTTTTGAACCTGAAATTAAAACATATGAGTCCCTAAAAGAAGAAGGAAATTACAAACAAGGCCATGAGCATATCAAAACATTAAATGAAGATATGAATTATCTTAAAAAAGACATGGCTGAAATTCCTGATTTAATTAGAGAGGCTCAAAAAGAATTACCGGGTCAATTCCAAGACTTAAAATACGGATGTAGAGATTTGAAAGTCGAAGGTTATGACTTAGATCATGTGAAAATCGATAGTACATTACAAACATTGAAAACTGAATTAAGTTTCGTGGAGCCTTTAATAAGTAAATTGGAACTTGATGAGGCGAATGATAAATTAGTAAATATTAACGATCGTTTAGATGAAATGTATGATTTAATCGAACATGAAGTAAAATCTAAAAACAATGTTGAAGAAACGAAAGAAATTATTACAGATAATTTATTTAAAGCGAAAGACATGAATTACACATTACAAACAGAAATCGAATATGTAAGAGAAAATTATTACATTAACGAAACTGACGTTCAAAATGTTAGACAGTTTGAAAACGAGATTCAAAATCTTATCGCTGTTTACGATGATATTTTGCGCGAAACTTCCAAGTCAGCTGTTCGTTATAGTGAAGTAGAAGATAATTTAAAATACATTGAAAAACATGTTGATGTAATTAACGAGAAACAAGAAAAATTACAAAATCATCTTATTCAGTTACGTGAGGATGAGGCTGAAGCAGAAGATAATATTTTACGCGTACAAGGTAAGAAAGAAGAAGTTTATCGTCGCTTATTAGCTTCTAATTTACCGAGTGTTCCTGAACGCTTTATTATCATGAAAAACGAAATAGATAATGAAGTTCGCGAAGTGAATAAAAAATTCAGTGTTCGTCCAATTCATGTTAAACATTTAAAAGATAAAGTATCTAAAGTGGTTTTACAGATGAATAAGTTTGAAGATGAAGCTAACGACGTCTTAGTGAACGCTGTGCATGCTGAAAAATTAATTCAATATGGTAACCGTTATAGAAAAGACAATACCAATGTTGATAAAAGCTTAAATGAAGCGGAACGGTTATTTAAAAATAATAGATACAAACGCGCTATAGAAATCGCTGAGCAAGCTTTAGAGAGCGTTGAGCCAGGCATTGCTAAACAAATTGAAGATCAAGTTGCGCAAGAACACGCGTAATAAGTAATAAACTTAATTAAAAGACACGAATCGAAAACTTCGATTTCGTGTCTTTTAATTTTTTCAAAAAATAGTATAATGCTCTAGTAGACTTTTTATATAGGAATAACAAGATTAAACGATATTATCCAATGAAGAATTATAAGTTTTAAATAGTTATAAATAATAAATTTCAAGGGAGTGAACAGGGTGATTTACCTCGATAATGCTGCTACAACAAAGCCAAATCAAGACGTGTTAGATACTTTTTTAAAGGTGAATCAAACATTATATTTTAATCCTAGTAGCCCCCATAAAGCGGGTGTACAAGCTGAACAGCTTTTAGTACAAGCCAAACAACAGATTAATACGTTGTTAGAGTTAAATAATAAATACGATATTGTATTTACGAGTGGTGCTACTGAATCTAATAATATTGCGCTTCAAGGTATAGCCAAAAAGAAAAAAGCGTTTGCTCCTGAAATTATCACTTCTGTATTAGAACATCCATCGGTATTAGAAGTAGTACGTGCATTAGGCAACCAAGGCTTTGAAATTAAATTTGTCGATATTAATTCAGATGGAAAAATAGATTTAGAACATTTGAAAAGTTTAATGTCTGACAAAGTAGGATTAGTGACCTGTATGCACGTTAATAATATTATGGGCCAAGTTCAACCAATTGCTGAAATTGGACGTATCGTTAAAGCGTATCCTAAAGCACATTTTCACGTTGATGCAGTTCAAGCTATCGGCAAAATTCCATTGAGTTTCGAAGGCGTACATAGTTTAAGTATGAGTGGACATAAATTTAATGGCTTGAAGGGGCAAGGCATATTGCTTGTCGAAAATGTGCATCAAATTGAACCGATAATGCAAGGTGGCGGCCAAGAGTTAGGTATTAGAAGTGGAACAATAAATTTACCTATCAATATAAGCATAATTAAAGCTATTAAATATGCAGTTCAAAATCAAGCGCAATTAAATGAACAATTGAAGGCGTTAAATAACGAAATAAGCACATTTGTAGAAGATTTTAAAGGTGTTTATATTAACTCACCAAAAGACGCTGCGCCACACATTCTCAATATGGCTTTTCCTGGAGTTAAAGGTGAGGTATTGGTAAACGCCTTTTCAAAACATGATGTGATGTTGTCGACGACGAGTGCTTGCGCTTCGAAAAAAGCTGAATTAAACGAAGTATTATTAGGTATGGGAATATCAAAACGCAACATAGAAGGCAGTATAAGATTATCTTTAGGTGTTAATACTACTTCAGAAGATATTGCAACATTTAAAGGAGTATTTATTCAAGTATATGAAGAAGTTAAGGAGTTGTTAAAATGACGTATGATCATTTGTTAGTTAGATATGGCGAGTTAACGCTTAAAGGGGCTAATCGTAAAATGTTCGTAAACCAATTACGCACGAATGTACAAAAAGCTTTAAGATCATTTGACGGTATTAAAATTAAAGCCAATAGAGACAGAATGTATATCGAACTCGAAGAAAAAGCTGCAAAAGATGCTATTATCGAACGTTTATCCAAAATATTTGGTATTTATTCTATTAGCCCGGTTATGAAATTAGAGAAAACAGTTGAAGCCGTAGCTCAACAAGCAAGTGCATTTGCAAAAAATTATGCTAGTGGTGACACATTTAAAATCGACGTTAAACGTGCGGATAAAAAATTCCCTTATGACACATATGAATTACAACGACAAGTTGGTGGTGCTGTATTAAATGATAACGAGCATATAACTGTTAATGTAAAGCAACCTGACCATGAAATCAAAGTAGAAGTTAGAATAGATGCGATTTATATCTATGATCAAACGATTGAAGGCGTAGGTGGACTACCAGTTGGTACTGGAGGAAAAACATTATTAATGCTATCAGGCGGTATTGATTCTCCTGTTGCTGCTATGGAGGTAATGCGACGTGGCGTAACTATAGAAGCAATTCATTTTCACAGTCCACCATTTACGAGTGAAAAAGCAAAAGATAAAGTGATTGAATTGACTCGTATTTTATCTCAACATGTAGGTCCGATTAAGTTACACATTGTGCCTTTTACTGAATTACAAAAACAAATTAATAAAGTCGTACACGAACGCTATACAATGACATCTACACGTCGTATGATGATGCAAGTTACCGATAAATTAGTTCATAAAATTGGTGCACATGCAATTGTTAACGGTGAAAATTTAGGACAAGTTGCAAGTCAAACACTTAAAAGTATGTATGCAATCAACAATGTCACTTCAACACCAGTGTTGCGTCCACTCTTAACTTTAGATAAAGAAGAAATTGTGAAGAAAGCAAAAAACATTGGCACGTTTGATGTTTCAATCCAACCGTATGAAGATTGTTGTACGATTTTCACACCTAAAAATCCTGTTACAGAGCCGGACTTTGAAAAAGTCGTAAAATATGAAAGCGTCTTTGATTTTGAAGAAATGATAGATAATGCAGTAGCAAATATCGAAACGTTGACTATAACTAAAGATTATCAAAGTGACAAAGAAGCGGAAACTAGCGCGATTATTGAAGATTTATTTTAACTTTAATACACATATATCATAGACAAAGGGGACGACAACCATGGATTGGGATATATCAATTATATTAATTGTAATAGCGCTAGGATTTTTAGCGGCATTTATCGATGCGGTGGTAGGTGGAGGCGGATTAATTTCTATTCCGACTTTATTAGCGATAGGATTACCGCCTTCAATTGCATTGGGTACTAATAAACTAGCAAGCGTATTCGGTACAATGACGAGCGCCATTAGATTTATTAGAGCAAGAAAAGTTGATTTAGCATTAGTTGGTAAATTATTGCCGTTTGTCTTTATCTTCTCGATAATCGGTTCTAGCCTCGCAACGTTTTTACCGGCAGACTTATTAAAACCGATAGTTATTGTCATACTCACTATCGTGCTTATATATACTTTGATTCGTAAAGACTGGGGTAGTATTCGCACATTCAATAAATTAACGATAGCTAAAGCGATTTTGTTTACCTCTTTAATTAGCATCATTGGTTTTTATGATGGCTTTTTAGGTGGTGGAACGGGTTCGTTCTTACTATTTATTTTATTAATGTTTGGTTTTGATTTTTTAAGTGCTGCTGGGAACGCAAAAGTATTAAATTTTGGATCGAATTTAGGCGCGCTATTATTATTTATTTGTTTAGGTCATGTAGATTACTTTATTGGTATTATCATGGCTCTAAGCATGATCGCAGGGTCATATGTAGGGGCAATGTTTGCTATAAATAAAGGCGTAGGATACGTAAAAGTATTATTCGTTATCGTCACGGCTGTTTTGATTTTAAAAAATGCGTACGATTATATAACTCAAACATTTTAATTAAATATAAAATAAAAGAACTTATTTTTATAATAAGTTCTTTTTTTACACTATATTTTAGTATATTGTTTGATATAGTAAGAATATGTAAACAAAGAAACAACAAATTTTGATTTTGGGGTGTATTTTAATGTCTAAAAAAAGAGTGATAGCCATCATTTTAGCTGTAGTTGTCATATTAGGAGGTATTACTGTAAGTTCAATTAGTGCTATTGTTAGTTCCTTTATTTCAAATAGTAGTTCTAGTAGTGGTGATCCGTTCACAGAAAAAACAGAACAGCAAGGAAGCTCATCAAACCGAATTGCTCATTTAACACTAAACGGTGAGATTTCAGATGAATCAGACGGTGGATTTTTTGGTGGCAGTGGTTATAATCACGCTGCTTTTATGAAACAATTAGATAATGTGAAAAAAGACAAATCTGTAAAAGGTGTTTTATTAACGGTAAACTCTCCCGGTGGTGGCACTTATCCTAGTGATGAAATTTACAACAAGATTAAACAAATTAAGCAAAAGGGTAAAAAAGTTTATGTACATATGGAAAGTTTAGCTGCATCTGGCGGTTATTATGTTTCTGCCCCCGCAGATAAAATTTATGCAGGACCACAGTCAATGGTTGGTTCAATAGGAGTCATCATGTCTAATGTTGATTACTCTGGTTTACAGAAAAAACTAGGCGTTAAAGAAAATGTAATTAAATCAGGTGCACATAAAGATATCTTGAGCAGTTCTCGTCCTATGACGAGTGATGAAAAAAATATTTTGCAATCAATGTTAAATGATAGCTTTGATCGTTTTGTCAATATTGTAAAAGATGGCCGTCATATGTCTGAGAAAAAAGTGAGAAAATTAGCAGACGGCCGTGTATACAGTGCGCAACAAGCACAAGAAAATGGTTTAATTGATAATATTGGTTACCAAAATGAAGCAATATCAGCATTGAAAAAAGATATTCATGCTAATAATGCAGAAGTCTTTGAGTATAGTGATAGCGGTAATGTTTTCTCTACTATATTCAGTGCTAAATCAACTGTTAAACAGTTCAGAAGTGATATAAAAGATATTAAATCTGTTATTACTAATGATTCTAAAGCTAAACCAATGTATTTATACGAAGGGTAGGTGGTTAAATTGGTTACACAAAATGAAACTAACGGCTCTCAAGAAAGAAATAATATACAATCTACCTCCAATGAAGTTGTCTCTGAAGCATTAATACATGAGCAAATGATCAAATCAATATATGCAGGCTTTGGCATACGTTTCTGGAGCTTCCTTATTGATTTACTCGTCATATTTGGCGTACACAGTTTAATTTTAAAGCCTATTTATCATTTTACTAACATAGATGATATAAAAATTTGGATAAATTATTTTAGTGTTGGCCACATACTCGATGCAATTGTGTTCTATTTATATTTTGTATTGCTAACTCGCTTCTTCCAACAAACTTTAGGGAAAATGATATGCAATATTAGGGTAGAACGTGAGGACCGACAGACTTTAACATGGTCAGACATCCTTTTTAGAGAATGGGTTGGGCGAATTGTCTGTGGTGTTTTCGGTAATATATTGTATCTAGTAACAATTTTCACAAAAAAACACAAAGGCATACATGATTATTTCGCAGGAACCGTCGTAATTAAAAATAAATTCGAAAAATTATTTTATTTGAAATAATTTTTATGCAAGGTCAAGTTGTAACTGTTTATTTCTCGTAAATAAACAGTTATAATTTTATCATAAGCTAGATAACAAGGAGGAACCTTAAATGACACAAATTACATTTAAGCAAGAGCCAATTACATTAGTTGGTGAACAAGTTAAAGTAGGACAAACGGCACCTGACTTTTCAGTTTTAGATAATGGACTTAATGAAGTTACATTAGTGAACTATGAAGGTCAAAAGAAATTAATAAGTGTTGTTCCATCAATAGATACTGGTGTTTGTGATCAACAAACACGTAAATTTAATGAAGAAGCTGCACAAGAAGATGGTGTTGTATTAACAATATCTGCAGATTTACCATTTGCTCAAAAGAGATGGTGTGCAGCTAACGGATTAGACAACGTATTAACATTAAGTGACCATAAAGATTTATCATTTGGTAAAAATTACGGTGTTGTTATGCAAGAATTACGTTTATTAGCTCGTTCAGTATTCGTATTGGACCAAAATAACAAAGTTATATATTCTGAAATTGTTTCAGAAGGTACTGACTTCCCAGATTTCGATAGTGCTTTAGATGCATACCGTAATATTTAATTAATTTTGTTTTTATAAATTACTTATTAAACAGTTTTATTGACATTACAAACTATACTGTCCATAATTATTTGGTAATCTAAGATAACGTAGTATCTTTAGACAAAAATTATGGGCAGTTTTTTTAGAAAGGACTATTTAATATGGCTGAAGAGCAAACAATTATGGAGCGACTATTCCAAACTTTGGATAGTAAAGCGAAAGCATTAAATGACGAAAATGGTCAAAGTTTTATCGAAAATCTTGGTTTGGCAATGGAAGACATTTACAAAAATGACAGAGATTTATTAGAACAAGCTACATTGCAAGATAGAAGAAAAGCTTTTCAATTCGCATATTTAAGTTTATTACAAAATGAAGAAATTCAAGCAAATCATCAAATTACACCCGATTCAATTGGATTAATTTTAGGTTTCCTTGTAAAACAATTTATGTCAGACAGTGAAGCTTTACACATAGCTGACTTAGCAAGTGGTGCAGGTCATTTAAGTGCGTCTGTACACGAAGTTATGACAGATGTTACTTTAATGCATCATCTAGTAGAAGTGGATCCTGTATTGTCTAGAGTTAGTGTTCATTTAGCAAACTTTTTAGAAATTCCTTTTGATGTTTATCCTCAAGATGCAATAATGCCACTTACTTTTGAAGATGCTAATGTGGTGATTGGTGATTTACCGATTGGTTATTATCCTGCAGATGAACGTAGTCACGAAATGGAGTTAGGATTTAAAGAAGGTCATAGTTATTCACATTATTTACTTATAGAACAAGCATTAACGGCCCTTGAACCTTCTGGCTACGCATTTCTCGTAGTTCCAAGCAATATTTTTGAAGGGGACAAAGTAAAACAGTTGCAAAATTTCATTGCAACAGAATCAGAAATGCAAGCCTTTTTAAATTTACCAGCTACGTTGTTTAAAAATGAAAATGCACGTAAATCAATATTGATTTTGCAAAAGAAAGAAACGAACGTGACTAAGCCTGTAGAAGTACTGTTGGCAAATATTCCTGATTTCAAAAATCCACAACAATTCCAAGGATTTTTAGCTGATTTAACAGAGTGGATGAAAAACAATCATCCTGAAAAATAAACTGTAATACTATTGAATTTCAACTGTATTAATGGTTAAATAAATATGGATATTATAACTTAATTGAAAATGGAGGCATTATGCTCATGTCAAAATTAATTTTGGCGATAAACGCTGGTAGTTCTTCTTTAAAATTTCAACTTATTGAAATGCCTGAAGAAAAGATTATAACTAAAGGTTTAATAGAAAGAATTGGGTTAAAAGATTCTATATTTACTGTTGAAGTAAATGGAGAAAAAATAAAAGATGTAACTGATATTAAAAACCATGAAGACGCAGTAAATATTATGTTAGAAAGTTTTAAAAAGCATGGAATCATTGAAAGTATTTATGATATTGAAGGAACTGGACACCGTGTTGTACATGGTGGCGAATTATTCCCAAGCTCAGTCTATGTTACAGACGAAGTAGAAAAGCAAATTGAAAGTTTAAGTGAATTAGCGCCTTTACACAATCCTGCTAACTTAATGGGTATTCGTGCATTCCGTAAATTATTGCCTGAAATTCCACACGTTGCTGTATTTGATACATCATTCCATCAAACAATGCCTGAAAAATCATTCCTTTATAGTTTGCCTTACCAATACTATGAAGATTATGGCATCCGTAAATATGGTTTCCATGGTACAAGTCATAAATATGTATCTCAACGTGCTGCAGAAATATTAGGAAAACCAATTGAAGAATTAAGAATTATCTCATGTCACATCGGTAATGGTGCATCTATTGCTGCTATCGATGGTGGCGAATCAGTAGATACTTCAATGGGCTTCACACCATTAGCAGGTGTAACAATGGGTACACGTTCAGGTAACATTGATCCAGCTTTAATTCCATTTTTGATGGAAAAAACAAATAAAACTGCAGAAGAAGTGTTAGATACATTAAATAAAGAATCAGGTTTATTAGGTATATCTGGTAGCTCAAGTGACTTAAGAGATATCATTGAAGATAGCAAAGAAGGAAAAGAACGAGCTCAACTTGCTTTAGACGTATTTGCTTCAAGAATCCATAAATATATTGGTTCTTATGCAACTCGTATGCATGGCGTAGATGTAATTGTATTTACTGCTGGTGTAGGTGAAAACTCTGACCCAGTTAGAGCTAAAGTATTAGAAGGTCTAGAGTTTATGGGTGTTTATTGGGATGCTAAGAAAAATGAAAACATTCATGGTGAAGAAGGATTTATTAACTATCCACATTCACCAGTCAAAGTGTTAGTTATTCCAACAAATGAAGAAGTAATGATTGCTAGAGACGTAATAAAATTTGGCGAATTAGATTAATAAAAAGTAGGGCCTGAGACATCATATTGTCTTCAGGCCCTACTTCTACTTGGGCAATAGATGACTGAATTGAAAATAAGCTTGTATCAAGCTTATTTCAACTTTCGTCATCTTTGCCGGGGTGGGACTATAAAATCTTCTTATAAAAATAAGATTTTAGTCTCGCTCTTTTTTTAATTTTAATGAGTTTGATACTGTGATCTAAATTCATCTGTAGCAACTTGAGGTTGGAAATCTTCTGGTAATTCTTCTGTACGAACGACTAGGACGTCACATGGTGAATGACGTACGATAGCTTCTGAAACAGAGCCTACAATAAAACGTTCTACTGCGTTTAAACCAGAAGTACCACACATAATTAAATCTGCGCCTACATCATTAGCTAATTTTTTAGGAATAATAGCTTTAGGAGAACCGAATTCAAGTCTTGTTACAACATCAGAAACGCCTGCATTAGTTGCTACTTCTTTATAGCCGTTAAGTAAATCTTCAGAGAAGTTTTTAGATTTCTCTGTGAATTGAGCGTCATAAACCTCATATGAAGAATAAGTTCTAGAATCGATGACATTCACAACAGTCAGTTGTGCTTCGTTACGTTTTGCAACATCAACCGCTTTGTTAAATGCCCATTCAGCTTCCAGTGATCCATCAACTGCGATTAAAATATTTTTATATGTTAGCATCGCAATTACCTCCTTAGTTTTCTTATTTATACTATACCACATTGTCAGAATTTTAAATCAACTTAAATAATAATTTTCTTAAATTTAATGATTGCGCTTTCAATGCTTTCGCGTTACTATATTTATGGAGGTGGACGAATTGAATATAGGTATTCCAAAAGAGATAAAAAATAATGAAAATCGAGTAAGTTTATCACCAAGTGGTGTTCACGCATTAGTAGAACAAGGACACGAAGTTTTTGTTGAAACATCTGCAGGACTAGGCTCATACTTTGAAGACGTAGACTATGAGCAAGCAGGTGCTAAAATTGTCATGACACAGGATGAAGTTTGGAATGTGGACATGGTTATGAAAGTAAAAGAACCACTTGAAGAAGAATTTAAATTCTTTAGTGAGGGCCTTATTTTATTTACTTACCTACATTTAGCTAATGAACGTAAATTAACTGAAGCATTAATAGAAAGCAAGGTAATAAGTATTGCATATGAAACAGTACAATTACCTGATCGCTCATTACCATTGTTAACACCGATGAGTGAAGTGGCTGGACGCATGGCGACACAAATTGGTGCTGAGTTTTTACAAAAATATAAAGGTGGCATGGGTATTTTACTAGGTGGTGTACCTGGTGTATCTAAAGGTCAAGTTACAATTATAGGAGGCGGTCAAGCAGGAACAAACGCCGCTAAAATTGCACTTGGATTAGGTGCTGATGTTACAATCTTAGACGTTAATCCGCGTCGTTTACAACAATTAGATGATCTATTTGGTGGACGAGTTCATACGATTATGTCTAACCCATTAAATATCGAAAGAGCTGTAAAAGAAAGTGATTTAGTTATTGGGGCAGTACTTATCCCAGGCGCTAAAGCTCCTAATTTAGTATCTGAGGAAATGGTTAAACAAATGAAAAGTGGTGCAGTGATTGTTGATATCGCTATTGATCAAGGTGGTATCTTTGAAACGACAGATAGAATTTCTACACATGATGATCCAACGTACAAAAAACATGGCGTTGTTCACTATGCAGTGGCAAATATGCCTGGTGCAGTTCCAAGAACTTCAACCATTGCGCTTAATAATGCAACATTACCGTATGTATTACAATTAGCTAATAAAGGTTACTTAAAAGCATTACAAGATAATGAGCCATTATCATTAGGCTTAAACACTATAAATGGGCAATTAACTAATAGTAGCGTTGGTGAAGCATTAAATATTCCATCTGCTCATATTTCAGAAGCACTTAAATAAAAATTAAGTCATAGTAATTCGTCTTAATATTAAATTAATTAACTGCCAAACATCGTTATTGAGTGATGTTGGCAGTTTTATTTTTCTATTGGCAAGAAATGACTGACTTGAAAATATGGTTGGATTAAGCTTTTTCAACACTAGTCATCCTTAACGGGGCAGTATTACATAATCTTTTTATGTTAATAAGATTTTCGTCCCACTCCCATAAACTTAAAATTATACTATTTTTGTGCCATGGACTTCTTGAAAAGGAAAGGCCGCAATTAATTCGGTTATATTATCTTTTGTTAGGCCTCCACCCGGCATAATCTCGATATTGCCACCAGAATTGACAACAAGTTTACCTAAATGATTTAAATTATCAAAAATATTAGTGTCGGATGCGCCACCATGTGTTAATAACCGGCTAAAGCCCATATCAATTAACTGATGTAGCGCTTTAATTTGTCCATGAATGTGTATTTGATCAAATGCCATATGACACACAACGTTAGTAGGGTGGGCTAAACGTTGTAATGTTTTCATTTGCCATTCATTTAAAATATTATCTGACGTCAAACAACCAAAGACAAAATAATCAATATCAAGTTGCTTGAACGTTTGTATATCTTTTTGCATGATTTCAAAATCATACAATTCATAAACAAAATTTCCGCCTCGAGGTCTAATCATTACGGCGAGTTCAATATTATTAGTTGCGCACATTTCTGAAACAATTGCAGTCATGCCATAACTTGGCGTTGTTCCTCCTACTGATAGGTTATCACATAGTTCTAATCTGTCTGCGCCTTGAGCAATAGCATATTCAACTTGTTGTATTGTTTCTACAACCGCTTCTTTTATCATTTTTCGTACCCGGTTAAAATAATTGTGCCCTCGTCAGTAACAAGAATATCATCTTCTATACGCACTCCAGCTACGCCAGGGACATAAATACCAGGTTCAACGGTCACAACCATGCCTGCTTCAAAGACATTTTCGTTTGTGCTTGATACATCTTGATATTCATGTTCTTCAAGTCCTAAACCATGGCCAAGTCTGTGTGGGAAGTATTCACCATATCCTGCATCTTCAATAATACCTCTAGCGATATTATCAATCTCTTTAATTTTAACGCCAGGTTTAATCGCAGCAATAGCTTCTTTTTCTGCTTTAAGGACGACTTTATATATTTTTTGTGCGTCTTCATTAGGGGTGCCAAATTTAACAGTACGTGTCATGTCACTACAATAATTCTCATAAATAACACCTAAGTCAAATAGAACAAATTCATCATTTTGTAACTGACGATCTCCAGGAGTGCCATGTGGTGATGCAGCGTGATCGCCAAACAAGACCATAGTGTCAAAACTCATTTCGTTGACGCCAAAATTTTTAATTTCATTTTCAATATGATTAACGACTTGTCGTTCCGTAACACCAACAGATAAGAAATCTACACCGATTTCAATACATTTATCTGCAAGTTTACAAGCCTCTTGTATGTTGGCGATTTCCTCTTCGGTTTTAACGTTGCGTAGCGCTTTAATTGTAAGGTCAATGTCACCAAATGTTTTTATACCGAATGCTTGGATTAATTCACGTTGACGTTTAAGTGTTAAATGCTCAGCTTCAACTAATAATTTTTGTGCTGAAAAACTATATTTTGAAAAAGGATTTTCAGTATCAAGATAGCCAACTACTGTACCTTCAAAAGGTGATGCTTTCACTTCGTCTACTTCTAATTGAGGACAGAATAAGACTTGTTCGCCTTGAGCAGTAACTAAAAGTGCTAGCAATCTTTCATGGGGCTCACTTAAATAACCGGTAAAATAAAAGATATTAAGTGGCGTAGTAATCCATGCAGCATCAGCTTGCTGTGTGTCGATTTCATTCATAATTTGATTCATTTTCATATGTAATTTCCTCCTATTTTTGCTCTTCTAATTAATTTTATGTTAGATAGCTAAGTAATTCAAAAATTAGCTATTAAAATTGCAATAAAACTATTAAATCATGAGCGTTATTCCTAAGTAATGTATTAATATATTGTTATAGACGCTATATATGTGGTATAGAAGTAAAGTAAATACTATAAATGGGAGGAACTACAAAATGAAATTATCTTTTCATGGACAATCAACTGTTTATTTTGAGGCTAACGGTAAAAAGGGTATTATAGACCCATTTATCAGTGGAAATGAACTATCTGATTTAGATCCAAATAATTTAGAAGTAGATTACGTGATTTTAACGCATGGCCATGGAGATCATTTTGGCGATACAATTGAAATCGCGAAGAAAAATAATGCGACTGTTATTGGTTCTGCTGAGCTAGGTGATTATCTAACTACTAATAAAGATTACGATAATGTAAGACCAATGAATATTGGTGGGAAAGTAGAATTTGACTTCGGCTCATTAAAATTTGTTCAAGCGTTCCACAGTTCAAGCTTGACTGATGATAATGGTATTCCTGTCTATCTAGGTATGCCTATGGGCATAATTTTAGAATTAGAAGGCAAAACAATTTATCATACAGGTGATACTGGTTTATTCAGTGATATGAAACTCATCGCTGACAGACATCCAGTGGATATCTGTTTCGTGCCAATTGGCGATAATTTTACAATGGGTATTGATGATGCAAGTTATGCAATTAATGAATTTATAAAACCAAAAATAACAGTGCCTATTCATTACAATACGTTTGATTTAATCAAACAAGATCCTGAACAATTTAAACAAGCTGTCAACACTGGTGAAGTACAAATACTAAAACCAGGTGAAACAGTTAACCTATAAATAAAAATAAACGTTATCATCTATTATGGTGATAACGTTTTTGTGTGTTTAATTATTCATATTGACAAACTTTATTATTTAACGATCAGTACAGGGATTTTTGCACGTTTTGCCACCTTGTGACTTACGCTACCTAAAACCATCTTTTTCTTGTCGTCGGCTTTTCTATTACTTAACACCACAATTTCATAATCGCCACTATTCGCATATTTAACTAATTCAACTTTTGCTCTACCACGTACGATGATTTCATCGTGTTTAATACCATATTCATCTAACGCCTGACGTGTAGGTTCTAATCCTTCGCTACGTTTTTCGATGAGCTTATCTAAATGAACACCTGCTTTGATAGAAGCTTGAGCGTCTTGTTCATTAATAGAATTAAAAATTGTCACTACTGTATCTTTGCCAGCAATATTAGCAACTTGCTGTAAAGCTTGTTCATTTTTAAGCGTAGTATCTACACCTAGTAATATGTTTTTATACATAGTTTATCCCTCCTTAATTTTTATTTTAATAAATAAATGAGAATTAGTGCAATAAAATAAATTTATTTTATTGAAATATTTTGAAATGCACATGTTAAATATATTAAACAATAGATGGAAAGTACAATTTTGTGATGTTGCATCGCAATTTAAGCTATAAAAAGTTATAATATATAAGTAACTAACAAATTAAAAGAGGTCCATAATATGACAAAACATGAACAAATATTATCATATATAGAATCATTATCTGTGGGTCAAAAAATATCAGTTAGAAAAATTGCTAAAGTGTTAGAAGTTTCTGAAGGAACAGCATACCGCGCGATAAAAGATGCGGGTCAATTAGGTCTTGTAGCTACAATCGACCGTGTTGGTACTGTGAGAATTGAAAAGAAAACACGTGAACAAATTGAACAATTAACATTTAATGAAATCGTTAAAATTATTGATGGCCAAGTATTAGGTGGGCGTAATGGTTTGATTAAAACATTATCCAAATTTGCCATCGGTGCGATGGAACTTAATGATTTAGTTAAATATTTAAGTGCGCATACTTTATTAATAGTTGGTAATCGTAAAGATGTTCAATTAGAAGCATTAAAGAGAGGAAGTGCAGTATTAATAACTGGTGGTTTTTCTACTTCAGATGACATTATTAAATATGCAGACGAACACGATTTACCAATTATCTCATCAAATTATGATACCTATTTAGTAGCGAATATAATAAATAGAGCTATGTATAATCAAATGATACGTAAAGAGATATTAATCGTTGAAGATATCGTTAAACCGATTGATGATACAACAGTTGTATTTGAAGATATGAAACTCAATGATTACAAAGATAAAGCTAAAGCAACAGGTCATTCAAGATTTCCTGTTGTCGACGATAATTGGAAGTTAGTCGGCATAGTCACGAGCAAAGAGATTATTAATATGGACGACGATGAAATGCTTGCGCAAGTTATGACCCGATCCCCAATAGATGTACAATTAGCTACAACAATCGCTAATTGTGCCCACATTATGATTTGGGAAGGTATAGAATTACTGCCAGTAACTAATTTCAGCAAAAAATTAATTGGCGTAATTTCTAGAGAAGATGTATTAAAGTCGATGCAATTAATTGGTCGTCAACCACAAGTTGGTGACACGATTAACGATCAAATTGCCAAACATATACATATATCCAATGATATAATTCAAGTACAAACTACACCACTATTAACTGATCAATTCGGCATGTTAAGTAAGGCAGTCTTCGTGGCCATAATTGAAGAAACAGTACGCTATGAAATGCGTAGATATAAAAAAATTGAAGTTATGATTGAAAACCTAAATATTTTTTATTTAAATACTGTACAAATTGAATCTGAGATAGATGTTCATTATGATATGTTAAATGTAGGACGAAACTTTGCTAAATTAGAAGTAACAATGAAAACAGGCACACAAAACGTAGCTAAAGCAATGATTATGTGTCAGATATTAAATTAAGCACTATTTATAAAGAATGATATTACTGAAAGGATACGATGAAAGATGACAGAGATATTTAATGATATTATGGAAGAAATAGAACAATATGAAACGATAATTATACATAGGCATGTGCGACCAGATCCAGATGCATATGGCTCACAGTTAGGTTTGCAAGGTTATTTAAAAGCAAAATTTCCTCATAAAGACATATATGCTGTAGGGGAACGTGAACCTTCTTTAGATTTTATCGGCACCTTTGATGATATTGAGGACGCAGTGTATCAGGAAGCACTTGTTATTGTTTGTGACACTGCAAACGCTCCGCGAGTGAGTGATTCAAGATATAATCTAGGGCAAAAGCTAATTAAAATTGATCATCATCCAGCAGTGGATCAATACGGAGACCTTAATTATGTTAACACTGAGGCTTCTTCAACAAGTGAAATCATCAGTGATTTTATTAATTATTTTAATGATTATTCAATTATCGATGGGTCAATCGCAAGATTATTGTATATTGGTATCGTTGGCGATACTGGAAGATTTTTATTTAATAACACTACGCCACACACGATGGAAGTCGCTAGTCAGTTATTAACATTTGATTTTAATCACAACGAAGAACTAAATAATTTAGCGGAAAAAGATCCGAAATTGTTACCGTTCCAAGGTTATGTTTTACAAAATTTTGATTTGAATGAGCATGGCTTTTGTAAGGTGATTATAACGACAGAAGTTTTAGAACAGTTTAATATCGCTGCTAATGAAGCATCATTATTTGTAAATACAATCGCCGATATTAAAGGTTTGAAAATTTGGTTATTCGCAGTAGATGAAGGTAGTGAAATTAGATGTCGCATCCGCTCTAAAGGTATTGTTATTAATGATGTCGCAAGTGACTTCGGTGGTGGAGGCCATCCAAATGCTTCAGGCGTATCCGTTGATAGTTGGGAGACATTCGAAAAATTAGCTACAGCACTCAATAATAAATTATAAGGATAAGAGGTGATAACATTGGTTGCACATTTAAATATTCATTCGGCATATGACTTACTTAATTCAAGTTTAAAAATTCATGATGCTGTGACTAAAGCAACTAATGAAGGCTATACAGCTTTAGCTATTACCGATACTAATGTACTGTATAGTTATCCTCAATTCTATGACGCATGTATAAGCGCTAATATCAAACCTATTTTTGGTATGACATTATGGTTAACTGACGGATTAACGTCGTTAGAAACTGTGGTGTTGGCTAAAAATAAGCAAGGCTTAACAGATTTAATAAAATTATCATCGGCAATTAAAATGAAAGATAAAGTTGAAACAAGTTACGAATGGTTATCTAAATATGCTGCTGAATTAATTATTATTTTCAAAAATGTTACTGAAGAACATCAAAATATTGTGGATCAATTTAAATCACATTCCGATCTTTACATTAATCATCTAAGTAAAGCGATTATTGATGTTCCACTGGTATGGTTACAAAATGCTAACTATCTTAATAGAGAAGATGCAAATACGATTACAGCATTGAATGCGATACGTGACAATAAAAAATTAGATTTAGTCAATGAACCTATTGATTATCATACACATGTGTTAAGTAAAGATGAGTTATTTGACTTGGACGTGCCTAAAGAAGCACTCGATAATACAGACTATATAGCACAATTATGTACAGCAGAATTAAACTATCATCAAAACTTATTACCTAAATTTCCTACACCAGATGAATTAACGTCGAAAAACTATTTAATGCAAATTCTTAAGCGACAACTAAAGAAAAAAGGATTGAATCAAAATAATAGTTACCGACAACGTTTAAACTATGAGTTTAAAATTATTACCGATATGGGGTTTGAAGACTATTTCTTAATCGTGAGTGATTTGATTCATTATGCTAAATCTAATAATGTCTTAGTAGGTCCAGGTAGGGGTTCTGCGGCAGGTTCATTAGTTAGTTTTTTATTAGATATTACTACTATTGATCCAATTAAATATGATTTATTGTTTGAACGATTTTTAAATCCTGAACGTGTCACGATGCCAGATATTGATATTGATTTTGAAGATACAAAAAGAGACAAAGTGATTCAATACGTTCAAGAAAAATATGGTGACAATCATGTTGCAGGCATTGTGACATTTGGTCATTTATTAGCTAGGGCAGTTGCTCGTGATGTCGGGCGTATAATAGGTTTTGATGATGTAACACTCAATGAAGTGTCCAAATTAATACCCCATAAGTTAGGTATTACGCTAGATGAGGCATATAAAGATGAGGCATTTAAAGATTTTGTACATCGTAATTATCGTAATGAGAGATGGTTTGAAATTTGCAAAAAATTAGAAGGACTACCACGACATACATCTACACACGCAGCAGGAATAATAATTAATGATCACCCCATTTATAACTATGCACCACTTACATTAGGTGATAATGGCATTTTAACGCAGTGGACGATGACTGAAGCGGAAAGAATGGGTTTATTAAAAATCGACTTTCTAGGACTTAGAAACTTATCAATCATTCATCAAATTGTTGACCAAGTTAAATATGATTTAAATATTACAATCGATATAGAACAAATACCTTTTGATGATGATAAAGTGTTTCGTTTATTATCAACTGGTGATACAACAGGCATATTCCAATTAGAAAGTGACGGTATACGAAACGTTTTAAAAAAATTACAACCAGAACATTTTGAAGATATCGTAGCTGTTACATCTCTCTATAGACCAGGGCCAATGGAAGAAATTCCTACTTATATTACACGTAGACATGAACCTTCAAAAGTTGAATATTTACATGCTGATTTAGCACCTATTTTAAAAAAGACTTACGGCGTTATTATTTATCAAGAACAAATCATGCAAATAGCTAGTAAGTTTGCTGGCTTTAGTTACGGTGAAGCGGATATTTTAAGACGTGCGATGAGTAAAAAAAATAGGGCAGTGCTCGAAAATGAGCGCCAGCATTTTGTAAAAGGTGCTGTGAAGAATGATTACGACGAACAACTAAGTAAGCAAATTTTTGATTTGATTTTAAAATTTGCTGATTATGGCTTTGCAAGAGCACATGCGGTAAGTTATTCCAAAATAGCTTATATTATGACTTATTTAAAAGTACATTATCCTAATTATTTTTATGCCAATATATTAAGTAATATTATAGGTAGTGAACAAAAGACAGCTTCTATTATCGATGAAGCTAAACACCAACATATTGATATTTTACCGCCTCATATTAATTATAGTCATTGGTTTTATAAAGCAACGCCTAATGGTATATACTTGTCTTTAGGAGCGATAAAAGGTGTAGGATATCAAAGCGTGAAATTAATTATTGAAACACGGCAATCTGGCGGTAATTTCAAAGACTTTTTTGATTTTGCTCGTCGTATACCTAAACGGATTAAAACGCGTAAATTATTAGAAGCATTGATTTTAGTAGGGGCATTTGATCAGTTAGGGCAAAATCGCGCTACTTTACTTCAGTCAATAGACCAAGTATTAGATGACGTTTCTAGTATTGAACAGGATGATTTAATTTTTGATGTGTTAACGCCAAAGACCACTTATGAAGATAAAGAAGAGTTACCGGATAAAGTTTTGAGTGACTATGAAAAAGAATACTTAGGATTTTATATTTCGACACATCCGGTAGAAAAAGCATTCAATAAAAAACAGTATTTGGGTATTTATAAATTAACTAATGCTGTTAATCATAAGCCAATCTTTATACAACTTGAGAATATAAAAAAAATTCGAACTAAAAATGGTCAAAATATGGCTTTTATCACTATAAATGACGGTAACAATACTATGGATGGGGTCGTCTTTCCTGATGTCTATAAGAAATATGAACAATTATTAACCGAAGAAAGCATGTTAACTGTGAGAGGTAAATTTGAGCGTAGAAACAATAAACTACAACTTATAATTTCCCAAATAAGCAGTTTAAAAGCATTTGAAGAGTCGACCATCCAAAATGCGCGACAAATTGTTATTCGTCAAGATAAAGATATAAATGAAATAGATCAGCTTGCCACTGAAAAAACTGCACAAAGTTTACCTGTCGAATTTTATGATGAAACGACTAATAAAATGCATTTTATTGGTTATATTAATAATGATGATATTGCGCAATTTATTTTACATTTTGACCCAGCAGATATTAGAATTATATAACTTTTACACTATTATAAATTATGATATAGTTAACTGATGGTTATTGAAAACTTACCATCAGTTTTCCTATGAAATTTAGTGTATATTTTTATTAAGCTATTTTAATTAGAGATTTGTTATATACATATATTTATCTCGCTAAATAATTGTTATATAGTTAATGGTGTAATAAAAATATATAATTACTCAATATATTTGTCTGGGGGCGACGCAAGCATGTCATTAAGAGATGAAGCATTAGAAATGCACAAAAAAAATAAAGGTAAACTTGAAGTAAATGCTAAAGTAAAAGTTACAAATAAAGAAGAATTAAGTTTAGCTTATTCACCAGGTGTAGCCGAACCATGTAAAGCTATCCATGAAGATAAAAGAAAAGTATTTGATTATACAATGAAAAGTAATACAGTTGCAGTAGTAACTGATGGCTCTGCTGTGCTAGGTTTAGGAGATATTGGTGCAGAAGCTAGTATACCTGTAATGGAAGGTAAAGCAGTATTATTTAAAAGTTTTTCAGGCATAGATGGTATTCCATTAGCTTTAGATACTAAAGATACAGAAGAAATCATCAGAACTGTAAAACTGATTGAACCAAATTATGGTGGTATTAACTTAGAAGATATTTCTGCACCACGTTGTTTTGAAATTGAAGAACGTTTAAAAAAAGAAACTAAAATACCAGTCTTTCATGATGACCAACATGGTACTGCGATTGTTACAGTAGCAGGTTTAATTAATGCACTTAGAATTGTTGATAAAGATTTATCAGATATTAAAGTAGTCTTGAATGGAGCTGGCGCGGCAGGTATTGCTATTGTTAAATTACTTTATTCATATGGTGTACATGACATGGTGATGTGTGATTCAAGAGGAGCGATTTATGAAGGACGTTCAGCTGGAATGAATGACACTAAAGAATACGTTGCTAAATGGACAAATAGAGATAAAGTAGATGGTGAACTTGAAGATGTTATTAAAGATGCAGATGTCTTTATCGGTGTTTCTGTAGCAGATTTATTATCAAAAGAAATGGTTAAATCTATGGCTGATGATTCGATTATTTTTGCAATGGCTAATCCTGATCCAGAAATTAATCCTGACGATGCAAAAGAAGCTGGTGCAAAAGTTATCGGTACGGGGCGTTCAGATTTTCCAAACCAAATTAACAATGTTTTAGCTTTCCCCGGTATTTTTAGAGGGGCATTAGATGTAGAAGCTACTCAAATTAATGAACAAATGAAAAGAGCTGCTGTTGAAGCAATTGCTGATTTAATAAAACCAGAAGAATTAAATCCAGATTATTGTATTCCAGCACCTTTTGACAGTAGAGTTGCACCATCAGTAGCTAGAGAAGTTGCTAAAGCTGCAATGGAATCAGGCGTAGCTAGAACTGAAGTTGACCCTGAAGCAATTTATAATAAAACAATAAAATTAACCGAAATAAAATCAAAATAATATAACGCTATAAACGTATGATGATAATCATCATTGTCGGTGGTTAAGTGGAGGTTTACTCATGTTTAAAGATTTTTTTAATCGTAGTAGTAAAAAGAAAAAGTATGTAACTGTATCGGATTCGAAACAGAGTGACGTACCAGCAGGTATCATGACGAAGTGTCCAAAATGTAAAAAGATAATGTATACAAAAGAATTATCCGAGAATTTAAATGTATGTTTCAATTGTGACCACCATATCGCACTTACTGCTTATAAAAGAATCGAAGCTATTTCAGATGAAAATACATTTGAGGAATTTGACAAAGGTATGACTTCTGCAAATCCATTAGATTTTCCGAGTTATGAAGAAAAAGTTCAAAAAGATCAACAAAAGACTGAACTTAACGAAGCAGTTGTTACTGGTACCGCTAAGTTAGAAGGTATTGAATTTGGCGTAGCAGTTATGGATGCAAGATTTAGAATGGGGAGTATGGGTGCTGTAGTAGGCGAAAAAATTTGTCGTATTATAGAATATTGTACTGAGCATCGTTTACCATTTATTCTATTTTCTGCTAGCGGTGGCGCTAGAATGCAAGAAGGTATTATTTCATTAATGCAAATGGGTAAGACCAGTGTGTCATTGAAAAAACATGCTAACGCAGGTTTATTATATATTTCATATTTAACGAATCCAACTACTGGTGGCGTATCTGCAAGCTTTGCTTCGGTTGGAGATATAAATATTAGTGAACCTAAAGCTTTAATCGGTTTTGCTGGTAGACGTGTCATCGAACAAACAATTAATGAAAAATTACCAGATGATTTCCAAACTGCAGAATTTTTATTAGAACATGGTCAATTAGATAAAGTTGTTCACAGAAAAGAAATGAAAGAAACCTTAGCTAATATTTTAAAAATGCACCAAGAGGTGAAAAATAATGCTTGATTTTGAGAAGCCACTTTATGAAATTAAAAATAAAATAGAATCATTAAAAGAATCTCAAGAAAAAAATGATGTAGACTTACAAGAAGAAATTGATATGTTAGAGGCATCATTAGATAGAGAAACGCATAAAGTTTATACTAATTTAAAACCTTGGGACCGTGTACAATTAGCTAGGTTACAAGAAAGACCGACGTCGTTAGATTACATCCCATTAATTTTTGATTCATTCATTGAATTACATGGAGATCGTAATTTTAGAGATGATCCTGCTATGATTGGAGGGATTGGCTATTTAAATGGTCAAGCCGTAACTGTAGTAGGACAGCAAAGAGGTAAAGATACTAAAGATAACATTTATCGTAACTTTGGTATGGCGCATCCAGAAGGTTATAGAAAAGCGCTTCGTCTAATGAAGCAGGCTGAGAAATTTAATAGACCTATTTTTACATTTATAGATACTAAGGGTGCATATCCAGGTAAAGCAGCCGAAGAACGTGGCCAAAGTGAATCTATAGCTAGAAACTTAGTTGAAATGGCGTCATTAACAGTACCGGTTATTTCAATTGTTATTGGTGAAGGCGGGAGTGGCGGCGCACTTGGACTAGGAATTACTAACAAAATTCTAATGCTAGAAAATAGCACATATTCTGTTATATCTCCAGAAGGTGCGTCAGCACTACTATGGAAAGATAGTAATTTAGCTAAAATAGCCGCAGAAACAATGAAAATAACAGCAAAAGATTTACAAGAACTAAATGTTGCTGATGATGTTGTTGAAGAACCACTTGGTGGTGCACATCATGATGTCGAATTACAGGCACAAAATATAAAAACAAAATTCGAACAATATTTAGCTGAATTGAATAAGATGAACGGTGAAGCACTTGTTGAAGATCGTTATGAAAAATTCAGAAATATTGGGTCGTTTAACGAGTAAAATAAAGTGAACCTCTCTAAAATTAGAGGGGTTTTTTTAAGGTTTACTTCACAATTATACTTCTTAATATAGATGAATAAAATGAAAAATAATTAAAACGCTTTCCTATTAAATTTTATAACAATATTGATAAATAAAACGTTTACATAAATTAATAAACTTGATATTTATGGCACCATATGTGAATTTATGGTATTTTTAAAGTAAGAAATACAAGGCAGAAAGGTATGTCGTCATGAAAAAAATTGCGGTTTTAACTAGTGGTGGAGACTCACCTGGAATGAATGCGGCAGTAAGAGCCGTTGTTCGTAAAGCGATATATAATAATATTGAAGTTTACGGTGTGTATCAAGGATATCAAGGGTTATTAAACGATGATATTAAGAAACTAGAACTAGGTTCAGTTGGTGATACAATTCAACGTGGTGGTACATTTTTATACTCTGCAAGATGTCCAGAATTTAAAGAAGCAGATGTACGTAAAAAAGGAATAGAAAATTTACGTAAAAGAGGCATTGAGGGTCTAGTAGTTATCGGTGGAGATGGTAGCTATAGAGGTGCTCAACGTATTAGTGAAGAATGCTCGGAAATTCAAACTATCGGCGTTCCAGGTACAATAGATAATGATATCAATGGAACTGATTTTACAATTGGATTTGATACAGCATTAAATACTATAATTGAATCTGTAGATAAAATTAGGGACACTGCTTCTAGTCACGCTAGAACATTTATTATTGAAGTTATGGGACGTGACTGTGGTGACCTAGCGCTATGGGCAGGGATGTCAGTCGGTGCTGAAACCATCATTATTCCAGAAGTTAAAACTGAAATCAAAGAAGTAGCAGAACGTATTGATCATGGTATCAGGCGTGGTAAAAAACATTCTATCGTTATGGTTGCTGAGGGTGTCATGTCAGGTGAATCATGTGCCCAAGAATTAGCGAAGTACATCAATGTTGATGCACGAGTTTCAGTATTGGGACACATTCAACGTGGAGGAAGCCCCACAGGCGCAGATAGAGTTTTAGCATCGCGTTTAGGAGGTTATGCTGTTGAATTATTGATGAATGGAGAGACAGCTAGAGGCGTAGGCATTAAGAACAACGATTTAACGAGCACACCATTTGATGATATTTTTATAGCAGACACGCATAAATTTGATCACAATATTTACAATTTAACTAAAGAACTATCTATTTAATTACTCGGGAGGCATTTACAATGAGAAAAACAAAAATTGTATGTACGATTGGACCAGCATCAGAATCTGAAGAAATGTTAGAAAAATTAATGAAAGCTGGTATGAACGTTGCCAGATTGAACTTTTCACACGGTGACTTTGACGAGCATCAAGCTCGTATTGACACTATCAGAAAAGTTTCTGAACGTTTAGGTAAAACTGTAGCTATTTTACTTGATACTAAAGGGCCAGAAATCCGTACACATAACATGAAAGACGGTGCCATTGAATTAGAAAAAGGAACAGAAGTTATCGTTAGTATGACTGAAGTTGAAGGTACGCCAGAAAAATTCTCAGTCACTTATGACAATCTAATTAATGATGTTGACGAAGGTTCTTATATCTTATTAGATGATGGTTTAATTGAACTACAAGTTAAACAAATTGATAAAGATAAAGGCGAAGTGCTTTGTGACGTGTTAAATACTGGGGAGCTTAAAAATAAAAAAGGAGTTAACTTACCTGGCGTAAAAGTTAACTTACCTGGTATCACTGATAAAGATGCTGAAGATATTAAATTTGGTATCAGACAAGGTGTAGACTTTATCGCAGCAAGTTTCGTACGTCGTCCAAGTGATGTGTTAGACATTCGTAAATTATTAGAAGAAAATAAAAACGATACAATTAGTATTATTCCTAAAATTGAAAACCAAGAAGGTATTGACAACATTGAAGAAATTTTAGAAGTATCAGATGGTTTAATGGTAGCTCGTGGCGACATGGGTGTTGAAATTCCACCAGAATCAGTGCCAATGGTACAAAAAGATTTAATTAGAAAATGTAACAAACTAGGTAAACCAGTTATTACTGCAACTCAAATGTTAGACTCAATGCAACGTAATCCACGTGCTACTCGTGCAGAAGCAAGTGACGTTGCTAACGCGATTTATGATGGTACAGATGCAGTCATGTTATCAGGTGAAACTGCAGCTGGATTATATCCAGAAGAAGCTGTTAAAACAATGAGAAATATCGCTGTTTCAGCTGAAGCTGCACAAGACTATAAGCAATTATTATCTGACCGTACAAAATTAGTAGAAACATCATTAGTTAATGCGATTGGTGTATCAGTTGCACATACAGCATTAAACTTAAGTGTAAAAGCTATCGTTGCAGCAACTGAAAGTGGCTCTACTGCACGTACAATTTCAAAATACAGACCAAAATCAGACATTATTGCTGTAACACCAAGTGCTGAAACTGCACGTCAATGTGCCTTAGTATGGGGTGTTTATCCAGTAGTTAAACAAGGTCGTAAAACTACAGATGCATTGTTAAATAATGCAGTTGCAACAGCTGTTGAAACTGAAAGAGTACAAAACGGTGACTTAATCATCATCACTGCCGGAGTACCAACAGGTGAAAAAGGTACGACTAATATGATGAAATTACATTTAGTAGGCGATGAAATCGCAAATGGCCAAGGTGTTGGTCGTAACTCAGTAGTAGGTAAAACATTAGTAGCTAATAGTGTTAATGAACTTGAAGGTGTAGACTTGTCAGATAAAGTTATCGTTACTGCATCAGTAGACGAAACTTTAGTTCCTTATATTGAGCAAGCATTAGGGTTAATAACTGAAGAAAATGGAATTACATCACCAAGTGCAATCGTTGGATTAGAAAAAGGCATTCCAACAATTGTAGGGGTTGAAAATGCTACAACTGAAATACAAAGCGATAATTTAGTAACTGTTGATGCTAACCAAGGTAAAGTATTCGAAGGTTATGCTAACGTATTATAATATATAAATATGCTTTACTAATAATAAATGTCAATTTCTATATTCAATATAGAGATTGACATTTTTTTATAGCTTAAAATGAGTGACTTAATCTTTAAAACACATGATATATAAAGAAAAAGTAAGAATTAGAAATTACAGTAGCATACAAAAAAGAAAAACTAGCTATGCAGTATAAAATCATAAAAAAACAACTCACTTCGTACTGATAAGATCAGTGGAATGAGTTGTTTTTAAGTTTGATTTATAATTTTATTTTTTAGCCTTTTTAATAGCATTTTTGTATCTAAGATACATGAGGGCTAAAATAACAATCCAGATGGGTGTGATATATACAGCTCTCCGAGTATCTACGTTAACAAATAATAAGCAGAAAACTAAGAAGAAAAATACTAAGATAGCATAGGCCATATATTTACCACCAAATAATTTATAGTCCGCATTTTTATGGTTTTCTGGATTACGTTTATGATAATTAATATATGCAACTGTAATTAATCCCCATACGACAAGGAATAATACTGTTGATAATGTTGTGACATAAGTAAACACTTGTGTTGCATTTGGAATAATATAATTCAGTAATGCAGCAATTAATAATAAAAATGATGAAGCGATAATTGCTATATGCGGTACACCATTTTTGTTTTTACTTTTAAACATCGGAGGTGCTTGATCTTGATTTGATAAACCGAAAAGCATTCTACTATTTGAAAAGATTCCGCTGTTACAAGATGATGCAGCAGCAGTTAACACAACAAAGTTAATTAATCCAGCGGCAAAAGGAATACCTATAAGTGCAAATAATCTAACGAATGGGCTTTCTTCTGGATTTACTTGTGCCCAAGGAACAATAGACATAATAACTGCTAACGATCCGACATAGAAAATAATGATGCGAATCGGTACGCTGTTAATAGCTCTTGGTATTGTTACTTTAGGATCTTTTGTTTCACCGGCAGTAACACCAATTAATTCAATACCAACGAATGAGAACAATGCCATTTGGAATGACATCATAAAACCACTTATACCTTTTGGAAAAATACCATTGTTATATAGGTTAGTCAGTGATGCATGACCAAATTGTGTTTTGTATGCCATGATAATCATGATTGCACCGACAACAATTAAAGCAATTATTGTAACGATTTTAATAATTGCGAACCAAAATTCTAATTCTCCAAATAATTTGGCACTTAATAAATTAAATGACATTAAGATAAGAACACAAAATAGTGCACTAATCCAATTGGGTATTTGTGGAAACCAAAAACTTATGTATTTTGCAACGGCTGTAACTTCTGCCATACCAGTTATAATCCAACATAACCAATAAGTCCAACCTGTAACAAAGCCTGCAAAAGGTCCTATATATTCGTTAGTTACATCGGCGAAAGATTTAAATCCTGTATTGGAAACCAGAATTTCCCCCAAACCTCGCATAAACATAAATAACATAAATCCTATAATGATATAGGTAAGTAAAATGGAAGGACCTGTTAATGCAATCGTTTGTCCTGCTCCTAAGAATAATCCAGTACCAATTGCTCCCCCTATAGCAATTAGTTGAACATGTCGATTACTAAGTTCTCTGTTTAATACTTGTTTTTTCATGTGCATTTCTCCTTTGTTTATCTAGTATCAATTATGCAATTCAATTAAAGATTTTACAACTATTTTTAAAATTTAAAATGTAATTTTACAGGTTATAATTCATATTTAGTTATCATATACGATAATTAAATTAAATTCTTAGATAAATTGAAGTAATAGCTTATAAATATTAGAATATAGGTATAACAAACAATGTATTTGTGAATTATTTAAACTAATAATTAAGTTTAATAAATTTCTTATGAGGCTAATAAGAATTATGGCTTTATATATTCACAAATCATCTTTGATTGGATATAATAGTTTTTGTAAGCCATTTCATAACGAAACAGAAAAGGGGAATTAAATATGGCAAACGTACAAAAAGGCTTAGAAGGGGTTCTAGCTGCGGAAACTAAAGTTAGTTCAATCATCGACAGTCAATTAACATATGCGGGCTATGACATAGATGATTTAGCAAATAATGCTGAATTTGAAGAAATTATCTTTTTATTATGGCATTATCGATTACCAAACGCTGAAGAACTTAAAACTTTAAAAGAAAAACTATTAAGTTATATGGAGTTAAATCCTAGAGTGTATAATCACTTTAAGGAATACGCTACAGATAATGTGCACCCTATGACTGCTTTAAGAACTTCAGTATCTTACATTGCTCACTTTGATCCTAAAGCTGAAGCAGAAGATGATACAGAAACACTAGAACGAGGCATTCGCATTCAAGCGAAAATTGCTTCGTTAGTAACTGCTTTCGCTCGAGTGAGAGAAGGTAAAGATCCAGTTAAACCAAATAAAGACTTAAACTATGCTGGAAACTTTTTGTATATGTTAAGAGGAGAATTACCTACTGACATCGAAGTTGAAGCATTTAACAAAGCGTTAGTATTACATGCTGACCATGAATTTAATGCATCAACATTCACAGCAAGATGTGCTGTATCATCATTATCTGATATGTATTCAGGTATTGTTGCTGCTGTTGGTTCATTAAAAGGGCCTTTACACGGTGGGGCAAATGAACGTGTAATGAGCATGTTAGCTGAAGTTAAATCAGAAGATGAAGTTGATGAATATATCGACAACAAAATCAAAAACAAAGAAAAAATTATGGGCTTCGGACACCGTGTATATAAAGATGGTGACCCAAGAGCGAAGTTCTTAAAAGAAATGAGCAGAAAAATTACAAATGAAACTGGTCAAAGTCAGTTATTTGATATTTCTGTGAAAATTGCAGACAAAATGAAAAAGGAAAAAGGTTTAATTGCAAATGTAGACTTTTTCAGTGCTACTGTATATCACAGCCTTAATATTGAACATGACTTATTCACACCAATTTTTGCTGTAAGTAGAACTTCAGGTTGGATTGCACATATTCTTGAACAATATGAAGATAATAGAATTATGCGTCCAAGAGCTCATTATGTGGGCGAAGTTAATAGAACTTATGTACCAATTGAAGAAAGATAATATACAATAATTATTATAGACAAAATTATTCGGAGGTTTTTGAAATGGCGGAAAATAAAATTGTAAAAAGCAACGACGGTTTATCAGTACCAAACGAACCGACAATTCCTTATATTATTGGTGATGGTATTGGACCAGACATTTGGAAAGCAGCAAGCAGAGTGATCGATGCTGCCGTAGAAAAAGCGTACAATGGAGAAAAGAAAATTGACTGGAAAGAAGTATTAGCTGGTCAAAAGGCTTACGATGAAACAGGCGAATGGTTACCTAAAGAAACATTAGAAGCAATCGAAGAATATTTAATTGCTATTAAAGGACCTTTAACTACACCTATTGGTGGTGGTATTCGTTCATTAAACGTAGCTTTACGTCAAGAATTAGACTTATTCACTTGTTTAAGACCAGTTCGTTGGTTTAAAGGTGTGCCTTCACCAGTTAAAAGACCAGAAGAAACTGACATGGTTATTTTCCGTGAAAACACAGAAGATATCTATGCTGGTATTGAATTTAAAGAAGGTAGTTCTGAAGTGAAAAAAGTTGTAGATTTCCTACAAAACGAAATGGGCGCTAAAAACATTCGTTTCCCAGAAACTTCAGGTATCGGTATTAAACCAGTTTCTAAAGAAGGTACTGAACGTTTAGTACGTGCAGCTATCCAATATGCATTAGATAATAATCGCAAATCTGTCACTTTAGTACATAAAGGTAATATCATGAAGTTTACTGAAGGTGCCTTCAAACAATGGGGTTATGACGTTGCTCATAACGAATTTGCTGATAAAGTATTCACTTGGCAACAATATGATCAAATTGTTGAAGAACAAGGTAAAGACGAAGCTAACGCTGCTCAAGAAAAAGCTGAAAAAGAAGGTAAAATTATCATCAAAGACTCAATTGCTGATATCTTCTTACAACAAATTCTTACTCGTCCAGCAGATCACGACGTAGTTGCTACGATGAACTTGAACGGTGACTACGTATCAGATGCATTAGCAGCACAAGTTGGTGGTATTGGTATCGCTCCAGGAGCTAACATTAACTATGAAAGTGGACATGCAATTTTCGAAGCTACTCATGGTACTGCTCCTAAATATGCTGATCAAAACAAAGTTAATCCATCTTCTGAAATCTTAAGTGCCGTATTAATGTTAGAACACTTAGGTTGGCAAGAAGCAGCAGATAAAATTACTGATTCAATTGAAAAAACAATTGCGTCTAAAGTTGTTACTTATGATTTCGCACGTTTAATGGACGGTGCAGAAGAAGTCTCAACTTCACAATTTGCAGACGAGTTAATTAAAAACTTAAGTTAATAATTGTTTAAGTTAAATCAAAGACTAGATAAAGTTTGTTTTGTGATGAGCTCTCCTTGATTATTCAAGGGGCGCTTCTTTTTATATTATAAAATTGTGTAAGGATAAAATTAAGCTAATGTTAAGTTTATGTAAATCAATGTCAATTGTGTTATTTTTATGACTATTTAGGTTATAATTACGTTGTAAATATATTAATGGAGGTACGCTATGTCTCAAACAGTACTTGTAGTTGATGACGAACAATCAATTGTAACGTTGCTTAAATATAATTTAGAACAAGCTGGTTACAATATAGAAGTAGCCTATGATGGTGAAGAAGCATTGGCAAAAGTCGATGCAGTAAAACCTGAAGTAGTTGTATTAGATGTTATGTTACCTAAAAAAGACGGTATTGAGGTGTGTAAACAAATTCGAGCAGATAAAAATTTAGTGCCAATCTTAATGTTGACTGCAAAAGATGACGAATTTGATCGCGTATTAGGATTAGAATTAGGCGCAGATGATTATATGACGAAACCATTTTCGCCGAGAGAAGTTGTTGCACGCGTTAAAGCAATATTGAGACGCTCTGCTATGATAACAGAGTTGAGTGAAAATATAGATAGCTCTGAGGATATTCATATTGGTTCAATTAAAATAAGACCTGACTTTTTTGAAGTTTACCGTAATGGAGAGTTGTTAGAATTAACGCCTAAAGAATTTGAATTATTATTATATTTAATTGACAGACAAGGTAGAGTAATTACACGTGAACACATGTTGAATTCAGTATGGAATTACGAATTTGCTGGTGATTCTCGAATTGTTGATGTACATATCAGTCATTTAAGAGATAAATTAGAAGACAATCCTAAACAGCCAAAACTTATTAAAACTGTTCGCGGATTAGGTTACAAATTAGAGAGACCCAAAGTTTAATGTTGAAATTTCATCAGCGGTTATTAATTATTTTATGTACAATAACAATCGTAAGTTTTCTCGCCTTAGGATTTATTGTTACACATGTGATTTACACTACAGTAGTACAAAATCAACAACAAACCCTTGATCATAAAGCGACGCATTTCGTGAATTTGTTAAATCAAAACAAGAAAAATGAAATAGCTAAGTTAATTAAAAATGAGCAATTATCAATTCAGATTAAACAAAAAGGTGAAAAAGCATATTCATATACTACAAAGGTACCAATAAATTTCTCTATTTCAAAAATGACGGCTGACACATCATTGCGCTATGATAAATATAAAAAACAGCATCGCTATACATATGAAACTACTACTAATAACCACACTATAATTATTAGCGGCGTTAACAATCACTTACATAATTTACAAATGAAGATATGGTATTACTTGTTATTAACAGGTATTGTCGTGCTACTAGTTATGTTTTTAGTAGTTAGAATGATTAACCGTACATATATTATGCCGATAAAAGACGTAACTTATGCAACGCAATTACTAGCAGAAGGGTATTATCATGTCAGAGTTCCAGAGAGTAACGTAAAGGAAACAAAAGAACTATTTGTGACTACAAATGAATTAGCAAGAAGATTACAACGTTTAAATAACCAGCAAAAGTTACAATCTAATCGCTTAAAAACAACTTTGGAAAATATACCGAGTTCGATTTTAATGATTGATAAATATGGTGAAATTGTCATAGCTAATGAAACTTATTACGAGGTGTTCACGCCTGATATTGCGGTGGAACATCATAGTTATATAGAAATATTAGATGCTGACATTCAAGCATTAATTACGGACGCTTTTAAAATGGAAAAGGCACTTTATCACCAGTTGAAATTAAAGATGAGTCAAGTGCATGAAAAATATTTTGATACGGCATGTGTACCGATTTTATCGAAATCTAAAAAGAATTTATATGGTATGGTGATCGTTTTACACGACATAACAAACCTGAAAAAATTAGAAAATTTAAGAAGAGAGTTTGTTGCTAACGTTTCACATGAATTAAAAACGCCTATAACTTCTATTAAAGGATTTGCAGAAACATTAATAGATGGAGCTAAAGACGATCCACAGTCATTAAATGCTTTTTTAGATATTATATTGAAAGAGTCTGAGCGCATAGAGACACTTGTTTTCGATTTATTAGATTTATCTCATGTTGAACAGCAAAGTGAAATTGAAACAACGAGACTTAACTTTGCTAAAATTGTGCAAAATAATATCGATAGTCTACAAACCATTGCAGAAAAGAAAGCAATAACAATAAATGCAAGCCTTAATTCAAATGTTTTTATTGAAGCAAATGAAGATAAAATTTCGCAAGTCGTTATTAACTTAGTTTCTAACGCGATTAATTATTCACCGGAAAATAGCGAAATTATTGTTGAAGTGTATGAAGAAAAACAAAAGTCAATATTAGTTGTAAAAGATTTTGGTATCGGCATAAAAGAAGAAGATCAACAACATATCTTCGAACGATTTTATAGAGTTGATAAAGCTAGAAGTAGAGAATCTGGTGGCACTGGTTTAGGTTTATCAATTGCCAAACATATAGTAGAAGCGCATAAAGGACGTATTAGTGTTTCGTCTAAACCTAACGAAGGTTCTACATTCAAAGTTATATTTTTTGATGATACCTTATAACAAAGTTCCTACAATTTATAGTAATTGTAGGAGCTTTTTTGCTCATTAAATTTAGCGTAAAAAGTACGGTATAATGATAGATTATGATAAAATAATAACTAAATTAGTTCTGGAGGTTAACAAAGTGAATAAATTAATTTTAATAGATGGTAATAGTTTAAGCTTTAGAGCATTTTATGCATTACCGTTATTGCAAAACAAAGCAGGTATCCATACAAATGCGGTATATGGTTTTGCGATGTTATTAGAAAAAATAATTAAAGAAGAACAACCTACGAACTTTTTAGTAGCATTTGACGCGGGTAAAACAACTTTTCGACATGACACTTATAGTGAATATAAAGGTGGCCGACAAAAAACGCCTCCAGAATTAAGTGAGCAATTACCATACGTACGTCAATTATTAGATGCATATGGCATTAAAAGATACGAATTAGAGAATTATGAAGCTGATGATATAATAGGTACGTTGAGTAAAGAAGCACATTCAGCTGGGTATGAAACAATTATTGTTACTGGTGATCGTGACTTAACGCAATTAGCTAGTGATAATGTAACGATATATTATACTAAAAAAGGGGTTACAGATGTAGATCACTATACGCCTGAATTTATCGCGGAAAAATATAACGGTTTAACGCCTGCCCAAATTATTGATATGAAAGGTCTAATGGGTGATGCTTCCGATAATATTCCTGGTGTAGCTGGCGTAGGCGAAAAAACAGCCATCAAATTATTAAATGAATTTCAAACTGTAGAAAATGTTTATGACAACATCGATAGCGTTTCTGGTAAAAAATTAAAAGAAAAATTAGAAAATAGTAAAGACGATGCATTGATGAGTAAACAACTTGCTACGATTAATCGTGATAGTCCGATAGCAGTATCGTTAAAAGATACTGAAATGCCATCGAATAATGATGAAACAGAAAAAATTGACTTGTTTAAAAAACTAGAGTTTAAACAACTTTTAGATCAATTAAATGTAGACGGCACAAGCGAGAATGAAGAGGCGCTTGAATTAACTGTGGAACAAGATTTTGCCAACATAGATTTTGCTAATTTAAAACAAGCTACTATTCATTTTGAATTAGAAGATACGAATTATTTAAAAGATCAAATTTTAAAATTCGGACTTTTTGACGGTAATCATCATGTCGTTATCGATGCACAAAACATAAGTGAACATAAAGAATTGATACAATGGTTAGAAAGTAGTGAAACACAAAAGATTGTCTATGATGCTAAGAAAACTTATGTAGCTGCACATAGATTAAATATTGATATTAATGAAATTGTTTTCGATGCTATGTTAGCTAGCTATATTATTGACCCATCAAGAACTATCGACGATGTTCACTCTGTTGTTAGTTATTATGGACAAACTTATTTAAAAACAAATGTCAGTGTGTTTGGAAAAGGAAAAAAACGCCAAATTCCAGAAAATGAAGTGTTAAACGACTACGTAGTCAATATTGTTCATGCCATTCACAATGCAACAACTAAAATGGAAGCGCAACTAGAAGAATATAATCAAGTTGAACTATTAAAAGAACTAGAATTACCATTAGCTAAAATTTTAAGCAAAATGGAAGAAACTGGTATTTATACTGAAGCTAGTGAATTAAAAGAGATGGAAATTGAAATACAAAACAAATTGGATAAATTAATCGCCAATATATATGATTCGGCTGGTGAAGAATTTAATATTAATTCTCCAAAACAATTAGGCGTTGTCTTATTCGAAACATTAAAATTGCCTGTTATTAAAAAGACAAAGACTGGTTATTCTACTGCAGTTGATGTATTAGAACAATTACAAGGTGAACATCCAATCATTGATTATATTTTAGAATATCGTCAATTATCTAAGTTACAATCGACTTATGTTGAAGGTCTTCAAAAAGTAATTAGTAATGATAATAGAATACATTCAAGATTTAACCAAACATTAGCTCAGACAGGTAGACTTTCGTCAATAGACCCTAATTTACAAAATATTCCTGTACGCCTTGAAGAAGGACGTAAAATTAGAAAAGCATTTAAATCTTCTGATAAAGATACTGTTATCTTTTCAGCCGATTATTCTCAAATTGAATTACGTGTATTGGCGCACATTACACAAGATGACAGTATGATTCAAGCCTTCAAAAATAATGAAGATATTCATACTGCAACGGCTGTTAAAGTGTTTGGTGTAAGTGGTGATGAAGTTGATAGTTTAATGCGTAGACAAGCAAAAGCGGTAAACTTTGGGATTGTATATGGCATTAGTGATTATGGATTAAGTCAAAACCTAGGTATAATACGTAAACAAGCAAAACAATTTATTGATGATTATTTAGATAGCTTTCCTGGCGTAAAACAATATATGACTGATATTGTTAAAGATGCAAAAGCACAAGGGTTTGTTGAAACGCTAATGCATCGACGTCGTTATATTCCAGACATCACAAGTCGTAATTTTAATTTGCGTAGCTTCGCTGAACGTACTGCTATGAATACGCCTATTCAAGGTAGTGCAGCTGATATTATTAAACTTGCGATGGTGAATTTTGATAAGGCAGTTAAAAATGAATCGTTCAATGTAAAATTATTACTTCAAGTACACGATGAATTAATTTTCGAAGTACCTAAAGATGAAGTCGATGATTTTAGTGAATTTATAGAAAATATTATGGATAATGCATTACCTTTAGACGTACCACTATTAGTTGAATGTAACTATGGTGATACTTGGTACGATGCAAAATAAGAAAGTTGGATTATCATGCCAGAACTACCAGAAGTTGAACATGTTAAAAGAGGCATTGAGCCATATGCAAAAGGACAAACGATAACCTCTGTTATCTTTTCTGATAAAGTAAAAGAAGGTAAAGGTGATGGTCGAGAAACAATAATTAAAGGCATGTCGCTAGACACTTTTAAAACGTTCACACAACATTTTGTTATAGAACAAATCGAAAGACGGAGCAAATACATCGTCTTTCATTTAGTTAAAGACAGCGAACATAGAATTTTAATAAGTCATTTAGGTATGGCAGGCGGTTTCTTTATAGTTAGAACTTTAGATGATATTACTGTTAAAAATTATCGTAATCACTGGCACGTCATTTTCACATTGGATAATGATATGTTACTGGTTTATTCTGATATTAGAAGATTTGGAGAAATTAGAAATGTGCCTTCCTTAGAAGCTTATCCATCGTTCTTAGAAATAGCTCCAGAACCTTTTGAGGATGAAGCATTAAATCATTATCTGTCATGGTATGACCGCAAAAGTTATATGAAGAAACCCATTAAGCAAATGATTTTAGATCATAGAGTAATAGCAGGGTGTGGTAATATATATGCTTGCGAAGCGTTATTTAGAGCTGGCATCCATCCTAATAGAACGACACATAGTTTAAATAATCAAGAAAGAGAAATGTTATTTTGTTATGTTCGTGAAGTGTTATCCGAGGGTATAAAATATGGCGGGACAAGTGTTTCTGATTATCGACATGCTGATGGTAAGACAGGAACAATGCAATTACACCTCAATGTATATAAACAAAAAACATGCAAAGTATGTGGCAGTGATATAGAAACACAAGTTATTGCGACGCGTAACAGTCATTACTGTCCTACTTGTCAAAAATAAAGGAAGAGTGAAATTTATGCCAAAAGTAATAGGACTTACCGGTGGAATTGCAACCGGTAAATCTACAGTATCAGAAGTTTTATCTGTACATGGTTTCAAAGTTGTAGATGCAGATGTTGCTTCAAGAAAAGCAGTCGAAAAAGGTAGTGAAGGATTAGCAAAAGTTAAAGCGGCTTTTGGTGATGATGCTATTGACGAAAATGGAGAAATGGATCGCGCTTATGTTGGTAATATTGTGTTTAACCAACCGGAAAAGCGATTAGCACTAAATGAAATTGTACATCCAATCGTCCATGATATTATGGAAAATGAAAAGAATGCGTACCTTAACCAAGGATATAACGTAATTATGGATATTCCATTATTATTTGAAAATGAATTACAAGATACTGTTGACGAAGTGTGGTTAGTTTATACCTCAGAAAGTATCCAAATTGACCGATTAATGGAACGAAATAATTTATCACTTGAAGATGCAAAAGCACGTGTTCTAAGTCAAATATCTATCGATAAAAAACGAAGAATGGCAGATCTTGTCATCGATAATAGAGATTCTAAGCTTGATTTAAAGCAAAATTTAGAAAGCTTATTAATAGAACAAGGCTATATTGATGAAGCTGAGCATCTTTAATATATTCGCCATTAGCGTTTTGTTTAGAAACGCTAATGGTAATTTTTATTTTTTTAAGCAAACGCTTTCATTTTTTAATTAATATGTTATACTAATCCCTATAAAGTATAACACAAATTTGAGAGGTGCTTTCGATGACGACTAATATAGCAATTAATGGAATGGGTAGAATTGGGCGAATGGCTTTACGTATCGCACTTAAAAATGAGGATTTAAACGTGGTAGCAATCAACGCTAGTTATTCACCAGAAACTATAGCTCATTTAATTAATTATGATACTACGCATGGTACATACGATTTAAAAGTTGAGCCGACTGAAAATGGTATTAAATTAGCAGACCATGAAATTAAATTAGTATCAGATAGAAATCCTGAGAATTTACCGTGGCAATCACTTAATATCGATATCGTTATAGAAGCTACTGGTAAATTCAATCATGGAGATAAAGCAGTAGGCCATATTAATGCTGGGGCTAAAAAAGTATTACTTACAGGACCATCTAAAGGCGGCGACGTACAAATGGTCGTAAAAGGTGTTAATAATAATAGCTTAGATATTAATAAGTATGACATATTTAGTAATGCTTCTTGTACAACTAACTGTATTGGACCAGTTGCCAAAGTATTAAATGATAAATTTGGTATTGTTAACGGATTAATGACAACTGTACATTCAATTACTAACGATCAAAATAATATTGATAACCCTCATAAAGATTTAAGACGTGCGCGTTCATGTAGCGAAAGTATAATACCAACTTCTACTGGTGCAGCAAAAGCATTACGAGAAGTTTTACCTGAATTAGATGGTAAGCTCCATGGTATGGCACTAAGAGTTCCAACAAAAAATGTATCACTGGTTGATTTAGTCGTTGACTTAGAACAAAATGTAACGGCAGAAGAAGTAAATAGTGCATTTAAAGAAAATGATTTACAAAGCGTTTTAGCTACAGAGGACGCACCGCTAGTTTCTGTAGACTTTAATACGAACCCATATTCAGCCATCATTGATACACAAAGTACTATGGTTATGGGCGACAACAAAGTGAAGTTGATTGCATGGTATGATAATGAATGGGGCTATTCAAATAGAGTCGTTGAAGTAGCTGCACAATTAGGACAATTATTAAATGCTGAAGCGGACGTGCTCATTAGTTAAATTAGATAAAACGCTTACTATAAAAAATGTCAGAATATAGATTCTGACATTTTTTTGTTATAATACATTGTATTTCGCAAATAATAGTAATGTACTGTTAACTATGACATCATTCTTTTGTCGTCAAGTTATTTATAGTATAATAAATTCGAATCAACTGAAGAGGGTGATAGCACAATGAAATGTCCAAAATGTAATTCAACGCATTCACGTGTCGTAGATTCTCGTCACGCTGATGAAGTTAACGCGATTCGCCGTCGTAGAGAATGTGAAGTTTGTAATACCAGATTCACAACATTTGAACATATTGAAAAAAGGCCATTAATCGTAGTTAAAAAAGATGGTACACGCGAACAATTTTTAAGCGAAAAAATTTTAAATGGTTTAGTTCGTTCATGCGAAAAAAGACCAGTGAGATATGAACAATTAGAAGAAATTACTAATAAAGTCGAATGGCGTCTTAGAGATGAAGGGCGTGCTGAAATCTCTTCAAGAGACATTGGGGAATATGTCATGAATTTATTAATGCATGTAGACCAAGTATCGTACGTGCGCTTTGCATCAGTCTATAAAGAATTTAAAGATGTAGACCAATTATTACAATCGATGCAAGGTATATTATCAGAAAATAAACGGAGTGATTCATAATGGGTTTACAATCTTCGGATTTTGGATTGAGACCTCAAGATAGCTTTAATGTTATCCGCGATTTTTCCATTAATGAACAACATTTAGATATATTAAATAGACTATTCACTCCATTAGTAGGTCCCAATGCAATGGGACTTTATTACTATTTAGAGCAATTTGTAACACAAAAAGCTGAAATAGTAACCACACATTATGTTGTAATGAGTGAATTACAAATCAATTTAAGCGAATTTAGAACTCAAATGGATGCACTGGAGGCTATAGGCTTAGTTAAAAGTTATGTACACCATGATAGTAATACTTCATCTTTTGTCTACAAACTTATCCAACCACCAACGGCGTATCAGTTTTTTAGCGATCCTATGTTGTCGATATTTTTATTTACTGCAGTAGGCAAAGAACGTTATCATCAACTAAAAGCTCATTTTGAGGCAACTACTGCGTTGAACCTTAGCAATTATCAAGAAATAACACGTAAGTTTACCGATGTGTTTTCAGTACCTAATAAGCAGTTTCACAATGATGTTTCAAACATTAAACGTGAAAAAACTTATGAAGGTTTAAATTTAGCTAAGGTTGACTTCGATTTTGAGGCGCTTTATGACTTATTGCAATCCCATTTTATAAGTACAGAAATTATTAACGCTGATGCTAAAGCTTTAATTACGCAACTTGCTACTTTATATGGCTTAACACCAGAAGCTATGAAAAGCGTAATTTTAAAATCAATCACGAGTGCACAACAATTATCGTTTGAAGACATGCGTAGATATGCACGTACTTATTACCAAATGGAACACGAACAAAGTTTGCCATCATTACAATTAAAACATCAAAGCATACCTCAGCCTGAAGGCAATGGTCAAACTACAGAAGAAGACCGCCTAGAGCAACTGAATCGTGTTAGTCCAATTGAAATGTTAACTGCATGGAAAGGCTCTGAAATTAGTTTAGACGAAAAGAAATTAGTTGAAGAGTTGGTCGAAAGAGAACAGCTACCATTCGGAGTAATTAATATATTGTTGCAATTTGTTATGTTAAAACGAGATATGCGTTTGCCAAAAAAGTATACGCTAACGATTGCGGCACATTGGAAACGTAAAGGATTAAAAACTGCGCAAGAAGCAGAACCATTTGCTAAGAAAATAAACGAAGAAGAACAACAACAAAAATCTCAACGTAGTTTCAAACAGCCAAGAGCAAATTTAGTCTCAAAAGAAATGACACCGAAATGGCTATTAGAAAGAGATAGCACGGACAATGACGAACAAAATCAACCAGACAATAAAACTACGGCAACAAATGATTCTGAGCATGAACAAGAACGTGCCGCGTTCTTACAACATTTAAAAGAAAGATGGGGGGATGATGACTAATGAAAAGCTTTGAAAATATAATGGGCGAATCAAATGATTTAATGAAACGCATTGCTAAAATAAAACAAGATGTAGTCAATGATAAAGACGTTAAAGCATTTTTAACAGAGCATCAAACCGAACTAACTAATGCAATGATTGATGAAGATTTAAATGTCCTACAAGAATATAAAGATCAACAAAAACATTATGACGGTCATCGTTTTGAAGATTGCCCAAACTTTGTAAAAGGTCATGTACCAGAACTTTATATTGAGCATCATCATATTAAAATTAAATACTTACAATGTCCATGTAAGGTTAAACACGATGAAGAGAAATTTAATGCGCATTTAATTACCTCCCATCATATGCAACGTGATACATTGAATGCTAAATTAAAAGATATCCATATGGATGGTAAAAGACTAGAAGCAGCAATGAAAGCAGATGAAATTTGTAATGATATAGCACATGACAAAACGAATGTTAAAGGTCTATACTTATATGGTCAGTTTGGTACAGGTAAATCATTTATTTTAGGTGCCATAGCTAATCAGCTAAAGACTAAAAAAATACCATCTACGATTATTTACTTACCGGAATTCATACGTACTTTAAAAAGCGGGTTTAAAGATGGTAGTTTTGAATCTAAATTAGCAACAGTACGTGAAGCGAATATTTTGATGCTTGATGACATCGGTGCAGAAGAAATCACACCATGGGTTAGAGATGAAGTTATTGGACCTATTTTACATTATAGAATGGTGCATGAATTACCGACATTCTTTAGTTCGAATTTAAATTTCAAAGAATTGGAACACCATTTATCTGTGACACGTGACGGTACTGAAAAAACGAAAGCTGCACGAATTTTAGAACGTATTAAAACATTATCGACACCTTATTATTTAGAAGGGAAAAATTATCGTGATGTTTGAAAAATTAAATAAATGTTGTATAATAAATTCAAATCTAAATTAAAGCGAAATAAATTGAGGACATGATAATTTATTCACTGATATCCAGAAAGTCATTAGTTGATGAGAATATGACTATTATAATAATTTTATTACTCCCTCAAGTACAGTGTTTGTAATGAACACTCGGCTCAAGACCGTTATCTTAAGTAGAGTTTATATTAGGCGATTGTATAAAATGTCTAATATATAATTTAGGGTGGTACCACGAAGACCTCGTCCCTTTTTAGGGGACGGGGTTTTTTATTTCGTTTTATGCAGAGTGAGTTCAAAATAGGAGGGTTTTAACTATGGAACAAATTAATATTCAATTCCCAGATGGAAATACAAAGGAATTTGATAAAGGGACTACTACAGAAGAAATTGCACAATCTATTAGTCCCGGTTTACGTAAAAAAGCAGTTGCAGGTAAATTTAATGATAAATTAGTAGATTTAACTAGACCATTAGAATCAGATGGAGCTATTGAAATCGTAACTCCAGGTAGTGAAGAGGCGTTAGAAGTGTTAAGACACTCAACAGCTCATTTAATGGCACAAGCACTAAAACGCTTATATGGAGATGTTAAATTTGGCGTAGGGCCAGTTATCGAAGGTGGTTTTTATTATGACTTCGATATGGAAGAATCAATTTCATCTGATGATTTTGAAAAAATTGAAAAAACTATGAAGCAAATTGTTGATGAAAATCACAAAATTGAGCGTAAAGTAGTTTCACGTGATGAAGCAAAAGCATTCTTTAGTGATGACCCTTATAAATTAGAGTTAATTGATGCAATACCAACAAATGAAAACGTTACTTTATATTCACAAGGCGAATTTACTGATTTATGCCGTGGTGTACATGTACCGTCTACTTCAAAAATTAAAGAATTCAAATTGTTATCAACAGCAGGTGCCTATTGGCGAGGAGACAGTAACAATAAAATGTTACAACGTATTTATGGTACTGCCTTCTTTGACAAAAAAGATTTAAAAGCACATTTGAAAATGTTAGAAGAACGTAAAGAACGTGACCATAGACGTATTGGTAAAGATTTAGAGTTATTTGCGAATAATCAACTTGTAGGTGCTGGACTACCATTATGGTTACCTAATGGTGCTACAATTCGCCGTGAAATCGAACGTTACATTGTTGATAAAGAAGTGAGTATGGGTTATGACCATGTTTATACACCAGTAATGGCAAACACTGACTTATATAAAAAGTCTGGTCACTGGGATCACTACAATGACGACATGTTCCCAACAATGAAATTAGATGAACAAGAAGAAATGGTATTAAGACCGATGAATTGTCCTCATCATATGATGATTTATGCGAATAAACCTCATTCTTACCGTGAATTACCAATTCGTATTGCTGAATTAGGTACAATGCATCGTTATGAAGCTAGTGGCGCAGTTTCAGGATTACAACGTGTACGTGGTATGACTTTAAATGATGCGCATATTTTCGTGCGACCTGATCAAATTAAAGAAGAGTTTAAACGCGTCGTTAATTTAATCATAGATGTATATGAAGATTTTGGTTTTGAAAATTATAACTTTAGATTAAGTTACAGAGACCCTGAAGACAAAGAAAAATATTACGATGACGACGATATGTGGATAAAAGCGGAAAGCATGCTAAAAGAAGCAGTAGACGAGTTAGGATTAGATTATGTCGAAGCAATTGGCGAAGCGGCATTCTACGGTCCAAAACTTGATGTACAAGTACAAACTGCAATGGGCAAAGAAGAAACTTTAAGTACTGCGCAATTAGATTTCTTACTTCCTCAAAAATTTGATTTAACTTATATTGGTAATGATGGCGAACAACATCGTCCAGTTGTGATCCATAGAGGTGTCGTATCAACAATGGAAAGATTTGTTGCCTTCTTAACTGAAGAAACTAAAGGTGCGTTCCCAACATGGTTAGCACCAATGCAAGTTGAAATCATTCCAGTAAATGTTGATTTACATTATGATTATGCTCGAAATTTACAAGATGAGTTGAAATCTCAAGGTGTAAGAGTAGAAATTGATGATCGTAACGAAAAAATGGGTTATAAGATACGTGAGGCCCAAATGCAAAAGATTCCTTATCAGCTCGTTGTAGGTGATAAGGAAATGGAAAATAACGAAGTTAATGTACGTAAATATGGTTCACAAGATCAAGAGACTGTTGAAAAAGAAGACTTTATTTGGAATTTAGTAGACGAGATTCGTTTGAAAAAGCAAAGATAGTGTTGAAACAAATCAATTATTCATGTATATTGATGATTAGTGAAACAGTGAATAACTAAAATTTAAATAAACTTTGAGTTAGAGGTTGCATTTTTAATCAGTAACTTTTCAATGGCTTAATGGAGCCTAGATTGAAACAGCAAAAGGTAAAAATGCCGAAACACACAATAACCATTATTATTGCGTGTTGGGTCAGTCATCGATAAGATGCTGGACTGTCACATATGTGATGTGCTACCTAGTATGATTGATAACACAGCGGTTGCATATCGGAAGGTATGCAACCATTTTTATTTTCTATAAATTTACATAGGTTGACATTTACTATAAGAAATTTTTAATTTGTTTCTTTCAATAGTAAACCTCTAAGCAAGACAGAAAGGAAGCTACTATGGAAAAAAATCAACATGATGGGGTTAAAAGAGGACTAAAAGACCGCCATATTTCAATGATTGCGATAGGTGGCTGTATCGGTACTGGTTTATTTATGACATCAGGCGGTGCTATCCATGATGCCGGTGCATTAGGTGCGTTATTAGCTTATGCAATTATCGGAGCAATGGTATTTTTCCTAATGACATCGTTAGGGGAAATGGCAACGTATTTACCTGTATCGGGTTCATTCAGTACATACGCTACGCGATTCGTGGATCCTTCTTTAGGATTTGCATTAGGTTGGAACTATTGGTTCAACTGGGTCATTACAGTTGCGGCCGATGTAACGATAGCGGCGCAAGTTATTGAATATTGGACGCCATTACAATCATTACCAGCATGGATATGGAGCAGTATTTTCTTAATCATTATCTTTGCATTAAATGCATTATCAGTACGTGTTTATGGTGAAAGCGAATATTGGTTTGCATTAATTAAAGTTGTTACAGTCATAATCTTTATTATTATTGGCTTATTAACAATTGTAGGTATCATGGGTGGAAAATTTGTAGGATTTGATACGTTTACAGCAGGACAAGGACCAATCTTAGGTCATGGGTTAGGCGGCAGCTTGTTAACTATACTTGGTGTATTTTTAGTTGCTGGTTTCTCATTCCAAGGAACAGAGTTGATAGGTATCACTGCAGGAGAATCAGAAAACCCAGAACGTGCAGTACCTAAAGCTATCAAACAAGTGTTTTGGCGTATCTTACTATTTTATATTTTAGCAATTTTCGTGATTGGTATGCTTATTCCATATAATAGTCCAGCCTTAATGGGTGGAGAAAGTGACGTTGCAACGTCTCCATTTACACTTGTATTTAAAAACGCAGGTTTAGCGTTTGCTGCATCATTTATGAATGCTGTTATTTTAACTTCGGTATTGTCAGCAGGTAACTCAGGTATGTATGCATCAACGCGTATGCTGTATTCTATGAGTAAAGATAAATTAGCCTTTCCAATTTTTGCTAAGACTAATAAAAGTGGGGTACCTTATTTATCACTATTAGTCACTGCGCTTATAGTAATTTTGATCTTTGCGTTACAACATATAAGTGGCGATGCGTACGAATACATCGTAGCTGCAAGTGGTATGACAGGATTTATCGCATGGGTTGGTATTGCAATAAGTCACTATCGCTTCAGAAAAGCTTTTGATAAACAACACTACGATAAAGCTATATTAAAATATAAAGCAAAACTATTCCCGTTTGGGCCGATTTTTGCCGGCATATTATGTGTTATCGTAATTATTGGCCAAGATGTCGATTTTATCCAAACAGGACATTTCAATCTTAATCGTTTTGTGATTACTTATATGGGAATCCCAGTATTTTTAGCATTTTTTATCTACCATAAATTACGTTACAAAACTAAGATCATTCCATTAGAAAAAGTGGATCTTAGACAAGATGTTGATATGGAAGAAATAAAAACACATAAATAATTAAATAACGGTTGACTTATGCCCTAATCGTTGCTATGATAAATAACGTTGAATACGAAACGAACCAAGTAGAAGCTCCCGCTTCTCACCTGTAGCGACGCGAAGGCAGTTGGCAGGTCAATAATACATGTAGTAAACATGTGTAAAGCAGAGCGGGTGTAATTTATACTCGCTCTGCTTTTTTACTTGGCATAATTTCGTAAATTTCATGGAGGTGTCAACCATAGCTAAAGATCAAACTCAAGTAAACGATAAGATTCGTGCAAAAGAATTAAGATTAATCGGTCAAGATGGCGAACAAATTGGGGTTAAACCAAAAAGTGAAGCATTAGAAATGGCCGATCGTGTAGGTTTAGACGTAGTAGTCGTAGCGCCAAACGCTAAACCACCTGTTGGTAGAATTATGGATTATGGTAAATACAAATTCGAACAACAGAAAAAAGAAAAAGAAATGAAGAAGAAACAAAAAACAATAAACGTAAAAGAGATACGTTTAAGTCCTACTATTGAAGAACATGACTTTCAAACTAAGTTGAAAAATGGTCGTAAGTTCTTATCAAAAGGGGACAAATGTAAAGTTTCTATTCGTTTTAGAGGTAGAGCAATTACACATAAAGAAATTGGACAACGCGTTTTAGAAAAATTCGCTGAAGAATGTAAAGATATTGCTTCAGTTGAACAAAAACCTAAAATGGAAGGGCGTCAAATGTTCATTATGTTAAGCCCTACAGCTGAAAAATAATATTCAAATCACAGGAGGAAATTTATCATGCCTAAAATGAAAACACACCGTGGAGCAGCTAAACGTGTTAAAAGAACTGGTTCAGGACAATTAAAACGTTCAAGAGCTTTCACATCTCACTTATTTGCAAACAAAAACACTAAACAAAAACGTCAATTACGTAAAGCTAAGTTAGTTCATAAATCTGACTTAAAACGCGTAAAACAATTATTAGCTTACAAAAAATAATTAGACAACGTTTGCTTATCATTAACATTATAAAGAATTAACATATTTTGAGGAGGAATTTATTATGCCACGAGTAAAAGGTGGAACAGTAACAAGAGCTCGTCGTAAAAAGACGATCAAATTAGCAAAAGGTTACTTCGGTGCGAAACGTACTTTATATAAAGTAGCAAAACAACAAGTTATGAAATCAGGTCAATATGCTTTCCGTGACCGTCGTCAAAGAAAACGTGATTTCCGTAAATTATGGATTACACGTATTAATGCAGCTGCACGTCAACATGACATCAGCTACTCAAGATTAATGAACGGCTTGAAAAAAGCTGAAATTGACATTAACCGTAAAATGTTATCTGAAATTGCTATTTCAGACGACAAAGCTTTCGGTGAATTAGTAACTAAAGCAAAAGATGCTTTAAAATAATAAATAACAAGAGATGTGGCATTTGCTACATCTCTTTTTTATTTTGAGAAATAAATTAGATTTGATAAAATAACTACGAAGTCAAACATGAAGGAGATACATATGTCAAAATTCGATGAACGCATTATAGTAGTGCCTCGTCATATATTATTTGATGAAGAAAATAATCAATTTAATGGGTTTTTAGCTAACGATAGTACAAAAGGGCAAGAAATATTTGATACGCTTAGCCAATACGAGGTTAAACGTAGAGGGGATATGGAAGAAGACCCTGACTATAAGCAATTAATTTCATATTGTTTGTTAGAAAATGAAAATGATCAACTTTTAGTATATGAAAGACTATCTGGTGGTGGTGAAGACCGTTTGCATGGTCAATCATCTATCGGCGTAGGTGGCCATATGAACGATATTGTGGGTGCAGATACAATTAATGAAGTATTAAGAACTAATGCACAACGTGAATTAGAAGAAGAAGTTGGACTAGCATCAGAGAAATCACAAAACTTACAATACATAGGTTTTATTAATGATGACATGAATGAAGTGGGCGAAGTACATCTAGGTGTCGTATTTAAAATCAAAGTGAATTCAAATGATGTAGAGGTACAAGAGACGGACACTTTAAAAATTAAATGGGTTGAACAAGGAAGTATCGACAATTACGATGACTTTGAAACATGGAGTTCTTTAATTTTAGAAGCTTTACAATAGAGGTGAAATAGCCATGTCAGACATCATTCCTTTTCCGCGTTCGAGAGAAAAGCTAATAAGAGATATTAAAGTTGAATTTAACAACAACCATTTAGAAAAGGTTTATGAACTGTTCGAAGAATTTGAACAACATTTTGAGTTAGATGAAACTTTATCGTTGTTAAAATGCGCAACATTACATGAATTAGGTTATTATTTAGAACTTAGAGAAGAAACTATCATTTTATTAAAGCAAGGCTTTAATAATTATGATGAGCTTGTATTGTATTATGTTAAAAGCTTAAACAACTTAAAGCAATATATTGAAGTTGTTGAAGTCATTAATCAAATTATAGATGAAGTTCAAAATCATCAAACGAGAATGGAGCTTTTTCCTATAAAGGAATTTGCACTTAGTCAACTAGAACAATATAACAAAATGGCCGGCGAACAATTGCAGCAATTTGATGCTTTATCTTTAAGAGAACAAATCAATACTATTTTAACTTTAATTGATAATAACCAATACAATTATAAAGAATCGGTGGCACAGCTAATTAATTCTCTATCTTTGCAGCCTAATGTCATAAGCATTATGTTAGAATACTTAAGGTTTGCACAATATGAAACGAGTATTCAATTATCAAAATTTGGTTATAATCTTGATGTAGTTCCGAGTGCCTTAGAAGGTTTAGAACATACTGAACTTAAACAGTATATTATTCCAAACGTAATTCAATTAATGGAAAAAGACGCAACACAATTAATTAATGAGGCAGCACACGTTATGAATAATCATGCCATTTTATTATATCCGCTTGATATAAATCGCATAGCATCTTCAGAACAATGGATTGAGACATATGAAAATTATTTTAAGTCGATGTTAGGCATCGATAAGGGTGAAGCACATAGTGAAATTAAAAACTTAATTTTAAAACTAGATAGTTTAACATAATTAATACATTACATTGTGGGTATACAAACAACATAGTATTAATTCTTAGCAAATTATTTGAACTGTAAAACATCTAGGTTTGTATACCCACTTGTCGTATGGTATACTAGTGAAGTTGAAAAAATAAAATAGGATAATCATGGAGGTTTTTATACATGACAGCAACTTGGGAAAAAAAGGAAGGTAACGAAGGTGTATTATCAGTTACAGTTCCAGCAGAAAAATTAGACAAAGCATTAGATCAAGCTTTCAAAAAAGTAGTAAAACAAATTAATGTACCTGGTTTCCGTAAAGGTAAAGTTCCACGTCAAATCTTTGAACAACGTTTTGGTGTAGAAGCACTTTATCAAGATGCGGCTGATATTTTATTACCAGAAGCATATGGTGAAGCTATCGATGAAACTGGTATCAAACCAGTTGATCAACCTGAAATCGACGTACAACAAATCGAAAAAGGTCAAGACTTCAAATTTGATGCTACAGTTGTAGTTGAACCAGAAGTTCAATTAGGAGACTATAAAGGTCTTGAAATTGAAAAACAAAATGCTGAATTAACTGATGAAGAAGTTCAAGAATCAATTGATCATCAATTAGGCCATTTAGCTGAAATGGTTGTTAAAGAAGACGGTGCCATTGAAGATGGTGACACAGTTAATATCGACTTCGATGGTTATGTAGATGGAGAACAATTCGAAGGTGGTCAAGCTGAAGGTTATGACTTAGAAATTGGTTCAGGTATGTTTATCCCTGGATTTGAAGAACAATTAATTGGTGCTAAAACTGGAGAAGAAAAAGACGTAACAGTTACTTTCCCAGAAGAGTATCATGCAGAAGAATTAGCTGGAAAAGAAGCTACATTCAAAACTAAAGTAAACGAAGTTAAAGCTAAAGAAGTTCCTGAATTAACTGATGAAATTGCTAACGAATTAGATTCAGAGGCAAATTCAGTTGATGAATTTAAAGAAAATACGCGTAAACGTTTAGCTGAACAAAAAGAAACTGATGCAGAAAATGCACAAAAAGAAGAAGCAATTAATAAAGCTGCTAACAATGCGACTATCGATATTCCAGAAGCAATGGTTAACACTGAATTAGACCGTATGGTTCAAGAATTTGGGCAACGTATGCAACAACAAGGTTTAAATTTAGAAACTTACTTCCAAATTTCAGGTCAAGACGAGTCTCAATTAAGAGAACAAATGAAAGACGACGCACAAGAACGCGTTAAAACAAACTTAACATTAACTGCAATCGCTGACGCTGAAAATGTTGAAGTATCTGATGAAGATATCGATAAAGAATTAGAAAAAATGAGTGGTCAATTTAATATCTCAGTTGAAGATATTAAACAAACATTAGGTAATACTGACATCGTTAAAAATGACGTGCGTATCCAAAAAGTTATTGATTTACTTGTTGACGAAGCAAAATTAGTAGAACCTGCTAAAGAAGACGAAGAAGCATAAGGTTAATATATTGAGCAAATTATTTTTTGCTTAAAATGTAAAGCTGTATAATGTAAAAATAGTGAGTGGCAGATGCATTAATTATTGATGTATCTGCTTCACTATTTTTATGCAAATATCTTGTAAATTTAACTGTTTGCATATTAAAATGCTATCTAGTATAGTCTTTAGGGAATAGGGGTGTAAATAGAATGTTCAAGTTCAATGAAGATGAAGAAAATTTAAAATGTTCTTTCTGTGGTAAAGATCAAGATCAAGTAAAAAAATTAGTCGCAGGTAGTGGCGTATATATATGTAATGAGTGTATTGAGTTATGTTCAGAAATCGTAGAAGAAGAATTAGCTCAAGCAGAACCGGAAGGCTTAACTGAATTACCTACACCAAAAGAAATTATGGATCAATTGAATGATTATGTAATTGGACAAGAAAAAGCTAAAAAATCTTTAGCAGTAGCAGTTTACAATCATTATAAACGTATTCAACAGTTGGGACCAAATGAAGATGATGTTGAATTACAAAAAAGTAATATTGCTTTAATAGGGCCAACTGGTAGTGGTAAAACACTTTTAGCTCAAACTTTAGCAAAAACGTTAAACGTACCATTTGCAATTGCAGATGCTACTAGTTTAACTGAAGCTGGTTACGTAGGTGACGATGTAGAGAATATCTTATTACGTTTAATACAAGCTGCTGATTTTGATATTGATAAAGCTGAAAAAGGTATTATTTATGTCGATGAAATCGATAAAATTGCACGTAAATCAGAAAATACTTCTATTACAAGAGATGTTTCTGGTGAAGGTGTACAACAAGCATTACTTAAAATATTAGAAGGTACTACTGCAAGCGTTCCTCCACAAGGTGGACGTAAACATCCAAACCAAGAGTTAATTCAAATTGATACAACTAATATCTTATTCGTTTTAGGTGGTGCCTTCGACGGTATTGATGAAGTTATCAAGAGAAGACTTGGCGAAAAAGTAATTGGATTCTCTAGTAGTGAAGCTTCTAAATATGATGAAGATGCTATTTTAGAACAAATTAGACCAGAAGATTTACAATCTTACGGTTTAATTCCAGAATTTATTGGTCGTGTACCAATCGTAGCTAACCTAGAAACATTAGACGTAGAAGCATTGAAAAATATTTTAACACAACCTAAAAATGCGTTGGTTAAGCAATATGTTAAAATGCTAGAACTAGATGATGTTGAGCTAGAATTTACTGACGGCGCATTAGCTGCAATCAGTAATAAAGCAATTGAAAGAAAAACTGGTGCACGTGGTTTACGTTCAATTATTGAAGAAGCATTAATTGATATCATGTATGACGTTCCATCTTCTGACGGTGTCGTTAAAGTAGTTATTACTGAAGACACTATCAATGAAGAAAAGAACCCTGAATTATACGATAAAGACGGTAATTTAGTAAATAATGAACAAACTTCTGCCTAACTAATTAAATATATTATTAAAGACCGGGACAAAATTGTGTCTCGGTCTTTTTACATAATTGGTTAAATTTTGTTAAACACATCGCAAAATAAGCAATTCTATACTATAATGAATGAGTTAAACAAGTAGAAAGTGGGTCAATAATGAATATTAATCCTAATGAAATTGAAATATTAATAAGTGCAGTAAATCCATCACAATATCCTGAGACAGGCTTAAGTGAAGTTGCATTAAGTGGTCGTTCTAATGTAGGTAAATCTTCTTTTATTAACAGTATGATAGGTAGAAAGAATATGGCGCGTACTTCGCAACAGCCAGGAAAAACGCAAACATTAAATTTTTATAATATCGATAATCAACTCGTATTTGTAGATGTGCCGGGTTATGGTTATGCGAAGGTGAGTAAAAAGCAACGTGCTGCATTTGGTAAAATGATTGAACAGTATATAACGCAGCGCAAGTCATTAAAACTTGTAATTCAACTTGTCGATTTAAGACATAATCCTACTGAAGATGATATATTAATGTATGACTTTTTAAAGTATTATGAACTACCAACACTTGTTGTTGCGACTAAAGAAGACAAAATTGCAAAAGGTAAAGTCCAAAAACATCTTGACAATATTCAACAAAAGCTACAAATGGAACCTTCAGACAGTATTATAAGTTATTCATCAGTTAAAAATAATAAGCAAAAATTAATTTGGCAAGCTATCGAAAGTTATTTATAATTATTATTAACTGACACTTATTATTATTAACACTACGTACATGAGTGCAAATTTGACAAATATTTGAATTTAATAATAATTCTTCTAATTTACGTGGGCAACTTGCTTAACTCATGTCATAGTTATGTTATAATTTACTTATTGTAATATGTATGGAGGGCGTTATAAATGCATTTTATTGCGATTAGTATAAACCATCGCACAGCAGATGTAGCATTAAGAGAAAAAGTTGCTTTCAAAGACAATGCCATACACGTAGCTAATGTTGACTTATTTGAAACAAAATCTATTTTAGAAAATGTAATAGTTTCCACATGCAATCGGACAGAAGTGTACGCTATTGTTGATCAAATTCACACAGGTCGCTATTATATGCAAAGATTTTTAGCGCGTTCATTCGGTTTTGATGTCGAAGAAATCAAAGATATGACTGAAGTACACATAGGAGATGATGCAGTAAATCATTTAATGCGTGTAGCATCAGGATTAGATTCTATCGTTTTAGGGGAAACTCAAATTCTTGGTCAAGTTAGAGACGCGTTCTTTATTGCCCAACAGGAAGCAACTACGGGGACTATTTTCAATCATTTATTTAAACAGGCAATTACTTTTGCAAAAAAATCACACAATGAAACTGATATAGCAGATAATGCAGTAAGCGTATCATACGCTGCAGTTGAATTAGCTAAAAAGGTATTTGGTAAATTAGCAAATAAAAAAGCTGTAGTCGTAGGCGCTGGGGAAATGAGCGAATTGTCATTATTAAATTTATTAGGATCCAATGTTAAAGATATAACAGTAGTTAATAGAACGGTTGAAAATGCCGAAACACTTGCAAGTAAGCATGCTGTTAACTATGCCAACATTGAACAATTACCTAACTTATTAACACAAGCTGACATTGTAATCAGTTCTACTAGCTCTGAAGCTTATATGATTACTAACGAAATGATGTCAGAAATTGATAATCATAGAAAACTAGATTCATTAGTGATGATTGATATCGCAGTACCTAGAGATATTGATCCAGCTGTAAGTCAATTATCTGACGTATTTAGTTATGATGTAGATGATTTAAAAGGCTTAGTCGACGCAAACTTAAAAGAAAGACAGTTGGCTGCTGATTCAATTGCGCAAAATATTCCACGTGAAATAGCCAATCACAATGAATGGGTGAATATGCTTGGCGTGGTGCCAGTTATTAGAGCTTTAAGAGAAAAAGCAATGACAATACAATCTGATACGATGGACAGTATTGATAGAAAACTGCCAAACCTATCTGAACACGAGCGCAAAATCGTCTCTAAACATACAAAAAGTATTATTAATCAAATGTTAAAAGACCCTATAAAACAAGCCAAAGAGTTAAGTAATGATAAGAAAAGTAATGAAAAATTAGAGCTATTTCAAAATATATTTGATATTGAGGCTGAAAATCCATATCTGGAAAAAGGTAAAAATACCAAATATGAGGATAAATTAAGTCGTATTCTAAGTTTTGAATAAGCCAATTAAATGGTGATGCTATGCAAGATAGTTTATTTATAAGATTTCATGAAATTATTTTATTTATTTATTTTGTCAGTATTTCTTGTTATTTTTATGATTTTTTTAGAAAAAATTTTAAGATAAGACGTTTAGGGTTTATTACTTTAGGGATTGTTTGGGTATTACAAACAATCTCTTTGTCTTTATTTATCAATCAAACGAGGTCAGTACCATTAAGTAATATTTTTGATATTTTATTTATTATTACATGGTTGATTATTTCGATTTCAATCGTAATTAATGTCATTAGACCAATTGATTTTTCTATATTTTTATTTAATTTGGTTGGTTTTATATTAATTGCAATTAATACTTTCCAACCTATGAATTATTTGGAAAAAGGCGAAAAAATAACTGTAATTAATGAACTATTGATAGTGCATATTAGTTTTGCAACGGTCAGTTATGCACTTTTCACTTTAGCTTTTGTAAATTGTATTTTATATTTAATTCAGTATAATAATTTGAAACAAAAACGATTTACGCAAAAGTATTTCCGATTAGGTAGCGTGGCTACATTAGAGCAAATTGTATTTTACAGCTCATTGGTAGGCTTTATATTATTAATTTTAAGCCTAATATTGGGTGCTCAATGGGGGATAAATACTATTGGATTCACTACCTTAATTGATAAAAAAGTGATTTTCTCGTTTATCATTGCTATTTTATATGCGCTATATATTTTGTTTAGAGTAAAACAATTACAATCAAAACATAAATTAATATATTTGAATATTGTATTATTTTGTTTATGCATAATTAATCTATTATTCGGTCCAATTATTTCAAGTTTTCACTAATAAATTCATTGGAAATACATGTTGATATAGAAAAGGTGGAACAAATAAAATGCGAAAATTAGTCGTCGGTTCACGAAGAAGTAAATTAGCTTTAACACAAAGTCAACAATTTATAGATAAACTTAAAGCAATTAAACCTGATTTAGAAATAGAAATTAAAGAAATTGTCACTAAAGGTGATAAAATTGTGGATAGACAATTATCTAAAGTTGGCGGTAAAGGATTATTTGTTAAAGAAATTCAGCAAGCACTATTTGACAATGAAATTGATATGGCGATACATTCGTTAAAAGATGTTCCTAGCGTTATTCCGGACGGTTTAACGTTAGGTTGTATTCCTGATAGAGAAATTCCTTTTGACGCTTATATTGCAAAAAACCATGTAGCATTAGAAGATTTACCAGATGGTAGCATCGTGGGTACGAGTTCTCTGAGACGTGGTGCACAAATTTTAGCAAAGTATCCTAATTTAGAAATAAAATGGATAAGAGGTAATATAGATACGCGTTTAAATAAACTATACAATGAAGATTATGATGCTATTATCTTAGCAGCAGCAGGATTAAAACGTATGGGGTGGTCTGATGATATCGTAACGACTTATTTAGACAAAGATACTCTTGTACCGGCGATAGGACAAGGCGCTTTAGGCATTGAATGTCGTGCTGATGATACAGAATTGTTAGATCTTTTAGCTAAAGTTCACAATCAAGAAGTTGCAAATTGTGTTACAGCAGAACGAACATTTTTAAAAGAAATGAATGGTAGTTGCCAAGTACCAATTGGTGGATACGCAACAATTGAACAAGATGGTACTATTGAATTTACAGGATTAATCATGTCACCAGATGGTACTGAAAGATATGAACATACAGTTCATGGTAAAGACCCTGTTACATTGGGTAAACAAGTAAGTGAAGTATTGAATGAGCAAGGCGCTTACGATATTATTAAAGCATTAAATGAAGAAAACTAACCGTTTGAGGTGGAAAAATGAAACCAGTTATTGTGATGACGCAAACGAGTGAATATACAAATGATAAGGTTGATATTATTCATTTACCGATGATTAAAATTGAACCTTTATCATTTGATTACTCAATTCTTGACTCACATTTTGACTGGCTTATTTTTTCGTCTAAAAATGCAGTTGCGTATTTTTATAAATATTTACAATCACTGCAAGTTGATAACATTGCAGTCATAGGTGAGAAAACTAAGGCGTATTGTCAGCAATTTGGGATTCAAGTAGACTATTGTCCTGATGATTATTCGCAAGAAGGATTATTACGTCATTTTCAAAACATTAATGACTTAAATATTATTATCCCTTCAAGTGCGCAAGCTCGACCTCATTTACATGCTGTATTAAGTGAACGAGGCGCGCATGTTATCAAGATAGATTTATATCAACCTGTACCATTTACAGAGAATATTAATAAATTGCAACAATTAATAAATAACGAACAATTAGATGCTGTAACGTTTGCGAGTTCTTCTGCAATAAGGTATTTTTTTAGTAAAGCAAGAATTAATCATTCAAAAATTAATTATTTTGTTATAGGGCAACAAACGTTCAAGACGATTGAACAATTTGGAATCAATGCGCCCATTGCGGACATTCAAACGTTGGACGCATTAGTAGATAAAGTATTAGAAAGTAGGGAGTAAAATGGAATTTGATAGACATAGAAGATTACGCTCATCAAAAACGATGAGAAATTTAGTCAGTGAAACACATGTAAGAAAAGATGATTTAATATATCCAATCTTTGTTGTAGAACGTGATGACGTTAAGGAAGAAATACCTTCAATGCCAGGTGTTTATCAATTAAGTTTAAATTTAGTTAGCGAAGAAATAAAAGCAGCATATGACTTAGGTGTCAGAGCGATTATGTTTTTCGGTGTACCTAATGAAAAAGATGCAGAAGGCACAGGCGCTTATGATCATAATGGCATTGTGCAAGAAGCGACGAGAAAAGCTAAGTCTATGTACAGTGATTTACTAATCGTTGCCGATACTTGTTTATGTGAATATACAGATCATGGTCATTGTGGTGTGATTAATGAACACACACATGATGTAGATAATGATGAATCACTTCCTCTATTAGTTAAAACTGCTATTTCTCAAGTCGAAGCAGGTGCTGATATTATTGCGCCAAGTAATATGATGGATGGTTTTGTTACGGCCATTAGAAAAGGCCTTGACGCTGCCGGTTATGAAAATGTACCTATCATGAGTTACGGTATCAAATATGCGTCTAGTTTCTTCGGTCCATTCCGAGATGCTGCAGAATCTACGCCTCAATTTGGTGATCGTAAAACATATCAAATGGACCCTGCTAATAGACGTGAAGCTTTAAGAGAATTAGATAGCGACCTAGCTGAAGGTGCAGATATGATGATAGTCAAACCATCATTAAGCTTTTTAGATATTATTCGTGATGTACGAAACACAACGAACGTACCAGTCGTTGCATATAATGTAAGTGGTGAATATAGCATGACAAAAGCAGCCGCCTTAAATGGCTGGATAGATGAAAAAGCAGTAGTGATGGAACAAATGATTTCAATGAAGCGTGCAGGTGCTGATTTAATTATTACTTACTTTGCAAAAGATATTTGTCGCTATTTAGACGAACAATAAGGAGGAATTTTAATGCGTTATGAACAATCCGAACAAGCTATGGAAGTTGCGAAAGATTTAATGCCTGGTGGCGTTAACAGCCCCGTTAGAGCATTTAAATCTGTTGATACACCTGCTATATTTATGGATCATGGTGAAGGTTCAAAAATATATGATATAGACGGTAATGAGTATATTGATTATGTGTTAAGTTGGGGACCTTTAATTTTAGGCCATAAAAATAAGCAAGTCATCGAAAAGTTACACGCTGCAGTGGATAATGGTACAAGTTTTGGTGCTTCGACTATAAAGGAAAATGACTTAGCACAACTTGTTATTGATAGAGTTCCTTCTATTGAAAAAGTAAGAATGGTGTCTTCAGGAACTGAAGCGACGCTTGATACTTTAAGATTAGCTCGTGGATATACTGGTCGTAATAAAATAGTTAAATTTGAAGGTTGTTACCATGGACACAGTGATTCTTTATTAATCAAAGCTGGCTCTGGTGTAGCTACTTTAGGTCTACCTGATTCTCCTGGCGTGCCAGAAGGAACAGCTAAGAATACGATTACAGTGCCTTATAATGATTTAGATGCAATCCGCACTGCTTTCGAACAATTTGGTGATGATATCGCAGGCGTTATTGTAGAACCTGTTGCAGGTAATATGGGCGTGGTGCCTCCACAAGAAGGCTTTTTACAAGGCTTAAGAGACATTACGACAGAATATGGTTCATTATTAATTTTCGATGAAGTGATGACGGGTTTCAGAGTAGGTTATAATTGTGCGCAAGGCTACTTTAATGTGACGCCTGATTTAACTTGTTTAGGTAAAGTTATTGGAGGCGGTTTACCAGTAGGTGCTTTTGGTGGTAAAAAAGAAATTATGGATCAAATCGCGCCTGCAGGTGATATTTATCAAGCTGGTACATTATCTGGTAATCCATTGGCAATGACAAGTGGTTATGAAACATTAAGTCAACTAACACCAGAATCTTATAAATACTTTAATCATTTAGGCGATATATTAGAAAACGGTCTAAAAGAAGTTTTTGCTAAACATAATGTTCCAATCACAGTAAACCGTGCGGGATCAATGATTGGTTACTTCTTAAACGAAGGACCTGTTACTAATTTTGATGAAGCAAATGCAAGTGACTTAGAGTTATTTGGTCAAATGTATAGAGAAATGGCTAAAGAGGGCGTATTCTTACCACCTTCACAATTTGAGGGTACATTTTTATCTCTTGCACATACTGAAGAAGATATTAATAAAACAATACAAGCATTTGATACTGCACTAAGTAGAATTGTTTAAATATAATTAACTAAGTGAGTCTGAAACATATGATTGTCTTCAGGCTCACTTTTTATAGGGGCAACAGATGACTGAATTGAAAATGCGCTACTTTCAAGCTTCTTTCAACGCTAGTCATCTTTACCAGGATGGGACTACAAAATTTTCTTATAAAAATAATATTTTTCTCTAGTTCTCTATTTTATTATTAAAAATTTAAGCTATTTCATGAATTTCATAATATGATACAATCAATTTAAATCGATTGAATAATTACGGTATTACAATGAAAGTTGAGAAGAGATATGACTAAGTATTTTCGTAATAATATCATAGTTTTAGCTTTAGCTATTTTAATTAGTTTGTTGTTGCATGTAGCACATGTGTTATTACCTTTTATGTTTGGGCCAATTATCGCAACGATTATTGCTATTAAAATATTACATTTAGAAATAAAATGGCCTTTTTGGCTCAGTGAACTTGGTTTAATTTTATTAGGGGTTCAAATAGGTTCTACTTTTACTGAAAATGTTATTTATGACATTAAAGATGATTGGTTTACGATAATTTTAGTAACAATATTATTATTACTACTTTCATTATTAATTGCCTTATTGTTTAAAAAAATAGCACAAGTTAATACAGAAACTGCTGTATTAAGCGTCATTCCAGGTGCTTTAAGTCAAATGTTAGTCATGGCTGAAGAAGATAAAAAAGCTAATATCATGGTTGTAAGTCTAACTCAGACCTCTCGAATTATATTTGTTGTTGTATTAGTCCCATTTATTTCTTATTTCTTTAAATCACCAGGAGGCAGTCATTCTAACGGGACTGAAGTACATCATAATTTAACACAAGCATTGACCTTACCTAATATGCTTACATTAATTATTTTAATTGCTTTAGTTTATTATGCGATGGGGAAAATCAATTTTCCAACGAAACAAATGTTAGCACCTATTGTCGTTTTAATAGGGTGGAATTTAATATCAGGCGTCACTTTTACGTTAGATAATTACATTATTGCAGGGGCGCAAGTGATCTATATGATAAGAATTGGTAATCAAATAGCTAACTTATTAGATCAAATGAGAGGGCGCATAGCAGTCGCAATAGCGGTACAAAATGTATTATTAATATTGCTAGCGCTTGTTATGGTTTATGTTATTTCATTATTTACTAATAATATGATTAATGATTTATTTTTAGGTGCAGCTCCCGGGGGAATGAATCAAATTGTACTTGTAGCTATTGAAACAGGGGCAGATGTACCGATGATTTCAAGCTACCACATCTTTAGAATATTTTTTATACTTTTTTTAATTGCACCAATATTAAATTATTACTTACGTTATCGTGCTTCAAAAAACCAACAGTAATCGAGCGTCTGATTATTGTTGGTTTTAATTGTATTTATTTTAAGTTTTTCGGATTACTAGGGCAAGATTGTAAATGGGCGTTATACAAACCAGCAGCTTCTAAAAACGAAAATACAGTGACTGGTCCTAAAAACTTAAAGCCATATTGTTTTAGTTTTTGCGATAATTGAGTTGCAGTTTCATCTACAGTGATGCGTTCACTAGGCTCTTTATAATTTAAATCATATGGCTTATGATCTACGTATGACCATAAAAACGTACTGAAACTTCCATAATCTTGTTCAATTTCAAAGAACCCTTTAGCTTGATTCACTATTGCTTCTAACTTTTTTCTGTTATGTACAATGTTAGGAAACGCCATTAATGAATCAATATCCTGCTCTGTCATCTTGGCAATTTTTGTTGGATCAAAATCGTAAAATGCTTGTTCATAAGATGATTTCTTTTTTAATATTGTTAGCCAAGATAGACCGGCATGTTGTGATTCTAATGCCATTAATTTAAACAATTGTAAACTATCATACATTGGTTGGCCCCAAACATAATCATGGTATTCTAAATAAATAGGATCTTTAGTGCCAAACGCACAAGGATTCATAAATTTCACTCCATTTCATTGACTTATTACTGTTTACATTATACTATAATTAAGTAAATTAAATTAGTCTACTGGGAAGAGTAAATGCTAAGGAAATTATAGAGAGTACACGGTTGGTGAGAGTGTATATTTTCTAGTGTTGAAGGTAGCCCACTTTGAACTTTAGCTGAACTCATTAATAATATGACTAGGTTAAGGCGTGCTTGAGCGTTAATCGAGATTAAGTGCAAGAAACGATAAATTTCTTGAATTTAGGTGGTACCACGGAACATCCGTCCTATATTTATAGGGCGGGTGTTTTTATTTTAAGGAGGCAATTATATGGAAATGAAACCTAAATACAATCCGCAAGAAGTAGAAGCGGGTCGTTATGAAGAATGGGTAAAAAATGGATATTTTAAAGCACAAGAAGATGATACAAAAGAAACATATACCATCGTTATTCCACCACCAAATGTAACTGGTAAATTACATTTAGGACATGCTTGGGATACGACGTTACAAGATATATTAACACGTATGAAACGTATGCAAGGCTATGACACTTTGTATTTACCTGGTATGGACCATGCAGGCATTGCAACACAAGCAAAAGTAGATGCTAAATTAAATGAACAAGGCATCTCTAGACATGATTTAGGTCGTGAGAAGTTTTTAGAAAAAGCTTGGGACTGGAAAGAAGAATACGCAACCTTCATTAGACAACAATGGTCTAAATTAGGTTTAGGCTTAGATTATAGCAGAGAGCGTTTTACGTTAGATGATGGTTTAAGCCAAGCCGTAAAAAAAGTTTTTGTTGATATGTACAATAAAGGATTAATCTATCGTGGTGAATACATTATTAATTGGGACCCAGTGGCTAAAACTGCATTATCTGATATCGAAGTTATTCATGAAGATGTACAAGGTAAGTTTTATCATTTCAAATATCCATATGCAGATCAAGATGGTTATATTGAAATAGCTACTACACGTCCAGAAACAATGCTTGGAGATACAGCCATCGTTGTAAATCCTAATGACGAACGTTATAAAGATGTAATTGGCAAAAATGTAACACTGCCCATCGTTGGCAAAACATTACCAATTTTGGCGGATGAGTATGTAGATATGGAATTTGGTAGTGGGGCAATGAAAGTGACGCCTGCACATGACCCTAACGACTTTGAAATAGGTAATAGACATAACTTAGAACGTATTAATGTTATGGATGAAGAAGGTAAAATGAATGACTTAGCTGGTAAATACGCTGGTCTAGATCGCTTTGAATGTCGCGAACAACTCGTCAAAGATTTAACTGAACAAGATTTAGTAATCAAAATTGAAGAACATGAACATTCAGTGGGACACTCTGAACGTTCTGGCGCTGTTGTTGAACCTTATTTATCTACACAATGGTTTGTTAAAATGAAACCACTGGCAGAGCAAGCATTAAACAATCAAGAAACCGATGATCGTATTGAATTTGTACCTTCAAGATTTGAAAATACATTTAATCGCTGGATGGAAGAAATTAGAGATTGGACAATTTCTCGTCAACTATGGTGGGGGCATCAAATACCTGCATATTATCATAAAGAAACAGGTGAACTATTAGTTTCTGAAACACCTCCAACTGATATTGAAAATTGGGAACAAGATGAAGATGTTCTAGACACTTGGTTCTCAAGTGCTTTATGGCCATTTTCAACATTAGGTTGGCCAAATACAGAATCAGTAGACTTCAATCGTTACTTCCCGACAAATGCGTTAGTAACTGGTTATGATATTATTTTCTTCTGGGTTGCTCGAATGATTTTCCAAGGATTAGAATTCACTGGACGTAGACCATTTAACGATGTATTACTGCATGGTCTTGTGCGCGCAGAAGATGGTCGCAAAATGAGTAAATCATTAGGTAATGGTGTTGATCCTATGGATGTTATCGATCAATATGGTGCTGATAGCTTACGTTATTTCCTTGCGACAGGTTCTTCACCAGGTCATGATTTACGTTATTCTACTGAAAAAGTCGAATCAGTTTGGAACTTTATTAATAAAATTTGGAATGCTGCACGTTTCAGCATAATGAATATTGGCGATGAGTTTACTGTTGACCAAGTAGATTTATCTGGTAATTTATCACTTGCAGATAAATGGATATTAACTAGATTAAATGAAACAATCGAAACGGTAACGAATTTAAGTGATAAATATGAATTCGGTGAAGTAGGTAGAGCGCTTTACAACTTTATTTGGGACGATTTCTGTGATTGGTATATCGAAATGAGTAAAATCCCTATGAATGGCGATGATGAAGCTCAAAAACAAACAACACGTTCAGTGTTAACTTATGTCTTAGATAATACAATGAGAATGTTACATCCATTTATGCCATTCGTAACTGAACAAATTTGGCAAAACTTACCACATGTTGGCGACACAATCGTTCACGCTTCATGGCCAACTGTACGTGAAGCATTGTCATTTAGTGAAAGTAAAGAAACGATGGATCAGTTAGTAGAAATTATTAAATCAGTGAGACAATCTCGTCTAGAAGTAGACACACCACTATCTAAAGCTATTCCTATCTTTATTAAAGCTAAAAATAGCCATATTAAATCAACATTAGAAACGAACGCAAATTATATTGATCGTTTCTGTCATCCAAGTGAATTAGTTATTGATACGGATATTACAATTCCTGAAAAAGCGATGACTTCTGTAACATCTGCAGGAGAAGTAGTATTACCGCTTGAAGGTTTAATCGATATGGATAAAGAAATTGCGCGTTTAGAAAAAGAATTAGACAAATGGCAAAAAGAACTAGATAGAGTAAACAACAAATTAGCTAATGACAACTTCGTCAATAAAGCACCTGAAAAAGTTATTAACGAAGAACGTGAGAAAAAACAAACTTATCAAGAGAAGTATGATGGTGTAAAATTAAGAATAAATCAATTGAAAGCATAGGAGCCTTTAACATGAATTACCTAGACAGCTTATATTGGATACATGAGCGTAATAAATTTGGAATCAAACCAGGCGTTAGACGAATGCAATGGATGTTAGCCAAATTAAACAATCCACAATTAAAAATTAATGGCATTCACGTAGGTGGCACAAATGGTAAAGGATCTACAGTTGCATATATTCGCTCGGCTTTAGTAAATAATGACTATCAAGTTGGTACTTTCACTTCTCCATTTATTGAAACGTTTAACGAACGCATTAGTTTAAACGGTCAACCAATTAGTGATGATGAACTTGTGAATTTAGTTGAAATCGTCAAACCAGTAAGTGAAGCTTTAGAAGCGGAAACTGATTTAGGTACTGCTACTGAATTTGAAATTATCACGACAATGATGTTTGTTTATTTTGGAGAATTAAATCCTGTTGATTTTGTAATTGTTGAAGCGGGCTTAGGCGTGAAAAATGATTCAACTAATGTCTTTAACCCTATTCTTACAATATTAACAAGTATTGGTTTAGATCATACTGACATTTTAGGTGATAGTTATGTAGACATTGCTAAAGATAAAGGGGCAATAGTTAAATCAAATACGCCTATAATTTATGCTGTAAAAAATGATGAAGCACTAAAAGTGATTCGTAACAATGCGAAAGTAAATGACGCTAAAGCGATTGAATTAGATAGAGATATTACTGTAGTCTCTGAAGGTGATGAATTTACGTATCGTTACAAAAATTATGAATTAGAAACATTAGTGTTAAATATGTTAGGTGAACATCAAAAAGAAAATGCAGCCTTGGCAATTACTGCCTTACTCGAACTCAATGAAGAAGGTAGTGTCGATTTAGACTTCAATAAAATGATTGATGGCATAGAAAGTGTAAGTTGGAGTGGGCGTATTGAACGTGTAAAAGATCAACCATTAATGATCATTGACGGTGCACATAATAACGAAAGTGTTGAAGCTTTAATAGAGACAATTAAAGATTATTATCATCTTGAACAGGTGGATATTCTATTTTCAGCTGTAAAAGGTAAACCAGTAAACGAAATGTTAGAACAACTAATGCCAATTACTCAACATCTATATATTACTGAATTCGATTTTCCTAGAGCTATGACTAAAGAAGATATTAGCGAGAAAATTGATTTTAGTCAGAAAGAACTTGTTGATGATTATGCGTCGTTCATTGAAAATTATGACGGTCAGGCGTTGATCATAACTGGTAGTTTGTATTTTATAAGCGAAGTAAAAGCAAAAGTGAATTTTTAATAGTACAACCCGTTTAATTAATAATCGTTAATTAAACGGGTTTTTTATATTATTAGAGCAATTAATCCCCGTATTTTAATTAGTGAGAATTATCTTCTTATGTATTTGCCATGGTGCTATAATTTTGAATACTTACTCAACTTGAAATTATATTGGGGTGTAATAAATGTTAATTCAACTTATTTTATGTCCAATTTTATTTAGCTTTTTATATCAAATTACTAATATAAAAGGCCTTGCTTTCAAATATTTATTAACGCGTTCAAAATGCGATTTTTGTCAAAAGCCCATATCTTACTTACAACTAATTCCAATATTTAACTTTATAAGGTCACAAGGCAAATCACTATGTTGTCATCGTCAGCTCAGTAAAAGTTATATTATAGGTGAGTTATTATCTATTGGTTCACTTATTATTTTGAACATTACTACAATACCAGTTAACGGTGCAATGTTATTACTAATATATTTTAGTTTATTAGTTTTAGCACTATATGATATAAAGACATATTCCATTCCTGTACATATTCCTATTGTTGTAATTATAACTTCATTTATTTTAGGGTCTTTTTATTTTCCTCAAGGATTTTTCATAACAATGCTTTTACATCTATTTTATTATTGTTGTAAAAATAGTATCGGTTATGGAGATATCTTAATCTTCGCATTACTATCGTTTATATTACCATTTACTATCTTTTTCTTAATACTATGGTTGACCTTTTTAATAGGTGGTTGCTTTTCGATATTTTATATAGCTTTAAAACGTTCATTGAAATTAAAATTACCACTTGTGCCATTTATCTTTTGTGCATTTAATATGGTTGCGCTTTTCTATCCTTTTTTGAACTTGGGTGGTGGTTGAATTGAATATGAAAGATTTAGCTAATTCTGAAAAACCTAGAGAAAGATTACTAGAACGAGGAGAAAAATATTTATCAAATGCAGAACTTATTGCTATTTTACTGAATACGGGCAGAAAGGGAAGTTCAAGTTTAGATATTGCTAATGAATTATTAAATAAAGTAACTCATTTAAAACATTTACAACAATTGTCTATATATGATTTGAAAGAAATCAAAGGTATCGGATTATATAAAGCGATTGTATTAAAAGCGGCATTTGAACTCGGTATTAGAATGCATTCAGGAAGTATAGAATCACAAGTGAAATTTAAAAAGCCAGCCGATGTAGCAAACTATTTAATGGGGCAAATGCAACATCTATCGCAAGAGCATTTCGTAGCCTTATTTTTAAATTCTAAAAACATTATCATTAAACAAAAAACAATTTTTAAAGGAACTTTAAATTCTTCAATCATCCATCCACGTGAAATATTTTGTGAAGCTATAAAATGGTCAAGTCATGCCATTATAGTTGCGCATAATCATCCATCAGGAGATGTGACACCATCAACAGAAGATATTAAAACAACAGAGCGCTTAATTGAATGTGGTGACATTATAGGGATAGGTTTATTGGACCATATTATTATTGGCCATAATAACTATTTGAGCTTAGTTGAGAGTGGTTATATTGAATAAGGTTACAATCTTTATGATTTACCTCTATGATATTATTAATGTTATAGAGAATTATTCATTAAAGGATGGGTTATATGAGAAGTATAAAAATTAATACTTTAAAAGAGATAAAAAAGAATATTATTATAGTTACGATAATTTCAATTATATTAACAGCATTTATTTTTACTATTATGCACACCTTTAAAATTACGAATCCAAATATTCAGTTAAGTGTTTTGATTTACTCATTTATTGCTTGTATGAATGTGATGATTTTTATCACACTACAATGGTCATTGAAATTAAATGAATATATAAATGTGTGCTTAATTTTTTTATTGTTTTTAATGTTTATACCATTTAGTTTAATTGTACTATTGTCAAATATTACTTATATGATTTTAGAAGTAAGTATATTCAATATAATACTTTTCTTGTGCAGCTTAACAACAGTTTATATTAATATAAAAATTATAATTGGTTGTCTGAATTTTATTAAAACTACATTTAATAAAGAAAAGGTTCAACTAGTGTTAGACTTTTTCGGAAAATTATTTAATATATTGTCTTTACTTATGGTCTTAATTTCCTCTGTAATTAGTTTAAGTGACTATGAAGTAAATTCAACTATATATTTTTATACTCTAATAATAACGTTAGAAACGATTTTCATTAATTTTTTGCTTTTATTGATAAGTTATTGGAGATATATCAGACAAATATTTATCGATATATTTTATTGTTTAAGAGATAATTAAGCATTCTATTTTTATTAGGTAGGGTATTTAAATATGTATAATTAGAGTAGTATTTACTATAACTTAAATATTTAAATGACTTTCTCGCTAAAAAGTATTATATATACAATACAATTCTACAATTTTTCATTTTGTTTATAACTTATAACATTTTATTTTAATAACATTATATGGTGTATATCGGTATGAACAAATATTTTTAGGGTAACCTAAAAATATTTGTAGAAAGCATAAAAATGTGGTGTGATTTAAAAAGCAAAATGAATTAAGAAAGGCATGAGCATGTTGAAAATATTCAAGAAGTTTAAGGCATCGTTGAAATATATAGACGTAGGCATTATCTGTTGCTTTTTAATCTTGAGTATTATTGACATATATAATGATTTAAAAACAATATACAGATTACAAAGATAGCACATAGTCAATTAAAAAAATGTAGATCAATGGCCAGAACTTAATTGAATCTGATGTCATTTGGTATTTTGAACCTGATCAAACAGACCTTGCAAATAAAGTTAAAGCGTATAAAGATAATGGTGATTGCGATGTTTTATATGCAATTACCATTATCTTTGTTATGTATTGAACTTGATTTATAAGTAATGTGCTAATAGGTGTAACTGAGTAATTTATATAATGATAGGGTAAATAAATTATAAAGTTTAGACGTTAAAATTATTACGAGGTAGTGAATAATACATGCAAAATTATTTGAAATTAATATTGGCTACATTTGCAGTCAGTTTAATTCTTACATCGTTGCTTTATGTCCTGTTTGTAATAACAGATCTAATCATAGGTTTTTCTAATGCAGCGTTGCTATTAAATATAGATTTTTTAGTAAACTATGAATATGTAAATATGTTTGAAGAATTATTAATCCATTTCTTGATAACTTTAACCATCGTTTTAATTACTTGTTATGTATATCATAACTTTCAAGATTTAAAAATCGTATATTTGTGTAGTTTAATGATCGTCTTTATTTTGCTTTATCCTATACTTATTTCATTATCAAGTCGTCATTTTTTTCATTATGAAATAGGCGCACATATTGTTTGGTTAATTGCTCATTTTATTTTTATTGTTTTATTGAATTTTAGTGTAAAAAAAATTATAGCCAAGATTTAATAAACATAAAATAGTTACTATTCTTAAAATAATAGAGGTGCTGAATTATAAAATATACAATAGCATCAAAGCGTATTATAAGTTAATATAGTGAGTGAATTGATTTATAATTGCGAGGGGAGAACAAGAATTAAATGGCAAATTATCAACATAACAATAACGCTAAAAAGTCAAAGTGGAATATAATTGTGATTGTTATTATCATTCTTGTATTTTTATCATTAGTTTTTGCGTTATTCTTTGGCACTTATAGTTTTATCAAAAATAATGTAAATTTTAATATCAATCATTCACATTCAACCAGTGAAAAGGAAAAAGGTAATAGTGAACCTAAAGATGCACCTAAAATCAACGTGTTAACTTCTGAATTCAGTAATAATTTTATGCATGCCGATCAACGTAATGGTTATCATGGCATTACAAAAGGGATGACTAAAAAAGAAGTTGAAAAGAAATTAGGGCACACGAATCATGTCGTACCTATCGCAAGTGTTAAAGCACACAAATATGGTAGTATCGCAACTTATTACAATAAAGATAATAAAGTCGAGCGTATCTTTGTCGTGCCTCAAAATGTATCTATACATGAATTCGAAAATTATCATGGTCAAGCCACGATCTCTTACAATCAAAGTGGTAAGGTATATGATGGCAATCCAAATAATAGTTTTTCTGTAAAAGTATTTACTAATAAAGATGATAAAATTACTGGGATAGAAAATGTCGACCAAATTGCGCGATAAAAAGACATTCCAAGTTATTGAATGAGTAACTATCTTTAAATATGATAAAAGGAAACTTTAAATGTTAAATTATAAATCATTATTTCTGCTGTTATTTATAATCGTTGCAGTAATCACAATTGTGAGCTTAATTTTAACTAATAACTATACTATGGCGTTCATTACCATTGTTGTTTTATTTTTAGTGGTTATAGATTTTGTAGTGCGTACTATTAGAAAAAATAATAATTATAAATAGTTAAATTTAAGAGTATGGGACATAATTTTTAACTCAAGTTAAATAACACCTCATTCTACTGATTTAGTCAGTAAAAACGAGGTGTTATTTTTATAATCCACGATTTTGTTCGTGCATGCCTGCCTAGGGTATGGTTCGAGTCTGTAGTCTCTCACGCATACGATTCCCTCAGGCGTCAGTACGATTCAAAATCATTACAAAGTTAATCTTATCTTGTTTTATATTGATAGTATATGACTTTATGATTGGATTGAAAATGCGCTTATATCAAGCTGTTTTCAACTCTAAATATCATTACCAGTGCGGGATTACAAATTCTTCTAAAAAAGATTTTTGTCCTGCTCCCTTTTACTTACTTATAGATTTTATACTGACACTTTGTAATTTCTTCAATCGTTTGAAAAATTATTATATAATAATGTGGTATTTAATATAGGAGGTTACATCATGAGTTTAGTCATCTTATTAGGTGTATTAGCGCCAATTATATACTTAATGGTAAAAGTCGTATCAAATACAACTATTAATAAAAAAATCGCAATAAACACCATAGTAATTGCTATGATTGGCATGTTGTTAGCAGCAATTGTCATGGTAGTTGTAAATAAACCCATTCATTTATTTTATTATATTGTAGCAAGTATTTTTGTAGGAATCATATGGGGCATTATTTTGTGTGGATGTTGCTTGTTTTATCAAAAGTTAAATAGTGCATTTAGTAATAAGAAAAAGGATATGTAATAAAAAACAACGTTTCTATAATTTATAATTAGAAACGTTGTTAATAGTTTAAAATTGAATTAAATTGAAATATTGATGGAAATGGTCCATAATCCATAATACTCCTTGGTATCCTAAATAAATACATAGAATGATAATACCAACTGAGATTAGGAAACGTAATATGGATAAGCCAACTTTAAAAAATAAGATGACTAATAATGCTATTAGTATGATTGATAGAATGCTCATCTTGTTCACTCCCTTTAGTAATATTTTACATTTATATAACTACATAAACATCGGTCCCAAGTTAGGATTTAAATAAGCCTACGGTCTGATTACAAATACAAATATAATAAATTATAATTCATTTGAAAAGGAGGTTATTAAATGAGGTTTATTTTCGGTGTTATAAAAAATATTATAGCAGTAGTTGCTATTATAGCTATCGTTTTTTGTGCTTTAAAATATGCGCCATTCTTAAAAGAACAAGAATGGAACCCACTGCATGAAAATAGGCCTACATTTAAAGATAGCCCTGTCGATCCACAAATGAATAATGGCAAACGGTACTCATTGGAAAGCAATGATTTATTAAATAATGTGCCACCCAGTCAAATTAAAAAGGTTTTCAATTGGGTTGATAAAAAAGAATTTATGTCAGTCTCAGGACTAGAACGTATGGGATATAATGATAAATATATTGCTGGTCAAAGACAAGATAAATTTGTAATATATAAATTTGGTTCAGATTCCATGCGTGTATATACTACTGAAATAGAAATGGAACAGGATTTAGCTAAATTAGGACAACGCATCAAATTAAAACCACGACAATCATATGAGTAATGCGTTTGAATTTAAAATACAAATGCGTTACCTTTATAATGTAAAAAGAAAAAAGGTTGGTGTCTAAATATGAGTGAACAATCTAAAGAGAAAAAAGCTGACGAACAAGCTAAAGCACAAAACTTATTCGCACGTTGGCGTAAAGAAGAAACATTGTATAAAGAAGACGAAAAAGATTCACAAGATAACGATAAATCGAATACTGAGAAGAAAACAGAAGATTAGTGATTAAAAGGACTTGGATAACCAAGTTCTTTTTATTTTATAAAATTTTAATAAACCTTAATTGCTTTACTACACTTTTATTTTTGAATGTTGTTATAATAATAGTAATCATTTTATTCAATAACGTGGTCCGATAATTTTAATCTGCTTCTTGTCGGTTGAAGAAAGTATTCGTAAATATTAAAGTAACACTTTATTTCGCATCATGAGTAATATAAAATGATTAGTGATTATAAAATTATAGTGTGCTAATTGAGGTGTTTAGTTTGTCGAAGTTTTTTAAAAATAACAAGTTGGTTGTTATTTTATGTGCAATAATCATATTCATATCCTTAATCGGAATATCATTAAGGTCTCAATCTCAATCGCATGCTGAACAGTATGTTGGAGATTCAGTTTCATTTGGTCAAAGAGTAGTGAGTTATCCTGTCCAATTCGTTACCGGTTTTATTGATGATTTATTCATGAGTAATAAAGATAAAAAGCCATCCAATAAAGAAAAGCAATTACAGGCAGAAAATGAACGTTTGAAAACGGAAAATAAAAAATACAAAAAAGAATTAGATATCGAGGACATTTCGAAGTATGATCCCATCTCAAGTACTGTTATTTCTAGAAATCCAGATCAATGGATGAATACATTAGTTATAAATAAAGGCTCAAAAAATGGGGTAAAAACTAATATGGCGGTTATGACGTCTGAAGGGTTAGTAGGTAGAATTTCAAAAGTGAATCAATTCTCTTCACAAGTTGATTTAGTATCAACAAATACCAGATCAAATCGTTTATCTGTAAATATTCAACATGATGGTAACAATGTATTTGGCCTAGTAGATCAATATGATGCTAAAAACCAAGAGTTAGTAATTTCTGATATTAACAATAAAGATAAAGTTAAAAAAGGCGACAAGGTTGTTACGAGTGGCTTAGCTGATCAGTTACCAAGTAATTTATACATAGGTGAAGTGACTAAAGTTGAAAATGATAAATACGGCTTGTCTAAAGAAGTTAAAGTTAAACCGGCAGCATCACTTTCAGATTTAAATCATGTTTATGTAGCAAAAAGAGATGCTAAATCATTACCTGATGACGAAAGTGGTGTTAATTAATGAAAGTATTTTACTACTTTTTAATAGGCGTTGTATTATTTTATATTGATACTGTCATCGGCCTAGTCATCCCAATGCATATTGGCAACAAAGACATTATATTTGTTCCACATTTAACGTTAATGTACTTATTAATCACTTGTGTATATCGAAGTTTTGGAGTTTCGATTATATTAGCGATTGTATTAGGTGCAATAACTGATCTTTATTTTGGTAGTTTTTATGGACTGTATTTGTTTGGGTACATTTTATTAGTCGTCATTATGGATTTCTTTTTCAAAGTCTTTTACCGAGATGATTCAATGCTCTTTTTAATTATATTGTTGAGCACAGTAGTTATGGAAGTTTATGTAGCAATCATATATTCGGCTTTAGGCCTAATACATTTCATGTTTATTGATTTTATTTTATTACGCTTAATTCCAACATTAATTTTAAATTTAGTATTATTAATTATTATATATCCATTAATAACTAAATTTTTCAGAAAAACACAATTGAAGATTGACACTAATCATCGGTAATGCTAAAATGCAGTAGTTGAGTAGTTTCAAGCTACATACAACCGCTCGAATTCAGGTATAAGTACAATGATGTCACCTGATTTTGGCGTGACTTATAATATAGGAGGTGCAAAGTATGTTTGCTATTATTGAAACAGGTGGAAAACAAATCAAAGTAGAAGAAGGCCAAGAAATTTTCGTTGAAAAATTAGACGTTAATGAAGGTGACGCATTCACATTTGATAAAGTATTATTTGTAGGTGGCGATTCAGTTAAAGTTGGTGCGCCAACAGTTGAAGGTGCTACAGTTAGCGCTACAGTAAGTAAACACGGACGTGGTAAAAAAATCACAGTCTTCACTTACAAACGTCGTAAAGACTCAAAACGTAAAAAAGGACATCGTCAACCTTACACAAAACTTACAATCGATAAAATTAACGCATAGTTATGATTACTGTTGATGTAGCTTTAAATAGCGAAGGTCAAGTAACAGACGTAATTATGGACGGCCATGCAGATCATGGTGACTATGGTCATGACATAGTATGTGCAGGTGCTTCAGCCGTGCTATTCGGTAGTGTTAATGCTATTATGGGTTTAACATCTGAGAAACCTGATATAGATTATGAAGAAGACGGTGGTCATTTTCATATACGTAGTGTTGATACAAATAATGAACAGGCACAATTAATTCTTCAAGCTATGTTAGTGTCATTGCAAACAATAGAAGAAGAATATCATGAGAATATTAGATTAAATTACAAGTGAGGTGCAATTCAATGTTAAAATTAAACTTACAGTTCTTCGCATCGAAAAAAGGGGTAAGTTCTACAAAAAACGGACGTGACTCTGAATCAAAACGTTTAGGTGCTAAACGCGCTGACGGTCAATACGTTACTGGCGGTTCTATTTTATTCCGTCAACGTGGTACTAAAATTTACCCTGGTGAAAATGTAGGTCGCGGTGGTGACGATACATTATTCGCTAAAATCGACGGCGTTGTTAAATTCGAACGTAAAGGTCGCGACAAAAAACAAGTATCTGTTTATTCAGCTGCTGAGTAATTTGTCTTTACTAACACCAGAAGTTTTAACTTCTGGTGTTTATTTTTTGTTTTATTTTATATAAAACGACTTAATGATATAATGGTGTAGATATTGTAAAATTATAGAAAAAGAGGTGAAAATATGTTTGTCGATCAAGTGAAAATTTCACTAAAAGCTGGTGATGGTGGTAACGGGATTACAGCATATAGACGAGAAAAGTATGTACCGTTTGGAGGTCCAGCCGGTGGCGATGGTGGCGATGGTGCTTCTGTTATTTTTGAAGTAGATGAAGGATTAAGAACTTTATTAGACTTTAGATACCAAAGCCATTTCAAAGCTAAAAGAGGTGAAGGTGGCCAAAGCAGTAACATGCATGGTAAAAATGCGGAGAATTTAATCTTGCATGTTCCACCAGGCACAATCGTTAGAAGTGTTGAAACGGGTGAAGTATTAGCAGATTTAGTTGAACATGGTCAACGTGCCATTGTAGCTAAAGGTGGTCGTGGGGGTAGAGGTAATTCACGCTTTGCATCTCCACGTAACCCTGCACCTGATTTTAGTGAGAACGGAGAACCTGGTGAAGAAATCGAAGTAACATTAGAATTAAAATTATTAGCCGACGTAGGATTAGTAGGTTTCCCAAGTGTGGGTAAATCGACTTTACTTTCTATTGTGTCGAAAGCAAAACCAAAAATTGGGGCTTATCATTTCACGACAATCAAACCCAATCTTGGTGTGGTAGCGACACCTGATAATAGAAGTTTTGTTATGGCTGACTTACCAGGTTTAATTGAAGGAGCATCAGATGGTGTTGGCTTAGGTCACCAATTTTTACGTCACGTAGAACGTACAAAAGTTATAGTGCATATGATTGATATGAGTGGCTCTGAGGGTCGTGATCCATTAGAAGATTATCAAATTATCAACAAAGAATTAAGTGCTTATGAACATCGACTAGAAGATAGACCACAAATTGTTGTTGCGAATAAAATGGATATGCCTCATTCTGAAGATAATTTAGCTTTATTTAAAGATGCATTAAAAGATGAAGAAGTTGATATTATTCCATTATCTACTTTTACGCGTGAAAATATAGATAAATTACTTTACTTAATAGCTAATAAATTGGAAGAAGTTAAAGACATAGACTTTAACGAAGAAGAGGAAGACCTAGGAATAAACCGTGTTGTTTATAAACATACGCCTAATCAAGATAATTTCACTATCTCAAGAGATGATGACGGCGCTTATGTCGTACGTGGTAAATCAATTGAACGTATGTTCAAGATGACTGACTTCAATAGTGATCCTGCTGTGCGTAGATTTGCTAGACAAATGCGTTCAATGGGTATTGATGATGCGTTACGAGATAGAGGTTGTGAAAATGGAGATATTGTCAGAATTCTTGGTGGGGAATTTGAATTTATAGAATAGGGGTGCTCAAAAAATGGATAGTAAAGATTATAAAAAGTTTTATTTAATTAGAGAAGATGTATTGCCAGAATCTGTTGTGAAAACAATAAAAATTAAAGATGCTTTGAAAAGTGATCCTAAGCTATCCATATTTGAAGCAGTCAAAAAGTATGATCTATCAAGAAGTGCATTTTATAAATATAGAGATACTATTTTTCCAGTGGACGAAAAGATGGAGACTACGAAAGAATTTACATTAATCTTATATGTTAATGATATCGTGGGTATGTTAGCTGAAGTTTTAAATACCCTATCTAGATTAAGTTTATCGGTATTGACAATTCATCAAAGTATTCCTATGGATCACAGAGCGACAATAACTGTCTCTTTAGATGCCAAAGGAACAGACTTAGAGATTGATGACGTCGTAGCGTCATTACAAACGATTGAACATGTATCTAAAGTAGAATTAATAAGTATGACAATATAAGGAAGTGTAAATTTGTACGCATATATAAAAGGTAATTTAACTCAATTATTTCCAACGCATTTAGTCGTTGAAACAGCGGGCATTGGTTATGAAATTCAAACACCCAATTCGTATCGTTTTCAACGATACTTAGATCAAGAAGTGAAGGTTTTCACTTCATTTATAGTAAGGGAAGATGCACAACTGTTATATGGTTTTATTAATGAAGAAGAAAAAGATATGTTCCTTAACTTAATAAAAGTAACAGGTATTGGACCTAAATCTGCACTTGCGATTTTAGCTACAAGTACGCCTTCAGAAGTGATCCAAGCGATTGAAAATGAAAATGATACTTATTTAACTAAATTTCCGGGCATTGGTAAAAAAACAGCGCGTCAAATTGTGTTAGATTTAAAAGGTAAAGTACAAGTAACTGAAGAGAAAGCCGAAAACCTATTAACGCACGATAGTGATAACGATGCAAACGATGGCATAGTTAAAGAAGCCATTTTAGCACTTGAAGCGTTAGGCTACTCTAAACGTGAACTTAATAAAGTGGAAAAAACATTAAGTAAAGAAACTTGTGAATCAGTCGATGAAGCAGTTAAAAGAGGTTTGCAATTGTTAGTTTCGTAAAAAAATGGGGTGAACAAAAGTGGATGACAGAATGGTTGATCAATCATTACATGAAGATGAAACATCATTTGAATTATCGTTAAGACCAAAAAGAATACGTCAATATATTGGACAATCTTCAATTAAAAATAATTTAGAAGTATTTATTAAAGCGGCTAAATTAAGAGAAGAACCTTTAGATCATGTATTACTTTTTGGACCCCCAGGTTTAGGAAAAACAACTTTGTCTAATATTATCGCCAATGAAATGGAAGTTAATATTAGAACAATTTCTGGCCCGTCAATTGACAGACCAGGAGATTTAGCAGCAATATTATCTGGGTTACAACCGGGTGATGTATTATTTATTGATGAAATTCACAGATTAAGTAGTGTAGTAGAAGAAGTTTTATATTCAGCAATGGAAGATTTCTTTTTAGATATCGTAATTGGAAAAGGCGATGAAGCTAGAAGTATTAGAATTGATTTGCCACCTTTCACATTGGTTGGAGCAACGACTAGAGCAGGTAGTTTAACGGCTCCATTAAGAGATCGCTTTGGCGTGCAATTACGCTTAGAATATTATAAAGATACAGAACTTAAAGAAATTATCGTTAGAACAGCTGAAGTTTTAGGTACTTCTATTGATGAAGATAGTGCAATAGAATTAGCTAAAAGAAGCCGTGGTACGCCACGTGTTGCGAATAGATTATTAAAACGTGTTCGTGATTTCCAACAAGTTAATGAAGATGAGCATATATTTATTGAAACTACAAAACAAGCTTTGAAGCTTTTACAAGTTGATGAAGAAGGCTTAGATTATATCGACCATAAAATGATGCAATGTATTTTAGATCAATATAATGGAGGTCCAGTCGGGTTAGACACTATTGCAGTTTCTATAGGTGAAGAACGCGTAACGATAGAAGATGTATACGAACCTTTCCTTATTCAAAAAGGCTTTATCGAGCGAACACCCAGAGGACGTAAAGCAACTCCTTATGCTCACGAACACTTTAGAAATAAAGGAAAGAGGTAGTAACATTGGATATTGAAGATTTTGATTATCATTTGCCTGAAGCATTGATAGCACAAACGCCATTGAAAGATAGAGACCAAAGTCGCTTATTAGTATTAGGTAAAAATTCCGGGGATATTGATCATCGCCATTTCAAAGACATTATAGATTATTTTAAACAAGGCGATACTTTAGTGCTAAACGATACGCGAGTAATGCCAGCCCGTTTATTTGGTTTTAAAGAAGAAACAGGTGCTAAAGTAGAAATGTTAATGCTAACTCAATTAGAAGGCAATGATTGGGAAGTATTATTAAAGCCTGCAAAAAGAATTCAAATTGGAGATAAATTAAATTTTGGTGAAGGCAAAATAATCGCAGAATGTATTGAAACGTTAAACCAAGGCGGACGTATTATGCGTCTTCATTTTGAAGGTATATTGCAGGAGCGTCTAGATGAATTAGGTGAAATGCCATTACCACCATATATAAAAGAACGTCTTGATGATCCAGAGCGTTACCAAACTGTTTATGCTAAAGAAATTGGTTCAGCTGCAGCACCTACTGCCGGGCTTCATTTTACAGATGAATTATTATCACAAATAAAGCAACAAGGCGTGAATGTAGCGTTTATTACTCTGCACGTAGGATTGGGTACATTTAGACCAGTAAGTGTAGACAATATAAACGATCATGAAATGCATAGTGAGTATTACCAAATGACACAAGAAACTGCTGACTTATTAAACGCTACGAAAAAAAATGGCGGGCGTATCATTTCTGTAGGTACAACCTCAACTAGAACATTAGAAACTATTCGTCAAAACAATAGTCAGTTTGAAGCGGAAAGTGGATGGACAGATATATTTATCTATCCAGGATTTGATTTTAGAGGTGTGGATGGTTTAATAACAAATTTCCACCTACCGAAATCAACGCTCGTAATGTTAGTGTCAGCATTTAGTACAAGAGAAAATATTTTAAATGCTTATAACCAAGCAGTAACTGAACAGTATAGATTTTTCAGTTTTGGCGATGCCATGCTAATTATTTAGGGAATTGAGAGGAGCAACAAACATGCCTGCAGTTACATATGAACATATAAAAACATGTAAGCAATCTGGCGCGCGTTTAGGAATTGTACATACACCACACGGTTCGTTCGAAACGCCTATGTTTATGCCGGTTGGAACAAAAGCTACAGTTAAGACAATGAGTCCTGAAGAACTTCATCAAATGGAAGCTAAAATCATTTTAGGAAACACGTATCATTTGTGGTTACAACCAGGAAATGATATTATTCGTAAGAGTGGGGGATTACATCAATTCATGAATTGGGATGGTCCGATACTTACTGACTCAGGTGGTTTTCAAGTATTTAGTTTAAGTAATTTGAGAAAAATTTCTGAAGAAGGCGTAGAATTTAGACACCATACTAATGGATCAAAATTATTTTTGAGTCCAGAAAAAGCGATGCAAATTCAAAATGATTTAGGTTCTGACATTATGATGGCATTCGATGAATGTCCACCTATGCCTTCAGAATATAAATACGTTAAAGACTCTATCGAACGTACTACACGTTGGGCAGAGAGATGTTTGAAAGCGCATAATCGTAAAGAGGATCAAGCGTTATTTGGTATCATTCAAGGTGGAGAATATAAAGATTTGAGACAGCAAAGTGCTGAAGAACTCGTAGCTTTAGATTTTCCAGGTTATGCTATTGGTGGTTTATCAGTAGGTGAACCTAAACCTGTAATGTATGACATGGTTGAACATACTGAGCAATATATGCCCAAGGATAAACCAAGATATTTAATGGGAGTTGGTTCTCCAGATGCTTTAATAGAATGTAGCATTCGTGGTATGGATATGTTTGATTGTGTATTACCAACGCGTATCGCTAGAAATGGTACGTGCATGACTTCTGAAGGACGCGTAATCATTAAAAACGCTAAGTATGCTGATGATTTTGGTCCATTAGACCCAAATTGCGATTGTTATACATGTAAAAACTACTCTAGAGCTTATTTAAGACATCTCATTAAAGCAGAGGAAACTTTTGGAATACGTCTTACTACATACCATAATTTGCATTTTCTGCTTAAATTAATGGAAAATATTAGACAAGCAATTCGTGAAGACCGTCTGTTAGATTTTAAAGAAGCATTTTTTGAACAATACGGACTTAATGTAGATAACCCTAAAAACTTTTAAAGGAGAAATATAATAATGCAATTAACATCTTTAATTTTACCAATTTTATTATTAGCATTAATGTGGTTCTTTTTAATTAGACCACAACAAAAGAAAGCGAAAGAGCATCGTGAAATGGTACAACAAATTCGTTCAGGTCAACGTGTAACAACGATCGGTGGTATCAAAGGTACTGTAAGAAGTGTTGATGAAACAACAGTCGTACTTACTTTAAATGGTAATGGTACAGAAATTACACTTGAAAAACCTGCAATTAAACAGGTAGATCCATCTTAATAAAACGCAAATTGGTAGGGATTGTATATTCCTGCCAATTTTTTTATATTTAAGTAATAAAACAAGAAATTAAGTGTACATAATAAAGTTAGTTTGTGTATGAGTTGTAATATGTTAAGATATATAGGTCGCTTAAACAAGTTATAGTAGTTTACGTAATGACTTGCACAAATATTAATAATTGAAGTATCCTTAAATCATAAGTTTACAATGAGGTGTTCATGTGAAAAAAAGTAGTAGAATAGTTGCGTTTATATTACTTGTGGTTCTATTATTTGCGGGTATGGGACTCACATATAAGAACGTAGTTAAAAACGTTAACTTAGGTTTAGACTTGCAAGGTGGATTTGAAGTTCTTTATCAAGTTAACCCATTACAACATGGCGATAAGGTTGGTAAAGATGCGGTAAAAGCTACCTCTAAAACATTAGAGAATCGTGTCAATAAACTTGGGGTTTCCGAACCTAAAATACAAGTCGAAGATAATAACCGTATTCGTGTACAACTTGCCGGTGTTAAAAACCAATCGCAAGCGAGGAAAATGTTATCCTCTCAAGCTAATTTAACAATCCGTGATGCAAATGACAAAGTTAAATTAACTGGTAAAGACCTTAAACAAGGTACAGCCAAACAAGAATTTAAACAAAATACAAACCAACCTGCAGTTACTTTTAAACTAAAAGATAGTGACAAATTCAAAAAAGTAACAGAAGAAATTTCTAAGAAAAAAGAAAATGTTATGGTTGTGTGGTTAGATTACGAAAAAGGCGATTCATACCACAAAGAAAAAACTAAGAAAGACCCTAAATATGTTTCTGCGGCTAATGTGGATAAACCGATCAATTCAGACAGCGTAGAAATTTCAGGTGGTTTCAACGGTGAAAAAGGCGTTCAAAAAGCAAAACAAATTGCAGACTTATTAAACGCTGGTTCTTTACCAGTTGATCTTAAAGAAATATATTCCAATTCTGTAGGAGCTCAATTCGGTCAAGATGCATTAGATAAAACAATTTTTGCGTCTATGTTAGGTGTAGCAGTTATCTATTTATTTATGTTAGGTTTCTATCGTTTACCTGGCCTTGTAGCTGTAATTGCTTTAACAACGTACATTTATTTAACGCTACTTGCCTTTAATTTAATTTCAGGTGTGTTAACGCTACCTGGACTAGCAGCACTTGTGCTTGGGGTAGGTATGGCCGTGGATGCAAATATTATAATGTATGAACGGATTAAGGACGAATTGAAAATTGGTCGAACGCTCAAACAAGCATATAAAAAGGCTAATAAAAGTTCATTCTTAACCATTGTCGATGCCAACTTAACAACTGTTATTGCAGCGGCAGTACTGTTCTTCTTCGGTGAAAGTTCAGTTAAAGGTTTCGCAACTATGCTATTGTTAGGTATTTTAATGATTTTTGTTACGGCAGTATTTTTATCTAGATTGCTGTTATCATTATTAATTTCATCAAACTTCTTCAAAAAATCATATGGACTGTTTGGTGTTAATAAAAAACATATTTATGACATCAATGATGGTAAAGACGTACATGATTTAAAAACACCTTATGAAAAATGGGACTTTATGAAACTAGCTAAACCATTATTATCTTTAAGTGTCATCATTATCATTATTGGTGCAATCATACTATTTATCTTTAAATTAAATTTAGGTATTGATTTCACAAGTGGTACGCGTGTCGATTTTGACGCTGAAAACAAAGTATCGCAAAACAAAGTAACACAAACACTTGAAGATAAAAACTTTGCACCAGATCAAATATCAATTGGTCAAAATGGTAAAAATGTAAGTGTGCAATTTAAGAAAGACTTAAACAAAGACCAAGTCGCAAAAATTAAAGACACGATACATGATAAGTTTGGACATGACCCAACTGTAAATACAGTGTCGCCAGTCATTGGTCAAGAATTGGCTAAAAATGCGATTATGGCATTAATTTATGCTGCAATTGGCATTATCATTTATATTAGTTTCCGTTTTGAATGGCGTATGGGACTTTCGGCAGTGCTTGCATTGCTACATGATGCATTCATGATTGTAGCCGTGTTTAGTTTATTCAGACTAGAAGTAGATATTACATTTATTGCAGCCGTATTAACCATTATCGGTTATTCAATTAATGATACGATTGTTACTTTTGACAGAGTACGTGAAAACTTGCATAAAGTGAAAGTTATTACTAAGTCAGAACAAATTGACGATATCGTCAATAGATCAATCAGACAAACTATGACGCGTTCTATCAATACAGTATTAACTGTTGTTGTCGTAGTTATTGCATTATTAATCTTTGGTGCTTCAAGTATTTTCACATTCTCATTAGCGCTGTTAATTGGTTTAATTACAGGTGTATTCTCTTCTGTATTTATTGCAGTGCCTTTATGGGGTATAATGAAGAAACGACAACTTAAAAAATCAGATGATCATAAGTTAGTAGTTTATAAAGAAAAACGTTCTAACGATGAAAAAATCTTAGTATAATTTAAAAGACTTTTTACCACTGCGTAAGCAATACGCAGTGGTATTTTTAATTTTTTGCCAATTTGCATTAATAATATTGCCATATTAATGGACACCGCTTTTTATTTTATGGAATATTTTGTATAATGACTTGTGGAAATGAGGGAGACTCGTATGATTAAACCAAAGTATAATTGGGATTTTAATACACCCGAAGATGAAATTTCAGCAGATAATGCTAAGAAATTAAAATTAACTCCTATTGTTAAACAAATTTTGGAGAGTAAAAATATCGTCGATTGTGATAAAGTCGAAGCGCTATTTAATAATAAGGTTATTAATCATGATCCTTGGTTACTAAGCGATATGAAAAAAGCAGTTGACCGAATTAATTTAGCAATCGATAAAAATGAAAAGATTCTTGTTTATGGAGATTATGATGCAGATGGTGTTACATCAACAACTATACTAGTATCGACTTTGAGACAATTAGGCGCGCATGTAGGTTGGTATATACCAAACCGATTTTCAGAAGGATATGGTCCAAATGAAATGGCATTTAAGAACGCCTACGATGAAGGTATTTCACTTATTATTACTGTAGACAATGGTATTCAAGGGCACAGCGAAGTGGAAAGTGTTCAATCCTTAGGTGTCGATGTCATAATCACGGACCATCATGAAATAGGCAGAACAATGCCAGATGCATACGCAATTGTACACCCAATGCATCCTGAATTTGATTATCCATTCCAATATTTATGTGGCGCAGGCGTAGCCTATAAAGTAGCTCAAGCATTGTTATCTCAACCACCACAACAATTTTTAGGATTAGTCGCAATTGGTACAATCGCAGATTTAGTTTCCCTAACTGACGAAAATCGGTCGCTAGTCAAACAAGGCCTTGATGTGCTAAATGATCAATGCCCAGTATCGATAAAGGCATTATTAAACCAAGCAAGTTATACTGACGAGATTAATGAAGAAACAATTGGGTTTATTATTGGACCTAGACTGAATGCTGTAGGTAGACTTGAAGATGCAGGTTTAGCTGCCGAATTATTAATGACTAATGATCAAGAAGAGGCTGCATTTTTAGCCGAACAAGTTGAGTTTTTCAACCAAGAACGTAAAGATATTGTAGCTAGCATTACTGAAGAAGCCTTAGCAATGGCAGATGAACAAGTACAACAACAAGCCAAATTTCTTTTGTTAGCTAAAGAGGATTGGCACGAAGGTGTATTGGGTATTGTTGCGTCCAAAATTGTTGAAACATACAATTTACCCACACTTATATTAAATATTGATGAGGCACAAAATCATGCAAAAGGTTCAGCTCGTAGTATTGAACAAGTTTCAATGTTTGAAATTTTAACTGCACATTCTGATTTAATTTCCAAATTTGGTGGCCACCATATGGCTGCTGGTGTCACGATGCCTATAGAAAACATTCAAAATTTAGCACAAGGTTTAAATTTATGGATGGAAGAATTAGTAAGTACAACTTCATTAGAACCTTCAAAAAAGGTTGATGTAAAAGTTAATGAAGCAGATATTAGTGTTGACAACATTCAAGATATTCATAAACTAAGACCTTTTGGTACTGATTTTGAGAGTCCATGTTTCGAATTGTCAGATGTTATAGTGCGTCAGTCTAAAGGTATTGGACAGGATAAAAAGCATTTAAAGTTATCATTAGGAGATAGTAATTTACAAGCATTGTATTGGCAAAACGGTCATTTAAGTAACCAATTAAATACTGAACAACCCATTAATATTATTGGTACATTGCAAATTAACGAGTGGAATGGCCATAAATCGCCACAATTTATGATTCAAGACTTAGCAAGTAATAAATTACAGATATTAGATTATCGTAGTAAAAATAAGCTAGCTGACATTGATAATAATGATAATGCTACTGCTTTTCTTATTCATCCTCATAATGAAAAATTAGGAGATAATTATTATTTTTATGGGGAAGCCATACAACATAATTATGAAAAATATGTCTTTAGAGATTTACCATCAACAATAGAAGATATTAAGCATAGTTTAAAAAGTATACAAGCTTCTCAAATATATTTGATGTTGAATCATCAACAGTCTATATATTTTGAAGGCATGCCTAAAATGGAGAGTTTTAAGCAATGTTTTAAGGCATTAGCTAATAAAGGCGAAACAAATTTAGCACAAGATGGTATGCATTTATGTGATTTCTTAAATGTAAAACCTACAATGCTGAAGTTTATGTTAAAGGTATTTTTAGATTTAAACTTTATAAATGATAACAATGGTACAATAACAGTTAATAAGCAAACAGAAAAACAACCTATCGATGCTAGTAAGTTTTATCAAGCACGGCTCAATAGAATAGAAGTTGAAAAAGTTTTATTATATCAAGATATTAAACAATTAAAGCAATGGTTAACAACCGAATTGACTGATTAAATTAGGAGGAGTTTACAATGGATTTAAAGAAATACGTCTCAGAAGTTCCAGATTGGCCGAAAGAGGGGGTCAACTTTAAAGATATTACAACAATCATGGACAATGGTGAAGCTTATGGTTATGCTACAGACCAAATTGTAGAATATGCAAAAGAAAAAGATGTTGATGTAGTTGTAGGACCTGAAGCGAGAGGATTTATTATAGGTTGTCCCGTTGCTTATTCTATGGGCATTGGGTTTGCACCAGTACGTAAAGAAGGTAAACTACCTCGTGAAGTTATTAAGTATGAATATGATTTAGAATATGGCAAGAATGTTTTGACTATGCATAAAGACGCGATTGTACCAGGTCAACGTGTACTCATTACAGATGACTTATTAGCAACAGGTGGTACGATTGAAGCGGCTATCAAATTAGTCGAAAAGCTTGGCGGCATCGTAGTAGGTATAGCATTTATTATCGAATTAAAATATTTGAACGGTATTGAAAAAATTAAAGACTATGATGTAATGAGTTTAATTTCTTACGATGAATAAAATGAGTGTTTAATAAGTTTTTTGCTATGGAAATAATAATATTACTAGGCAATATGCCTGTAGTATTATTATTTCTTTTTATTAACGTTGAATTAATTATGAAATTATACAGCATAATAGTATTTATCATAGCTAAATCATTGTCTTTTCATAGCATTTCAATTATGCTAGATTAAATTTATTATAATTAGATAGTATTTGAATGTCATATCGCGTTTATTTATTTGCAAACATGTAGTATCATATAACTATTATTTGAAATTACATACATAAGTAAATTGAATTTAAAGTTTGTATACATATAATCAAAAAATTGGGAACATTTTTAGGTGATTAAAATTAAGTGTGGGGTGTCTTGAGTGAATAATGAATATCCATACAGTGCTGATGAGGTACTATATAAAGCAAAATCATATTTATCAAAAGATCAATATGAATATGTATTAAAAAGCTATCATATTGCTTACGAAGCACATGAGGGTCAATTCCGTCAAAATGGCTTGCCATATATAATGCATCCTATTCAAGTAGCTGGTATATTAACTGAAATGCATTTAGATGGACCAACAATTGTTGCTGGTTTTCTTCATGATGTTATTGAAGATACTCCGTATACATTTGATGATGTTAAATCAATGTTCAATGAAGAAGTGGCAATCATTGTCGACGGTGTAACCAAACTTAAAAAAGTTAAGTATCGTTCAAAAGAGGAACAACAAGCAGAAAATCATAGAAAACTGTTTATAGCTATCGCAAAGGACGTTCGCGTTATTTTAGTTAAACTTGCGGATAGATTACATAATATGCGTACGTTAAAGGCGATGCGCAGAGATAAACAAATTAGAACTTCTAAAGAAACACTAGAAATCTATGCACCGTTAGCTCATCGTCTAGGGATCAATACGATTAAATGGGAATTAGAAGATACAGCGCTTAGATATATAGATAGTGTTCAATATTTCAGAATTGTTAATTTAATGAAGAAAAAGCGTAGTGATAGAGAAGATTATATCCATAAAGCGATTAATAAAATACATTCCGAAATGGATAATATGAATATTGTCGGTGAAATTAACGGACGACCTAAACACATTTATAGTATTTATCGCAAAATGGTAAAACAAAAGAAACAATTTGATCAAATTTTTGACTTACTTGCAGTTCGAGTAATTGTTAACTCAATTAATGATTGTTATGCGATATTAGGATTAGTACATACATTGTGGAAACCCATGCCTGGTAGATTTAAAGATTATATTGCTATGCCTAAACAAAACATGTATCAATCTTTGCACACAACCGTTGTAGGACCCAATGGAGACCCGCTAGAAATACAAATTAGAACATTTGAAATGCATGAAATTGCAGAACACGGGGTTGCTGCACATTGGGCTTATAAAGAAGGGAAGCAAGTTAAAAATAAAACGGACGATTATTATAATAAACTCAATTGGTTAAAAGAATTGGCTGAAACTGATAATACGACATCTGATGCCGAAGAATTTATGGAATCATTAAAATTCGATTTACAAAGTGATAAAGTTTATGCGTTTACTCCTGAAAGTGATGTTATCGAATTGCCTTATGGCGCCAACCCAATAGACTTTGCTTATGCCATTCATAGTGAAGTTGGTAATAAAATGATTGGTGCAAAAGTTAACGGCAAAATAGAGCCAATCGATTATGTATTGCAAACAGGAGATATCGTAGAAGTGCGCACAAGTAAACATTCATACGGTCCTAGTCGCGACTGGTTAAAAATTGTTAAATCTTCTAGCGCGAAAAGTAAAATTCGTAGTTTCTTTAAAAAACAAGATCGTTCGTCAAACATTGAAAAAGGTAAATTTATGATAGAAGCGGAAATTAAAGACCAAGGCTATAGAGTGGATGATGTACTTACTGACGACAATATAGCTATCGTAAATGATAAATATAACTTTTCAAATGACGATGATTTGTATGCTGCAGTCGGATTTGGTGGCGTCACAGCATTGCAAATTGTTAACAAATTAACTGAAAAACAACGCATTTTAAATAAACAAAAGGCGCTAAATCAGGCGCAAGAAGTTACAAAATCAGTGCCAATTAAAGAAGATATTATTACTGATAGTGGTATATACGTTGAAGGTATAGAAAATGTATTAATTAAATTATCAAAATGTTGTAATCCAATCCCAGGCGATGATATTGTTGGATATATCACTAAAGGTCATGGTATAAAAGTACATAGAACAGATTGTCCAAATATTAAGAATGAAACTGATAGACTAATAGATGTTGATTGGGTAAAATCAAAAGATGCTACTCAAAAATATCAAGTAGATTTAGAAGTCAATGCTTATGATAGAAATGGTTTACTTAATGAAGTATTACAAGCAGTTAATTCTACGAGTAGTAATTTAGTCAAAGTTTCAGGACGTTCTGACATTGATAAAAATGCTGTGATTAATATTAGTGTTATGGTAAAAAATGTCAACGAAGTATACAAAGTTGTAGATAGAATCAAACAACTGGGTGACGTTTATACTGTAACTAGAGTTTGGAATTAGAGGTGCCACTAAATATGAAGATAGTTTTACAAAGAGTAAAAGAAGCAACGGTAACCAATGATTCAATTAAGCACTCAATTGGTCAAGGTTACTGTTTACTAATTGGATTAGGTCGAGATTCAACTGAAGCAGATATCGACGTATTAGCTAAAAAGATTGTAAATGCACGTCTTTTTAGTGATGATGAAGGAAAAATGAATTTAAGTTTATTAGATATAGGTGGACAAATATTATCGATTTCGCAATTTACGTTATATGCAGATGTGCGTAAAGGTAATAGGCCGGGTTTTTCTAAATCTATGCCACCTGAACAAGCTGTACAATATTTCGACAAATTCAATGATGTTCTACGTAGTTATGGCGTAGAAGTATTAACTGGCGAATTTGGCACTGATATGTTGGTTGATATTTCTAATGATGGACCTGTCACTATAATTTATGAGAGTCAGGATGGCAAAGTTATATGAATAAACTTAATACTTGGTTAACTAAACATCATTTAAAAAATATTCCCACATTTATTGTCGCAGTCGTTTTTATAATCTTTGTTGTGATGTTAATTGCTTTCTTAAATCACAATGATGAAAATAGTAGTACGGTTTATATAACTGAAGATGCAAAATTACTTACAGGTCCCAATGCTACTTATCCACAAATAAAAGCTCTTTATAAAGGTCAAAATTTCCATAAAGTTAAAAAAACCGGTAAATGGATAGAAGTCGAATCCAGAAACGGTAAAGAAAAAGGATGGGTCGCTGGTTGGCATACAAATTTAGACATAAAGCCAGATAAAACAGCAGACGCTAAACCTCTAAAAGATAAATCAATTGTACTTGACCCTGGTCACGGTGGTAGTGATCAGGGAGCTTCAAGTAGAACAAACAAAAAAAGTTTAGAGAAAGTATACACGTTAAAGACCGCAAAAGAACTCAAAGTTTTATTAGAAAAAGAGGGCGCTAAGGTCAAAATGACGAGAACTAGTGATAAATATGTATCGTTAGATGATCGTAATTTAAAAGGTGATGCTTATATTAGTATACATAATGATTCATTAAAATCTTCAAAAGCAAATGGTGGCACAGTCTATTGGTTTAAAGACAGCCAAAAACCTTTAGCAGAAACATTAAATAATAGCATTCAAAAGAAAGCATTGCTGTCAAATAGAGGCGCAAGACAAGAAAATTATCAAGTATTGAGACAAACTAATGTACCAGCCGTATTGTTAGAATTAGGCTATATAAGTAACCCAACAGATGAAACAATGTTGACCGATAAGTTACATCGACATATTGTAGAACATGCAATTATAGATGGTTTACGTTCCTACTTCTCAAAATAAAAAGGTTGCAAAATAATTATAAACTGGTTATGATTGTTAGTGAATTTTATAAATTAACCGTTACGATTCTTGAATGTTTTAAATAACAAGGTAGCACTTACTGTGTGAAGAGATATAATTCTAGGCTGAAAAATTATACTTAGTTATTTAAAATGAATGAACACAAGAACAGGTGCTCTCATTAAAAGGGGCCGTTTTACGAGCGTTATTCGTGTTAAAGTGGGTCATTTTTTAGACAACAATTTGACCAATTAGGGTGGCAACACGGCATTTCGTCCCTTGTATGATTAATCATCATGCAAGGGACTTTTTTTATTTCAGACAAGGAGAGATGAGTATGATAAATATTCCAAGAGGAACTCAAGATATACTACCAACTGAATCTAAAAAATGGCGTTATATCGAACGTCGTTTGGAAGAATTAATGACTTTATATAATTATGAGGAATTACGCACACCTATCTTTGAAAGTACGGAATTATTTGCACGCGGTGTAGGTGATTCTACTGATGTCGTACAAAAAGAAATGTATACATTTAAAGATAAAGGTGATCGTAGCATTACGTTACGACCAGAAGGCACAGCTGCTGTTGTAAGATCTTATATTGAAAACAAAATGCAAGGCTATGCTAATCAACCTATTAAACTTTATTACTTAGGACCTATGTTCCGTTATGAACGTAAACAAAAAGGACGTTATCGTCAATTTACTCAATTTGGTGTTGAAGCAATTGGTGCTGAAAACCCAAGTATAGATGCAGAAGTTTTAGCGATGGCAGTGCACATTTATGAATCGTTTGGATTACAACACTTAAAACTAGTTATTAACAGCATCGGTGATATCGAATCAAGAAAAGAATATAATGATGCTTTAGTTAAACATTTTGAACCCGTTATCGGTGATTTTTGTAGTGATTGCCAAGCTAGATTACACACGAATCCAATGAGAATACTTGATTGTAAAGTAGATAAAGATAAAGAAGCAGTAAAAAATGCGCCACGCATTACTGAATATTTAAACGAAGCATCTACTAACTATTATAACGAAGTAAAACTACACTTAGATCGTTTAGGTATTCGTTATGAAGAAGACCCTAATTTAGTTAGAGGTTTAGATTATTATACGCATACTGCTTTTGAGTTAATGATTGATAATCCTAATTATGATGGCGCTATAACTACACTTTGTGGTGGTGGCCGTTATAATGGATTACTAGAATTATTAGATGGCCCAAATCAAACAGGTATTGGTTTTGCATTAAGTATTGAACGATTATTATTAGCCCTAGAAGAAGAAAATATCGATTTAGATGTCGATAATGATTTCGATTTATTTATTGTTACGATGGGCAAAGAAGCTGATGATTACGCCGTTAAATTATTAAATGATTTACGTAAACAAGGTGTAAAAGCAGATAAAGATTATATGGATCGTAAAATTAAAGGCCAAATGAAACAAGCAGACCGCTTAAACGCTAATTATACTATCGTTATTGGCGACCAAGAATTAGAAAATAATCAAGTAGCTATGAAAGACATGACAACAGGTGAAAGTGAATCAATACAATTAGATAGCGTAGGCGCATACTTTAATAAATAAGGAGAATACAATATGAGTAAACGAACAACTTACTGTGGATTAGTAACAGAATCATTATTAGATCAAGAAGTAACATTAAAAGGTTGGGTTCATAACCGTAGAGATTTAGGCGGTTTGATTTTTATTGATTTAAGAGACCGTGAAGGTTATGTACAAATTGTGTTTAACCCTTCATTCTCAGAAGAAGCATTACAAATAGCAGAATCAGTACGTTCAGAATATGTTGTTGAAGTAACAGGACTTGTGAAAAAAAGAGACCCAGAAACAGTAAATCCTAAAATTGCTACTGGTCAAGTTGAGGTGCAAGTTTCTGATATTAATGTAATCAATAAAGCAGAGACACCACCATTTTCTTTAAATGAAGAAAATCAAAATGTAGACGAAAACATTCGTTTGAAATATAGATACTTAGATTTAAGAAGACAAGAATTAGCTCAAACATTCAAGATGCGTCATCAAACAACGAAGGCAGTACGTAATTATTTAGATGATGCTGGTTTTTATGATATCGAAACACCAGTTTTAACAAAATCAACGCCTGAAGGTGCACGTGACTATTTGGTTCCTTCTCGTGTACACGACGGTGAATTTTATGCTTTACCGCAATCACCACAAATCTTCAAACAGTTATTGATGATAAGTGGTTTTGACAAATACTACCAAATCGTTAAATGTTTTAGAGACGAAGACTTACGTGCTGACAGACAGCCAGAATTTACTCAAATCGATATTGAAATGAGCTTTGTTGATCAAGAAGACGTAATTGAGATGGGTGAAGAAATGCTGAAAAAAGTCGTGAAAGACGTGAAAGGCGTTGATTTACAAGAACAATTCCCACGCATGACTTATGATGAAGCGATGAGAAGATATGGTTCAGATAAGCCAGATACACGTTTCGATATGGAATTAATTGATGTATCTGAACTTGGTAAAGTTATGGACTTTAAAGTGTTTAATAGTGCAGTTGAAAGTGGTGGACAAGTTAAAGCTATCGTTGCCAAAGGTGCTGCTGATCAATATACACGTAAAGATATAGATGGATTAACTGAATTTGTAAATATTTATGGTGCAAAAGGTTTAGCATGGGTTAAAGTTGTAGAAGATGGCGTAAGTGGTCCAATAGGACGTTTCTTTGAAGATGATCACGTTGCTACTTTACAAAGCCTAACAGGTGCCGAAGCAGGCGACTTAGTCTTATTCGTAGCAGATTCACAAAGTGTCGTAGCACAAAGTTTAGGTGCATTACGTGTGAAATTAGCTAGAGAATTAGGCTTAATTGATGAAAGTAAATTGAACTTCTTATGGGTAACTGATTGGCCATTATTAGAATACGATGAAGAAGCTAAACGTTATGTAGCAGCACATCATCCTTTCACTGCACCAAAAGATGAACATATAGATAAATTGTCTACTGAACCTGAAAACGTTCAAGCTAAAGCATATGACATTGTGTTAAACGGTTATGAGCTTGGAGGTGGTTCAATAAGAATTCACGAAGGTGACTTACAAGCTAAAATGTTTGAAGCTTTAGGTTTCACAGAGGAACAAACGAGAGAACAATTTGGTTTCTTATTAGACGCATTTAAATATGGTGCACCACCACATGGCGGTATAGCTTTAGGTCTTGATAGATTAGTAATGTTATTAACAAACAGAACAAATCTTAGAGATACCATCGCATTCCCTAAAACTGCATCTGCTACATGTTTATTAACTGATGCACCTAGTGAAGTATCTGATAAACAATTGGAAGAATTGTCATTACGCATTAGACATTAATTAGATGTGAGTTCAAATTCTTGTCATTATAAAAAATTGTGTTATGATATATCTATAAGATAGTCATCTGTAATGTTCGTATGTTTGCTTTTTAATTTGGGCCTAACACTCTTTGATCAGGGAGCTCAATGGGTTTTCTTGTAGCGCAAACGCCTCTCTAGGAGGACTTGCAAAATAAGAAACAGGGCACCCACCTGTATATAGCAGGCCGAATGATCAAGCTACTTATAACTACGGCATATACGGACTCTATCGGTACGCAAGACTTCTGTCTTGCGTATTTTTTTGTTTAAATTAAAATTGTGAGTAAAAAATTAGTGAATTTCATGTATAATCTTAACTAGTAAAATAGAGAAAAAAAGAGGAGTATTGTTATGAAACATCAATTTTCAAGAAATGAATTGGCTTACGGTCAGGAAGGTTTGGATTTATTAAAAGAACAAACCGTAGTAGTACTAGGGGTTGGCGGTGTAGGTTCATTTGCTGCTGAAGCTTTAGCACGAACTAACATAGGTCATATTATACTTATTGATAAAGATGATGTTGATATTACAAACGTAAACCGTCAGTTACATGCGCTTACATCTACTATAGGTCAAAGTAAAGTTACACTGATGGAAGAACGTATTAAATTGATAAACCCAGACTGTAAAGTAACATCATTACACATGTTTTATACAGAAGATACTTATGAAGAACTATTCGAACAATATGATATAGATTACTTTATAGATGCGAGCGACACTATCATGTATAAAGTACATTTAATGGAACAGTGTTTAAATAGAGATATTAAAGTGATTTCAAGTATGGGTGCAGCAAATAAAACTGATCCTACAAGATTTCAAATTGAAGATATTTCTAAAACGCACACTGATAGAATGGCACGCATTATTCGTCAAAAATTAAAGAAAAAAGGCATCCGTAAAGGAATACCTGTAGTCTTTTCTGATGAAAGTCCAATAATTATTAGAGAAGATGTTAAGGCTACAGTAGGTGATGAAAATGCACCAACTAGAAAAGCGCAAATTCCACCATCTTCTAATGCCTTTGTGCCAAGTGTTGTCGGTTTAATATGCGCAAGTTATGTTATTAATGATATATTAAAAGATATTCCAGTAACTAGAATAAAAGACAAAGGCCAAATGTAATTTTTTATAAATTAAAAACCGTTACTGCTCCTCATAAGGGTAGTAACGGTTTTTTTGTGTTATTTTGAATTTTGTTGTTGCGCTTTTGTAATGTTTTCATATATCGATTTAAATTGTTGTTCAGATTTTGAAGTTGTTTTTGGTTCATAATAAATTTTATTTTTAAGTTTATCAGGTAAATATTGTTGTGCGATAAATCCACTGTCGTGACTATGAGGATATTGATAACCTATAGCTCGGCCTAATTCTTTTGCGCCTGAATAATGTCCATCTTTTAAATGGTCAGGTATTTGTCCGACATGGCCTTTTCTTATATCTGAAAGGGCTTTATCTATAGATGTTATCGCTGAATTTGATTTAGGTGATAAGCATAGTTCAATTACAGCCTGACTTAATGGGATGCGTGCCTCAGGAAATCCGAGTCTTTCTGCTGCATCAATTGCAGCTAATGTGCGTTGACCTGCATTAGGAGAAGCTAAACCAACATCTTCGAAACTTATAACAAGTAAACGACGTGCAATCGTCGGTAAATCGCCAGCTTCGATCAAACGCGCAAGATAGTGCAATGCGGCATTCACATCACTACCACGAATAGATTTTTGAAAGGCACTCATAACGTCATAATGCATATCTCCATCTTTATCACTAAGAAAAGCACCTCGTTGTAAGCAATCTTTAGCATCTTGTAATGTAATGTGCCGTATATCCTCATTCACCTCTGAACTTAAGACAGCTAACTCTAAAGCGTTCAAGGCACTTCTGACGTCTCCTTGACTTTGTGTCGAAAAATATTCCATTGCATCTGCGTCGACTTGGGGATTATAACTTTTTAATCCTCTTTCATCGTCTTCCAAAGCTCTATTAAGTGCTAAGTTCACATCTTCATCAGTTAAAGGAAATAATTCGAATATTTGAGCTCTTGAACGTATTGCTGGATTGATTGCATGGTAAGGATTTGAAGTAGTCGCGCCAATCAATACGATTTTGCCATTTTCTAAATGAGGTAGTAAAAAATCTTGTTTCGTTTTATCTAATCTATGGATTTCATCTAATAATAAAATTACTTGTCCAGACATTTTAGCTTCTTCAACTATGAGTTGCATATCTTTTTTAGTGTTAGAAACAGCATTTAGCTGTCTGAATTTATATTGTGTACTTCCAGCAATTGCTTTAGCAATACTCGTTTTGCCTATGCCTGGAGGCCCGTAAAAAATCATTGATGATAAACGCTTAGTGTCTACCATTCTTCTAATAATGCCAGTCGGACCAACTAAATGGTGTTGGGAAATAATTTCGTCTATATTTTCTGGACGCATTCTTGCAGCTAATGGTTCATTAGTCACGTTGTTTCACACCTTTCTAATTCTATATTAACGCAAAAAATGATAATATGGGAATATATAAGTATTCGATTAAGTGAGGTTATATAATGAAGATTTCAACTAAAGGAAGATACGGGCTAACTTTAATGATTTCCTTAGCTAAAAAAGAAGGGCAAGGTTGCGTATCGTTAAAATCTATAGCAGAAGAAAATAATTTAAGTGATTTGTATTTAGAACAACTTGTAGGTCCGCTAAGAAATGCAGGATTAATACGTAGCGTACGTGGTGCTAAAGGTGGCTATCAATTAAGAGTGCCAGCAGAAGAAATCAGCGCTGGAGATATTATTCGACTATTAGAGGGACCTATTACATTTGTTGAAAGTATCGAATCTGAGCCACCAGCACAAAAACAATTGTGGCTTAGAATGCGTGATGCAGTAAGAGATGTACTTGATAATACTACACTTAAGTATTTAGCGGAATATAAAGAAACAGATAATTTAGACGGCTACATGTTTTATATTTAAAAAAATAACAATTTATATGTTTATAATTCAATTAATGTGGTATTCATGTAGTATGTACACATTAAGGAGGTTATTATAGTGGCTGATGAGAACAAATTTGAACAAGCTAAAGGTAATGTTAAAGAAACAGTAGGTAACGTTACTAATGATGATAAACTTGAAAAAGAAGGTAAAAAAGACAAAGGTTCAGGTAAAGCTAAAGAAGTTGTAGAAAATGCAAAAAATAAAGCTAACGATGTAATCGATAAATTTAAAAAATAATTATTAGAATAAACAACAAAGGAGCCGATTAATATGGCAGAGAATTTCTTAGATAAAGCAAAAGAAGCAGCAAAAAACGTTTCAGATAAATTAAAAGATACTGATAACGATAAAGCTAAACAAGCTAGTGAACAAATTGATAAATTCACTGGCGGTGGCGACAAAAAAGAAAGTGATCACAAAGATCACGATAAAAAATAATAAAAAATGCCTACAGCACTCATTATGCTGTAGGCATTTTTTATTTATTCTTCATTTCTGAAACTAATTTATTCAATTTTTTATATGAATCCAATTGTGCTTCTTGATCATAAATATAACTAATAGCCATTAATTCATCTATATCACCATTTTCCGCAATGAATGACTGAAGTTTTTCTTTTACTGTAGCTTCAGAACCGATAAGAGATTGTGCCATACGTTGTTTTGCTAATTCAAATTCTCTAGGTGTTAGTAACCCTTGTAAATCATCTGTAGGTGGTTGAACAGGCTGCATTCTGCCACGTGTAATACTCACCATGACTTGAGCTTGTGTTGACGCTAAATATTCGGCTTGTGCATCAGTTTCAGCCACGATAGCATTTAAACAAACAATCATATAAGGTTTATCTAAAACTTCAGATGGTTCGAATAGTGATTTATATATTTCCATAGCATCTTGCATCTGTTGAGGCGCAAAATGACCTGCAAATACATAAGGTAACCCTTTACGAGCTGCCAAATGAGCTGAATCAGTTGAAGAACCTAAAATATAGAGTGGAACATTTTTATCTACGGCCGGATAAGCACGGACATAACTTTGTTGATTAGCTGGACCAAAATAAGTTGCAAGTTGCTCAACTTCTTCAGGAAATTCGTATACGCCATTGTGTTGATCGCGACGTAAAGCGCTAGCAGTCATCATGTCTGTACCAGGAGCTCTACCCAGTCCTAAATCCACACGATTCGGAAATAGGGTTGCCATAGTACCAAACTGCTCTGCGACGATTAATGGAGCATGGTTTGGCAACATAATGCCACCAGAGCCAACTTTAATGGATTGCGTATGTTCTAGTGTGTGTTGAATCAATAATGCTGTAGCCGAACTAACTAAATTAGGGGCGTTGTGGTGTTCAGCAATCCAATATCTTTCAAAATCAAGTTCTTCAAGATTTTGTGCTAACTTAACCATATCATCAATTGCGTCTTTATCTGTTTGTCCTTCTCTAATAGGAGCAAGATTTAGCGCGGATAACTTTATTTCTGTCATTTCAGTATCCTCCTTAGTAATAACTAATAATTGAAAGTATAACAGGCGACTGTAAACTTGCGTAAAAAATTGCTCACTGGTATAATAAAGTAAATTTTAACGTTAGGTGGCCTTAATAAGACAATGGATAAATCTCAAAAGCAAATTTCAACTCAAATTTTTATAAATAACACATGAGATATGCCATTGTCCAAGTTCATCAAAAAATAGGCTGTTATATTTAATTATAAAGACAAGCATATCTCTAAGAGAGCGAGGAATATGTTATGTCTTTTTATTATGCACAAAAACCGTTCGAACCTTATGGCACAACACTCATTGATAATGTAAATATAAGTATAGAAGATGGGGAACATGTCGTTATCATTGGTAATAATGGCGTGGGTAAGACCTCACTATTAGCAAAAATCTACGCGATTTATAGCGACAACGCTTATTATATGGAACAAGATTTAACCAACTATAGAGAACTAACTGCGATGGATTACATCATTTCACTAGATTCTATTTTGTATCAAATAAAAATGAAAATGGCGGATGATTTACATGCTTTAGCCAAATATATTGAACTTGAAGGTTATAGCTTTGAGCAAAAGATAGTGACTCAAGCGAAGCAATTTAAAATAAGTGAAGACACTTTAGCTAAACCACTTAAACAATTAAGCGGGGGCGAGCAAACAAGGATAGCTATAATAAGAGCTATATTATCGAAACAAACATTGTTGTTACTCGACGAACCGACAAACCATTTAGACAATGATATGGTAAAAGATTTATGTCGATTTATTAATCATTCTACCCAAACCATTATAATGATTTCACACCATCGTACCTTTATTAACAATGTTGCAAGTCATATTATTGGCGTTAATAATAAAGAAACCACTAAATATGAAGGTAATTATGAAGATTATAAAAACATTACAGATTTAGCCATTAAAACTCAGAACAATGCTTTTATTAAGCAACAACAACAGATTAAACAGTTAGAAAGAAATATTCAACGTATAAAACGATGGCATGAATCATCTAATGCACAGACGAGTGTGCGGGATCCAGTAGGACAGAAAAAATTAAGTAAACTTATGAAACGTGCTAAAGCTAAAGAGACACAAACGCAGCAACATATAGAAAATAAGAATGTAACTAAGCCTACCTCTGATCATATTGCACAAATTAAATTCAATAATGGTCAACAATTTAACAATAGAAACCTTTTCCAATTACATCAAGTTAGCTATCAAAACAAACATGGAATGTTATTTGATAATGTTGATATTACAATGAAAAAGGGCGAAAATGTCTTATTAACTGGTCCAAATGGTAGTGGCAAATCGATGTTAGTAAAATTACTTACAGGACTTGTTCAACCAACGAGCGGAACAATCAATATTTCACCATCCTTAGAAATTGCTTATTTTGAGCAACAAAATAATAATTTAAACTTTGATGCAACACCAATGGAAATGTTATTGGAATTGCCTAATATGACACGGAGTAGTGCCCAAACAATTCTAAATGCATTTAATTTTGACCATGATCGTTTATTTGATAAGATTAGTAATCTTTCAATGGGTGAAAAGAGTAGACTACAATTTGTATTGTTATTTTTTGCACAACCACATCTGCTTATTTTAGACGAACCCACGAATTATTTTGATATCCACACGCAAGAGTTGATCATGGAGATGCTAAAAGAATTTAGCGGCCAAGTATTGTTAATTACGCATGATGAATATTTGAAAAGCAAATTTGTTGGAACACATTGGTATATTAAAGACTGCAAAATAATAGATTCAGCATTACAACCTAAATTAGATGACGGTATAAAAAGCACATTGTCATTATTAGAAGATTTTAAACATATAGATGAATTTGGTCATTACCAAACAGACGACTAGAAAAAAAATAAACATGGTGCTATCATTGGACCATTGATAAAATTGTGAGGAGTGTCGAAAAGTCATGGAAGTATATGCAGATAATGCTGCAACCACACCGGTGAAACAACCAGTAATTGATAAAATGATGGAACTTTATACTTTACATTATGGTAATCCATCTTCAATTCATAGTATTGGTAGAGATGCACGTAAGTATTTAGACGAATCACGTAGAGCAATTGCGCAAATGTTAGGAGCTAAGACTAACGAAGTTATATTTACAAGTGGTGCTACAGAGTCTAATAATACAGCGATTAAAGGTATTGCTTATAAACATCAACATAAAGGTAAGCATCTTATTGCATCAAAAATTGAACATCATTCAGTATTACATGTCTTTGAACAACTTGAAAACGAAGGATTTACTGTAACTTATCTTGATGTAGACGAACAAGGCATTATCGACATTGAACAATTGAAAAATGCTATAAATGATGACACAATTTTAATATCAATAATGTTTGTTAATAACGAAGTGGGTACGGTTCAACCCATGTATGAAATAGATGATATCGTCAAAAACTCAAATATAATGTTTCATGTTGACGCTGTACAGGCGATTGGCCATTTGGATATTGATTTTAATGAATTTAGTATTGATTCAATGAGCATTACCGCACATAAATTTGGTGGGCCTAAAGGCATTGGCGTATTATTGGTTAAAGAAGGCACATTAATGCATTATATGCAACTAGGTGGAGAACAAGAATCAAAGCGTCGTGCAGGTACAGAAAATATACCTCAAATTGCAGGTCTAACAGAAGCATTAAAGCTAGCCACAGATAATTTGGATGCTAATAATGTACACTTAATGTCATTGAAAAATTTGTTGTTAGTTAAATTACAAGAAAGATCAGTGCCATTTGAAGTAAATGGATCGATGGTAGATACGACTGGTCACGTAGTAAATTTATATTTTCCGTTTATAGATGTTGAAACAATGCTGACATTATTAGATTTGTCTAATATATATGTTTCTTCAGGTTCAGCATGCACAGCAGGTGCTACGACTCCTTCGCATGTATTAGCGGCCATGTACGATGATGATGAGAGAGCAAAGCATTCAGTAAGGTTTAGTTTTAATGAATTAAATACCGAAGCAGAAATTAAATATATAGCAATGGAAATTCACAAAATTTATCATAAATTTAAGGAGGAATAATAGTTGGGCAATGAAAATACACGTGTAGTTGTAGGTATGTCAGGTGGTGTTGATAGTTCCGTTACAGCACATTTATTAAAAGAGCAAGGTTACGATGTCATTGGTATCTTTATGAAAAATTGGGACGACACAGATGAAAATGGCGTATGTACAGCGACAGAAGATTATAATGATGTCATTGCAGTTTGTAACCAAATTGGTATACCGTATTATGCGGTGAATTTTGAACAACAATACTGGGATAAAGTATTCACATACTTCCTAGATGAATATAAAAAAGGTAGAACACCAAATCCAGATGTAATGTGTAATAAAGAAATTAAATTTAAAGCATTTTTAGAACATGCACTTAAACTAGGTGCGGATTATGTAGCAACAGGTCATTACGCACGAATTAAACGGTATGAAGATGGTCATGTAGAAATGTTAAGAGGCGTTGATAATAACAAAGATCAAACTTATTTCTTAAATCAATTATCTCAAGAACAATTATCAAAAGTTATGTTCCCTATAGGAGATATTGATAAAAAAGAAGTTAGAAAAATAGCAGAACAACAAAATTTAGCTACTGCTAAGAAAAAAGATTCAACGGGTATTTGTTTTATTGGTGAAAGAAACTTCAAAACATTTTTATCACAATATTTACCGGCTCAATCAGGTAAAATGGTAACATTAAATGGCGAAGTCAAAGGTGAACATGGGGGTTTGATGTATTATACAATTGGACAACGTCACGGTTTAGGTATAGGCGGTGATGGTGACCCATGGTTCGTAGTAGGTAAAAATTTAGAAGATAACGTACTTTATGTTGAACAAGGTTTTGACCACAATGCGCTTTATAGTGATTATTTAATTGCTTCAGATATCTCATTCGTTAATGACGTAGATATAACAAAAGGCTTTGAATGTACTGCTAAATTTAGATATCGACAACAAGATACAAAAGTATTTGTACAAAAAGAATCAGAAAATGCAATTCGTGTTACTTTTGATGTGCCAGTACGTGCAATTACTCCAGGTCAAGCAGTTGTATTTTATGACGGCGAAGTTTGTTTAGGCGGAGCAACAATTGACGACGTTTATAAAAATTCTGGTCAATTAAGTTACGTAGTATAATAAAAAAATTCTATATAGAGATTGAGAAGTAAATGTTTACTAAATTCAGATGAGTAATGCTTGTAATATGCATTCATTATTTAAGTGAAACATATTATTTCTCATTCTCTTTTTTTGTTAAAAAACTATCTTACTATTTTAATATAATGTTATACTAAGCTATTAGAAATGAGGTATCGAGCATGGAACAAGAAGAAATTTATAATTATATAAAACAAGGTCAAAATGACAAGGCTTTACAAGCACTATTTGATAATATAGAAAATAACCCACAAGAAATTGAAAATTACATAAATGCTGGAATATTAATAGCAGAAGCGGGCGAAATTGAACATGCTGAAACATTTTTCCAAAAAGCATTAACAATAGATGCTGAGAACGGTGCAGTTTATTATAATTTAGCAAATGTTTATTACAATGAGGCTCGTTTTAATGAGGCTATCAAGTTATATCAAACTGCATTACAACATGCTAAAGATGGTTTAGTGGATAAAATTGATGCAAATTATATGATAGGTATGTCATTTAATCAACTGGAATCATTTAAACAAGCAATGCCATTTTTAATGACGGCAGCTGAAGCGGATGATCGACAAGATGTGGAAGTTCAATTCCAATATGGTTTAGTATTATGTCATCTAGAGATGTTTGATCAAGCAATTGAACAATTAAATTATGTATTAACATTAGACAATAAACACGTTGATGCGCTTTATAATTTAGGTTTAGCTACATATATGAGTACTGAGAACGTTGATGATGCTTTAAATTACTTTAATAAAGCAATAGCTATTAACCCGGAACACCATATGAGCCAACACGCGATAACAACTTTTAAATCAATTCAAGAGGAGGAGTAAAGACATGGATGATTCTACACTGTTTAACTATTCAATGGTTAAAGGCACAGTTGACGCAATACTATTTCAAAATAAAGACAACTTCTATACTGTGTTGAAAGTTGATACAATTGAATCAAATGAAACTTTTGATAGTATGCCAACAGTTGTAGGATTTTTCCCTGAAGTGGTTGAAGGTGATGTCTATACTTTCAAAGGGCAAGTTGCTACGCATCCTAAATATGGTAAACAACTAAAGGCCGAAACATTCGAAAAAGAATTGCCACAAACAAAAGAGGCCATCGTCAGTTATCTTTCTAGTGATTTATTTAAAGGAATTGGTAAAAAAACTGCTCAAAATATTGTAAACACCTTGGGTGAAAATACAATTTCAGATATTTTAAATGATGCAACAGTACTTGAAAAGGTGCCTGGTTTACCTAAGAAAAAACAACAACAGATTGCCGAACAAATCACGAGTAATCAAGAAACTGAACGAATTATCATTCGACTACACGACTTAGGTTTCGGTCCTAAGTTGGCCATGAATATTTATCAAACATATCTTGGTGAAACCTTAAATGTAATTGAAAAAAGTCCGTATCAACTTGTTTATGACGTAAAGGGTATAGGTTTTAATAAAGCAGACGTATTAGCTAAAAATATTGGTATTCAATATAATGATCCAGAGCGTATTAAAGCAGGTATTTTATACCTATTAGAAGAAGAGTGTATTAAACAAGGACATACTTATTTGCCAAGTCAATTTTTAATAGATAATGTTCAAGATATGTTATCAAATCCACCAGTTGAAGAGATCGAAAGAAAACAAATCGAAGTGCAAATCGATCAACTCGTGAATGATACAAAATTAATACAACAAGAAGATCAGTTCGCTATTCCAAGTTTGTATTACTCAGAAATTAAAAGTGTGCAAAATTTATATCGTAATTTCACATATACAAAAAAATTGAAAGATATAGAAACTTCCGAATTATTGTTAGAAATTGGAGACATTGAAGATAAAAACAATGTCAACTATGCCGAATCCCAAAGAGAAGCTTTGCAAACGGCCATTAATTCTAAAGTAATGTTATTAACAGGTGGACCTGGTACAGGTAAAACTACCGTTATTAAAGGTATTGTGGAATTATATGCTGAAATTCATGGTTTATCATTAGATTACGATGATTATAAAGAAGATGATTATCCAATTGTATTAGGAGCACCAACAGGTCGAGCTTCTAAAAGACTATCTGAGTCAACAGAGCTTGAAGCTATGACGATTCATCGATTAATTGGATGGAATCAAGATACTCAACCAGAAGACATATTAGATAATGAAATTAATGCGAAATTAATCATTATAGACGAGATGTCTATGGTCGATACGTGGTTGTTCCATCAATTTATGAGTGCCGTACCGATTGATGCCCAAGTGATATTAGTCGGGGACGAAGATCAGTTACCTTCTGTAGGTCCAGGACAAGTCTTTAAAGATTTAATTGATGCTAAAGTAATTCCTAGAGTGAATCTTACTGAAGTTTATCGTCAACAGGAAGGTTCAAGTATTATTGAGTTAGCACATCGTATTAAATTAAATCAACATGTCGATATTACCCAACGCTTTCACGATAGAAATTTTATAAATTGCTCTACAGAACAAATTCCTGAAGTCGTTGATAAGGTAGTAAATAGTGCTGTTTCAAAAGGGTATGATATGAGTGATATCCAAGTGTTAGCGCCGATGTATAAAGGCTCAGCAGGAATTAAAAAACTAAATTCAGTACTGCAAGGTATTTTGAATCCTAAGGATAAAGACACAAGGGAAATCGAATTTGGGGAAGTACTGTTTCGTAAAGGCGATAAAGTTTTACAACTGGTCAATCGGCCAAATGATAATATTTTTAATGGTGATATTGGCATTATAGTTGGCATATTTTGGGCAAAAGAAAATGCTTTAGACAAAGATGTCGTAGTTGTAGACTTTGAAGGCAACGAAATTACCTTTACAAGACAAGATTTAATGGAACTTACACACGCATATTGCACGTCTATTCATAAATCTCAAGGTTCTGAATTTCCGATTGTCATTATGCCTATGGTCAAACAATATTTTAGAATGTTGCAGAAGCCTATTTTATATACTGGTTTAACAAGAGCTAAACAATCTTTAGTCTTTTTAGGTGATCCACAAGCCTTTGATTTAGGTTTGAAAACGAATGGGCAAGTAAGAATGACGCAACTCTGCGCATTGTTACAAGCTTATTTTAATAATGATGTAGATGAAGCACAATCTGATGCAAAGCAAATTAATAATAGTTTTGATGCATCTATAGAATTAAGTGAAGCAACAATATACAAAATAGATCCCATGATAAATATGGGCCAAATGTCACCTTATGACTTCGTTAATGATTGACACGGAGTTAGAAAATAAATACAATGTATATAAAGTTTATAAAGAAGATGAGTAAATAACTTAGGACATTTAGAGATGTACTGGTTGGTGAAAAGTACAGCCTGAGTTATTGAACGCTACTTCGTGTCATCGTAAATAAGTACTTTGTTGAGTGGTAAACAAAATGTACGTTTTCGAAAACGCTATTGTTTTGTTTATAACTAGGGTGGTACCGCGAATCGTTCGTCCCTTTTATAGTGGATGAACTTTTTTTGTGCGCAAAATTATTTATAAATGATGTATGTATAAAATTGGAGGGTTATAAATGAAAAACTTAAAAGCAAGTGAGATTAGACAAGGTTTTATAGATTTCTTTGTAGAAAAAGGGCATATGGTAGAACCTTCTGCACCATTAGTCCCTATTGATGATGATTCATTATTATGGATCAACTCGGGAGTTGCGACATTAAAGAAATATTTCGATGGCCGTGAAACACCCAAAAAACCTAGAATTGTAAATTCACAAAAAGCGATTCGTACGAATGATATAGAAAACGTTGGTTTCACTGCGCGTCACCATACATTTTTCGAAATGTTAGGTAATTTTTCTATTGGTGACTATTTCAAAAAAGAAGCAATTGAATATGCTTGGGAGTTTTTAACTAGCGATAAATGGATGGGCATGGAACCAAGTAAATTATATGTAACAATTCATCCTGAAGACAATGAAGCTTACAAATTATGGCATGAATATATTGGACTTGAAGAAAGTCGTATTATTCGAATTGAAGGTAACTTTTGGGATATAGGTGAAGGACCTTCTGGACCGAACACGGAGATATTTTACGACCGTGGAGACGACTATGGTCAAGATGATCCCCCAGAAGAAATGTATCCAGGTGGAGAAAACGAGCGTTATTTAGAAGTATGGAACTTAGTATTTAGTGAATTTAACCATAATAAAGATCATACTTATACGCCACTTCCTAATAAAAATATTGATACAGGTATGGGTCTTGAAAGAATGGCATCAGTGGCTCAAGATGTACGAACTAACTATGAAACAGATTTATTTATGCCAATTATTGAAGAAGTAGAAAAAATTTCTGGCAAAAAATATCTAACTAATAATGCATACGATGTCGCGTTTAAAGTGATCTCAGATCATATTAGAACAATTTCATTTGCTATTGCTGATGGCGCCTTGCCAGCAAATGAAGGTCGTGGCTATGTATTGCGTAGATTATTACGTAGAGCAGTACGTTTTAGCCAGTCATTAGATATTAATGAACCGTTCTTATACAAATTAGTAGATATCGTCGCTGAAATTATGGAACCATACTACCCAAATGTAAAAGAAAAAGCACAGTTTATACAACGTGTTATTAAATCTGAAGAAGATAGATTCCATGAAACATTACAAGAAGGTTTGACAATCTTAAATACTCTTGTGCAAAAAGCTAAAGAGAGCGATAAAACAATTGCAGGTGAAGATGCGTTTAAACTTTACGATACGTATGGCTTCCCAGTGGAGTTAACTGAAGAATTTGCGCAACAAGAAGGCTTATCAATAGATATGGATACTTTTGAAGTTGAAATGCAAAAACAAAGAGATCGTGCACGTCAAGCACGTCAAAGTGGACAATCTATGCAAATCCAAAGTGAGGTTTTAAAACAAATTAATACCGATAGTACGTTTGTTGGCTATGAACAAATGACAGCAAACTCTACAATAACTGATATTATTAAAGATGGTGAACGCGTTACTACAGTTGAAGCTGGTGACGAAATCAGTCTTATATTAAAAGAAACACCTTTTTATGCAGTTAGTGGTGGACAAGTTGCCGATAAAGGTACGATAAGTAATGATAGTTTTGAAATCTATGTAGAAGAAGTAACTAAAGCACCAAACGGGCAAAATTTACACACAGGAAAAGTGCAATTTGGTAAAGTAACTACTGGTGCTGAAGTTATTGCAGAAGTAAATCAAAACGAACGTCAATCAATCAAAAAAAATCATAGTGCGACACATTTACTACATGCAGCATTAAAAGAAATTTTAGGTGATCATGTTAATCAAGCAGGTTCATTAGTAGAACCAGACAGGTTACGTTTTGACTTCTCACATTTTGGTCCTCTTTCTGAAGAGGAAATCGAAATTGTTGAGCGTCGAGTAAATGAAGAAATATGGAACAATATTTCAGTTTCTATTAAAGAAATGCCAATTGACGAAGCTAAAAAAATGGGCGCTATGGCTTTATTCGGCGAAAAATATGGTGATGTGGTAAGAGTTGTTGATATGGCACCATTTTCAATAGAATTATGCGGTGGTATCCACGTAAACAATACGTCAGAAATCGGTTTATTCAAAATTGTAAGTGAATCAGGTACAGGTGCTGGTGTACGTAGAATTGAAGCGTTAACTAGTAAATCAGCATTACTATACTTAGAATCAATTCAAAATCATTTCAAACAAGTGAAAAAGCAAATTAAAGTAAAAGATGATGATCAAGTTTTAGATAAAGTTGTACAAATGCAAGATGATGAAAAATCATTACACAGACAGTTAGAACAACGTAGTAAAGAAATTACAGCGTTGAAAATGGGTGACATTAAAGATCAAGTTGAAGAAATAAATGGCTTGAACGTATTAGCTACCGAAGTAGAAGTAGATAATGCTAATGCAATCCGCGAAACGATGGATGATTTCAAATCAAAATTACAAGATACTGTTATTATTTTAGTGAGTAAGGTGGGCGATAAAGTATCACTTATCGCTACGGTACCAAAATCATTAACTGATCAAGTTAAAGCTGGAGATATTATTAAAGAAATGGCTCCAGTAGTTGGTGGTAAAGGTGGTGGCCGTCCTGATATGGCTCAAGGTGGCGGCACACAACCGGAAAACATAACAGAATCATTACGTTTTATTAAAAATTATATTAAATCACTGTAACTTGCATGTAGAGTAAGTTAAAATAGTGTTGTACAATTTTTACTATATTTGAAGGAGTGTTTGACGTGGATAACTTAGATAAAACAATGAAGTTCAATTATGATGAAATACCTAAGAAAGATGTCAGAACAGTGTTATTGAATGTATATAATACTTTAGAAGAACGTGGCTACAACCCTGTAAACCAAATCGTGGGATATTTACTTTCAGGTGATCCTGCATATATACCAAGACATAACGATGCGCGAAATCAAATTAGACATATTGATAGAGATGACATTATGGAAGAATTAGTGTCAAACTATCTTCAAGATAGTACGAAAGAATAATTATGCTAACAAAAAAAATAATGGGTCTTGATGTAGGAAGTAAAACGGTTGGTATTGCCATTAGTGATTTAATGGGTTGGACTGCACAAGGCTTAGACACACTCCGAATAAATGAAAATGAAAACGAGCTTGGTATTGATAAGCTTGTACAAATAGTAAAAAGAGAAAACGTGGGCACAGTTGTTATTGGATTGCCAAAAAATATGAATAATTCTATTGGATTTCGAGGAGAAGCTTCGTTACAATACAAAGAACAGCTTCAAGAAGCTTTACCCTCACTTGAAATAATCATGTGGGATGAACGTCTTAGCACAATGGCTGCAGAACGTTCTTTGCTAGAGGCTGATGTATCTAGACAAAAAAGAAAAAAAGTTATCGATAAGATGGCTGCAGTTTTCATCTTGCAAGGATACTTGGATTCAATTCAATAAAAAGGAGAAATTTAAGATGACAGAACACAATAATGCAGAACTACAAATTAATAATGAGGAAGAATTATTAACACTATATGACGAAGAAGGAAATGAAGTTCTTTACCGCAAAGTTTTAGAATTCTATCATCCTGAATTTAAAAAAGAATACGTTATTTTAGCAGAAGAAGGCGCAGAAGCGGATGACGACGATTTAATTGAATTAGTCCCAATGATTAATGACCCTGATGAAAACGGTGAAGGTGGTAAGTTCTTACCAGTAGAAACTGATGAAGAATGGGATATGATTGAAGAAGTTGTTAATACTGAAATGGATGACGCGCACGACCATGATCACGACCATGAATAATTAACACTATAAAGAATAAATTCTATTACTTTTTAATAGAATTTATTCTTTTTTATAATTAAACAAACAAATTAGGTTCATACGGTAATTTGTATGAATAGAAATGCAGTCATTACCTTTTCAATCTTATCTTTCTCAACAAAATATGGTAGAATATTTAAAGTTAATTTATATTTACCGTATGTAAACAACAACTATAAACATAACTGTATGTTGTCATCTTAATAATCAATATGATAGACATTATAATTAATTGTTTTAAGATAATATAAAGGAAGTTATAATTTGGAAAAAAATCAAGCTTATTTATTAAATTTACTAGACTATAATTCTACTAACATAGAAGAATTGAGAGCATATGCAGAAGAAAATAATGTGCCTATTGTCGATAGAATGACTCTTGAAATGATTAAACAAATCATTAGAATACATAAACCTACTAAAATTCTTGAAATTGGTACCGCTATAGGATATAGTTCAATGCAATTTGCTGCCATTGATCCACAAATCCAAGTAACGACAATTGAACGAAACGAACAAATGCAAGCACAGGCATCAATCAATTTTGAACACTTTAATTTTCAACAGCAAATTCAAATGATTAAAGGTGATGCACTAGAACAATTTGACACTGTAAAAAATCAGACCTTTGATATGATTTTTATCGATGCTGCCAAAGCGCAGTCAAAGAAATTTTTTGAATTATATACTCCTTTATTAAAACAAAATGGTGTCGTTATTACAGACAACGTCTTATATCATGATTTTGTTGCTGATATTGATGTAGTTAGAAATAGAAATGTAAAACAAATGGTCAAAAAAATTCAAAATTATAATGAATGGTTAGTACAAAACGATTCGTTTACTACTAATTTTTTAAATATTGATGATGGTTTAGCTATTTCAATTAAAGGAGAGTAAGTATGACTGAATTATTAGTGACACCCAAATCTGTTGGGCATATTGCAACCCTAATAGACAAAGGGGCAGACGCTTTTGTTATTGGAGAACAAAAATTTGGTTTAAGACTTGCTGGTGAATTTGATCGTGCTACTTTAAAAGAAGCTGTTGAATTAATACACCAACATGGTAAAAAAGCATACGTTGCAGTAAATGGTATTTTTCATAATTATCATTTGAACGCGCTCGAAGATTATATCTCATATTTACATGAAATAAATGTGGATAGAATAATTTTTGGTGATCCTGCTGTAGTCATGTACGTCAAACAACAAGCGCATCCTATCCCATTAAATTGGGATGCTGAAACATTAGTAACAAACTATTTCCAATGTAATTATTGGGGAGAGAAAGGCGCTAACAGAGCAGTATTAGCTAGAGAATTAAGTTTAGAAGAAATATTAAACATTAAACAACATGCAAATGTAGAAATTGAAGTTCAAGTACATGGCATGACATGTATGTTCCAATCAAAACGTATGTTATTAGGAAATTATTATACTTTCCAACAACGTCAAATGAAAATTGAACGTAATGATGCATTAAAACAATTGTTATTATATGACGAAGAACGTGATAACAAATATCCCGTGTATGAAGACTATAATGGCACACATATAATGTCTCCAAATGATATTTGTTTAATAGAAGAATTAGACGCGCTTTTAGAAGCTGGTATCGATGCTTTAAAAGTTGATGGCGTATTACAAACAGAAGAATATATTAATGTTTGTACGGCTCAATATAGAGAGGCTATCGATTTATATAATGAAGATCCAGAAGCTTATGAAGATGAAAAATTCATGCTAGTAGATCCGATTGAAGAAATCCAACCAGAACATCGACCATTTGACGAAGGATTTTTATTTAAGCAAACAGTATATTAAAGGAGGAAGATTAAGTGAAAATATTAGAAAAAGCAAATACTTCTATTACTCCTAAAATAAAAAAACCTGAATTACTGGCACCTGCTGGGAATTTAGAAAAACTAAAAATTGCAGTTCATTATGGCGCAGACGCTGTCTTTTTAGGTGGCCAAGAGTATGGCTTAAGATCCAATGCCGGTAATTTTACAATGGCTGAAATTGAGGAAGGTGTTAATTTTGCACGTAAATACGGCGCAAAAATTTATATAACAACCAATATCATTGCACATGATGAAAACATTGAAGGTTTAGATGCATATTTAAAAGACCTGGAAGCAACAGGTGCTACTGGAATAATCGTTGCTGATCCATTAATAATTGAAACATGCAAAAAAGTGGCGCCGTCACTTGAAATACATTTATCCACGCAACAATCTTTATCAAATTATAAGGCTGTTGAATTTTGGAAAGCAGAAGGATTAGACCGTGTGGTTTTAGCACGTGAGACAGGCGCTATGGAAATGCAAGAAATGAAGGACAAGGTGGATATAGAAATCGAAGCCTTTATCCATGGCGCTATGTGTATCGCATATTCCGGTAGATGTACGTTGAGTAATCATATGACTGCACGCGATTCAAACCGTGGTGGTTGTTGTCAAAGCTGTCGTTGGGACTATGATTTACTCGCAGTTGATGACGATGGAGAATTAGATTTATTATATAATGAAAGTGATGTCGTGCCATTTGCAATGAGTCCGAAAGATTTAAAATTAATTGAATCTATTCCTAACATGATGGATATTGGTATCGATTCACTTAAAATTGAAGGAAGAATGAAATCTATTCATTACATAGCAACTGTTGTATCTGTATATCGAAAGGTTATTGATGCATATGCTGCTGACCCGGATAACTTTAAAATTGACCCGAGCTGGTTAGCTGAATTAAGTAAATGTGCGAATAGAGCTACTGCGCCAGCATTTTTTGAAGGTACGCCAGGATATGAGGAGCAAATGTTTGGTTCAGTGGGTGAAAAAAATCAATCTTCTTTTGATTTTTGTGGATTAGTATTAGATTATGACGAAACATCACAAATTGCGACCATTCAACAGCGTAATAAATTTGCACCGGGCGAAGCAATAGAGTTTTTCGGCCCAGAGATTGATACATTTAAACAAGTTGTAGAGCATATTTATGACGAAGAGGGTAACGAATTAGATGCTGCGCGTCATCCACTTCAAATTATTCAAATAAAAGTCGATAAACCTTTATATGCAAACAACATGATAAGAAAGGAAATTGGCTAATGAAAAGTACGACCATTATAGGAATTGCTGGTGGCTCAGGTTCCGGGAAAACAACGGTTACAGATGAAATTATGAAAAATTTAGAAGGACATAGTGTTGCACTTTTAGCGCAAGACTATTACTATAAAGACCAATCGCATTTATCTTTTGAAGAGCGATTAGAAACAAATTATGATCATCCTTTTGCATTTGATAATGATTTATTAATCGCTAATTTAAATGATTTGAGAAATGATAAGGTTGTCGAAGTACCAACGTATGATTATAAGAACCATACTAGAAGCGATGAAACGATTGCATTTGAACCAAAAGATGTTATTATCGTAGAAGGTATATTTGCACTGGAAAATAAAACATTAAGAGATTTAATGGATGTTAAAATATATGTTGATACAGATGCAGACTTAAGAATATTACGTCGTTTACTGCGTGACACTAATGAACGTGGTCGTACAATGGAATCGGTAGTAAATCAATATCTTAATGTAGTGCGCCCTATGCACAATCAATTTATTGAACCTACGAAAAAGTATGCCGATATCATCATTCCAGAAGGTGGCAGTAATAAAGTCGCAATCGACATAATGACAACTAAAATCCAGACATTAGTAAGTAAACAATAGTAATTTTATAGTAAAGGAAGATGACATTATGGAAAACCAAAAACAATATCCAATGACTCAAGAAGGTTATGAGAAATTAGAACACGAATTAGAAGAATTAAAGACTGTAAAACGACCAGAGGTTGTTGAAAAAATAAAAGTTGCCCGTTCTTTTGGTGACTTATCTGAGAACTCTGAGTACGATGCAGCAAAAGACGAACAAGGCTTCATAGAACAAGATATCCAACGTATTGAAAATATGATTAGAAATGCACTTATCATTGAAGATACTGGCGATAATAACATCGTACAAATCGGTAAAACAGTGACATTTGTTGAATTACCTGGTGATGAAGAAGAAAGTTATCAAATCGTTGGTTCAGCTGAAGCTGATGCATTTAACGGTAAAATTTCTAACGAATCTCCTATGGCTAAAAACTTAATCGGTAAAGGTTTAAATGATGAAGTCCGTGTACCACTTCCAAATGGCGGAGAAATTAACGTTAAAATTGTTGATATTAAATAAGTTATACTTAAAAACCCTGATATCATAGCGATATTTAGGGTTTTTAAAATATAATACTAAAAAGTGATATACTATTTTATGAAAGTTTGATAAATTTAATTGAGTTTGGGTAAACATAAAAGT
>NZ_JAVTDB010000045.1:0-2364 GCF_032139365.1 Staphylococcus kloosii
CTACTAAAAAAATAGCAGAAGCATTTTATGATATTAATGGTACGCTTTATTGTGAAAAATTTTACGAAAACAATGATAAAAACGAATTAATTTATATACAAACATATCAAAATGAACGACCTCACATGACTTTTTCATCAGAAAAGCAATTCTTTCAATATTATTTTGATAATAGGTTCAAAGATGGCGACACAATATTTTGTGATGCAAGAGCGTTAGATGCCCCACTCTTGAAACAAAATAATAATACTAACAATCTTCTAGTTTTTCATAGTAGTCATTTAAATGAAAACAGCATAAAAGGTTCGTTTAAATTTGCTCTAAATAACTCAGATAAAGTTGCAAAATACATTGTTCTAACGCACAAACAAAAAAATGATATACAGCATACATTCCCAATAGACTCTAAAAAAATTAGCGTTATACCACATTTTATACTTAATAAAGTAACTGACACTAATGTAGAAGAAAAAGAAGATAGGTTTATTTTCTTAGGTCGACTTGGCGTTGAAAAGCAACTAGATCATATTATTAAAGCATATAATAAATTTTTAGAAAGTGGTCATTCAACTAAGCTTGCTATTTTTGGTAAAGATGAATTTAATCAAAAAGAAATATTGGAAAAACTCATAAATGATTATGGCATTCAAGATAAAGTGAATATTTATGATTATACTAATAATCCATCATTAGAATTTAAAAAATCTAAGGCTTCCCTACTTACTAGTAAATTTGAAGGTTTTGCCTTATCAGTTATGGAGAGCATTGAGTCTGGATGCCCAGTCGTTTCTTATGATATTAAATATGGCCCATCAGAAATAATTAATCATGGTGAGAATGGTTATCTTGTAGAGCCAAATAACATATCTCAATTAGCCGATTATATGAAAGAAGTCATTGAGCGACCACTACCAAGTGTACAAACAAATTCAGAATTAAAGTACACGGCTGCCATTGAAAACTATAAGCTTCTATTTTCAACGTTGAATAATTGACATTATCAAATTTTAGAGCAAAACACTTACAAACATCAAAACGCGACTTATTCATATTAATAAAAAACGCTTTGTAACGAATTGTTACAAAGCGTTTTGATACATTATCAAATGTAGATTGAAAATTCAATTTTCTCAGTTTTTACTATTTTATAAAAAGGCTATCGTATCAGTTCTTTCAGCCATATTTTAAATAATCTGCTTTTTTTGTCCTGAAAAATACCCACCTATTCATTTAGGTGGAACTATTTTAATTCAATGTTTATCTTTTATTTTTTCTTATATTTCTTTTAATAAATATTAAAAAGCAACATTAATAACCGTATAATCCCGCGTATTAGATGACCGAAATAAAATTGATAAACTAGAAAAATAATTAATATTATTGCTATCAAAAATGATGATGCTATTTCTATATTTTTTACAAGACTAACACCCTTAACAAAAATAAAATGAACTTATCTTATTATAAAATATAAATTATCACTCTTACTATTTTATTTTAATAATATCTAATAACCTTAATCTTTTAATCTCTCTATTAACAGATAACTTTAACTCACTTTCAAGAACTTCAACTTTATGAACGTAATCAATTTCTTCATTTGTATGACCGTCGTTAAAATAGCTTAATTCAATATATGGATTATTGAACATTTTAACTATTAACTTTTAATTTAATATTTCCAGTTGATTGTCAGATAATATAGGTCTATCGACTTTATTCTGGTCTATCATATATTGCTCTAAACTTTGATATTGTTCTAGCCGGTTGCGAAAGGCTTTCATTTTACACTACCTCTCCCTTGTGGAATATTAAGATTGAGATATTCACGGGGTATTTTACGATAGCCAGATTTGTACTTATATGGTTCTGGTATATTTGGATTAATAACTTTCACACAATCATCTCGTCTTTATAACAGAACAAAAGTTCGTATATGTAAATAAAAATAAGTCTCATCTATTTAGTTAGACGAGGCTTATTTCAATTGCAATTAGCTTATTGTTACGAAAATTGGTCTTTGACAAAATCTACCGCTTTCATTATTGTTTCTGTGTTATTTGCAGCCCATTTTACTGCGTCTAAAATGACACCCGTCATAACTTTCACCCCTTTTTATTTGACTTAAATATAAATTAACACAATTTTCTGTCACTAATATTTTAATTGCCTAAATGATTAATTTTTATTCCATACTGTATATAATGTTAAACTGATAAAAATATTATTAATTTCTTATATTGCTTTGTTTGATTAAAAATCACCGTATCAATTAAGATACAGTTGCACTCTACAATTTAGAAAAATTTTCTTATAATTTGTCTGTAAATAAATATAAGAAATAATAATCAATAGGATCATTTA
>NZ_JAVTDB010000046.1:0-24125 GCF_032139365.1 Staphylococcus kloosii
CTATGTTCAGAAATATTTTTCAAAAAAATTTAAAGTCCTTCTTAAATACTATGAAATATGATTTGAATTCGCTTTCATTATATATGTGTGGTTAAATAGCGCTATTGACGCTTTTTAATTTAATCTGTAAACTCCTTTATTGTATTTAAAAAGGAGGTAATTTAATTTGCAATTTAATAAAAATAAAATAAATTTTGTAGATATTAAAAATTCTAAAAAAAGTGTTGTTGCCTCTGGAATTGGAAATGCAATGGAATTTTTTGATTTTGCATTGTATTCTTATTTAGCAGTTATTATAAGTAAAAACTTCTTTAGTCCTGTAGATAATAATGAACTTAAATTAGTATTCACGTTCGCAACTTTTGCAATATCATTTTTACTTAGACCTATAGGTGGTATATTCTTTGGGAGAATCGGTGACAAATACGGACGGAAAATAGTTTTAACATTAACAATTGTAATGATGGCTATTTCTACGTTGCTTATTGGTTTATTACCTACATATGACCAAATAGGTGTCTATGCGCCGTTACTATTGTTGCTTGCACGTGTTTTACAAGGATTTTCATTAGGGGGAGAATACTCAGGATCTATGGTGTACATAGCTGAATCGACACCTGATAATAAACGATTACGTATGGGAACAGGTCTTGAGATTGGTACTATTGCTGGTTACATAGTGGCATCTGTGTTAATTACTATATTATTTTGGACTTTAAGTGATGCACAAATGAATAGTTGGGGTTGGAGAATACCATTCTTCCTAAGTGTGCCAATCGGTTTGTTTGGTTTATATCTTCGTTATAACCTCGACGAGTCGCCAATTTTTGAACACGATGTAGCAACACATCAAGAAGAAAAACCAAGAGTAAGAGATATTTTAGTGTTATACAAAAAAGATATCTTAATATGTGTAGTATTTGTAGCATTCTTTAATATTACAAATTATATGTTGTTAGGTTATATGCCTTCATATTTAGATGAAAATGTTGGTGTTTCCGATAGAATTAGTACACCTATTACCGCTATTGTTTTACTAATTATGATTCCATTGGCGTTAAGCTTTGGTAAATTAGCTGACAAATTTGGTAATAAAAAAGTCATTTCGTTTGGACTAATTATAGGTATAGTCATTTCCACAGTTGCTTTTTCATTATTAAATGTAGGCAATATGATTGCTTTATTTATAGGTTTACTATTAATTGGTATTGTACTATCAGTATATGAAGGAACAATGCCTGGTACATTACCTGCCTTGTTCCATACGAACGTTCGTTATCGTACAATTGCCTGGACGTTTAATATTGCTATTTCAATATTTGGTGGGACAACGCCATTAGTTGCCTCTTGGTTAGTGCATATTACTGGAAACAATTTAGCGCCTGCATTTTATCTTATGATTATTAGCATTGTAGGAATCATCGTTGTTTTAACGTTGTTCACTGATACAGCTAATAAATCATTAAAAGGGTCTTATCCAAACGTAGAGAACCAAAAAGAATATAACATAGCTATTGAAAACCCTAAAAAATCGCTATGGTGGAGAGAAGAACAATAGTAAAATGAGTTAAAGTAAAAAGGCTTTTTTAAGTAATAAATATGTGCTTATCATTTTTATTACTGGAGAAATTAAAAACACCTCACTATGAGGTGTTTTTTTATAATGTGCAATTTGATTAAATGCAGGGAGGAATGACTATGAAATCTTTATTCTTGGATCACTATAAAAACATTATTATTTGTTTAATAGGTACCTTTGTAAATGCTGTTGGCGTTAACTGCTTTTTATTAGGTTCAAATTTAGGTGATGGAGGAACTGTAGGGATATCTTTAGCTTTAAAGTATTCACTTGGATTTTCTCCAGCATTAACATCATTTATCATTAATGTCATCCTAATCATTATAGGGTGGAAATATTTAAGTAAAACTGTAGCAATTTATACAGTTATTTCAAATTCTTCGTTGTCATTATTTTTAGCATTAACTAAACATATGTATCTAAGTATTGATGATTTTGTAATTAACGCACTATTTGGTGGGGCAATTATAGGAGCTAGTGTTGGATTTGTGTTATCTACTGGCAGCACAGTAGGCGGCCCTGCTGTAGTAGCTAGAATATTAAATAAATATTTTGGTTTTAAAACAGCTAAATCTATTTTTATACTAGATAGCTTAATCGTATTATCTTTTCTGATGGTTTTACCATTAAAAAATGTATTATTTACAATTATAATGCTGTTCGTAACAGAAAGAGCAACTTCATTTATTATAGAAGGTTTTAATCCTAAGAAGGCCGTTACGATTATATCTGAGAAAAACGAAGTTATTGCAGACAAGATTAATGCTTTTACTGGTAGAGGATCTACGATTTTGCCAAGTAAAGGTGGTTATTCTAAAAACGCTTCAGGAATGCTTTATGTTGTTGTTCCGCAATCTCAAGTAACTAAAATTAAAAATTTAGTAAATCAAGAAGATGAGAAGGCATTTTTAGTTATACATGATGTACGCGACGTCTTAGGTAGTACATTTATAAGTAATTTAACTTAATAGTCGATTATAAAAAGCGTCTCAATTAGTAAATAATTGAGACGCTTTTTTATATCGCAAGATATGTATTATCCATTAAAGATTAATAAGATAACAACCGCTACAATTTGTGCAATGATAGTTGTAGCAATTCTGCGTGTATATAAATAACTGATAGATAATATAAGTTGAACAATGAAAATAAATAATACTATCCATAGGTTATCCAAGTAATAAAAAAGTGACGCAGAACAAAGTGCAGTTATGATGATACTAAGCCAATTCGGTAGTTTCAAATTGATTAGTTCTTTTTGTAATACTGTACGCATATATAATTCGTGGCATGGTATTACAAAAATTAATGTAATAAGCATTTGCCATTTATAAAAAACACCAGCGTGTGCTAATTGTTTAACTAATTGTGCATAAGTTAAATCATAAGTAATAGCCGCCAATATAAGCTGGACAACTATAAGCACAATACCACTTAAAATACCTACACCAATAGAAGACAAAAGGCGTTTAGAGTTAATGTCTCTTTGATAGAAAACATAACTCACGCCTGCGATTAACATAATACCTGTGTATAAGTTCCAGTATTCTTGTTTTTCTCCCCACATGATGTATAAAATGATATGAAATACAATGAAGCTAATAATATACCATAACAATGCATTTGAAATTCTTTTCATATTCTTTATCCTTCTTGGTCAACAATTTTATATCGTTTATGATTAATAACAGTTTTTTCAGGTAAATCTAACTGAGCGAAATTTTCCATGATAGTTAAGTCAACGATGACCGAATTATCATTTATTTTTTCAACTCTGCCTTTTAAGCCATCATAAAATTCTACAATATTACCTACTTCAGCGACAGTCATGTAAAATCCTCCCTAGAAATGTTTACTAGCATATATTGTACTAAAAATTTGATTACAAATAAACAAATAACTATTAAGACGTGTGAAATAAATTAACTCTAAAAAGAAATATTCATTTTGCGAGTAAATAATTGGCATTTTTAATAAAAATATTGCATAAATAAGATAAGGGCACTTAAGAGGTCAAGGAGTGAAAAAAATGAAATTTGTCAGCAACAATAATATTACAGATCCTACTATCAATTTGGCGATGGAGGAATATGTTTTAAAAAATATGCCGAATGATGATAGTTATTTTCTTTTTTACGTTAACAGACCATCTATTATAATCGGTAAAAACCAGAATACTATTGAAGAAGTAAATCAAGAATATGTAGAAAAGCATAATATCGACGTAGTTAGACGCATTTCAGGTGGTGGGGCCGTATATCATGATACTGGCAATCTGAATTTTAGTTTTATTACTGACGACGATGGTAATAGTTTCCATAATTTTAAAAAATTTACAGAACCCATTGTAGAAGCATTAAAATCATTGGGTGTAGATGCAGAGATGAGTGGACGAAACGATATTCAAGTTGGTCAGGCAAAAATATCTGGTAATGCCATGGTTAAAGTGAAGTCACGAATGTTTAGTCATGGTACTTTGATATTAAACAGTGATTTAAATGAGATTCAAAATGCACTCCGTGTTAATCCAGCTAAGATAAAATCCAAAGGAATTAAATCAGTGCGCAGTCGCGTCGCAAATATTGTTGAATTTTTAGATGAACCAATTGATATTGATACATTTAAAAAAGTGATTCTAAAAACTATTTTTGGTGAAGCAGATCACGTAGAAGAATATAAATTAACTGATCTGGATTGGAAAAACATTGAACAATTAAGTAATGAAAAATACCGTACATGGGAATGGAATTATGGTAAAAATCCTAAGTATAACTTTGTTAGAGAAGAAAAATTTGACAAAGGATTCGTGCAACTAAAATTCGACGTGAAAAAAGGGCGTATAGAACATGCAAAAATATTTGGAGATTTCTTCGGTGAAGGAGATATTACAGAGTTGGAACATGCCTTAGAAGGTACATTGCATGATTTTGATAGCATAGAAGAAGCATTATCACAATATGATATCCGACATTATTTTGGAGATATTGACCGTTATGAATTAATCAGACTTATGTCATAAGCAAAAATAAAAAGTCTATTCACTTACTATTAAATGTAGTAGGGAATAGACTTTTATAATAATGATACGCTATTTAACTTAACCAACGAGAAATTCCTCCAGATGTTTATATTCTTCTGTGTAGCGTTTGAAGTCTTGTTCGTTTTTATTCTGAAGCGCTTTGTCGATTAATGTTTCTAATTGCTCTTTTCGAACATTTCTTAAAGATTCATCTATGATAAGTTCGATACCTAAGTCATTAATTGTAGAAACAAATGATTCTAATGTATTGTATTTTACATTTGTATTATGTTTCATCTCCAACACACCCCTTCTATATATTTAAGTTAATTATACAATTATTAAATTTTGAAATCAATGAATATTCTGACATTTTAAGAGAAAAAGGTGTAAAAGTATACTTAAATTTATTATTTACTGGAAAATTTCTTGCTCATTTATATAAAAAATGATAAAAAAGAAAAAATAATTTAATAATTTATTGATTTTATAATTTTGTTGATATACGATATAGTCAATAAAATTGAAGGAGGCGATTGAGATAATTAATAAATATGTTATAAAGAAAGGAGACATGGTAGTTCAACCGTTTGATACAAAAGAAAGAAAATATGGTGGCACAAGAATACTAAAATATAAGCAACCAACAGAAGAACTTAAAGAAAGAGCACATAAAATAATTGAACGTTCGTGTCGATTTTACGGTAGTAGTTACCATTTTAAGAAAGAAGACACCATTCGAATTACAGGCATTATTAGTAAACCCCCAATATTATTCACCCCGTTATTTCCCACATATTTTTTTCCAACACATTCTGATAGAAAAGACGAAAATACTTGGATTAATATTCATTATGTACAAAATATTAAGGCACTAAAAGATAGAAAGAGTAAAGTAACCTTCGTTGATAACCAATTTATAACGATTGAAATTTCTGCACATAGCATGAGACATCAATATTTAAACGCGATTTATTATTATTATATGATGGATAGAGAAGCAAGGATAACTACATTTGATCCAGATGCACCGATAGATTATACTAAACCTCAATTAAATATTTATGAAGCTTTAGCAAAATATTCTTTGTTCGAACATAAATAGTATATTAATTTCTCATGTAAAAATGGAATATGCGGAATAATATATTAAATTAGTGTAAATGTTCCGCATATTTTTTTGATATTTCTACTTGAAAAATTGTCTGTAATTGATATAATAATATTTGTGCTTGATAAGAAGTATTATTAATCCACAGTAGCTCAGTGGTAGAGCTATCGGCTGTTAACCGATCGGTCGTAGGTTCGAGTCCTACCTGTGGAGCCATTGGAAACGTACTCAAGTTGGCTGAAGAGGCGCCCCTGCTAAGGGTGTAGGTCGCGAGAGCGGCGCGAGGGTTCGAATCCCTCCGTTTCCGTTAGTAAAAAAACCGTTAAGTTGACGTTAGTTATACGTCGATTTAACGGTTTTTTATTATATCCTGTTAAGTTTAGTTAAGTACTGCAAATTAATTTTTATGCGAACGTTATGGCAATATTGGCAAGGAAAGTTTAAATTACGCTGACGTGTTGGCGTTAGCCTTTCATTTCAATTATAGTTGCAATTGCTTTATCGTTTTCTACCTTGTTTCGTCTAACAAGTGTGAATAAACGTTCATAGTAGTTTTAATATTCTTGTGACCTATTCTTTTGGATATATATAGTAAATTGATACGCCGTTATGAAGTAGGTAAGAACAATGTGTGTCTAAGAGAATGCAATGTACGGCACTGTAAAATGGAAATAAATATAATGCAATATAAAAACGTCATAAATTGTAGGGGAGGTACTTCGGTATCTGCCCTGTTTTTTTGGTTTTATTGCAAAACGCACAGTTAATAATTTAAAAAACAGTTTTGAACTAAAATGAAACAGTTGGGAAATAAGCAAAGAGGAATATTATATAATATGATAATATTTTTGTTGGAAAAATTTATAGAAAGGAATTTAATTATGAAAAAAATTAAAATAATAGGTACAGTTTGTACAGCAAGTTTAGCACTCTCAATTGCACTATCTCCTTTAGCAGATGGTGCTCAAGTAAATGGCAAAGGAGGTACTGTAAATACTATCCCAAATCAAGCAAGTAAATACATAACAGCTGATGCTAAAAATAAAACGTATCATTTTGATGAGCAAGCTTTTAAAAATGAAACTAACGACTCTCCTAAAGAAGTAGAAAATATACAAACTAATGTTAATCAAATTAACCAAAATATTCAAGGTGCTAAGCATGTTACTGTTGAAAATGGAGAACTAGTAACATACATATCTGATGCTGAAATTGATCAAAAATATTCAAGTGGAAATAAAATAGTTACTGAAGCTGGTGGTGTGACTAAAGCTACGTACGGTAAAAATGGTAAAGTAAACTTATATATGTCTCATAAACTAACTACGACTATTGCAAATGGTGGAATTTCAGCAGGAATCGTACTTCTCAGTGGTTTAGGTGGTTTAGGTGGTGCTTCATTGGGAACTTTTGTATCTACAATTATCTCTTCTTACTCGGGAAAAGCTGTACCTAAAAATGGAATTATAATTCATGGAAAAGTAGATGGCACTGTCATTTCTATAACTAAGCAATAAAGGTAGGTAATAATTATATGAATAAAGTAATCGTAGTAATAATTGGGGCTGTCATAACAGCCATACTTTGTGGATTGATAACTTATTTCACAGACAATGAGTCAATGACACCTATTTATATAGGGATTACTGTTTTTGTTATATTAGTTTTAATAAATATAATTAATAGAAAAATTGACAAATAAAAATATAAGTAACTATAAATAACCCACCTAAATTAATAGGTGGGAATTTCACGTCAATATAAGCCTTAAAACACTGTTGTTAAAACAATTATAAAATCCCTCCGTTTCCGTTAGTTAAAAAACCGTTAAGTTGACGTTAGATTTATGTCGACTTAACGGTTTTTTTATAATTTTAATGTCACCAAAAATTAAGATTAGGTAATATTAATATACGATGAGCAATTTCTCGATTCATTGAAACTTGCTATTACTAGTGAAAATTATTTAGCGAGTTAACTCATTCTTTAACACGTTGTAAGATAACGGTTGGAGCGTAAATTCATTCTAAAAAAAATTAATCTTTACAGATTCGAAATTTATTTTTTTATAAATAAGTTTGTAATAAAATGAAATTAATGTTAGTTTTAAAAAAGAATTTAATAACAATTGCTAGGGGTGCTTTAACAGAGCTGAAAGAGATGAAGGTCTCAACCCTTTGAACCTGATCTGGTTAATACCAGCGTAGGGAAGCAGAACGACACAGTATTAAATATTTGTTTGTTACTGTTCGTTGACTTCGTTATATATACGATTTCTAATCAGGTCTCCTAGCAAAATAAATTATGCTAAGGAGTTTTTTTATGCAACAAAATAAGATTGAATTGAAAAAGCAATTTCCAGCAAGTACACGTGTTTGGATTAGTGGTGATGAACCGGACATTCTAGTTCCGTTTAGGTCTATTAAATTAGATTCTACCGTTACAGAAAGTGGAACTACGCCTAATAAGCCAATGATTGTTTATGACACAGCTGGACCTTATCACGACGAAAAATATGAAGTTAACGTAGAAAAAGGAATACCAAAGTTGCGAGATAAATGGATTGTAGAACGCGAGGATACCTATGCTTATGAAGGGCGCAAAGTGGTTGCTTTAGATAATGGTTTTAAAAAAGAAAATCATAAAAAATTTGTCGAAACACCTTTCCAATATAAACCTCGAAAAGCACAACGAGGTAAAAATGTGACGCAAATGCATTATGCTAAGCAAGGTATTATTACGAAAGAAATGAAATTCATCGCAGCTAGAGAAGATGTGTCAGCTGAGTATGTACGCTCAGAAATAGCGAGAGGACGTGCAATTATTCCTAGCAATGTGAATCATCCAGAATCCGAACCGATGATTATTGGTAAAAATTTCCAAGTGAAAATCAATGCTAATATTGGTAATTCTGCAGTTAGTTCATCAATAGAGGCAGAAGTAGAAAAGTTAGTGTGGGCTATCCATTGGGGTGCAGATACGATTATGGATTTGTCTACGGGTAAAAATATTCATGCAACACGAGAATATTTATTACGTAATTCACCTGTTCCAGTTGGCACAGTTCCAATATATCAAGCATTAGAAAAGGTAGATGGTAAAGCCGAAGATCTTACGTGGGAAGTTTATAGAGATACATTGATTGAACAAGCTGAACAAGGCGTCGATTACTTCACGATACATGCTGGCGTGTTATTAAGATATGTACCAACAACAGTTGAACGTTTAACAGGTATAGTATCAAGAGGTGGGTCTATAATGGCTCAATGGTGTTTAGCTCACCATGAAGAAAGCTTTTTATATACCCATTTCACAGATATATGTGAAATCTTAAAAGAATATGATATTGCCATCTCTCTTGGTGATGGATTACGTCCAGGTTCACTATATGATGCAAATGATGAAAGTCAGATTTTGGAACTGAAAACTTTAGGAGAACTGACGTCGATTGCTTGGGACTATGATGTACAAGTTATGGTCGAAGGTCCTGGACATGTGCCTATGCATAAAATTAGAGAGAACCAAGAGTTGGAAGACTATTATTGTCAAGAAGCCCCTTTTTATACTTTAGGGCCGTTAACGACTGATATTGCACCTGCCTATGATCATATAACTTCAGCAATAGGAGCAGCACAAATCGCAAGCTATGGCACAGCTATGTTATGTTACGTAACGCCAAAAGAGCATTTGGGCTTACCTAATAAAGACGATGTTAGGGAAGGGGTAGTCACTTATAAAATAGCGGCACATGCCGCTGATTTAGCAAAAGGAATGAAAAATGCTCAAAAACGAGATGATGAAATTAGTAGAGCACGTTTTGAATTTCGTTGGTATGACCAGTTTAATCTATCGTTAGATCCTGATAAGGCTAGAGCATTCCATGATGAAACATTACCGACAGAAGCGGCTAAAGTTGCTCATTTTTGTAGTATGTGTGGTCCAAAATTTTGTTCGATGCGTATCTCACATGATTTACGTAAAAGTCCGGAATTGAAAGCTGAAGGTATGAAACAAAAATCTACAGAATTTATTTCTACAGGCAGTAAAATCTATCATTAATCCATGTTCATGAACAGGCACCTATAATGAGGTATCTTTTTTATTTATGAAGCAGTAGTTTTGTAAAATCTTATTAAATCCATATAATAGTGAACAGTAATTAATAAAAGAAGGTGTACAGATGAGTGTATTAGATAATTATTTTAAGTTGTTTGATGAGGCTAAAGAAAGTGAAGAAAGTTTTAATAACTTAAATGCACTTTTTAGTGATGACGTTACTTTTGTCTTAAATGGAAGTACTTTTAATGGTAAAAAGGCTTGGGAAAACTTTGTTAAACAAGTTTTTGATTCCAATAAAGAGTTGAAACATATGTATAATGGTTGGGAACAAAACGAAGATGGCACATACGCTACTAAATGGGCTATTTGTGGCAATAGATATAAAACGGGCGTATATACACAAGAAGGTATTGATATCGCTAGACTAGATAGCGATGGGAAAATAATTTATCTTGAAAATAAGCCTAACAATAGTGATTTCCTTTCTTAAATAAGATATGTTCTTATAGAATTCAAATGAAAAACGGCTAAACTACAAAATGGGTTTAGCCGTTTTATTATTATTGAGATTTATTATTGTCATCATTTTTATTTTTGCTACTATTGCTACTTTTGCTTACTAATCGTCTAATACCTCTAACGATATAACCTACAGCAAGTGCGCGAATAATTCTTTGTATAAATTGTTGCATAAGTTACCTCCTAAATTATAGCAATTATATAGTAATCCTTACCCCATATTAATAGCTTTAAGTCGTATAATTACAAAAAGATTGTATTAATAAAAAACAATCATGCCATCTTTATCGGCTTTTTTAAAGAAGATGGTAATGATACCACTTATAATCGCGACAATATAAGGTATGCCAGTCCAAAAGAAAATGATGTGTAATACCCCTTGAAAAACTTGATTGGCATAAAATTTATGAACACCAATCCAACCTAACAAAAATGCTAATAATACATACGTTACTTTACTTACTCTCATAACAAAATCCTTTCTAATGATTAACTTCAGTTTACTGTTTCAATTAAACAGTGGTCAATAATTATTCAATATTACTGAAAGTTTCAAATTTTAGATAGTTAATTATTTCAATATTTGTTTGATGTTATAATATAATATGAATGATAAAGCATATGAATTTAAAGGAGAAATAATATGATTAGAAAAGCAAAAGCATCAGATAAAGAGGCAATTGCAGAATTGTGTTATATCATATGGGAAGAACTTGAAATAGATATGGTAAAACAAATTGAACGCGAAAGATTGTTAACAGTAATGCAAAAAAGCATCGTCGATATTCAATACAGAGGTAATATTTCTAATATTTGGGTGTACGAAATTGACGGTAATGTAGCAGGTTGTTTAATTGCATATCTTGGGAAAGATGAATTGAAATTAGAACGCGCATGGTTGGATTTAGATGTTGACGAAGATATTAAAGCATTAGGTACACCTATGCCGATGAAAGAATCTAACGATGATGAATATTATATTGAAACGATTGCAACTTTTCCAAATTACCGAGGCAGAGGGGTTGCTACTAAATTAATGCAATATGTGATTGATCAAGAGCCAACTGCTAAATGGAGTTTAAATTGTGATTATCATAATGAAAGAGCTTATTATGTTTATAATAAATTTGGTTTTAAGACGCAAAGTGATATTAATTTATATGGACACAATCATAGACATATGGTGTATGAAGGGGATAAAGGACAGATAAATTAAAAAAATCGACCTTTTGCAAGGTCGATGAATAACTATTAAATGCCACCTAATAAAGCACTGATGTAAATACCTAAGGCATAAAGTATGCCGAAGAATGTATTTGTTTTACCAGTAGCTTCCATAGCAGACATCATTGTTGCTGGTGTGTCATGTTTTTTAAATCTACGGACTGCTTTAATTGGCATTGGGAACGACAGCAATGCGAGTAGGAAAAATATTGAACCACCAGGTCTAAAGAATGCTAAAAATACTACTAATGCATAAGCAATAATATACATTAAACCTAGGAAACGTACTGAATTGTTCTTTCCTAAAAGAATTGGTAACGTGAAACGTCCTTTTTCTTTATCGTTTACGCGATCTCGAATGTTATTAGCCATGTTAATCATGCCGATAGTTATAACAATCGGTAAGCTAATCCAAAAAACATAGGCTTGGAAATTACCTGTTTGTATAAAGAATGATAAGACAATAATAATCATACCCATAAAGAAACCTGAAAATAGCTCTCCAAAAGGTGTCCATGAAATAGGTAATGGGCCTCCTGTATAAAGATAACCAATGGCCATGCAAACTAAACCAATAGGTAATATCCAAAATGAACTTTGTACTGCTAAGAAAATACCGAGTAAGGCTGCAATAATATAAAATGCTATTGCTAAATTCATAACGAGTCTAGGACTCATGCCGTTACGCACAATTGCGCCACCGATTCCTACAGAGTTATGATCATCTAAACCTTTTTTGAAGTCATAATATTCATTGAACATGTTTGTAGCAGCTTGAATTAATAAGCATGCAATTAACATTGCTAAAAATAGACTAAGTTTAAGATGATCTTCACTACCTAATAAAAAGATTTTTGCAGAAGCCGTACCGACCAATACAGGTACTACTGCTGCAGTTAGGGTGTGAGGTCTCATAAGTAGCCAATATTTTCTGACAGTAGAATATTGTTGATATTGTGATGCCATAAATAAATTACCTCGTATTCTAAAATATATACTTTAATAGAGTTATTTTAATAGAAGTTTTTGCAGAGGTCAACTTACGTTAATTTAAAGAACCGTTAATTTAAGCAAGATTGAGTACAGAGATTGTGAAAGATGGTACAATATAATAATGAGTGAAATTTGAAATATGAAAGAAGTGAACGAGATGAGTGTGGATGTCAGGGAAGATGAAATTGTCGTAGCGGTACACGCAAGTGAACGTAATTGGGTTTCTGTTGAAGCTCAAGTAGACCATGAACTTGACCCGACTATGTTATTTCAATTAACCGAAGCATATGCTGGAGATCGTTTTTATTTTAAAAAAAATGACAACTCAGCTTCATATTTTGGTTATGGTACTATAAAACAGTTGAAAAACGATTTACAAAACAAACAATCTATTTTTCAAGAATGGGAACAATATAAGAATGATATTGAATTAATACATCCTAATTCTACTTATCATCATTTAAGAATTTGTGGAGGTTTTCAATTTTCTGCACATAAAGAAAGTGATGAATGGAATGAATTTGGGCTTAATCATTTTACCTTACCTGAAGTGTTAATAACGATTAGTAACGGTATTTCTTATGTTACTTATACTGAGAAACGACAAAATTTCGATATTAAGTATTTCAAATCCATTGTAGAATATCTGACTCAACCAACTAAACAAATTGATTTAGACATGGGGAACGTTGAGTCTATTGAAGACTTATATAAAGAAGAGTGGCGTGACTTGGTCAAAGAAACAATTGCTAAATTAAATAACGAAAGCAAAGTTGTACTTGCGCGTAAAAGGTTAGTTGAATTTGATAAACCTATTAATATAGCTTATATACTAAAACAAGCAATGCAAGGCGAGAAAAATAGTTATTTAGTTGTTTTAGAATCTGCCAATAGTATTTTCTTTTCTCAAACACCTGAACAATTAATGGAAGTGGAAGAAGAAGTCCTTTACACTAAAGCTATCGCAGGTACGATTAGTCGTTCACATGATGAGTCAATTGACCAACGCAATATCGATGCATTTTTAAATGACACTAAAAATTTAAACGAGCACCAATTTGTAGTTAAGAGTATCTTACATGATATTCACCCATATGTTAATACGATTCAATATAATGATAGTCCTAAAATTTTAGCTAACGATCATTTATACCATCTGTTAACTGAAATAAAAGGTGATTTGAAAAGTAAATCTTATATCGGTCTATTAGATAATTTACATCCTACGCCAGCTTTAGGCGGTTTTCCTAAAGAAGCAGCTGTAAAATATATAGATGATCATGAATTTGGTACGAGAGGGTTATATGGTGCACCTGTGGGTTATATCGATATGTACGATAACTGTGAATTTGTAGTAGCTATCCGCTCAATGTTGATAAAAGGACAAAGTGCAATATTATATGCTGGGTGTGGCATCGTAAATAATTCAAATCCTGACAGTGAAGTTGAAGAAACAGCAATAAAATTCACGCCAATGATGAAAGCTTTAGGAGTAGATAAAGATGATGAATCATAAAGAAGCGCTAACAAAACAAGTTTATACTTTAGCATCTGAACTATATGCATACGGAATTAGAGAAGTTGTTATTAGCCCTGGGTCTCGTTCAACGCCTTTAGCGATTGCAATTGAAGCCCATCCTAAACTTACTTCTTGGATACATCCCGATGAGCGTAGTGCGGCCTTTTTTGCGTTGGGTTTAATGAAAGGTAGTGAAAAGCCTGTTGCAGTGCTCTGTACTTCCGGTACAGCAGCAGCTAATTATACGCCAGCAATAGCCGAAAGTCAGATTAGCAGATTACCGTTAGTCGTATTAACTAGCGATAGACCACACGAACTAAGAGGTATTGGTGCACCGCAAGCTATAAATCAAACACAAATGTTCGAAAATTATGTGCAATATCAATTTGATTTTCCAATAGCAGATAGTGGTGAATATGAAGATAAAATGACCGACACAATTGCTTTTCAATTACAAAAAGCAAGTCAACATCTTTACGGTCCACATAGAGGGCCTATTCATTTTAATTTACCGTTTAGAGAGCCGTTAACACCAGACTTAGAAGAACGAAGTATGTTAACTTCTGATGTTAAGCCAGTCCCACATTATCAAAAAACGGCAACACTCAATGAAATAGCAACTATTATTAAGAAAAAACGTGGACTTATTATAGTTGGTGATGTGCAACATGAAGATGTAGATCAAATTTTAACTTTTTCAACTATACATGACGTACCTATTTTGGCAGACCCATTGAGTCAGCTACGTAAAATCAAACACCCTAACGTAATTTCCACATACGATTTATTGTATAGAGCTGGGTTAGACGATGAAGTTGACTTTATTATTAGAGTTGGCAAACCAGTGATATCAAAAGCGTTGAATCAATGGTTAAAACGTACCAAAGCTTATCAGATACTCGTACAAAATAATGATAGACCTGATGCGTTTCCAATTGCACCACATATTTCTTATGAAATATCAGCCAATGATTTCTTTAGACAATTAGCAGAAGTTGCTTCAGTGGACCGTTTACAATGGTTACATTATTGGCAAGAATTGGAAAAAAGAGCAAAAGTAAAAATCAAAGATTATGTGTACAATGCAAATGACGAAGCGGCTTATGTTGCGCATTTATTAGACAAATTGACTGCACAGGATACGCTGTTCGTAAGTAATAGTATGCCAATTAGAGATGTCGATAACTTATATATTGATTGTGAAGCAGAAGTATATGCGAATCGTGGCGCAAATGGTATAGATGGCGTTGTATCAACAGCAATTGGTATGGCAGTGCATAAGCAAGTCACTTTATTAATTGGTGATTTAGCTTTCTATCATGACATGAATGGCTTACTAATGTCTAAACTTAATGATATTAATTTAAATATCATCTTGTTAAATAATGATGGTGGAGGTATTTTTTCTTATTTACCTCAAAAAAATAGCGCAGAAGCGTATTTCGAACGTTTATTTGGTACACCAACCGGTTTGAAATTTGAACATGCAGCATTACTTTATAATTTCACTTATAAAAAAATCGACAACATAGAAGATTTCAAATATGAAGCACTATCACAAATTGGTGCTCATGTTTATGAAATTGTTACAGATAGAGATGTTAATAAAGAACAGCATTCAGTGCTTTACGACAAGTTAGGGGAAATCGTTAATGCTAAATTATAATTTTCATCCTGCGCAAAAAGATAGCAATAAATTATTAGTATTGTTACATGGTTTCATAAGTGATCATACTAGCTTTGATCATTTATTATCATCATTTAATAATGTAAATGTATTAACGATAGACTTACCTGGACATGGTAATGATGAAACGACACGTGATGAAGAATGGAATTTCAATGCTATTAGTCACTATTTAGATGATACGTTACAAGCATTTTCGAGTTATGATATTTATTTACATGGTTATTCAATGGGTGGCAGAGTTGCATTATATTATGCACTTAATGGTAAAATGATGATGCATGGTTTAATATTAGAAAGTACTTCTGCAGGTATTGATGCTGACGGAGATCGCGTTGAACGCCAGCAAGTTGATAAAGCTCGAGCGAAGGTATTAGATATAGCGGGCTTAGAAGTATTTGTTAATGACTGGGAAAAATTACCTTTATTTCAAACACAATATGATTTGGATAAAAGTATCCAACGACGAATTAGAACAATGCGCATGAATCAAGATCCTAATCGTTTAGCTCAAGCTTTAAGAGATTATGGTACAGGCAATATGCCTAATTTATGGCATGAAATTCATAATATTAAAGTGCCTACGTTAATCATTGTGGGAGAGTTAGATCGTAAGTTTTGTGAAATTAGTAATCGTTTGAATAGGGAAATAGCGCATTCAGAAGTTAGTAAGATTTCCAATGTTGGACATACAGTTCATGTGGAAGATGCTGAAGAATTTGGTAGAATAGTATTAGGTTTTTTATTTAAGGAGGAGCAAAATGACTAGACAGTGGGAAACTATAAGAGAATATAAAGAAATAAAATATGAATTTTACAATGGTATAGCGAAAGTAACAATCAACAGACCAGAAGTTCGTAATGCTTTCACTCCTGATACAGTGCAAGAGATGATTGATGCATTTAGTCGTGCAAGAGATGATCAACGTATCTCTGTAATCATTTTAACTGGTGAAGGTGACAAAGCATTTTGTTCAGGCGGAGACCAAAAGAAACGTGGCCATGGTGGCTACGTAGGAACTGATCAAGTGCCACGTTTAAATGTTTTAGATTTACAACGTCTAATCCGTGTCATTCCTAAACCAGTTATTGCCATGGTTAGAGGATATGCTATCGGAGGCGGTAATGTATTAAACGTAGTATGTGACTTAACAATTGCTGCTGATAATGCTATTTTCGGTCAAACAGGTCCAAAAGTTGGTTCATTCGATGCAGGTTATGGTTCAGGTTACTTAGCTCGTATAGTTGGACATAAAAAAGCACGTGAAATTTGGTATTTATGTCGCCAATACAATGCTCAAGAAGCATTAGATATGGGCTTAGTTAATACAGTAGTACCTCTAGCAGATATTGAAGATGAAACTGTACAATGGTGTGAAGAAATCATGCAACATTCACCAACTGCATTAAGATTTTTAAAAGCTGCTATGAATGCTGATACTGATGGTTTAGCAGGGTTACAACAAATGGCTGGTGACGCAACATTATTATACTATACAACTGACGAAGCAAAAGAAGGCCGTGACGCATTTAAAGAAAAACGCGATCCTGACTTTGATCAGTTCCCTAAATTCCCATAAGTATTAAATGTAAAAAGCCTTTGAATATTTGATTATTCAAAGGCTTTTTATTATACATACAATTTAAGTATCATGCTACAATTAATTATAAATAAATAATTGCTTTAGATATTTTTTATAAATGAAAACGCGCTATTATATAATATAAAATAATTATTACTTCAATACATTCATTTTTATGTTTTGAGAAATTATAATTGACATATAAAATATTGCATATTATATTAAAATGAATGAGGTGAATTTATGACTATGGACTATGATAAAGATATAAAGAAAGAATTTTGTTTTTTATTTTATGTTTCAAGTAAAGAGGTAGTTAACCGTTTTAATCAATATTTAAAACAATATGATATTAGCTTTCCAAATTTTATCGTTTTACAATATATAGAACAGGATACGCCAGTTTATATTAAAACTTTATGCGATGAATTGTATTTAGATTCAGGGACGATTAGTCCAATAATTAAAAGATTAGAAAAGAAAAATTTAATTAAAAGAAAACGTACAGAAGAAGATGAACGCCGTGTTAAGGTACAACTTACAAAAGATGGAGTAGAATTAAAGAATCATTTTGACCAAATTTCTACCGATGTATTGATGCAGTTTAATATGACGCAAGAGGATTTGTATGAGTATACGCAAATAGTGCGAAAATTTGCTGATATTAACATCGATCCTAAATAAAAATATAAAAGTAGAGCCTGGGACATAATTCTTCAGGCTCTACTTTTATATTGGACATAGATGACTGTATTGAAAATACGCTTGTATCAAGCTGTTGTCAATGCTAGTCATCCTTGCCGGGCGAGGCTACAAAAACCTTCTTATAAAACTAAGATTTTTGTCTCGCTCCCTCTATGGTCATTAGTTAGTTTAACTATAGTTAGTAGTCATGAACTTTTTCAATCTTCGCATACCTTCTTTAAGTACATCAAGGTCATAAGCATATGAGATTCTAACATGTCCTTTGCCATAATCGGTAAATGACGAACCTGGAACGATAGCTAAATGTGCTTCTTCGAGTAGTTTAACGCAGAAATCAAAATCATCGTTTGTAAATTTTGATATATCAGGGAAAATGTAAAAAGCGCCTTCAGGTTTTGCATTCAACTCGAATCCAAGTGCTTCCAACTCTGACACCAAGTAATTTTTACGTTCGATGTAAGCTTCATTCATATATTGAGGTGCTTCTAAGCCTTCATTTAAAGCGGCAATACAAGCTACTTGAGCTGGTACGTTAGCACAAATGCAATTATATGCATGCATAAACGTTAATTTTTCGATTAAATATAGAGGACCTAGTAAGAAACCAATACGAATACCAGTAGCCGAATGGGACTTACTTAATCCACCTATAAGTAACAATTGGTCTCTTAAATTAGAGAATTGCGCGAACGACGTATGTTCGCCATTAAAAGTATTTTCGGCATATATCTCATCGCTAATCACAAAAATTTCATGTTTACTTAATGTATCGGCAACTGCTTTTACTTCATCATAACTCAATGTAACGCCAGTAGGGTTGGTAGGGTAATTTAGTAAAATTGCTTTTGTACGTGGCGATATGTGCTGCTCAATGGTAGCAGGTGTAACTTTGTAATCATTAGCAGTTGTATCGATATATATTGGCACGCCACCGAGAGTCTCTACAAGAGGTATATACCCAGCATATACAGGCCCAGGAATGATAATCTCATCACCGGGGTTCAATATACTTCTTAAAGCTGTATCTAAAGCTTCACTTGCGCCATTGGTAATAATTATTTCTTCTTCGTCATAGAAAAAGTCATATTTACTTTTAAAATAATTACTTACTGCCTGTCTTGTTTCACTTAACCCTTTATTATGAGAATAGCTTGTTATATCCTCATTAATAGCATTAATATAAGCATCCTTTACAACTTGTGGCATCGTAAAGTCTGGTTGACCTATCGTCAAATTAACGCAATCGTCAATATCTTTCATTCTACTGGAAAATTGGCGGATACTTGGTGCGCGTAAAAATTTAGACTGGTCGTTTAATGATAGTTGCATGATTTCACCTCAAAAATAAAAAATTCCGAATTGTTATCAACAATCTGTAGAAGGTCATTTGAACAATTCAAATTAGTTCTAGCATAACATAGATTGAAGGATAACAATTCGGTTAAATACTAGTCCCGATAATCTGCCGGACGTTTTAAATGAATGACAGGGTTCGACCATTTTGCAACAAAATGTGTTGATAATAAGTAGACGATTACTGCTGCCATTATGAGTAAATATATATATGTTAGTACAGAAGTAGGCGATTTAAATGGATGAAAATCCAAAGCTTTAATAATACCAATAAAGATACCATGTAATAAATAAACCTGCATTGTTCTTCTGCCAATATACGTGAAGAAATGTTTACGCTTCGGTGTTAAGTTAAAGAATGCAAACATTAAAGCTAGAATACCGCAATAAATAACAAGTCGTTTAATTGGACTGTACACGCCTTCTTTATCCTCTAATGAAATGTAGCTCGCTCTTCCGAATAACCAGTCAGATTTAATAGGATGAACTGTATAACCGAAGTAAAAGACAATAAAGATAATAATGGATATAGGGATAAGCTTTTTATTTCTGAATATAGCGGTGTTATGTTTATTAAACAAATAACCTAAATAGAATATAGGGAAAAATGTTATTGTTCTAGATAAACTTAAATATTGCCCAATATCATCAGAGAAACCTGCTAATAAAGACACAATCACTACTAAAGGTAAAATAATATATGGCTTATAGTCTTTTACTATAACTAATATAATATGGAAGAAGAATAGTGTAAGTAAGAACCATAACGCAAATACTGGATCAAATGGGTCAAAAGTTAATTTACTCTCCTTTCCTGTAAAATAATAGAAGACAGAGAAGAATGCGAAGAAAATAAAATATGGAATTAATAATTTCTTCGATAATTTTTCTATGTAACCTGATTGACCTGCCTTTTTAGCAAAGTATCCTGATATAAATAAGAACCCAGGCATATGGAAACTATAAATTGTTAAATATAATGATGTGATAAATCCACTTGAACTCCTATAGGGTTCCATTAAGTGTCCAAATACGACAAGAAATATCAATAGGGCACGGGCATTATCAAAAAAGTAATCTCTTTCTTTAATTTGTGTCATGATTCTGCTCCTTTAGTAAAATGCTCAATATCTATAATTTATTATAAAAGCTACTAATATTGCAACAAAATTGAGTATTAGTCACATTATTGTTGTGAGATAGTACAAACGATTTTATAATAAAATTATATAAAATTAGTGGAGATGATCAACTTTGTATAAACAACTAGAAAAACTTTTAACACATACGAGCAATGAATTAAATTTGGTTAGTAGACGATTTGGCCAGTATACCGAACTCTCTTCTGAACAAATTGAACTATTAACTATAGTTTTTAATCACTCCAAGTTATCTCAATACGAATTAACGATGAAACTTAACAAAGAACAATCAATCGTTTCACGTTGGATAAAAAAGCTATGCAAATTAGGATACTTGAAGAGTGTACAAAATAAAACAGACTTAAGATGTAAAGACATCATTTTGACTGAAAAGTCTCGATTATTAATTCAACAAATAATCAATAGTAGAGTGGCATTAATTGAAGCACGGTGTCATGGTTTAACTGAAGAAGATATACAACGATTTAAAATACTACTTATGAAAGTTGCTGGCAGTTACCAATGTAATTAAACAGTAACTTTAAATAAATTGAATAAACTTAAAATTAAAAAACAAAGATTTATTATGAATTTAAAAGTTGAGGCTGAGACATAATTACAATGTCTCAGCCTCTTGTATGTTAGGTTAGTTAAATTTAAATATATGTGTTAACATCAAAGAATTTACCAACTTGACCCATAGCGTCATAGAACCCTTTAATACGTGTTGCATTATGTTTAGCCCAGTTAACGTCTGTAGCATATTGGTGTGTACCTGGATTAGAAGGATTCCAACGCATTTTGTATAACGTATTTTGGCCTTGATGGATGTATGAATTAGCTATAAATTTAGCACCACCAATTATTGCCTTTCTAACAGTATTCCAACCTTCTTGTTTAGCACGAATAAATCCTTGTCTTACTGCATCGCTATCATATGCACCAATACCAAACATATTGTAATATTTCGTAGAAGCTTTAGTATTTACTTTGTTATTTATAACATCGCCGCCATTAGCTAACGTAGACGTACCATTACCAGTTTCTAGTAGGGCATGTGAAATAAGGTAGACTTCGTTAATGTTATAAGTTTTTGCCGCTTCTTTAAATGCCGCACCTTGGCCTTCTAAAATACCTTTACCTTGTAGTAATTTATTTAAGTTTGTAGTGCTAAGATCTTGAGATTTATCTAAACGTAAGAACTGATACTTTTGCGTACTATCTTTAGATAGGACAGCAGTGTTCATAGCATTTTTAATTTCACTTAATGTAGCGTTTTGCCATTTGCCAGGTACACGTTGCACTTGTGGCTTGAATGGTAAACCATATTGTTTAGCAGCGGCTTGGTCTAATGGTTGTCCAGTACTGATAGTTTTTACTAATTCTTTACGTAAGTCAGATTCTTTAATCCAAACTTTTTTACCATTTTCTAATGTGCCATGATACCAAGTTACGCCATTAATAACGAGTTTTTCATAACTTGCAAAGATTGTAGAATAATATTGGTTTAAAGATCCAGCAGTCTTAGAAGTAGGTGAGTTATAGAAATAACCTGTTTTATTATATACGACATAATCAAAATTTTGCTTTTTAGCTTTAGTATAATCTACAGTTTGAGTTTTAGTAGTAGGTTTTTTCACCACGGCAGTTTTTGTTTTAACGCCTAAATCTTTCAAAGCAATCCAACCAGTCTTGTTATTAACAGTGCCGTATACATATTCGTCTTTATCTACAAATACAGATTTTGAAGACGTGAAAGCCTTGTTATTTAGATTTTTTGATGGTTCGATAATTTGAGATTTAGTACCCCAAGGTATTGCATAGAGTCCACTATTAGTAGATTTAACAACGTATTCACCTTTTTTCGCTGCTGTTTTACTTAGATTACGTGTGTTGATATTTTTAGTATCAACCCAACCAATAGGTGTACCGTTTGTACTGTTTTGGATTAAGACATATGTTGTATTACCTTGTTTACGCTGTTTAGTCACATTAAATGTTTTACCAGCATATTTTGATCCATCTTTAGCTGCTTTATCATAAACTGAAGCTTTGATACCTAGTTTTGATGGATTCGTTTGGCCAATTTTACTTACATTTAGTGTTTGATTTGTTGTCGCTTTAGGTGTTGCTTCAGCTTTTACTTTTGTAGCTGGTTTAGGTGCAACTGCAGTTTTAGTTTTAGCAGTAGTTGCAGCTTTAATAGTAATATCACCGGTTTGTAACCAACCTAAATTCGTTTTAGATTTACTATCAGTTATAAGGTAGAAAGCGTTACTACCCAGTGTCGCTTTTTTAGATAATTGATAAGTTTTCCCATTGATGTTGGAATTTTTAACACCTGCTTTATCATATACAGTCGTGTAAACACCATGGTTGGTAGGTTTAACAGTACCTTGTGTATTTTTCAAGGCAGTAACTGTTAACTTGCTACTTGTAGAAGCGGCAGGTTTTTTAACGGTAATATCACCAGTCTGCATCCAGCCTAAGTTCGTTTTATTGTCAGTTATAAGGTAGAAAGATTTATTACCCAGCGTAGCTTTTTTAGATAATTGATAAGTTTTCCCATTAATTGTTGCGTTCTTTTTACCAGCCGTATCATAGACTGAAGTGTATAGGCCGTGATTAGCAGATTTAACAGTACCTTGAGTATTAGTTAAGTTAGAAACTGTTAATTTACCTGTAGGCGTAGTAGTCCCAGTGCTACCTCCAGAAGGTTTTGTACTGCCTGAGCTTGTCGTGCCCCAAGCTGAAACTTTACTCGTTTTAATTAAATATTTTTCATTGATTAAGTCATAAAGTTCATCGTATGAGTAACCATGTGATTGTAAGTAAGCGTGTGGATCAGAATGATCAGTTCCACCTAAATAATTACTTACTGCTCTATGTGTCCACACTGTACCTTGACCGTCATATTCTGCACTGTCAGGTTTTAAACCATAATAGAGTAAGTTAGTTGCTGCATAGTCGGCATAGTTATTGATTGAGCGGGCAAAATCATCCGCGGTATGTGTATGCACTAATTCAACATGAATAAATCTATCATTAGCTGCTGGTCCAGCCCCCCATGCTAAATAGTCTGTGTTGGCAGTTTCAATGACTCTGTTTCCATCAACATAAGCATGTACGAAAGCAGAATTGTAGTTGTTTTTCATGTAGTTAACTTCGCCTTGAATAGTTGAATTGTCATTCGCAGTATCGTGCATCACGATACCTTCAGGTTTACCATTGCGATAATTATATTTTGGTAAATAGCTAGCGATATCTTCTTCGTATTTTGGTACAGCATAGTTTTTACTACGAATGTAATCATTGATAGAAGATTTAACTTGAGGTGTATATTTAGGTAAACTAGTAGTCGCCTTTGTAGCTGCTTCTTTTTTCACAGTAGCTTTTTGCGTCGTATTAGTAGCAACAAGTTTACGTAATTTAGGTGCCGCCACTGCCGTTCTAAACGTTGTAGCACCATTTGAAGTAGTAGCTTTTTGATCTGTAGCTACTGATTTACTTGATGTAGTTGGTGCTTTTTGGTTTGTACTTGTATTAGCTACTTTTAACTGAGTTGCAGCTTTAGGTGTAGCTGTTTGATTAGTTTTACTAGCATCAGCATTCACAGTTTTTTGTTGAGTCTC
>NZ_JAVTDB010000047.1:0-91445 GCF_032139365.1 Staphylococcus kloosii
CTGATAATTTAAATTATTCAAAGGGGAGTAATTTTTTGGAAACCAAAATATTGAATGAACAAACAATTATATACTACTTTGAGAATGAAATTTCTCGATCAACATTTAACAAAGTACAATATGTAGTTACATATATAGAAAAACAGCAACTTGCCTCAATTTTAGAGATTGTACCATCTTATCGTTCTATTATGATAACAATCGATACTACGCTTGACGTGCCCAAAAGTATAATTGCACAGTTAAATATTGAAGCGTTAGATTTAAATTCAATAGCAAATGAATTTGCAGAACCACGGATTATTAATATTCCAGTGCTTTATGGTGATGAGTATGGCCCAGACCTAGAAGAAGTTGCACAACATAATGATTTAAATATAGACGAGGTAGTAAGCATACATAGTTCAAATCCATATTTGATTTATCTACTTGGTTTTATGCCAGGCTTTCCATTTTTGGGTGGTCTAAGCGAAAAAATACATACACCTAGGAGAAATGAACCTAGAACAAAAATACCAGCAGGTTCTGTCGGAATTGCCAACAATCAAACTGGTCTTTACCCAAAGCAATCACCAGGAGGTTGGCAAATTATTGGGCAAACGCCAATTGATGTTTTTAATATTAATAGAGAACCAATGTGTCTCTATCAACCGGGTGATTACATAAAATTTTATAGTATTACACAAGAAGAATTTGAAGACTTTAAAGAACAACAACAACATAATACATTTGATTATGAAAGTTTGGTGACGATTGAAAATGGCAATTAAAATTAAACAACCTGGATTATTCACTACAGTACAAGATGAAGGGCGTATCGGCTTTCAAAATTTAGGTTTTTCAATTGCAGGTGCATTAGATCAATGTGCATTAAAAATAGGGCAACAACTTATTGGCAATAAAGGACCTGCTTTAGAATGTACGATTATCGGGCCAACTATCGAATTTAAAGTGAATAATACATTCGTAATAACAGGTGCCCCTTTTAATGCACAACTTAACGGAACGTTCGTGCCACATCAGACTGTTGTGCAAGCCAATAAAGGAGACACTTTAAAATTAAATAATGTTGAAGAAGGCGCTAGATGTTACATACTTTTTGGTAAACCATTAGATATTCCACAAGTAGCTAATAGTTATTCCACACATACGCGAAGCCAAATTGGTGGTTTCAAAGGACGCGCATTAAAATCAGGTGATCACATAAATTTTATTGAAAATGATTACGGTCACAATACATTAGGACATAGGTACAATGGACGATTTGATTTAGATGAGAAAGTAACCATTCATATAGTGGAAGGGCCACAAATTGACGCTTTTTCAGCAACAGTGCAAAGTGAACTTACAGCACATACGTTTACTATTTCTGATAGTTCCGACCGGATGGGTTATCGCTTAAAAGGGCCAACTATTAGCCCTGAACATGCTGCAGACATAATTTCAGAACCTGTTGCATTAGGCAGTATTCAAGTACCTAATGATGGGAACCCAATTATTTTATTAAATGATAAACAAACGGTGGGCGGCTATACAAAAATCGCGAATGTTTGTCAGGCTGATTTAAATGTTTTGGCACAATTGAAACCTGGAAACAAAATACAATTTAAATGGATAACGATTGAAGAAGCTACTAATAAATTAATTGCACAACAAGAAAAATTTGCAAAAACGTTAACAGCCATTACTGAAACACCACAGTTTGAAATTAATGAAATGAGAAATACTTCATCAAAAATAGCAAAATTATTAAAAGGGGAATAACAATGAATTTAGAGCAAATAGAAAAATTAATAACACTCGTTAAGGAAAATGACGTTAAAAAATTTAGATATAAAGATTATAGTAGTGAAATTGATATAGATTTTACTGAACCACAAAGTGGTGGTAATGCAGTTCAACATACAGCCAATGTATCTTCATCTGAGGTTGCAAATAACGCGTCTCAAAACGAAGAAAGCGCTGAATCAAACAATACTAAATCAATAAATGCTTCTATGGTTGGCACATTTTTCCTACAAGATGAAAAAGAATTGACTCATCCAATAATTGAAGTTGGTTCAACTGTTAATAAAGGTGATGTAATTGGTTATATCGAAGCAATGAAAGTTTTAAATGAAGTTGTAAGCGATGTTGAAGGAACGGTAAGTGAAATCGTTGTGGATCATGGTACACAAGTGGAATATAACCAAACATTAATTAAAGTGGACTAAGTGTAAATTAGGGGGAGAAGTTAATGTATCGATGTCTAATCGCTAACAGAGGAGAAATTGCAATACGTATCATTAGGGCATGTCGTGAACTCAATATTGAAACAGTTGCTGTCTATGCTTTAGGAGACGAAAAAAGTTTACACGTGAGCTTAGCTGATCAAGCAGTTTGTATCGGCGAAGCAAACGCTTTAGATAGTTATTTAAACCAAGATAGAATTATAAGTGCCGCAATCAATACTAATGCAACGGCTATCCATCCAGGCTACGGTTTTTTATCAGAAAGCGCATCTTTTGCTCGTAAAGTTGAAGAAAACGACATTTATTTTATTGGACCGACATACCGTACTATGGAAATGATGGGTGATAAAATAACGGCTAGACAAACTGTTCATGGTGCTGACGTACCCATCATACCTGGTTCAACCGGTGCAGTAGAATCTATCGATGAAGTAGAAGAAATTGCAAAAGATACGGGTTACCCATTAGTGTTAAAAGCAGCTAGTGGCGGAGGCGGTAAAGGAATTCGTATCGTAAAAAGTAAAGAAGCACTGAGCAAAGCTTTTAAAGAAGCGAAGAGCGAAGGAGCAAATTACTTTGATGACGATAGAATTTATGTCGAAGCGTTTATTCCAGTAGCAAAGCATGTTGAAGTACAAGTAGTCGGAGATGGTCAGGACAACTTTGTGCATTTGGGCGAAAGAGATTGTTCTGTACAGCGTAAAAATCAAAAGTTAATAGAAGAATCACCATGTTCTGCTTTATCTGAAGAAAGAAGAACACAAATTTGTAACGATGCTGTTAAAGTAGCGCGCGCTTCTAATTATAGAAGTGCTGGTACGATTGAATTTTTAGTTACCGAAGACGCTTATTATTTCATCGAAATGAATGCCAGAATTCAAGTAGAGCATACTGTGACAGAAATGAGAGCCAATAGAGATTTATTACAAGCTCAATTATATTTAATGATGCAAAATCAGTTGCCTTTTACTCAAAATGAAATAACATTCGATGGTCACGTAATCGAAGCGCGTATTAATGCAGAAGACCCAGAAAAAGGATTTCAACCTTCACCTGGTAAAGTAAAAGGACTACATTTACCACATGGATTTAACGTAAGAGTAGATTCATTACTTTATTCAGGTTATGTGGTTTCGCCATATTATGACTCTTTAGTAGCTAAAGTAATTGTTAAAGCACCAAATAGACAATTAGCTATAGATAAACTTAAAGTTACTTTAGATGAAATGGTAATTGATGGTTTTACGACTACAGCCGATTTCTTATATGCTGTATTGAATTACCCACCATATGCACATGGAGACGCAAAAGATGTAGATATTAAATTTTTAGATAGACATAATATTATTAAGGAGGCTTAATCATGAAAGTAGATTTAAATTGTGATTTAGGTGAATCATTTGGTAATTACAAGATAGGTAATGATGAAAATATCATACCAGTAATCACTTCGGCGAATATTGCTTGCGGATTCCATGCAGGCGATGCTCAAGTTATGAATAATACAGTTAAATTAGCACAAGAAAATAATATTGGTATTGGTGCTCATCCAGGACTACCCGATTTACAAGGATTTGGTAGACGCAATATGGATTTATCAACTCAAGAAATTTATGATACCGTAATTTATCAACTTGGTGCAATTTCTGGTTTTTGTGCGATCCATAATGCAAAATTAAATCATGTTAAGCCTCATGGTGCGCTATATCAAATGGGTGCTAGAGATGAAGAAATAGCTCATGCAATTGCACAAGCAGTTCATGATTTTGATACTTCTTTAATATTTGTTGGTTTATCAAACACATTATTAATTTCTAAAGCAAAAGAATTAGGCTTACAAACTGCGTCTGAAGTTTTTGCTGATAGACGATATGAAGCGAATGGCCAATTAGTAAGTAGAAAAGAATCTGATGCTTTAATCACAGATACTGAAGAAGCTATTAGTCAAGTTATTTCAATGGTTAAAGATCAACAAGTAACTGCAAAAAATGGTGAGAAAATTGCAATTCAAGCCGATACTATTTGTGTGCATGGCGATGGAGCACATGCTTTTGAATTTGTATCACAAATAAGAGAAAGATTATCGAAAGAAGGTATCTCTATTTCGACTTTAGGAGGATAAAACAATGGGGAAGAAATTAGCAAAAAAAGATGGGGATTTTCAGTTCACAAAAAATCATAAACGCTTATTGTTAGGTTCAGTATTTTTAATGGCTACTTCAGCGATAGGTCCAGCATTTCTAACACAAACAGCTGTATTTACAGCACAATTTGCAGCAAGTTTTGCTTTTGCAATACTGTTATCAATCATTATTGATATTGGTGCGCAAATTAATATTTGGCGTGTGTTAGTCGTTACTGGTAAAAGAGGTCAAGAAGTAGCAAACGATATCGTTAAAGGACTAGGGACTTTTATTTCGATATTAATAGCCATAGGTGGTCTCGCTTTTAATATTGGTAATATCGCAGGTGCAGGCTTAGGTCTAAATGCAATATTCGGTTTGGACGTTAAATGGGGCGCTGCTATTACGGCAGTACTTTCAATCGCTATATTTATTAGTAAAAGTGGTCAAAAGATTATGGATGTTGTTTCTATGGTCTTGGGTGCTTTAATGATTGTAGTCGTAGCCTTCGTTATGTTTAAAGCACATCCTCCTTATGGAGATGCATTAAAGCATGTTGTAATGCCAGAACATCCAATCGCTTTAGTGTTACCAATTATTACATTAGTGGGCGGAACTGTCGGCGGCTATATCACATTTGCTGGTGCCCACAGAATATTAGATTCAGGTATTAAAGGAAAATCATTTTTACCATTCGTTAATAAAGCTGCTATTGCAGGTATTTTAACAACTGGCGTATTACGTACATTGCTATTCCTTGGCGTTCTAGGCGTTGTAGTTACAGGTGCAACATTAAGTGCTGATAATCCCCCTGCATCAGTGTTCGAACACGTTTTAGGACCTATAGGTAAAAATATCTTTGGTGTAGTGTTATTTGCTGCTGCTATGTCCTCAGTAATTGGATCAGCATACACAAGTTCAACATTCTTAAAAACATTACATAAATCTTTATTTAATAAAGGGAATTTAATGGTAATTGCTTTTATCGTAGTATCTACAATTATATTTTTATTTGTAGGTAAACCAGTTTCATTATTAATTATTGCTGGCGCATTAAACGGATTAATTTTACCAATTACTTTAGGTACTATTTTAATTGCTAGTAAACGTAAGTCTATCGTTGGCGATTACCAACACCCGAACTGGATGTTGTGGTTCGGTATTTTAGCAGTAGTTGTAACTATTGTTACAGGTATTTTCTCACTGCAAAGTTTAGGCACTTTATTCGGTTCATAAGTTGAAAATCCATATAATAGTATGTGTTAACAGGAGTAAAATCATTTAATTAAATGGTTTTACTCCTGTTTTTATGTGTAGTACATTGATGTGCGGATGTGATTGAAAAATCGTACAGTATAAAAAAGTTTGCTAATTAGCAGATATAAATTTATAATTATTTAATTCTATAATCGAGCTATGTGGTTAAATATGATAAAATGGCAAAGGCTATGAAATTACATCGAGGTGAACTATAATGATAGGTATAATAGGAGCAATGGAAGAAGAAGTTGCAATATTAAAAGATAAATTAACTCATTTACAAGAAGTGACGATTGCGCATGTGAAGTTTTATAAAGGAAACTTAAATGACACATCTGTAGTCTTAACTCAAAGTGGTATTGGAAAAGTAAATGTAGCGATGTCTACGACACTATTAATAGAAAATTTTAAACCATCTAAAATAATAAATACTGGCTCAGCTGGTGCTCTAGATGAAGAACTTAAAGTCGGCGATGTCGTCGTCAGTGAGGCATTAGCTTATCATGATGCAGATGCGACTGCATTTGGTTATCAATATGGACAAATACCACAAATGCCTGCAGTTTTTGAAGCCGACAAAACACTATTAACGCAATCAATCGAAGCAATCAAAGCTTCTAATTTGTCTGCTAAAACTGGACTAATTGTAAGTGGCGATAGTTTTATTGGTTCTAATGAGCAACGCACGCAAATAAAACAAAATTTTGCGGATGCATTAGCTGTAGAGATGGAAGCAACGGCAATTGCACAAACTTGTTATCAATTTAATGTACCTTTCGTTGTAACTAGAGCAATTTCTGATTTAGCGAATGGGCAAGCAGAAATGAGTTTTGATGAATTTTTAAAAACTGCTGCGCATTCTTCAAGTGAAATAGTAGAAAAATTAATTAAAACAATTTAAAAAGGTGATTATCAAAAATGGGAATTTTCAAGAAATATTTTATGCCAAATGAGTATGTGCAATCTATATTTCAAATTGATATAGAAAAGCTTGCTGCTTCTGGAGTTAAAGGAATTATAACTGATTTAGATAACACTTTAGTTGGTTGGGACGTTGACGCACCGACAGAAGCAGTTAGAGCTTGGTTTAAAAAAGCTAATGCCTTAGGTATTACAATTACTATTGTGTCTAACAATAACGAACAACGTGTTGGTAGTTTCTCTCAATCACTAGATGTAGATTTTATTTTTAAAGCGCGTAAACCAATGGGTAAAGCATTTATAAAAGCGACGAATCATATGCAATTAAAACCTGAAGAAATCGTAGTGATAGGGGATCAAATGCTTACTGATGTATTCGGCGGCAAAAGAAGAGGGCTATTCACTATAATGGTAGTACCGGTTAAACAAACAGATGGATTTATTACTAAATTCAATCGCATAATTGAACGTAGATTACTTCAACACTTTAGAAAAAAAGGCTATATCACATGGGAGGAATATTGATTGTCAGAGACTGAAGAACTAAAATGTATTGGTTGCGGTGCAACATTGCAATCTGAAGATCCGAATGCGGCAGGTTATGTGCCTGAACATAATTTATTTAGAGAAGACGTTGTTTGTAAAAGATGTTTTAGATTAAAAAATTATAATGAAGTACAAGATGTAGGAATGAATAGCGAAGACTTTTTAGATTTATTAAATGGTCTAGCAGATAAAAAAGGTATTGTTGTCAATGTCGTCGATATTTTTGACTTTGAAGGTTCATTTATTAATGCCTTAAAACGTATCGTTGGTAATAAGAAAGTTATTTTAGCTGCTAATAAGTTAGATTTGTTACCTAAGCAAATTAATAAAAGAAGAGTTAAAGAATGGCTGAAAAAAACGGCAAGAAAATACGGTTTAGAAGCTGAAGAAGTTACACTCATTTCTGCTGATAAAGGTTGGGGTATTGAAGAATTAATGTCAACAATCGAGCAAAAACGTAATCAGCAAGATGTTTATATTGTTGGGACAACTAACGTTGGGAAATCTACGCTTATTAATAAATTAATTGAACAAAGTGTAGGAGAAAAAGATATTGTTACTACTTCTCGCTTTCCTGGAACAACTTTAGATATGATAGATATTCCTTTAGATGAAACAACATTTATGTACGATACACCAGGTATTATACAAGAACATCAAATGACTCATTATGTTACTGAAAAAGAACTTAAAACGATTATGCCTAAAAATGAAATTAAACAACGTGTCTACCAACTTAACGAAGGACAAACTTTATTTTTTGGTGGTTTAGCACGTATTGATTACGTTAGTGGCGGCAAAAGACCTCTTGTTTGTTACTTTTCAAACGATTTAAACATTCATAGAACTAAAACAGAAAATGCGAATGATTTATGGCGCAATCAACTTGGCGCAGTATTAACGCCACCAAAAGATAGTCAAAACTTTGATTTGGCAAATGTCAAAGCCGTTAGATTAGAAACTGGCAAAGAAAAACGTGATGTTATGATTTCGGGTCTAGGTTTTATTACAATAGAGGCAGGAGCAAAAGTTATCGTTAGAGTACCGAAGCATGTAGATGTAGTGCTAAGAAATTCAATTATGTAAGGTGTGTTAAATATGAAATATGCAGTAATAGGTAGCCCCATAGATCATTCATTATCGCCAGTAATGCATAATGCGAATTTTAAAGCACTTGGCTTAGAACACGACTATGAGGCTCTAAATATTGATCCGAATAATTTTGATTCAATAAAAGAAATTATTAAAAACCAAAACCTCTCAGGTTTTAATGTTACAATTCCGCATAAAGAAAATATTATACCTTATCTCGATGAAATAGATGACCAATCAAAAACGGTTGGCGCTGTAAATACAGTGAAAATACACGACAATAAGTGGATTGGTTATAATACGGATGGTATTGGTTATGTTGAAGGGTTAAAAACAATATACCCTGATTTAGCAGAGGCGTATATTTTAATATTAGGTGCAGGTGGAGCAAGTAAAGGCATAACTAATGAATTGATGAAACATGTTAAGCCTAAAATTACAGTAGCCAATCGAACACTTAGTAGATTTGACAATTGGCAAATGAATATTAATAAAATCGGTTTAAACGATGCAGAAAAAGCATTATCTGAATTCGATATCATAATTAATACAACGCCCGTCGGCATGAATAACAATAAAGATTTAGTGATAAATTTGGATAATTTAGCATCTCATACTTTAGTGAGCGATATCGTTTATATTCCATTTAAAACACCCATTTTAAAAGCGGCTGAACAAAAAGGAAATCCAATACAAAATGGCTTAGATATGTTCGTCAACCAAGGCGCAGAAAGTTTTAAAATTTGGACAAATTTAACACCAAATTATGAAGTCATGAAAGACACGGTATTAAACCATTTATAAAGGAGCTATTATATGTTAACGGGTAAACAAAAAAGATTTTTAAGAAGTAAGGCGCATAATGTTGATCCTACTTTCCAAATTGGTAAAGCGGGTATTAACGATAATATGGTCGAGCAATTAGTAGATATTTTAGAAAACAGAGAATTAATTAAAATACACGTATTACAAAATAATTTCGAAGATAAAAATGATTTGGCACAAGAAGTGAGTCAAAAGACGAATAGCGAAATCGTACAAGTTATCGGGTCAATGATTGTTCTTTACAAAGAATCACAAGATAATAAAACAATAAAATTACCATAATGACTAATTCTATTGTTATTTATGGTGGCCAATTTAACCCGATACACACTGCACACTTGCTAGTCGCAAGTGAAGTGTATGACTTATTAACACCAGACAACTTTTATTTTATGCCGAGCCATATGTCACCACTCAAAACACATGAAGATTATCTTGATGCACGTTATAGAGTGAAAATGATTGAGAACGCAATTAAAGAACTTGGATTTGGTGAACTTTGTTTAGATGAAATCGAAAGAGCAGGACAAAGTTATACGTATGATACAATTATTCGTATTGTTAATAAAAATCCAAGTAGTAAAATATACGTCGTTATCGGTACCGACCAGTACGAACAATTAGATAAATGGTACAAAATTGATGAACTAATGCAATATATTACATTTGTCGTTGTGAATAGATATAAGGAGGCACAAGAAGTAAAAGATAACATGATAGCCATTAATATCCCACGCATGGATATTAGTTCTACGATGATTAGAGAACGTGTAAGAAATAAACAATCTATTCAAATTCTTGTCCCTCAAAGTGTTGAACAATATATTAGAGAGGAACGATTGTATGAAAATTGATAATGCTGTTGAATTAGTTAAAGAAAAATTACCAGAAAAACGTTTTATACATTCAATGAATGTGGCAAAGACAGCTGTTAAGCTTGCTGAAATATACGATGGTGATGCACAGAAAGCTGAATTAGCTGGTATTTTACACGATTATAGTAAATATGATGATTTAGGGACTATGTATCAAACCGTTACTCAAAATGGCTTAGACAGTAATTTGTTAAGTTATGGTTCTGAGATATTACATGGTCCTGTAGCCGCCGTTATTATGAATAAAGATTATGGTGTTAACGATGAGGAAGTTTTATTAGCTATCAAAAACCATACAACAGGCCGTGCCCAAATGTCTAAAACTGAAAAATTAATTTTTATTGCTGATTATATTGAACCGGGTCGACAAACCCCTGGCGTTGAAGAAATAAGAGATTTAGCATACAATCAAGGTAGTTTAGATAAAACAATTTATGAAATATCTAAACGCACAGTATTACATTTGATTAGTAGAGATATAAACGTATATGACGCTACAATTGCTTGTTTAAATTATTATAATTATAGTGATGAAAGAATAAAGGATGATTAAATGAATTCAGATCAATTATTAAAATTAGCTATTCAGGCTACAGAAGATAAAAAAGCAGAAGATATTATTTCAATTGACATGAGAGGAATCAGCGATATGACTGATTATTTCGTTGTATGTCACGGAAATAATGACCGTCAAGTTCAAGCTATAGCAAAAGCTGTAAAAGACGCCGCACACGAAGCTGAAATAGAAGTTAAACGTATGGAAGGATATAACGAGGCACGTTGGGTATTAATAGATTTAGCTGACGTCGTTATTCATGTGTTCCATAAAGATGAACGTGATTATTATAATATCGAAAAATTATATCAAGACGCACCAATCGAAACTTATAGACAGGCAGTTTATTAAAGATGTCACAATATGAGGGCTTAAGTTTATTTTATGACCAATTAACTTTTGATCAACCTTATGAGTCTTGGTTGAAAATTGTTGAACACTATGCAACACACCAACATTCTTTATTAGATATTGGATGTGGTACAGGGAACTTAACAACTTTATTGACGCAGTTTGATAATGTCACAGGAATGGACTTAAGTGTAGATATGTTAGCATTAGCTGCAAATAAAGCACATAATATAAATTGGATCGAAGGAGATATGACTGATTTCACATTAAATTCAAAATTTGATGTCATTACTATCTTCTGTGATTCATTAAATTATTTAGCAAATTTAGAAGATGTTAAGGCGACATTCACAAATGTTTATCAACACTTAGAAGATAACGGTGTATTAATGTTTGATGTGCATACGATAAATAAATTCGACACATTATTTAATAACCAAAGTTATATAGACGAAACGGATGAAGTATTTTTAGGTTGGGATGCTATTAGAGGCGAAGAGCCATATAGTGTGTGGCACGATATGTCTTTCTTTATGAAGCAACCCAATGACTTATATCAAAGATTCGACGAAAGCCATTACCAAAGAACATTCACCGAAGATACTTATAAAAAACTATTAAATGACATTGGTTTTACTCAAATTACTACTTTTGTAGATTTCGATATTAATAACCATGATGAAAATGGGAATAGACTATTTTTTATAGTAAATAAATAGAGTAACTACACTTCTTTACACGTGTTTATCTGTAAAGGAGTGATTTTTTATGTCGCATTGGTTAGTACAATTAAGGTCAGCTATTTTAAAGAAACGAAATTTAATTCTTATATCCTTCTTAATCGTTATAGCAATAATGATATTAGCTTTATCAAGCTTTAGTAAGACGAATGTATCACATTATTCTAAAATAGAGATGAAAAATCAGCATGATAATCTAAAAAATCATACATCTACTGTTGCAAAAGCTAACACTAAAATTAAACAGCCTGAAACTATATATGTTGATATTAAGGGGGCAGTTAAATACCCTAACGTTTATCAAATGAAATCATCTGATAGGGTAAAACAACTTTTAGATAAAGCCCAACCAATTGAAGATGCTGAGTTATCTACGGTTAATCTTGCTGAGAAATTATTAGATCAAAAATTAGTGATAATACCTAATAAAAATGATAAAGTAAATGCATTAAATACTAATTTAACTTCTGCCCATCAAGTGTCACATAAAAACGCTAAATCACTAGTAAATATCAATACAGCAACTATAGATGAACTTAAATCAATCAATGGTATCGGAGAGTCTAAAGCTCAAGCCATTATTAACTATAGAGAACAACATGGGCAGTTTGATAATATTGAAAAATTAAAAGAAGTCAAAGGTATTGGTACTAAGACTTTTGAAAAATTAAAAGCAGAATTCACATTATAATGGCATTATATTAAAATTTTGTTATTAGTTATTAAATATAATTGGAGGCTTCAAAATGAATAGAATTAAATGGGACGAATACTTTATGGCTCAAAGTCAACTCTTAGCATTACGCTCAACTTGTGAACGATTATCAGTAGGAGCTACAATTGTCAAAGATAATAGAATTATCGCCGGTGGTTACAATGGTTCCGTTACTGGGGAAGTACACTGCATAGATGAAGGTTGTTTGGTTGAAGATGGGCATTGCATTAGAACTATTCATGCCGAGATGAATGCACTTTTACAATGTGCTAAACAAGGCGTTTCTACTGAAGGTGCAACTATTTATGTGACGCATTTCCCTTGTTTAAACTGTACTAAATCAATTATTCAAGCAGGTATTACAACGATTTACTACGCGGAAGATTATCATAATCATGCTTATGCATTAAAATTATTAGACCAACAAAATATTGAATATAAAAAAATTCCATTTAACCCTGAACACGTGGCTCAATATTTATTAAATAAATAACAGATGTTTTACGTTGCATTAGCTTATTTGGTTGGCTTACTGTGGTTACATAATCAAATTTTAGCTATAACACTTTTTGTAATTTTTATGTTTAGCATGTACAGAAAAAAATGCAGTTTTTTAATGTTAAGTATCGTACTTATCACGCCAATAATCAGCTTTGCATTTTTTGAAAAACATTTTATACAAACATTACAACAACGTACACATATATTACACAATCCAAAGATAAATCAGTATGTAACGTTTGTCGCTATTCATCAACCTTACGAAAACAGCATTATCGGCACTTTACAAATTGATAATGAAAAGTATCGTTTTTTTTACTATAGCAATGAGCCATTGAACATTGACGCTATTAATAATCACGTTTGTCCTATAGATGGTTCATATAAGCCTATTACTTCTTCAGTCTTTCGTCCTTTAATAATCAATATAAAGCATATCAAAAGTAATGAGTGCGAGCCAACACAAAGAACGGTATTAAATGCATTTAATAATCACAAATATCATTTATACAATAAATTTAAAAGTTCAGGTCTTCAACAATATGACAAGATTATAGCCTTATTATTTGGAGATGTTAATCTTTTACCTAAAAAACTACTAGATGATGTTAAAGATATAGGAATCTATCATTTAATGGCAGTGAGTGGCTCTCATATTATGGCGATCGTTGCTATGATTTATTGTATTAGTATTAGATTGGGATTACCTATCCCATTCATTAAAGTAGCTATTTGCGTTATTCTCCCTATTTACGCATGTTATACCGACTTCGCTCCAAGCGCGTTAAGAGCTATCACAATGGTGCTTATAGTCACCTTATTGCCACGCTTTTTATTATATAGAGCTCTTGATGTGCTAGGTAGCACATTTATCATACTCTCTACAATAGCACCACATCTTGTTTATGACATTGGATTTCAATTTTCTTTCCTTATAACACTTTTTATTCTACTATCGGCGCCATTATTCATTCAGCACAATAAAGCAATTTCTCTTGTGCTGTTAAACGTTATAACATTTTTAGGAAGCTTCATGATTAATAGCATGCATTTTAATCAAATTCAATGGATTAGTCTTTTTTCAAACATTCTTTTTATACCATTATATACTTTTATATTTTTTCCTTTAGCAATATTTTACTTATTATATGTTTATGTACCAATATCGTTTCAATCGGTACCATTAATAATTGATAGTATATTTAAATTACATGATAATTTGGTTCGAATTTTTATAATATTTACGAAAATCCGTTGGTTCGTACCTGAATTAAATCATTTGCAAGTTACACTATGTTTACTAATGGTATTTGTTATTTTAAGAATATTTGTATTGAGAAAATTTGTACAGACTGTAGTATTGTTTGTTTTATTTTCGTTAGCTATAACTTATTTACCTAGAGATTATACGGCTCAGTTGACTATGTTTGATGTCGGTCATGGAGATTCATTTTTACTAAAAACTACCAAAAATAAGACTGTTATGATAGATACTGGAGGCAAATATGTAGACAAAAAAAGACAATATAATGGTACATTATCCAAATATAAGATTTTACCTACACTAAAGAAGAAAGGTATTAAAAAAATTGATTATCTCATCATTACACACCCTCATAATGATCATATGGGTGAATTGGAATTTTTATGCCAAGACTTAACATTCACCAATGTAATTATTAATAAGCAATCATTTACACAACAACAACTTGAATATATCAATACATTAGCCACAATTTATGATTTTAAGATGATTGATTTTCTATCACTAAACTCAATCTATCTTGATCAATTTTTTATAGAATTCTTAGATGCTACAATTCCACACTCAGAAGATCAAAATGAGCAGTCTATTATTACTTTAATAAAATATAGAGGCTATAAATTATTATTTATGGGTGATGCAACTATTAACAACGAACAATTATTGTTAGCTAAATATGACCTTTCAAATATTGATATTTTAAAAGTAGGGCACCATGGCAGTAAAACAAGTAGTAGTGAAGCATTTATGCAAGTCACTAATCCACGGATTAGTTTAATATCTAACGGTCAAAATAACAGATTCCATTTACCAGATACGCAAGTGTTAAACAATTTAAAAATAATTAATTCGAAAGTTTATGACACTGCTCAACATGGGCAAGTTACGATAACTTTAAATAAAGAATTAAAAATAAGTACTGAAAAATAATAGAACTTTCTAGAGTGTAGCATTGACAAATGATATAATTAGTAGTGTTTTTAGTCGTGAAAGGATGCTATTTTAATGAGCGAGAATATTATTACTATATATGGTGAAGCACCTGAACTTATTGAGAAAAAAAGTAATGAAATTATAGCTAAATATCTTAATGAACCCAAAGATGACTTCAATTTTATTAAGTTTAATTTATATGAAACTGAAATAGCACCAATAATTGAAGAATCACTAACGATGCCATTATTTTCTGATAAAAAAGTCGTATTAGTACAAAATGCGTATATTTTTACAGGAGAAAAGCCACCTAAAGATATTAATCATAATAGTGATCAATTACTTGAATTTATTAATAAATATGATGGTGAAAGTTTAGTTATTTTTGAAGTTTACCAATCTAAACTGGATGAGCGTAAAAAATTAGTTAAACAGCTTAAGGCCAATACTAAACTTAAAAAAATTGAACAAATGTCTGAAGATGACATAAAACATTGGATTAAACAATCCCTTCATGAAGACTACAAAGATATTAAACAAGATGCATTAAATTTATTTATCGACTTAACAGGCATAAATTTTAATGTAGTCAAACAAGAATTAGGAAAGTTAATATTGTTTTTAGGGGATAGACCGACGATAAATAGACAAGACATCTCTCAAATCGTCAATAGAAGTTTAGAGCAAAACGTGTTCTTGTTAACAGAATACATTCAAAAAAATAAAAAAGAAAAAGCCGTACAACTAGTTAAAGATTTAATAGTTATGAAAGAGGAGCCAATTAAATTATTAGCTTTAATAACGAGCAATTATAGATTATATTATCAAAGTAAGATATTGAGCCAAAAAGGTTACAGTGGTCAGCAAATAGCCAAAACGATAAATGTACATCCATACCGCGTAAAATTAGCACTTAACCATGCACGGCATTATAATATCGATGATTTATTAAACATTATTAATAGTTGTGCCGAGACAGACTACAAATTGAAGTCCTCATATATGGATAAGGAGCTAATACTAGAATTATTCATCTTATCACTTTAATTAAAAAAGGTATAAAAAAAGTTCAAGCGTAGGCTTGAACTTTTCATTATTTAGCAGATGTCATTAATGATGATTTAATACGATCAGCTTTGTTTGAGTGGATTAAGTTGCGTTGCGCAGCTTTATCTACTTTTTTAATTGCAAAGTTTACTAATTCTGATTTGTTATCAGCATTAGTTTCGATTGCTGATTTTGCTCTTTTAACTGCTGTACGCATTTCTGATTTTTGAGTCACGTTTTGTGTTTCAGCAGATTGTGTTGTTTTAACACGTTTTACTGCAGATTTAATGTTTGGCATGAGTGTCACCTCCTAAAAGTGAGCTTAGCTATCAAATTTGATTTGATTACAACAAAAAATATTTTATCAAATCAGTAACCTTTGTGCAATCATTTATTTAATGATAGTGACTTTATTTTTGATTTAAAAATAATAATTGGAAACTCTGACAAATATCTTTATAATGAATATGTTACACATAATATCATTATAAATACAAGTTTTTTAATGAGGTTTGCATTTATAATATAAAAACGTTATTCTGACAAAGATGTCTTACATAATATACGGGTTAGAATTATGAAAGTGAGAATGATAATACATGGATAAACAAGAACGATTCAATAGACGAAAATATATAAGAAACTTTTCTATTATCGCACATATCGACCATGGAAAATCTACATTAGCAGATAGAATTCTTGAAAATACAAAATCTGTAGAAACAAGAGATATGCAAAATCAGTTATTAGATTCAATGGACTTAGAAAGAGAACGCGGTATAACGATTAAATTAAATGCTGTACGTTTAAAATACGACGCTAAAGATGGGGAAACATATACATTTCATTTGATTGACACGCCAGGACATGTCGATTTTACATATGAAGTATCTAGATCACTAGCCGCATGTGAAGGTGCAATACTAGTTGTGGATGCAGCACAAGGTATTGAGGCTCAAACGTTAGCTAATGTTTATTTAGCGCTAGATAATGATTTAGAATTGTTACCAGTCGTGAATAAAATAGACTTACCAGCTGCTGAACCAGAAAGAGTGAAACAAGAGCTCGAAGATGTTATCGGCATCGACCAAGATGATGTCGTACTAGCGAGTGCCAAATCAAATATAGGTATCGAAGAAATACTAGAACAAATTGTAGAAACTGTGCCACCTCCAGAAGGGGATCCTGATGCACCATTAAAAGCACTTATTTTTGATTCTGAATACGATCCTTATCGAGGCGTCATTTCATCAATTAGAGTTGTTGAAGGTGTAGTTAAAGCTGGAGATCGTATCAAAATGATGGCTACAGGTAAAACTTTCGAAGTTACAGAAGTAGGTATTAATACACCTAAACAATTGCCTATCGATGAATTAACAGTTGGCGATGTAGGCTACATTATAGCAAGTATTAAAAATGTAGATGATTCACGTGTTGGGGATACGATTACGCATGAACAACGTCCTGCAGAAAAACCATTACAAGGTTATAAAAAAATGAATCCAATGGTTTATTGTGGTTTATTCCCAATAGACAATAAAGATTATAATGATTTAAGGGAAGCATTAGAAAAGTTACAATTAAATGATGCATCATTAGAATTTGAACCAGAATCTTCACAAGCTTTAGGCTTTGGTTATAGAACTGGCTTCTTAGGTATGTTACACATGGAAATTATTCAAGAGCGTATTGAAAGAGAATTCGGCATTGACTTAATTGCAACTGCACCTTCAGTAATTTACGAATGTGATTTGAAAAATGGTGAAACGGTTTCGGTAGATAACCCAGCGCAAATGCCTGAACGCGATCGTATTGAAAAAATCTTTGAGCCTTATGTTAAAGCTACAATGATGGTGCCAAATGATTATGTTGGTGCTGTTATGGAATTATGTCAACGTAAACGTGGTAATTTCGTAAATATGGACTATTTAGATGATATTCGCGTTAATATAGTTTATGAAATTCCGTTAGCTGAAGTAGTATTCGACTTCTTCGACCAATTAAAATCTAACACTAAAGGTTACGCTTCATTCGATTACGAATTTATCGAAAATCAAGAAAGTGACTTGGTGAAGATGGATATATTACTAAATGGCGAAAAAGTAGACGCTTTAAGTTTTATTGTGCATAAAGATTTTGCATATGAACGAGGCAAAGCTTTAGTAGAAAAACTAAAAACATTAATACCACGACAACAATTTGAAGTACCTGTTCAAGCCGCAATTGGTCAAAAAATTGTTGCACGTACTAATATTAAATCCATGGGTAAAAACGTGTTGTCTAAATGTTATGGTGGCGATATTAGTCGTAAACGCAAATTATTAGAAAAGCAAAAAGCAGGTAAAGCCAAAATGAAAGCAGTAGGAAATGTTGAAATTCCGCAAGACGCTTTCTTAGCAGTACTTAAAATGGATGAAGAATAAAGCGAATAGTTGGCGATTCGAGTTCCTAAAGCAACAGTGAATAATAAAGCAAAGACAGCAAAACGCCTTTGCCCCAACAAACAAAATAGCAGTGGCTGACTGAATTGAAACGGCGCGTTACACGCTTGTTTCAATACGAGTCATCTGTGCGGGGGTGGGACTACGAAATCATTCTGATTTCTGTCATCGATATCTCGTGGTTGTACAGCATAAAGCAAAGACATAGAATGCCTTTGCCCCTATAAAAGAATAGCAGTGGCTGACTGAATTGAAACGACGCGTTATACGCTTGTTTCAATACGAGTCATCTGTGCGGGGGTGGGACTACGAAATCATTCTGATTTCTGTCCCACTCCCTAATTTATGTTAATAATAAGTTTTATGATAGGAGGTGTGCCGCATGAAGGTGAAGAGTGCTTATATTCATATCCCGTTTTGCGTTAAAATTTGTACTTATTGTGATTTTAATAAGTATTTTATTCAAAACCAACCCGTAGATCATTATTTGGATTGTCTGATCAAGGAAATGGAAATGAGTAAAACAAGAAAGTTACAAACTATGTTTGTTGGTGGAGGGACACCTACCGCTTTAGATGTAAATCAGTTAGAAAAGTTATTAATTGCCATCAATAATATATTTACAATAACTGGGGAGTATAGTTTTGAAGCTAATCCAGACGAACTTACACTTGAAAAACTAGAATTATTAAAAAGATATGGTGTGAATCGTTTATCAATGGGCGTGCAAACGTTTAATCCTAAATTATTAGAGGTCTTAGGTAGAAGTCACAAGACTGAGGATATATATTCGGCGGTCGATAATGCAAGAGCTGTAGGTTTTGAATCTATTAGCTTAGATTTAATGTATCAATTACCTCAACAATCATTAGAAGACTTTAAAGAAAGTTTAGATTTAGCACTAGCATTAGATATTGATCATATTTCTAGTTATGGACTTATTTTAGAACCTCAAACTCAATTTTATAATATGTATAGAAAAGGTAAATTGTCTATGCCTAACGAAGATGTGGGTGAGGCAATGTATGAGTACTTAATAACAAGAATGAACAATAGTGAAATGCACCAATATGAATTATCCAATTTTGGTAAAGTTGGTCACGAGTCAGAACATAATAAAGTTTATTGGAAAAATGAAGGTTATTATGGCTTTGGTGCAGGAGCAAGTGGTTATGTAGATGGAGAACGTTATACAAATGTTAATCCAGTAAATCACTATATTAAAAAAATCGAAAATAATAAACGTCCAGTATTACATGCCACTAAGCCAACTAGGGCTGAACAAATGGAAGAGGAAATGTTTTTAGGTTTAAGAATGAATCAAGGTGTTAGTATTACTCGTTTTCACGAGAAGTTTGATATTTCTATAAATGAAATCTTTGGTCAAACACTTTCTAATTTATTAGACCGAGGATTAATTAAACAAAAAAAAGATTATTTTTCATTAACTGAACGTGGCAAAGTCATTGGGAATGAGGTTTTTGAGGCTTTTTTACTTAGTGTGTAAATTTTTAATAATTTTCAATGCTTTAACATTGACTTACTTTGACCAATTTGATAAATTATAATTAGCACTTGAAACAAATGAGTGCTAATGAGGTGAAAACATGATTTCTCACAGACAATTGAGCATTCTAAATGCCATTGTTGAAGATTATGTCGATACTGACCAACCGGTTGGTTCAAAATCTTTGATAGAGCGACATAATTTAAATGTTAGCCCTGCTACTATTAGAAATGAGATGAAACAATTAGAATCTCTAAACTTAATAGAAAAGACACATACGTCTTCAGGAAGATCACCTTCCGAACTAGGGTTTAGATATTATGTAGATCAATTATTAGACCAAACATCTCACCAACAACAAAAAAAGATCCAACGTTTAAGAGAAATATTAATTGAACATCAATATAATATTTCGACTGCTTTAGATGCTTTCGCAAATGAATTGTCTATCGCTTCACAATATACTACGTTGGTTATGCGTCCAAATCATAAACAAGATATTATAAGTAATATTCACTTAGTACGTGCTAATGATTATTTAGTAGTTATGGTTGTTGTATTTACGTCAGGTCATGTCGAACACTTACATTTAGCTACTCAAAGTCGTTTAGACAATGATGAGTTAAACAAAATTTCAAATTTTGTCACCGCTAAATACAATGAGTTGTCCACATATCACTTCGAAAATGATTTGAATTCATTTACACAGTCTGTAAATGAGCGTAAATTTATTCGAGATATGCTAGAGACATTACAATTACATTTTGATAATCAAAGTAATGGCATTTTCATGGGTGGAAAGGTTAAACTAATTGATGCGTTGAATGAAACCAACGTCTCATCAATACAACCTATTTTACAATATATTGAGTCTAATAAAATAAATGACTTACTTAATGAAATGTCAGGTTCGTCTATTAATGTCAAAATAGGACATGAAATCGACGATAGTTTAAGTGATATTTCTATCGTTTCAAGTGATTATCATATTGATGATAGATTAAAAGGAAAGATTGCGGTGATTGGACCTACTGCAATGAACTATCAAAATGTAATACATTTACTAAATAAGATTTGGTAATTAATATTTGTATTGGAGGGCAGGAAATGACTGAGAATAACGAATCAGTAAGCAACAATCAAGAAACAGAAGAAGAGACATCTCAAACGGCTTACCGAGATCATGAAAATGACGGTGCCGATAGTGTTGCTAATGAACAAACACAAGATGCGAACGATAACCTGCAAGACAACGAGACAGAAACAACTGAATCTGAAGAAGCGCAGGTTGATCCTAAAGACGCAGAAATCGAAAAACTTCAACAAGAAGTTCAGCAAAACGAAGAAAAATATTTGCGTTTATATGCAGAATTTGAAAATTATAAACGTCGTATTCAAAAAGAAAATCAAACAATGAAAGCATATCAAGCACAAAGTGTGCTAAATGATATTTTACCTACAATTGATAACATTGAACGTGCATTACAAATCAATGGCGAAGATGAACAATTTGTTTCACTTAAAAAAGGTGTCCAAATGGTTTATGATAGCCTTTTAAAAGCACTTCAAGATAATGGCCTAGAAAAAATTGAAACAGAAGGCCAACAATTTGATCCAAATTTCCATCAAGCAGTGATGCAGGATAACAATGATGAATTTGAATCAGGTCAAATTACGCAAGAATTACAAACAGGATATAAATTAAAAGATCGTGTACTTAGACCTTCAATGGTTAAAGTAAACGAATAAAATTTAATCTTACAATAAACATCTTATATAACTAACAGGAGGAATATTTTTATGAGTAAAGTAATAGGTATTGATTTAGGTACTACAAATTCATGTGTTGCTGTATTAGAAGGTGACGAACCTAAAGTTATTCAAAACCCTGAAGGCGCAAGAACTACTCCATCAGTAGTTGCATTCAAAAACGATGAAACACAAGTTGGTGAAGTTGCTAAAAGACAAGCTATCACTAATGCTAACACTATCCAATCAATCAAACGTCATATGGGTACTGACTATAAAGTTGATATCGAAGGTAAATCTTATACACCACAAGAAATTTCAGCTATGATTTTACAAAACCTTAAGAAAACAGCTGAAGATTATTTAGGTGACACAGTAGATAAAGCTGTTGTAACTGTTCCAGCTTATTTCAATGATGCTGAACGTCAAGCTACTAAAGATGCTGGTAAAATTGCTGGTTTAGAAGTAGAACGTATCATTAACGAACCAACTGCAGCTGCTTTAGCTTATGGTTTAGACAAAACTGAAAGCGACCAAAAAGTATTAGTATTTGACCTTGGTGGCGGTACATTTGACGTATCTATCCTAGAATTAGGCGATGGCGTATTCGAAGTACTTTCAACTTCAGGTGACAACAAACTAGGTGGGGATGACTTTGACCAAGTTATCATTGATTATCTAGTATCTGAATTCAAAAAAGAAAATGGCGTAGACTTAAGCCAAGACAAAATGGCATTACAACGTCTTAAAGATGCTGCTGAAAAAGCTAAAAAAGACTTATCAGGTGTATCTCAAACACAAATTTCTCTACCATTCATTTCAGCTGGAGAAAGTGGCCCATTACACTTAGAAATTAACTTAACTCGTTCTAAATTTGAAGAGTTAGCTGATAGCTTAATTAGAAGAACTACGGAACCAACTCGTCAAGCTATGAAAGACGCTGGATTATCAAGCTCTGACATTGATGAAGTTATTTTAGTAGGTGGTTCTACAAGAATTCCAGCAGTTCAAGAAGCTGTTAAAAAAGAAATCAACAAAGATCCACACAAAGGTGTTAACCCAGACGAAGTTGTAGCTATGGGTGCTGCAATCCAAGGTGGCGTAATCACTGGTGATGTTAAAGACGTAGTATTATTAGACGTAACTCCACTTTCATTAGGTATAGAAATAATGGGTGGACGTATGAATACTTTAATTGAAAGAAACACTACTATCCCAACATCTAAATCACAAGTTTACTCTACAGCTGCAGATAACCAACCTGCCGTTGATATTCACGTATTACAAGGTGAACGTCCAATGGCATCAGATAATAAAACATTGGGTAGATTCCAATTAACAGACATTCCACCAGCTCCACGTGGCGTACCTCAAATCGAAGTAACATTCGATATCGACAAAAATGGTATTGTAAATGTTACTGCAAAAGACTTAGGTACTAACAAAGAGCAAAACATCACTATCCAATCAAGCAATACTTTATCTGATGATGAAATCGATCGTATGGTTAAAGATGCTGAAGAAAACGCTGAAGCAGACGAAAAACGTCGTGAAGAAAGTGATCTTAGAAACGAAGCTGACAGCTTAGTATTCCAAGTTGAAAAAACAATCACTGACTTAGGCGAAAATGTTTCTGAAGAAGATAAATCAAATGCTGAAGAGAAAAAAGAAGCATTAAAATCAGCACTTGAAGGTTCAGACCTTGACGATATCAAAGCTAAAAAAGAAGAATTAGAAAAAGTGGTTCAAGACTTATCAGCTAAAGTATATCAACAAGCTCAAGAACAAGCGCAAGCTCAACAAGGCGAACAAGGTCAAGCACAAGACGATAACGTTGAAGATGCTGATTTTAAAGAAGTTAACGATGACGACGAAAAACAAAAATAATTTGAACTATGCAGCTTAAGTCGTAGTTAATTAAATAAGAAATCCAATTGCTTAGCCAAAATAAGTCAAAGTCAATTGCACATTGGCTTTGACTTTTCTTTTTAATTAGTTACATTCAAATAATAACTAGAAGGAGAGATAAACTGTGGCCAAACGAGATTACTATGAGGTCTTGGGTGTAAGCAAAGACGCATCAAAAGACGAAATTAAAAAAGCTTACCGTAAACTTTCTAAAAAATATCATCCTGATATTAATAATGAAGAAGGTGCAGACGAAAAGTTCAAAGAGATTTCAGAAGCTTATGAAGTGTTAGGCGATGAAAATAAAAGAGCTAACTATGATCAATTCGGTCATAGTGGACCACAAGGTGGCTTTGGTGGTCAAGGATTCGGCGGTCAAGACTTTAGCGGTTTCGGCGGTGGCGGATTTGAAGACATCTTTAGTTCATTCTTTGGTGGCGGCCGTCAACGTGACCCTAATGCACCTAGAAAAGGCGACGATTTACAATATACTATGACAGTTACTTTTGACGAAGCTGTATTTGGTACTGAAAAAGAAATTTCTATCAGAAAAGATGTTACTTGTCATACATGTGACGGTGAAGGTGCTAAACCTGGTTCTAAGAAAAAGACTTGTCATTATTGTAATGGTGCTGGTCATGTGTCAGTTGAACAAAATACTATTTTAGGCAGAGTCAGAACTGAAAAAGTTTGTCCAGTCTGTGAGGGTTCAGGTCAAGAATTTGAAGAACCTTGTGAAACATGTCACGGTAAAGGTACAGAAAATAAAACTGTTAAAATTAAAGTTACTGTACCAGAAGGTGTAGATAATGAACAACAAATTAGATTAGCTGGTGAAGGTACACCAGGTGAAAATGGTGGCCCTCACGGCGATTTATATGTTGTATTCAGAGTTAAGCCTTCAGAAAAATTCGAAAGAATGGGCGATGACATTTATTACAGCTTAGATATTACATTCCCACAAGCCGCTTTAGGTGATGAAATTAAAGTACCTACACTAAAAAGTAGTGTAATGTTAACGGTACCTGCTGGCACACAAACTGGTAAACAGTTCCGCTTAAAAGATAAAGGTATTAAAAACGTACACGGCTATGGCTACGGAGATTTATTCGTCAACGTCAATGTAGTAACGCCTACTAAGATCAATGATCGACAAAGAGAACTTTTAAGAGAATTTGCCGATATTAATGGCGAAGAATTATCTGAACAACCATCAAATTTTAGAGATAAGGCTAAACGTTTCTTTAAAGGAGAATAATTTATTATGCAGTGGACCGAAGTTTCCATAACAGTTAATCACGACGTAGCTTCTTTAGCTAGTAACATATTAGAAGATTATGGCTCTAACGGAGTCGTTATTGAAGATTCAGATGATTTAAAATACGATTTTGAAGATAGATTTGGAGAAATTTATAATTTAAGTAATGATGCATACCCTGATGCAGGCGTTAGAATAAAAGCGTATTTTAATGAGATTAAATTTACCAATGAATTAAAAACCAACATCATCGATTCAATAAAATCTCTTAAATCATTAAATCGTGATATTTTTGATTATCAAGAAAATATCATACAAGAGCAAGATTGGGAAAATGAGTGGAAAAATTATTTTCATCCATTTCGAGCGTCTGAACGATTTACTATTGTCCCAAGTTGGGAAGATTATCAAAAAACAGATGCAGATGAATTATGTATTGAACTAGATCCTGGTATGGCATTTGGTACTGGTGATCATCCAACTACTAATATGTGTTTAAAAGCTATTGAAAAATACGTCGATGTTAACGATAGAGTTATTGATGTTGGAACTGGTTCAGGCATATTGAGTATTGCTGCACATTTGCTAGGTGTAAAACGTATCAAAGCTTTAGACCTCGATGAAATGGCAGTTAAGGTCGCGGTTGATAATTTTAAAAAGAACAACTGTGAAGATTCAATCGAAGCTGTACCTGGAAACTTACTGACTGAGGAAACTGAAAAATTTGATGTCGTCATAGCAAATATTTTAGCTCATATTATTGATGAAATGATTGATGATGCTTATAATACTTTAAATGAAAATGGTTATTTTATTACTTCTGGTATAATAGAAGAAAAGCACGAAGAAATAATCGATCATATGAAGCGTACAGGTTTTAAAATCATTTCAGTAAACCACGATAGCAGTTGGGTCTGTATTGTGGGACAGAAAGAGAGCGAATAATTTTGCAAAGATATTTTTTAAACCAAAACGCTGATCTTAATCAGCGTTTTTCTATTACACAAAGCGATGATATTCATCATATTTCTAAAGTTATGCGACATCAAACTGGCGACGAAATTATAGTTACTTTCAATGAACAAGTAGCTTATCAATGTGAAATTATAAACATTGATAATGAAAGTATAGAAATTAATACTGTTCAACAATTAGATATTAATACCGAATTACCACAAGCTGTTACGATCTGTAGTGGCCTTATAAAAGCTGATAAATATGAGTGGTTATTACAAAAAGCAACTGAGCTAGGTGCACACCATTTTATCGCCACAACGATGGATAGATCTGTCGTTAAGTTAAATGCTTCAAAAGTAGAAAAAAAATTAGACAGATGGCAAAAAATTACTAAAGAAGCAGCTGAACAAAGTTATAGGTTAATCATACCTAACGTTGAATATGTGTCGAATTTACAAGTTTTATGTGATAATATAGATAAATATGATTATGTACTTGTAGCATATGAAGATGTAGCAAAGAATGGTGAAATCAATAATTTTAAAACTTTATTACAACGATTTGAACCTAATGCAAGCGTGTTAGTAATTTTCGGACCAGAGGGTGGATTCTCCGAGAATGAAATTAAGTTGTTAGATAAAGTAGGTGAACAAATTGGTTTAGGACCAAGAATTTTACGGGCAGAAACTGCACCATTATATGTGTTAAGTGCGATAAGTTATCAAAAAGAATTATTGGGGTGATATTTATGTCCACAGTTGCATTTCATACTTTAGGTTGCAAAGTAAATCACTATGAGACAGAAGCAATTTGGCAATTATTTAAAGAAGCTGATTATGATAGAGTAGATTTTGAAACAAATGCTGACGTGTTTGTTATTAATACATGTACAGTGACAAATACTGGAGATAAGAAGAGTAGACAAGTTATTCGTCGTGCAATTAGACAAAATCCAGACGCAGTCGTATGTGTAACAGGTTGTTATGCACAAACTTCACCGGCAGAAATAATGGAAATACCTGGTGTAGATATTGTAGTAGGTACACAAGATCGTACAAAATTAATTGGCTACATAGAACAATATAAACAAGAACGACAACCGATTAACGGTGTGGGTAATATTATGAAAAATCGTACTTATGAAGAATTAGAAGTACCTTATTTTACAGACCGCACGCGTGCCTCATTAAAGATACAAGAAGGTTGTAATAACTTCTGTACTTTTTGTATTATTCCGTGGGCGAGAGGATTAATGCGATCACGTGACCCAGAAAAAGTTGTAGAACAAGCAACACAACTCGTTGATTCAGGATATAAAGAAATCGTCTTAACTGGTATTCATACTGGTGGATATGGTCAAGACTTGAAAAATTACAATTTGGCTCAATTGTTACGTGATTTAGAAACAATTGATGGATTAGAACGTATACGTATATCATCTATCGAAGCAAGTCAGTTAACAGACGAAGTTATCGATGTTATTGCAACATCAAACAAAGTAGTGAGACATTTACATATACCATTACAATCCGGTTCTGATTCAGTATTAAAAAGAATGAGACGTAAATATTCTATGGCTCATTTTTCAGAGAGATTAACTAGATTACACGCTGCTTTACCAGGTTTAGCTGTAACTAGTGATGTTATAGTTGGCTTCCCTGGTGAAACTGATGAAGAATTCCAAGAAACATATGATTTTATTGTTGATCATCATTTCTCAGAATTACACGTTTTCCCATATTCTCCTAGAATAGGCACACCAGCGGCTAGAATGGATGACCAAATAGATGAAAACATTAAAAATGATCGTGTACATCGTCTAATTAATTTAAGCGATCAATTGGCTAAAACATATGCTTCTAACTTTGAAGATGATGTTTTAGAGGTGATTCCAGAAGAAGTAGGTAGTGAAGAAGGTACTTTAGTTGGCTATGCAGACAACTACATGAAAGTTCAATTTAAAGCTGACGAGTCGCTAATTGGCCAACTCGTAAAAGTTAAAATTACTAAAGCTGATTACCCTATCAATAATGGGGAATTACTTCGTGTGATTGCTCATGCTACAAATAAGTCAGAACATAAACTTTTAGTATAAATTTGTAAATTTTACTAATTGACCGTTAAAGTTAGATATATTATACTAATTTATACATAGTTAAACTATGTATTAAAAGTAAAAGTTTCGTTGATATTTGGAGGGAGGGAAATACAGATGTCTAAAACAGTAGTCCGTAAAAACGAATCACTTGAAGATGCGTTGCGTCGATTCAAACGTTCTGTTTCTAAAAGCGGTACAATTCAAGAAGTGCGTAAACGCGAATTTTACGAAAAACCAAGTGTTAAACGTAAAAAGAAATCAGAAGCTGCACGTAAACGTAAATTCAAATAATTAATAGTTTCGTTGACTCCCTCAACAATATTAATTATATATAGCAACCACAGTTGATATATTCGGCTGTGGTTTTTTTATGTTATTCTATTGTTTATTTGAGCAACAATCATAGCAATTATAGTAGTTGAATTCCCCATAACTGTATTAATGACCGCCTGTTTATTGTATAATTAATATGAGAGCGGGGTGAAATCGTGAACTTATTATCTAATATACATACGTTGAGTTTTATGACCTCAATCCAGAGCCATAGTTGGTTAAATAACTTGGCTAATTTTATCGTAAGTCCAGTAATAGCTTTAATATTAACTTGTGTTATATTTTTAGGTCTTCTATATCAATTATATTCTAAAAGGATTAATATTATTGGTATTATCGCTACGTTAGCAATGCTAATTTTCTTTTTAGGCTTCTTAATTAAAGGTGATGTCAATTTAATTACTGTGATTCTATTTAGTATCGGTGTGCTATTCGTAATTATCGAACTATTTATTGTAGGTGCAGTGATTGGCATCATTGGTTTGACATTAATAATATTTAGTATTATTACATTGGGCGATAATTTAGTTTTTATGATAGGTAATGTTGTAATAGCATTAATTTTAGCAATCGTCGAGTGGGTGATATTAGTGAAAATTTTCAAACGTAACATACCATTTTTAGATAAAGTCGTACTGAAAGATTCTACTAATGCTGAATCTGGTTACACGTCTCATGATGACCGCTCTTATTTGGTTGGTGAAACAGCAGTAACAATGACTGATTTACGACCAGCTGGTATTATCTCAATCAATAATGAACGTATCGATGCAGTTTCAGACGGCTCATTTATTTTACGCAATAAAAGCGTGAAAATTCTTGAAGTTGAAGGTACACGAGTTGTTGTGAGAGAAATTTAAAATTTAAAGGAGAAATCATATGCTAATTAGTATAGGTATTATCGTAGTAATAGTAATTATTGCATTATTAATATTGTTTTCATTTGTACCTGTCGGTTTATGGATTTCAGCCATAGCTGCCGGTGTTAAAGTAGGAATTGGTACGCTTGTAGGTATGAGATTAAGAAGAGTATCGCCAAGAAAAGTTATCGCACCATTAATCAAAGCACATAAAGCTGGTTTAAATTTAACTACGAATCAATTAGAGTCACACTATCTTGCAGGTGGTAATGTTGATAGAGTAGTTGATGCTAATATCGCAGCACAAAGAGCAGATATTAATTTACCATTTGAACGTGGTGCTGCTATAGACTTAGCAGGTCGTGATGTACTAGAAGCCGTTCAAATGTCTGTAAATCCCAAAGTTATCGAAACACCATTTATTGCTGGTGTTGCTATGAATGGTATCGAAGTTAAAGCAAAAGCTCGAATTACTGTACGTGCTAATATCGCTAGATTAGTAGGTGGTGCTGGTGAAGAAACTATCATCGCTCGTGTCGGTGAAGGTATCGTTTCAACGATTGGTTCAAGTCAACATCATACTGAAGTATTAGAAAATCCTGACAATATTTCAAAAACTGTACTAAGTAAAGGTTTAGACTCAGGTACTGCATTCGAAATACTATCAATCGATATTGCTGACGTTGATATTAGTAAAAACATTGGTGCTGATTTACAAACTGAACAAGCACTTGCCGACAAAAATATTGCACAAGCTAAAGCCGAAGAACGTAGAGCAATGGCAGTAGCGCAAGAACAAGAAATGAAAGCTAAAGTTCAAGAAATGCGTTCTAAAGTTGTTGAAGCTGAAGCAGAAGTTCCACTTGCAATGGCCGAGGCATTACGTTCAGGTAACATCGGCGTTGGTGATTACTACAATCTAAAAAATATTGAAGCAGATACAGGAATGCGTAACGCAATTAATAAACGTACGAACAACAATGAAGACGAATCACCAGAAGAATAAGGGGTGATTAAATGAGTATCGGTATTATCATTTTTGCTATATCTGTAATAGTTACTATTATAGGTGCAATTAAAGATAATAGTCATAAAGAAAGACAGCGTCAACAAACACCAAAAAAACAACAAGAAACAGAACAACCTCGTGGTAAAAGTTTTCTCGAAAAACTTGAAGAAACTTTTAATGAATTAGAAGGACAGATGGAGGGCAAACCTCCTAGTCAAACAACACGAGAACGACAAACATCAGAAGTCGAACCACAACCAGTGACTGAATCACGTGCTGAAAAGATGGAAACACCAACAGCTCATTCACAGTCAACTGAAGATAGTGCTGCAGATAAAGAAAAAGTTCGACAACGAAAACAAGATGAAGAACTGCAAAAAGAACTTGAAGCTAGTGTTTTTAATGATCTAGAAAATGTACGTAATGAAATTGATCGTGAAAAAGAAAAGCAATTACAATTAATGGAAAAACGTGCACGTGCAATCATCAATGATAAATACTTATCTGAAAGAACAAAACGTTTTCGTTTAAAACAACTTATCAATGCCAATGCCATGCATGTCAATGGCTCTTCTGGTAATTTACGTTTTGATGACGATGAAGTCGTTAACGGTATTATTTGGTCAGAAATTTTAAGTAAACCTAAACGCGTTTAACATTAAAACACTCTATCAAAGTGAATATACTTGATAGAGTGTTTTTCTATGTTACAGTATAAAATGCTAAGTATATCTAATCCTTATAATGCACTTTAAAATAACTTATTAAGGTTACATGTTATAATATAAAGGTATTTAATATATAGACAACTTTTGAAGTGTCATCCTTAGTACTTATAGACAATTTATGTTTATTATTTTAAAATTTAAAGGACTTAATTACTAAATAAAAGAAATTTATTTGCAAAGGAGCGCCTATATGCCTGGAATTATTTATATTGACGATATCAATGAAGCACAAGCTCTCATCGGAAATAACGATGAACATTTGGAAGCTATTGAAGAAGGGTTCGATGTCGTCGTACATGCTCGCGGTCAAGAAATTGCTGTTAAAGGAAATGTATTGGAGCATGTAGAACAAGCTGAATCAGTATTAATTAATTTATTGAAAGTGATTCAACAAGGCATTAATATATCTCTCAAAGATGTTGAGTCAGCTATAAAAATGGCTCATAATAACACAATTGATCAATTAATAGATTTATATGAAGATGAAATCACTAAAGACGCATTTGGTAAGTCTATTCGAGCAAAAACGATGGGACAAAGACTTTACGTTAACGCGATGAATAGAAATGATTTAGTTTTTGGTATCGGACCAGCAGGAACTGGTAAAACATTTTTAGCGGTAGTTTATGCAGCAAAACAATTACGTAAAGGAAATGTTAAACGCATCGTTTTAACAAGACCTGCCGTTGAAGCTGGTGAATCTCTTGGCTTCTTACCAGGTGACTTAAAAGAAAAGGTAGATCCATATTTAAGACCATTATATGACGGATTGAATACAGTTTTAGGGCGAGAGCAATCTGCACGCTTTATTGAACGTGGCATTATTGAAATTGCACCTTTAGCATATATGCGTGGTAGAACTTTAGACGATGCTTTTGTCATTTTAGACGAAGCACAAAATACCACTCATGCACAAATGAAAATGTTTTTAACTAGATTAGGTTTTGGTTCAAAAATGGTCGTTACCGGGGATCCAACACAAGTTGATTTACCTCCAGGTGTTAAAACAGGCCTAAAAGAAGCGACTAAAAAATTAAATGACGTAAAAGGTATCAGTATATTAAAACTTGATGCTAGCGACGTTGTACGCCATCCATTAGTCAATAAAATTATAGACAAGTATGAAGGAGATGAATAACCATTGTTTACTATAGATTTTAGTGATCACACTTCAGAAGTTAATGATGCATGGTTTACGCAAATTGATGAGCTATTAACTTTTGCTAAAGAACAAGAAAATATTAATGATGAAGCTGAATTATCAGTGACATTTGTAGATAAAAATGAAATTCAAGATATTAATAAAATGTATCGTGATAAAGACAAAGTAACCGACGTTATTTCATTTGCATTTGAAGAAGAGGATACCGAAATTGTTGGTCCAGATATTCCTAGAGTACTGGGTGACATTATTATTTGTACCGATGTGGCTAAAGAACAAGCCGAACAATATGGACACTCATTTGAAAGAGAACTTGGCTTTTTAGCATTACATGGCTTTTTACATTTATTGGGATATGACCATATCGAACAAGATGATGAAAAAATCATGTTTGGTAGACAAGATGAAATCTTAAATGCTTATGGTTTAACAAGAGATAAGTGATATTATGGGCAGATTTAAACATGCATTTGCAGGTTTGTTAACCCTGTTAAAAAAGGACCATAATTTTTTCATTCATATAATTTGTGCATTGCTAGTCATTGTCTTAAGTTTTATCTTACGACTTTCAGCTATAGAATGGATAGTAATTATTATTGCTATTGCCATAGTATTAATAAGCGAAGCTATAAATACTGCAATAGAATTTGTCGTAGACTTAGTGACAGATTCTTATGCGACATACGCCAAATATGCAAAAGATATTGCTGCTTTTGCCGTGTTAATCGCTTCAATTGTAGCGCTTCTGCTTGGTTTAATAATTTTCATCCCTCATATTATAAATTTAATACAGTAATTGCATAATTTGTATTATACTTAAAGTAAATAGTGCAATATTTTGAGGGGGATGCTATTTTATGACATATAATAATGATTATTTTAATGAAGTAAGAAAAGCACAACAACAGGCATACGTTCCATATAGTAAGTTTAAAGTAGGTGCTTACTTACGAACAAAAGACGGCAATGTATTTTATGGCGCAAATGTAGAAAATGCAGCTTATCCAATGGCTATTTGTGCAGAACGTTCTAGTTTAGTAGCCGCTATTTCAAATGGCTATAAACCAGGAGATTTTGAATCAATTACAATAACTGTAGATGCCTCAGAACCATCATCTCCATGTGGTGCATGCAGACAAGTATTAAAAGAGTTATGCGATGATGACATGCCAGTCTATATGACTAATCACAACGGAGACATGATTGAATCTACTGTAGATAAATTATTACCACTTGGTTTTTCAGGAAAGGATTTAAATAATTAATGAAACATAAATCAGGATTTGTATCAATTATAGGTAGACCTAATGTAGGTAAATCTACATTCGTAAATAGAGTTATTGGACACAAAATTGCAATTATGTCTGATAAAGCACAAACAACGCGTAACAAAATTCAAGGCGTTATGACTGAGGAAGATGCACAAATTATCTTTTTAGATACGCCAGGTATTCACAAACCAAAACACAAATTAGGCGATTACATGATGCGTGTCGCTAAAAATACATTATCAGAAATTGATGCCATCATGTTTATGGTTAATGTAGATGAAGGTATTGGACGTGGCGATGAATTTATAATGGAAATGTTAAAAACTGTAAAGACACCCGTCTTTTTAGTGTTAAATAAAATCGATTTAGTACATCCAGATAAATTGATGCCAATAATCGAAAAGTATCAAACATATATGGATTTCACAGAAATAGTACCTATGTCTGCATTAGAAGGACATAATGTCGATCACTTTTTAAGTGTTCTAAAATCATATTTACCTGAAGGACCAAAATACTATCCTGACGATCAAATCTCTGACCACCCCGAGCAATTTGTAGTCGGTGAGCTTATTAGAGAAAAAATCTTACATCTTACTAGTGAAGAAATACCCCACGCGATTGGTGTTAATGTTGACCGTATGGTTAAAGAGGATGAAGATAGAGTACGAATTGAAGCTACGATATTCGTTGAACGCGACTCACAAAAGGGTATTGTTATCGGTAAAGGTGGTAAAAAACTTAAAGAAGTTGGAAAACGTGCACGTCAAGATATTGAACGATTACTCGGCTCAAAAGTATATTTAGAACTATGGGTTAAAGTTCAAAAAGATTGGCGTAATAAAGTGAATTTCATTCGTCAAATGGGTTATGTAGAAGACCAAGATTAATATAAGGATTGTGAGTTAACTTGTTAATCAAGCAAAAGGGAATAGTTATTAAATCAGTAGATTATGGCGAATCCGATAAAATCATTACAATCTTAAATGAACATGGTGCTAAAGTGCCATTGATGGCTCGAAGAGTTAAAAAAAGTAAAAGTGGACTCCAAGCTCATACACAATTATTTGTGTATGGGTTGTTTGTTTATTCAAAATGGAAAGGCATGGGGACAATTAGTTCTATAGATGTCATAGAACAAAATTACAATCTAAGATTAGATATTTATGAAAGTAGTTTTGCAAGTCTATGTACAGAAGTAATTGATCGTGCAATAGAACCGGAGCATGTCTCTAAAACGAATTATGAGCTGTTGCACTTCGTTTTATCCAAAATTAACGAAGGAGTATCTGCACAACTTATGTCTGTAATCGTTTTATTAAAAAATATGACTAACTTTGGTTTTAATGCTGTTTTCGATAGATGTGTTGTCACGGATAGTAAAGATCAATCTAAGCTCGCTGCATACAGTTTCAAGTTTGATGGGGCGATTTCAACGTTTGTTTTAGATAGAGACCCACATGCACTTAAAATATCTAATAAAACATTATATCTCTTAACTATATTACAACAAATGCCAATTGCTAAAATGAATTCTTTAAATATCAATGATGCTATAGTAGATGAAATGTCCGAATTACTTATTATGTTATATCGAGAATACGCCGGTATGTTTTTCAAAAGTCAAAAATTAATTAATCAATTGCATCGACTTGATGATCAACGTGAATAAGAAGGGAGCGGGACAAAAATCTTATTTATATTAGAAGATTTTGTAGTCCCGCCCCGTCAAGTATGTCTAGAGTTGAAAGCAGCTTGATACAAGTATATTTTCAATTTAGCCATCTACGATCCACATAAAATAAGGGGCTGAAGACGATATCGTCTTCAGGCCCTTATTTATTTACAATACTTCGTATTGTTGGCTCGCTTTCTTAGGGAACAGTTTCAGCCTGTACTTCAGCTTGTCTTGTTCCCTCAAGAGTCTCGCCAAAATACTTTGTATTTATATGTAATTTTGTATTGAAATAAATTTAAAAACTAAGGCACGCATTATAGTCATGCGTGTTGAATATTAGTTGTTTGAGTAGACAGAAACATAAATACTAAATAAAAAAATAGCCAATCAACACATTAGGTTAACGCGTGATTGGCTATTCATTATGATACAAAAGCTAATCTTAATGATTAAAATTTAACTTTTTCAGCTAAGAATGATTCTAATTCTTCAATTGGCATACGAACTTGTTCCATTGTATCTCTATCTCTTACAGTTACTCTTTGATCTTCTAACGAATCAAAATCGAAAGTAATACAATATGGTGTGCCAATTTCGTCTTGACGACGGTAACGTTTACCAATTGATTGTGATTCATCGAAATCAATTGAGAATTTAGTACTTAATTGTTCGAAGATTTTAATTGCTTCACTAGATAATTTTTTACTTAAAGGTAATACCGCTGCTTTGTATGGTGCTAGGGCAGGGTGGAAATGTAGTACTGTTCTAGCATCTTTACTTCCTTCAACACCTTCTTCATCGTATGCATCACATAAGAATGCTAATGTAACACGGTCAGCACCTAAAGATGGTTCTATACAATAAGGAATGTATTTTTCGTTTGTTTCTTGATCATGGTAAGTAAAGTCTTCACCAGAATGTTCACTATGTTTTTTCAAGTCGAAATCAGTACGGCTCGCAATACCCCATAGTTCACCCCAACCGAATGGGAAACGGTATTCAATATCTGTTGTAGCATTTGAATAATGAGATAATTCGTCTTCATCATGATCTCTAAGACGTGTGTTTGTTTCACTTAAACCTAAATCTTTTAACCACTCGCTAGCAAAAGTTTTCCAATAGTTTTGCCATTCAATTTCTTCACCAGGTTTGCAGAAAAATTCTAACTCCATTTGTTCAAATTCACGTGTACGGAAAATGAAGTTACCTGGTGTAATTTCGTTACGGAATGATTTACCAATTTGGCCAATACCAAATGGTAATTTTTTACGCATCGTACGTTGTACATTTTTGTAGTTAACGAAAATACCTTGCGCAGTTTCTGGTCGTAAAAATAATTCATTTGTTGAATCTTCAGTAACACCTTGGAAAGTTTTAAACATTAAGTTAAATTGACGGATATCAGTCCAATTAGCTGTTCCACTTACTGGACATACAATACCTTCTTCATCGATAATACGTTTCATTTCATCAAAGCTTAAACCATCAGCAACAAAATTTTCGTCGCCTTTTTCATTTAACATGTAATCTTCAATGATTTTATCGGCACGATATCTAATTTTACTATCTTTGTTATCAATCATTGGGTCATTAAAGTTACCTAAATGTCCTGATGCTTCCCATGTTTTAGGATTCATTAAGATAGCTGCGTCGATTCCGACGTTGTATGGTGATTGCGTAATAAATTTTTGCCACCATGCTTTTTTAACGTTATTTTTTAATTCTACACCAAGTGGGCCATAGTCCCATGTGTTTGATAGTCCTCCATAAATTTCACTACCTGGAAATACAAAGCCTCTATGCTTTGCTAATTGAACTACAGTATCCATATCTTTTGCCATTTACAATTGCACTCCTTTTTAACATAAAAACGCCCCAAGACAACGAAAAATAAACATACTTCATCATTGCCTTGGGACGAGTTATACTTTAATCACATTAAATGTGCTTAATATTAAAATTTTTAACCCGCGGTTCCACCCAAATTAGTGTAGTCACTCGCTTTTAATTTGATTCATAAATTTTTATTTATATGTGCCATTAAATAGTCGTTAAGCTCTCACTATCCTTAACTCGCTTACAATGTATATTTTAATCTATAGATACGCTATTAGCAAGTAATTATATGTATTTGTAGCATGAGATAAATCAATGTATAATTAATGTGTATGAATAAAGGGGTGAATCACAATAGAACTGAGTAAAAGACAACAACAAATAGTTGAGATTGTTAAAAACAATGGCCCAATTACGGGCGAACATATTGCAGAACGTTTAGAATTAACTCGAGCTACACTAAGACCTGATTTAGCTATACTGACAATGTCAGGCATATTAGAAGCAAGACCACGTGTGGGTTATTATTATCCTGGAAAACCAAAAAATAAATTAATATCTGAGCAATTGAAAAAATATGTCGTCAAAGATTACTCATCACATCCAGTTGTTGTTAAAAGTGAAATGACTGTTTATGACGCAATTTGTACAATATTTCTTGAAGATGTAAGTACTTTATTTGTTATTAATGAACATGGTGATTTTATCGGTGTATGTTCTAGAAAAGATTTATTAAGAGCGTCTATGATAGGTGAAGACATACATACTATGCCAGTCAATATCATTATGACACGTATGCCAAATTTAAATTATGTATTAGAAAACGAACGCGTAATATACGCCGCAAATTTAATGATTGAGAAAGAAATAGATTCATTACCTATTGTCAGTAAAAAAGACAATGGCTACTTTGAAGTAAAAGGTAGAATTTCTAAAACGACGATCACTAAAATTTTTGTGTCATTATTTAACGAATAGGTGGTATTTAACATGGAAAAAATTAATTTAATTGTTGCTTCTGACTCTGTAGGTGAAACAGCCGAATTAGTAGCAAGAGCCTGTATATCGCAATTCAACCCAAATCAATGCGAACATGAAATTATACGTTATCCATATATAGAAGCATTAGAAAATGTCGATGAAGTGATACAAGTAGCATTAGATACGCAAGCAATCGTAATCTATACACTTGTTAAACCTGAAATAAGAAAATATATGGAAGCTAAAGTAAGTGAATTAAATATCCAGTCTGTCGATATTATGGGTCCACTAATGAATATATTATTAGATAGAATTGACGAACAACCTTATTTCGAACCTGGTTTAGTTCATAGGTTAGACGAAGCATATTTCAAAAAAATTGATGCAATAGAATTTGCAGTTAAATATGATGATGGTAAAGATCCTAAAGGATTAGCCACTGCTGATATAGTGCTTTTAGGAATTTCTAGAACTTCTAAAACACCACTTTCTCAATATTTAGCGCATAAAAGTTATAAGGTGATGAATATTCCAATTGTTCCTGAAGTTACGCCTCCAGACAATCTATTTGAAACAGATCCTTCTAAATGTATTGCACTAAAGATAAGTGAAGAAAAGTTAAATAAAATTCGTAAAGAACGCTTACGCCAATTGGGATTAGGTGATAGCGCTAGATATGCAACTGAACAACGCATTAAAGAAGAACTGGATTATTTCCATGATTTAATTGATAGAATTGGATGTCCAGTTATCGATGTTTCAGACAAAGCCATAGAAGAAACTGCAAATGATATAATCAGCATCATTGAGCAAAATAATTTCAAAAAGGACGAATAACATTTATAATTATGTAATTAATGTTTAATAAGGTGATAAACTTTGCGAATCGAACAATCTGTTATTGATGAGATTAAAAATAAGACTGACATTTTAGACTTAGTCAGTGAATATGTGAAATTAGAAAAAAGAGGGCGCAATTACATTGGTTTGTGTCCTTTTCATGATGAAAAAACGCCTTCATTTACTGTTTCTGAAGATAAACAAATTTGTCATTGTTTTGGTTGTAAAAAAGGTGGCAACGTTTTTCAATTCACTCAAGAAATTAAAGATATTTCTTTTACAGAAGCCGTACGAGAATTAGGTGCACGTGTTAACATTACCGTTGATACACAACAGGATCATCAATATCAACACAACGGACATCAATTAGCGTCAGATGATTTAAAAATGATAGAAATGCATGAATTAATGCAACAATATTATCATTACGCCCTTAAAAAATCAGTTGAGGGTGAAGCGGCATTAGCCTATTTAAAAGATAGAGGATTTACAGATGAACTTATCGATGCACGTAAAATAGGCTATGCACCTAATAAAGCTCACTTTTGTCATGATTTTTTAGAGAAAAAAGGATATGATATTCAACTTGCTTATGAAGCGGGCTTACTTTCTAGAAATGAAGAAAATTTTAGTTATTATGATCGGTTTAGAGACCGCATCATGTTTCCGCTAAACAATGCTCAAGGTAGAACTGTAGGTTACTCAGGACGAACTTATACAAACCAAGAACCTAAGTATTTAAATTCTCCGGAAACACCTATCTTCCAAAAGAGAAGGTTGTTATATAACGTAGATTTGGCACGTAAAGCAATTCGTAAAAACGATGAAGCTATTTTATTAGAAGGTTTTATGGATGTAATTAAGGCTGATCATGCTGGTCTTAAACAAGTGATTGCTAGTATGGGGACTCAAATTTCTCAAGATCATATAACTTTTTTAAAAAAGCTTACAAACAATATAACTTTAATGTTTGATGGTGACTTTGCCGGGAGTGAGGCCACATTAAAAACGGGTAACAATTTACTTAAACAAGGCTTCAATGTTTTTGTTATTCAATTACCTAAAGATATGGACCCTGATGAATATATTGGCAAACATGGAGAAGCTGCATTCAATCATTATGTTGAACATGAAAAAAAAGCTTTTATTCTTTACAAAGTAAATATGCATCAAAAAGAAATAGAAAATAATGACTTGGCTTACGAAAAATATTTAAAAGAAATTACGAACGACATCTCTTATATGTCTTCTACTATTTTAAGAAAAAAAGTTATCCAAGATGTATCTGAAGTGTTTAAAGTCAATTTAGATAGTCTAAATAATGAAATAGATAGTCAACAATCTTATCATCAAGCCCCGTCTTATCAAGCACCATCAGTACCGCAATTTGCTAATTTGTCTAAAGAACAAATTGCTGAGCGTGCTTTACTCAAACATTTTATGAATGATAAAGATACTTTTTTAAATTATCATCAGTTAATTGAGCCTGAAGACTTTACAAATGACTATTTTAAGCGTATATTTATTACTTTACGCGAGTTTTACGCAGAGAATGATTCGTTTAGTATAAGTGACGTATTACAGTACATCGAAATTTCGGAAATTAAAGAAGCATTTATATCATTAGATAACTTTATGATAAATGAAGAACCGTATGAAAACGAAATTGATGACTATATTAATACTATAACAAAATACAGAATCTCTGAAACGATAGAGTCACTTAACAACAAGTTAGCAGAGGCTATTAGATTAGGGGATCAAGCATTACAAAAACAATATTTAGAACGAATAGTAAACTTCAATAAAAATAGAATGAATTAAATGCAATAGTTAAACTTCACTGCATATTTGACTATTACGGGATTAGCAATGTTTAATATGTGTCTTATTTGGAAATGAGTAGTAGTAATAAGCATTCGTAATAATTATTACTGCTAGTTGATATTATATTCGGGAGGCCTTTTCATGTCTGACAATAAAGTTAAAGTAAAAAAACAAACCATCGACCCATCTCTAACTTTAGAAGATGTTAAAAAACAATTGATCGAAAAAGGTAAAAAAGAAGGTCATCTTAGTCATGAAGAAATCGCAGAAAAACTGCAAAACTTTGAAATGGATCCAGACCACATGGATGACTTCTTTGATCAACTAAATGATAACGATATTAGTTTAGTAAATGAAAAAGATAGTTCAGATACTGATGATAAAATTAATCCAAATGATTTAAGTGCGCCTCCAGGTGTTAAAATTAACGACCCAGTGCGTATGTACTTAAAAGAAATTGGCCGCGTTAATTTATTAAGTGCACAAGAAGAAATTGAGTTGGCTAAAAAAATTGAAGAAGGCGATGAAATTGCTAAATCAAGATTAGCAGAAGCTAACTTACGTCTTGTTGTTAGTATCGCTAAACGATATGTAGGCCGTGGTATGTTATTCTTGGATTTAATACAAGAAGGTAACATGGGACTTATCAAAGCAGTAGAAAAATTCGACTTTAGTAAAGGGTTCAAGTTTTCAACGTATGCTACATGGTGGATCCGACAAGCAATTACTCGTGCTATCGCTGACCAAGCTAGAACTATACGTATACCTGTTCATATGGTTGAAACGATTAATAAACTTATACGTGTACAAAGACAATTACTACAAGATTTAGGTAGAGATCCGGCTCCAGAAGAAATTGGTGAAGAAATGGATTTACCACCTGAAAAAGTACGCGAAATCTTAAAAATTGCACAAGAACCTGTTTCATTAGAAACACCAATTGGTGAAGAAGACGATAGTCATTTAGGCGATTTCATAGAAGACCAAGAAGCACAAAGTCCATCTGACCATGCTGCTTATGAACTATTAAAAGAGCAATTAGAAGACGTACTTGATACATTGACAGACCGTGAAGAGAATGTCTTAAGATTACGTTTTGGTCTTGATGATGGTAGAACTCGTACACTTGAAGAAGTAGGAAAAGTCTTTGGCGTTACTAGAGAACGTATCAGACAAATCGAGGCTAAAGCATTAAGAAAATTGAGACATCCAAGCAGAAGTAAACGTCTTAAAGACTTTATGGATTAATTATTGGGCTCTTTTGTACAACTACGTGCAAAAGAGCCTTTTTTACATTTATTAGAGGAGTAACATAATGATCACTATTAATAAACGATTACAAAAAGTGAGTGAATTTATCAAAGGCGATTATCTGGCTGATATTGGATCAGATCACGCTTACTTACCTATTTATGCCATAACAAATAATATCGTTAGCACAGCAATTGCGGGGGAAGTAATAAAAGGCCCGTACGAAGCGTCGATTCAAAATGTCCAACAGTACCAACTAGATGACGCAATAAGTGTTAAGCTAGGCGACGGTTTGTCTGTATTAGATGATAATAATAAAGTAGATTCTATTACAATATGTGGCATGGGCGGACCTTTAATCACGAAAATATTGACTGAAGGGAAAAACAAATTAGCTAACCATCCGAGACTGATTTTACAAAGTAACATTCAATCATATCCAATTAGGTTATGGCTGGAACAATCAGGATATACTATTACGAATGAAGAAATAATGGAAGAAAAGCAACATATATATGAAATAATCGTCGCAGATAAATTAGAAAATGATATGATACTTACTGAGCAAGAACGTAAATTCGGACCATTACTTTTACTACAAAAAAATGACTGCTTCGTAAAAAAATGGACGCATGAATTACAAGCTCTAAAAGCAATAGCACAGCAATTAGATGCATCGACACACCGTGATAGATTAGCAGAAGTAGACACAGAAATTAAATTAATTAGCGAGGTGCTTAATTATGAAAATTAATACACTTTTAACTATTATTAATAAACATGTGCCACTAAACACTGCCGAGGAATGGGATAACGTTGGCTTATTAATCGGCAATAAGGAAAATGACGTAACGGGTATATTAACAGCTTTAGATTGTACCGAAGAAGTAGTAAATGAGGCGATAGCGGAAGACCGCAATACAATTATTTGTCATCACCCGCTTATTTTTAAAGGTGTGAACAATATCGTAGAAAACGATGGTTATGGTGCAATTATACACAAATTAATTAAAAATAGTATTAACTTAATCGCTTTACATACTAATTTGGACGCCTATAAATACGGTGTAAATAAAATGCTTGCCGATAAAATTGGATTAACGAATCTTTCATTTTTAAACGAAGAAACTTATGAATATTACAAAGTACACGTTTTCGTGCCCGAAGAAAATAAAGAAGCATTAAAAAACAAACTGAGTGAGCACGGTTTAGCTTCTGAAGGGAACTATGAACATTGTTTCTTTGAAAGTACTGGAATAGGTAATTTTAAACCTGTCGGCAATGCTAATCCGCATATTGGTAACATTGATGAAATAGAAGCAGTTCAAGAAGCAAAAGTAGAATTTATGATTGAACCTCATCAAAAAGCTTTAGCCCAACGATTAATTGAACAATATCATCCATATGAAACACCAGTATATGATTTTATAACGATGACAAAAGTTGCGTCACATGGTTTGGGTGTTATTGGTAATTTGAATACGCCTGTCAATGCAAAACAATTTGGACAATTAGTAAAATCTAATTTATCTATTCCAAGCGTTCGTTTTTCTGGAAATATAAATACCATTGTAAAACGTGTAGCCATCATCGGTGGTTCAGGTATTGGTTTTGAATATCAGGCGCAAGCTTGCGGTGCAGATATTTTTATTACAGGAGACGTAAAACATCATGATGCACTAGATGCAAAAATTAATGGCGCCAACATTTTAGACATTGATCATTACAGCGAATATGTTATGAAAGAGGGATTATTATTTTTATTACATACTTGGCTTAGCAATGATGATATTAAATTTACTATTAAAGCATCAACGATCAATACAAATCCATTTGAATACCTTTAATAAACGAACTACTAATAAACTTATTCAAATTTAATAGCAGTTGCTTTATAATGAATAAGATGAACTTTAAGGAGGGCCAAAACGTGGCTAACCATCCATTTGAAAATTTTAATTTAGAATCAGAACTTATAACAGCAGTAAAAGATTTAAACTTTAACAAACCAACAGAGATTCAAAGTCGAGTTATACCTAAAATTATTAAAGGTACAAGTATAATCGGACAATCTCAAACAGGTACAGGTAAGTCGCATGCTTTCTTATTACCATTAATGCAACGAATTGACGGTTCAATTAACGAACCACAAGCAATAATCGTGGCACCTACACGTGAATTAGCACAACAATTATTCGATGCAGCAAGTCATCTTGCTAAATTTAAACAAGATATATCTGTAAAATTATTTATTGGCGGAACAGATATTGAAAAAGATCGTCAACGTGCGAAAAACCAACCACACTTAGTAATCGGTACACCGACGAGAATTAATGATTTAGCAAAAAACGGTGAATTACATGTACATCTCGCATCTTATTTAGTCATTGATGAAGCTGATTTAATGATTGATTTAGGTCTTATTGAAGATGTAGATTTAATTGCAGCACGCTTAGAAGACCATGCTAGTATTGCTGTTTTTAGTGCAACAATACCAAAATCATTACATCCATTTTTAAATAAATACTTAGAAAATCCAGAGTTTATTGAGATAGAAAAACCATCTCAAAATAAAGACAATATCGAATTTTATTTAATACCGACTAAGAGTGAAGATAAAGTCGACAAGATTTTAAAATTAATGAACGTTATTAATCCATATTTAGGCATTATCTTTTGTAATAGCCGTGACAGTGCAAATGAGTTAGCAAAACAAATAACTGAAGCAGGCGTCAAAGTGGGTATGATTCATGGTGGTTTAACGCCACGTGAAAGAAAGCAACAAATGAAACGTATTAGAAATCTTGAATTTCAATATGTGATTGCCAGTGACTTAGCTTCAAGAGGTATTGACATCCCAGGTGTCAGTCATGTTATTAACTTCGATGTGCCTAATGATATTGATTTCTTTACTCATAGAGTCGGACGTACAGGGCGTGGACAATACCACGGTGTAGCAATCACGTTATATAGTCCGGATGAAGAAGAAAATGTTGGTCTAATTGAAGAACGTGGATACAAATTTAATGATGTTGATATTAAAGATGATGAACTTAAACCTATTAAGGCTCATAACAAGCGTAAAGTGAGAAAGAAACAAGATGACCACTTAACGAATCAAATTAAAAATAAGGTTAAGCGTAATAATAAGAAGAAGGTAAAACCTGGATACAAAAAGAAATTCAAACAAGAAGTTGAAAACTTAAAACGTCAAGAGCGCAAACAATATAGTAAACGTCAAAATAGACTAGCTCGCAAAAATAAAAAAGGATAGGTGATGATCATGTTATTAGGCTCTCATGTTTCAATGAGTGGTAAAAAAATGCTAGAAGGTTCTGCAGAAGAAGCGCATAAATTTGGTGAATCAACATTTATGATTTATACTGGTGCACCTCAGAATACGCGTAGAAAACCAATTGAAGATTTAAATATTACCAAAGGTCATGAAACTATGGAAAAATATGGCCTATCCAATATAGTCGTGCATGCACCGTACATTATTAATATTGCTAATACTGAAAAGCCACATGTGTTTAATCTCGGCGTAGAATTTTTACAAAATGAAATTACACGTACTGAAGCTATCGGTGCTAAAGATATCGTATTACATCCAGGCTCACACGTAGGTGCTGGTGCTGATGTTGGTATTAAAAAAATCATTGAAGGTTTAAATGAAGTATTAACGCAAGACAACGACGTACGTATCGCATTAGAAACAATGGCTGGTAAAGGATCAGAAATCGGACGTAGCTTTGAAGAATTAGCTCAAATTATAGATGGTGTTCACCATAATGAACGCTTATCCGTATGTTTCGATACTTGTCATACTAATGATGCGGGTTATAACGTCAAAGAAGATTTTGATGGCGTTATCAATGAATTTGATAAAATTATTGGTATCGATAGAATTAAAGTCTTACACGTAAACGATAGTAAAAATCCAATTGGGGCACATAAAGATCGCCATGAAAATATCGGCTTCGGTCACATTGGTTTCGATGCGTTAAACTATGTAATTCATCATGACTCATTTAAAGATATTCCAAAAATATTAGAAACACCATATGTGGGTGAAGATAAAAAAAGCAAAAAGCCTCCATACAAATATGAAATTGAAATGATTAAAAACCAAAAGTTCGATCCAGATTTAAAAGATAAAATATTACAGCAATAATAGAAATCAAACTAAAGGTAGTCGTACTCAAAGTAATTGGGCAGTAGTTAATTACAATATGTGCGACTATCTTTTTGTTAAGTCGTAAACATTACTATTTACATAATGGTTTTCACATTGTATAGTATAAGTCGAGGTGAAAACATGACTACGCCAGTATTCGAATTGAAAAATTTAAATTATGCTTTTGATAACAAAAAAGTGCTCGATAATATTAATATTAAAATTAAACGAGGTGAATTTTTAGCAGTCGTAGGCCCAAATGGTGCTGGGAAATCGACATTGTTAAAATTGATTTTAGGGCTATTACCAATGCAAAGTGGCAAAATTTTTGTCGATGGCAAAGATTATAAAGGTAAACAATCTATGTTAAAAATTAGTTATGTATCACAGAAGGCACTTGCTTTTAAATCTGGATTCCCTGCTAGTGTAAAAGAAGTCGTGCTTAGTGGTCTAACTAAACGCAAAAAATTAATGCGTTGGTTCAATAGAAATGATGAACAAAAAGTACATGCAGTTTTGAAACGTTTAAACATTGAACATTTAAGTAACGCTAACATTGCCGAATTATCTGGTGGACAGCAACAAAGGATCCTAATTGCTAGAGCCTTAATCAGCGATCCAACCGTTTTAATTTTAGATGAACCCACAAATGGTATAGATGCAAAACATGTTAATGATTTTTACAATACCTTAAACCAACTGAAAGAAGAAGGCGTAACAATCATATTAGTAACACATGATATTGGTGTAGTAGCAGATACTGCAACCGAAGTGGCATGTCTGAATAAACACTTACATTTCCATGGTTCTACCGAAGAATTTAAATCCCTAGATGAAGTACAAATCTCTAAAATCTATGGTCATCCAATTAAATTCGTAGATCATCAACATGATAGGGAGTGTTGTACAAATGATTGACGCGTTACTGAATTTTGACTTTATGAGATATTCTCTATTAAGTGGTTTACTTGTTGGTTTTATTGCGCCACTTATAGGTGCATTTATTGTAGTACGGAGATTATCATTGATCGCAGATGCATTAAGCCATGTGACGCTTGGAGGCATATCATTTGGCATGTTTTTAATCACTGTTTTACCTACATTAACTTTTATTAATCCTATGTGGTGCGGTATTTTATTTGCGATTATAGGCGCCATATTAATTGAAAAGCTGAGAACTTCTTATAGTAATTATCAAGAAATAGCTATACCTATTATTATGAGTGCTGGTATAGCGTTAAGCGCTATATTTATCTCATTAGCTGATGGTTTTAATCAAGAAATTGTAGGATTATTATTCGGCTCTATTAGTGCCGTTTCATTAAGTGATTTATTAACTATTGTTGTAATTGTAGTAATTGTTTTAATGTTCGTATTAGCCTTTTATAAAGAGTTATTCATATTGTCTTTTGATGAAGAATACAGTAAAGTTATTGGGATTCCAAAATGGATACAATTTTTATTTATCGCTATCGTAGCTATGGTTATTTCAGCTTCAATGCGCGTAGTAGGTATACTATTAGTTAGTGCGTTAATTACGCTTCCTGTGGCCATTTCAATGAGAATTACAAAAGGATTCAAACAACTTATAGCATTGAGTATAATTATCGGTGAAGTAGCTGTCATTGTTGGACTAACTTTAGCCTTTTATATTAATATATCGCCAGGTGGTGTTATCGTTGTACTATTAGTGCTAATGTTAGCTTGTACGATGATATATCAAAAATTAAATCTTCGACAAAAAAAAGGAGTTGAAGAAGATGAAAACTGAAGAAGCAATTCAAATTCTTAAACAAGATGGTCATAAATATACAGATAAACGTCGTGACATGCTTAATATTTTTGTAGAAGAAGATAAATATATTAATGCAAAACATATACAACAACAGATGGATACAAATTATCCAGGTATATCATTCGATACAATATATAGAAACTTACATTTATTTAAAGAATTAAATATTATTGAAGGTACTGAACTAGACGGTGAAATGAAATTTAGAATTGCCTGTACAGATCATCACCATCATCATTTTATTTGTGAACGCTGCGGTGATACTAAAGTGATTGAATTTTGTCCTATGGATGCAATTCAAAAAAGTTTGCCCAATGTTGCAATTAATACACATAAATTAGAAGTTTATGGTATTTGTGAAAAGTGCCTATAGGCACTAAGTTCTTACACTATAGCAAAAGCGTCTGGGATATAATATTATCACCAGACACTTTTTATTTAACTTGTTATTTTATTAACACTTAATATGAACATTCTATAAAGCGAATATTAATTACGAAGCAATGTAATTATGGACTAAATGTATGAAAATGCTCTTTCATTTTATTTTAAATATAGTCCATTAGTCTGAATTACTATTAAACGAACATTTTATAAAGGATATATGTTTAAAAATTGCGAATTTGAGATATACTAGAAGAGTAACAAAGATGACAACTTATTAATTACATGTCTGATTAAAATGATAAGCATTTTAATTGTTGTCATATATAATAATTGTTATGCTTTACTTAACATTAATTAGGAGGATGATTATTTATGGCTTTTGAATTACCAAATTTACCTTATGAGTTTGATGCGTTAGAACCACACATCGATAAAGAAACTATGGAAATTCACCACGATAAACACCATAACACTTATGTAACAAAATTAAACGCAGCAGTTGAAGGAACTGATTTAGAATCTAAGTCAATCGAAGAAATTATCGCAAACTTAGACAGTGTTCCTGAAAACATTCAAACAGCTGTTCGTAATAATGGTGGGGGACATATTAACCACTCATTATTCTGGGAATTATTAACTCCTAACTCTGAAGAAAAAGGTACTGTAGTAGACAAAATTAAAGAACAATGGGGTTCTTTAGATGCATTTAAAGAAGAATTTGCTGATAAAGCTGCAGGCCGTTTCGGTTCAGGTTGGGCATGGTTAGTAGTAAATAACGGTAACTTAGAAATCGTTACTACACCTAACCAAGACAATCCATTAACTGAAGGTAAAACACCTATCTTAGGTTTAGATGTTTGGGAACACGCTTATTATCTTAAATATCAAAATAAACGTCCAGATTACATTAGTGCTTTCTGGAACGTAGTTAACTGGGAAAAAGTTGACGAATTATACAATGCAGCTAAATAATTCTATTTAGTTTATGGCAGCCTTTAACGAGGCTGTCATTTTTTTTATTAAAATTATAGAAAAATAAGGTGATTTAATATATCATTTGAAGAGAGAACTATTGAATAGAGGTAGGTTGATTTGTTAAAACGTTTAAAAGAAAAATCAAATGATGAAAAAATTAGAAATACAATGAATAAAAGAGTTAGCTTTGTTTTTGGGCTAATTGTTTTTATCTTTGCTATTGTCGTACTCCGATTAGGTTATCTACAGATTGCCCAAGGTTCTCATTATAAGCAGCAAATTAAAAATAGCGAAAACATAACTGTAAATGAGTCAGTACCACGGGGTAGAATTCTTGATAGAAATGGTAAAGTTATCGTAGACAACGCGTCAAAAATGTCTATTACATATACACGTGGTAAAAAAACATCACAATATGAAGTATTATCCACGGCACGAAAGTTATCTAAATTGATTCATATGAAGACGGATCAAATTACTGATAGAGATAAACAAGATTATTGGATACAACAACATCCAAATAAATCTAAAGCTATGATGAAACATGAGCAAAGTCTATTAGATGATGGCAGTATTACTCAAGAACAATATGATGATACTTTACATAAGAAGATAACAGCCAAACAATTAAATAGTTTAACGGATAAAGATTTACAAGTCCTTGCAATTTATCGTGAAATGATGTCCGGTTCTACTCTAAATCCGCAAATCATTAAAAATGACGATGTTACGAAGAAAGAGTATGCTGCTGTTTCACAAAAATTAACGCAACTACCAGGCGTGAATACAAGTATGGATTGGGATAGAAAATATCCTTATGGTGACACTTTAAGAGGCGTTTTAGGTGATGTTTCAACTTCTAAAGAAGGTATTCCTAAAGAATTAACAGATAAATATTTAGCAAAGGGATACTCACGCAATGATCGTGTTGGAAAATCATATTTAGAATATCAATACGAAGATATTTTAAAAGGTAAGAAAAAAGAAATGAAATATACGACAGATAAATCTGGAGATATTATTAATTCTAAAGTTGTAAACCCTGGTTCTCGTGGTGATGACTTAGTTCTCAGTATTGACATTGATTTACAACGTAAAACAGAAAAATATCTCAAAGAACAAATTAGCAAGTTACGAAGCGAAGGCGCTAAAAATATGGATAACGCATTGATGGTTGTCCAAAATCCTAATAATGGTGATATTTTAGCTATGGTTGGTAAACAAATCCATAAAGATGGTAGTATGACTGATTATGATATTGGTACTTTTACTTCCCAATATGCTGTAGGTTCATCCGTAAAAGGTGGAACTTTATTAGCAGGTTACCAAAATAATGCGATAAAAGTAGGCGAAAAAATGGTCGACGAGCCATTGAAATTTGCCGGTGGTCTACAGAAACATTCATATTTCAACCAAAAGGGTAGAGTTACAATTAATGACAAACAAGCGTTGATGCATTCATCAAACGTTTATATGTTTAAAACCGCTCTAAAAATTGCAGGTCATCCGTACATGCCTAATATGAATTTACCATCAGATATAACTGTGGCCGGTCAAAAATTACGTAAAGGACTTAACCAAGTAGGTCTTGGCGTTAAAACAGGCATCGATTTACCAAATGAAACAAGTGGTCAAATTGAACCATTAAATAATAATCCGGGTAATTATTTAGACTTGGCAATCGGTCAGTATGATACTTACACACCAATGCAATTGTCACAATACGTATCTACAATTGCCAATAATGGTTATAGAATACAACCTCATATCGGACTAGAAATTAGAAATGCAACAAATCAGGATACACTTGGTCCCGTTAAACAAAAAGTTAAAGGTAACGTCTTGAATAAAGTAAATAACACAAACGCACAAATCAATGAAGTTCAGCAAGGTTTCAAAATGGCCTTCAATGAAGTACCAGGAACAGGTTATGAAAGTTTCCATAACACAGACGTGCCATCAGCTGGTAAAACAGGTACAGCTGAAGTGTTCCAAGATGGTAAACCTAGAGTTAACTCAACTTATATTGGATATGCACCTATAAACAATCCTAAATTAGCATTTTCAATTGTTTACACTAACCAGCCAGTACCAGAACCTTGGTTAAATGGCGGTGATGTAGGTAGAGATGTTATTAATAACTATTTTAAAAATAAAGAGAAATAATATTAAAATATGAGCAATCAAGATATAAAAGAGCGATATAAAGCATTTTAATAAAAATAAATACTTTTCAATTTTTCAAGTAAGTGGTATGATTAATAGGTCGTATTTTGAAAAGGTAAGGAGGAATTAGCATGCGCGTAAACGTAACATTAGCTTGCACAGAATGTGGAGAAAGAAACTACATTACAACTAAAAATAAACGTACTAATCCTGAACGAATCGAAATGAAAAAACACTGTGCTCGTGATAACAAACACACTATGCACCGTGAAACAAAATAGTTCGTCTAAAAACTAGGTTCTTTTGAACCTAGTTTTTTATTTTAGCTAGAATAAGTATCAGTTGAATGACATTATAATTGAGAAACGTTATAATATTGTCAGTATTGTTACGAAAAGGGTGAGCATTTGACTAAAGTTGCAATGAGAAAACAGATGCTAAATAAAATGAAGTCATTTTCTAGCACGAGTAAACAAGCCGCAGATAGTTCCTTAGCCTATCAATTATTTAATACAGAGGTTTATTACAAAGCACAGACTGTTGGTATAGTATTATCGATGCCACACGAAGTGGATACATACAATATAATTAAACATATGTTCGAAGATAACAAACAGGTTTTTGTTCCGGAAACAAATTACAAACTTCGTTCTATGATTTTTAAAGAAATCACCGATTTTGTTGACATTGAATTAGATAGCAAAGGAATTAATCATGTGGTTGCCGATAATGAAACTACAGAGAACCTAGATTTATTAATCGTCCCTGGTGTGGTATTTAATCATCATGGATATCGTATAGGCTATGGTGGCGGATATTTCGACAAGTTTTTAGCAAAACATAAACAAGATACAATAAGCTTGATTTATGATTTTCAAATTGAAGCATTCGAAACTGAAGACCATGATCAACCAGTAGATACATTAATTATCGCTACAACTTAATAATGGAGGCACAAATGGTTACAGAAAAGCATTTTTGGAAATGCAGTTATTTTTGGATAAAATACTTTGATTTTGAGTTAGCTCATCACGATGAAAATAATCAAGAAGTGTGGCTGGCACATAAAAAGAAACACGAGCTTGTTATTTTTAATTACAACATTAAATCTGCTCAAGAAATTCGGTTTACTAAAGATAAAATAAAAGAACACCAACAAGAGGTCTCTGAATTTTTAACTTTTGAGCCAAAAAAAGTGATGCTTTATTTTATTACTGAACACAACTTTACAGATGAACATTTAAATGAGTCAGGTAAAACGACTTACACCATCAAAATAATGAGAAACGAGCAATCCCTTGAACGGATTATGCCAAACTTATTTGTTAGAACTCTATATAAACAAGAAAATAAAAAGCACACATTATCATATTTTAAGAAACGTGTTTTAAATACAAACCCTATTGAAAAGCATATGTTAAAATTTGCGCCAATTACATATGCCTTAATTATCATTAATGTCATTATTTGGTTATCGATGATATTGTTTTTTAATCATTTTACACAATTAAGTTTATTAGACGCAGGTGGATTGGTTCATTTTAATGTTATTCATGGTGAATGGTATCGTTTAGTTACTTCTATATTTTTACATTACAACTTTGAACATATTTTAATGAATATGCTAAGCCTATTTATTTTTGGTAAAATAGTAGAATCTATAGTGGGTCATTGGCGTATGCTTGTAATATATTTGTTTGCAGGGATATTTGCTAACTTTGCATCATTATCATTTAATATTACGACGGTGTCAGCCGGTGCCAGTGGCGCAATATTTGGATTGATAGGCGCGTTGTTTGCGTTTATGTTTATTAACAAGAACTTTAATAAAAAATTAATTGGTCAATTACTCATTGTATTAGTTATATTAATCGTAATTTCATTATTTATGAGTAATATTAACGTTTATGCCCATATCGGCGGCTTAATCGGTGGTTTCTTAATTTGTTTATTAGGTCATTATTCCGTTAATGATAAAAATAAATTTTGGATTGTAGTAGTTATTTTGTTAATTCTTTTCGTAGCTGCCCAAATTCGTATTTTCACTATTAAAGAAGATAATATATACAATACAATTATTTCTAACGAAATGACTCAAGGTAATTACAAAGAAGCTCAAAGTATGGTCAAACATACCATCAAAAAGAATTATGCAGATGACGAAACATATTACTTAAACGGCTTAATTACAACGACGTTAAATTCTAGAGCGGAAGGTATGGCTGACTGGGAGCGAGGTTTAAGATATTATCCTAATTCAGGTATTTTAAATTATGAGCTTGCTATAGCAAATCGTGCACTGGATGATAAAAGCAAAGCACGTAAATATGCTAAAAAAGCACTAAAAGCCGATCCCCATAACCATGATTATTTAAATTTAACAAAAGAGTTGAAAGATTAAATGAGACAAAATCTTAATAACTTTTATGATGTTTTGCAATTGTTAAAACAATTCGGTTTTATTATTTATTTTAAAGACAAAGATGATATGTATGAAATGATTGAACAAGAAATTTCTCAATTATTCCACTATGAATTAATATCAAAAGATGATTATATTAAATGTAAATTAATTATAAAGCAGAGAAGGATGAATAGATAAATGAAGAAAATCATATTAGCTGCAGACGTAGGCGGTACAACTTGTAAATTAGGTTTATTTGATGAAAATTTAGAAAGATTAGAAAAATGGTCAATTGAAACTGATACTACTGATTCAACAGGATATACCTTATTAAAAGGCGTTTATGATTCATTTGAAGAAAAAGTAACAGAATTCGGCTATAATTTCGACGATGTTATTGGTATAGGTATTGGCGTACCAGGTCCCGTAGAATTTGAATCTGGAATAGTAAATGGTGCTGTCAATCTATATTGGAAAGGTAATGTGAATGTTAGAGAAATATTCCAACAATTTGTTTCTTGCCCTGTTTACGTAGATAATGATGCAAATGTTGCTGCATTAGGAGAAAAACATAAAGGTGCCGGTAAAGGTGCAGATGATGTTGTAGCTATTACTTTGGGAACTGGATTAGGCGGCGGTATAATTTCAAACGGTGAGATTGTACATGGACACAATGGCTCTGGAGCTGAGATAGGCCATTTCAGAATCGACCATGATCAACGCTTTAAATGTAATTGTGGCAAGTCTGGTTGTGTCGAAACAGTCGCTTCGGCCACGGGCGTCGTTAATTTAGTTAATTTCTACTATCCTAAATTAACTTTCAAATCATCTATATTAGAATTAATTAAATCTAATAAAGTCACAGCAAAAGCTGTTTTTAATGATGCTAAAGCAGGCGATCAGTTCTGTATTTTCATCACAGAAAGAGTCGCTAATTATATCGCTTACTTATGCAGTATTATTAGTGTGACAAGCAACCCTAAATACATTGTTTTAGGCGGAGGCATGTCGACAGCAGGATTAATTTTAATAGAAAATATAAAAACTGAATACTATAATTTAACATTTTCACCCGCACAACAAGGCACTGAAATTGTACAAGCAGAATTAGGAAATGATGCCGGTATTACAGGTGCTGCAGGATTAATTTATACGTACGTCTTAGAGAAGGAAGGTATTAAATAATGGCAATTGTTGATGTTGTTGTAATTCCAGTAGGTACTGAGGGACCAAGCGTAAGTAAATATATTGCGGAAATTCAAACTAAATTAAAAGAATATAAACAGGCTGGTAAAATAGACTACCAACTTACACCGATGAATACTTTAATAGAAGGCGACTTAGCTGACTTATTAGAAGTCGTACAAGTTATTCACGAACTACCTTTTGATAAAGGATTAGATAGAGTGTGTACAAATATTAGAATTGATGACAGACGTGATAAATCAAGAAAGATGAATGATAAATTAGCGTCCGTGGAAAAACATATAAATTCTAATGGTGATAATAATGAGAATATCTAGTTTAACTTTAGGTCCAGTTGAAACTAATTGTTATTTTATTGAGAATGAAGACGGTATAATAATTGTCGATCCAGCAGGCGAAAGTGGACAAATTGTTAAAAAAGTAAATCAACTTAATAAACCCGTCAAAGCAGTATTACTAACGCATGCTCACTTTGACCACATTGCCGCATTAGATGATATAATTGAGAAATATCAAATATCGGTTTATATGAGCCCCATTGAATTTGATTTTTTAGTTAATACCGAAAAAAATGGTTCAGCTAAATTTAAGCAATTTGGCTTATCAGAAGTCTTAAGCGACGCTAAGCCACAATCATTAGAAGAGGGTAAAATCAATATAGCAGGTTTTGAATTTGAAGTGTTACATACGCCAGGACATTCACCTGGTAGCTTAACATTTGTATTCAATGACTTTGCTGTAGTAGGTGATACCTTATTCAACCAAGGGATTGGCCGTACTGATTTGTATAAAGGAGACTATGAAACATTAGTTGACTCAATACAAGATAAATTATTTCAGTTAGAAGGCGATTTACCTTTATTCCCTGGTCATGGCCCATATACTACCGTTGACGATGAACAATTTAATCCATTTTTACATGGCTAGAAGTAATTTAGTCACCTCTTACGTTTATTAAAGTAGGAGGTGACTTTTTTTGAAACTATTGTTCAATGAAATACTTAATAAAGCTATTAGCCAAAATAGTTCTGACATTCATTTTATTCCTACTGATAGTAAAGTTTTAATTAAATTACGAGTGCAAGATGATTTAATTCAATATCAAGCTATAACTAAAAACTTATATTTAAAACTTTTAACTTTTATGAAATATCAAGCAAATTTAGATGTATCGACAAGTCATAAAGCGCAAAGTGGTAGATATATATACAAACATAAAGAGCTATATTATCTACGAATTTCTACTTTACCTCTATCTCTTGGTTTAGAAAGTTGTGTTATTCGGCTAGTGCCACACTACTTTAATGCACAGCAGCGACCGTTAAATTTACCGTATTTATATGATTTTATGAATAAAAAGCAAGGGTTATTGTTATTTACTGGACCAACAGGTTCTGGCAAAAGCACAAGTATGTATAATATGTCGATGTATGCCAAAGAGCAACTTAATTTAAATGTTATTACAATAGAGGACCCTGTTGAACGTATTATTAATGGCATAACTCAAGTTTCAGTAAATGAGAAAGCTGGTATTAATTATCAAAATTCGTTTAAAGCTATATTACGATGCGATCCTGATGTGATACTAATAGGAGAAATTAGAAACCATTTAATCGCAAAAGAAGTCTTACATGCAAGTTTAAGTGGGCATTTAGTTTTAACGACTATGCATGCGAATAATTGCAAAGGTGCGTTATTAAGATTGCTAGAAATGGGTGTCACGAAACAAGAGTTAGCACAATCAGTACTCTGTATTACAAATCAAAGACTTATTACTGCTAATGATAAACAGAGATTCTTAATAGCTGAACATATGAATAATAATGATATTAACTATTTCTTTGAGCATAACTATAAGTTACCCGCAAATTTTCAAAGCTTGCCAAAGGAATTAAAATCTTTGTCAGAAGAGGGGGTAATTTGTGAAGATACTTACCAAAAGTATATTTAAACCATACCACAAAAAAATTATATCAGCTCAAGAACAAATAGAATTTATAAGTAGATTAAATGATTTAATAAATCATGGCTTTACTATTTCCGAAGCGTTTAGATTTTTAGTCAAACAGACTACTTTTCGCAAAGATATTATAAAGGAGAAGATTTTAATAACTATAAATACAGGCGCAAGCTGTCATCAAATATTAAAAGCGTTAAACTTTCCTCAATCAGTTGTTATGTTTATTTACTTTGCAGAACTTTTTGGAGACTTATCTAGTTGTTTAATTCATGTGCAGACTTATTTAGAACGCAATTATCAAGCGAAAAAAATGCTCCTTAAAACAATTCAATACCCTATCGTATTAATTACAATTTTTATTATTATGCTCATTTCAATAAACTATACGATTATCCCTCAATTTAATGACCTGTTCAAAACGATGGAGGTCAAACTTTCTCCGCTACAACAATTTATGAGCCTCTTCATTACAATTTTACCTGTTATATTTATCTATATAATTTTATTACTTATTATTTTAACTGCTATTTGTTGGATAATATATCACCGACTAACAATACCTCAACAAATTAAGTTTATGCAATTTATGCCAATTATTAAACACTATTTTAGTCTATTCAAGACATACAGATTGGCTTCGGAATTATCATTATTTTATCGGCATGGTGTTAGCCTACAAAATATTGTTAAGTTATATAACAGGCAAGAAGATGACCTTTATTTAAAATATCTAGCCGAACAAATTGCTCAGGGCACTCAACAAGGCGATACGTTAGGGGCAATTTTATCAAATATTTCCTGTTATCAAACAGATTTAATCTCTTTTATTGCACAGGGTGAACAAAGCGGAAAATTAGGGTTAGAACTACAATTTTACAGTACGATCATCAGAACTAAAATCGAACAAAGAATGAAACGACAAATCAAAATCATACAACCCGTAACTTTCGTTGTATTAGCTTTATTAATCATTGCGCTTTATTTAGTAATCATGCTACCAATGTTCGAATTAATCCAAACTATTAAATAACAGGAGGATAGAAATGAACAAAATAAAAAAATTTAAAGCATTTACTTTAATAGAAATGCTTTTAGTATTACTTATAATTAGTCTACTTTTAGTATTAATAATTCCAAATATTTCAAAACAATCTAAACATATTCAATCTACAGGATGTAAAGCACAGTTAAAACTTATAGATAGTCAAATACAAGCTTATACATTGAAATTTGGACAACCTCCAAACACTATAGAAAATTTAGTGAGCGAGGGTTTTATAAAGGATGAACAAAAATCATGTAAAAATGGTCAAACAATAACAATAAACAATGGTGAGGCTGTTGCAAGCTAAACCAGCATTTTCTTATTTAGAATTAATTATTGTTATGCTTATTTTGTCTACGATGCTCTATTTACAATTTAATAACAATATCCATTCTTCATCTTTTTATTCGACGGATAATCAAATTAAACAGTTAATTACAGAAATACAGTATTTAAAATCTAAAGCAATTAAGGAGGAGCAATCAATTGTTTTAATATTTAGACCCCACAGTAATTCAATAAAAATTATCGATGCACAGCAAAACCGATATCAGCCATTATTAATAAGAAATGGCAATATTCACCCCTATACCAATCTTAAATATATTACCTTTGATAAAGATGGTCATAATCATCAATTTGGCTCGCTTTACATTAAATTAAATAATGTAATATATAAAATTATATTTCATATTGAAAAGGGAAGAATACGATATGAAAAATTATAATGCTTCAGTTCTATTAGATGCTTTGTTTTCGTTTTTAATGCTTAGTACCTTATGTATTACATTACTACCATTTTTGAATATTTCTAATAATAAATTGCATGATCAACATAGTGATTTAGAATTAAAGAGAGTTTTATATAATCAACTTATTAAGACGACAAAATTACCTGAGTATACTAGCTTTAATCAATATGTAATAACAAAACGAGATAAAAAAATTTGCATTCAAAAGGAGGCGACTAATAAAAAAGTATGTTATCAACAAAAAAGTTAAAGCATTTACAATGATTGAAATGATTTTAGCCATGTTAATTATGTTAACACTCGTTCAATTAATACCATTATTATTAAAGACAATACTCATTTTCAATACTACTATAACAAGCATTGCCGATATTGAATTAGAATTTTTCATGAGAGACATGATTAAAGATTATAAAGAAACAAAAAAGGTCACAATAGTAAACACTAACAATATCAAATTTCAGAAAGATGATACGACTTACTTTTACAAATTCAAGAATAATAAGGTTATTAAAGAAGTTAATAATAGTGGTAACATCACTATGCTTTATAATGTGTTGACTTTTAACGTGACCGAATTAAACAACAATAATTTCTTAATAGATATTAAACTTCAAGACAAAGGTGAAACAATTGAGAAAACATTATATCTTTAAAAGTAATGGCTATTTCTATCCTTTTGTGATGAGCTTTTTTATGCTATATTTATTTTTAATATCATTTTATATAATTAATTATAGTCTAAAATTGAGGACACTATCGAATATAAACGATTATTACGATAATCAAATACAAAAACAACTAGTAGAGGAAGAGTAATTTCATGGATAGCAACATAACACCAATTGTTTTAATAGGCTTTATGGGTACAGGTAAAACAACGCTGGGTAAATACATGGCTAAATCTAACTGTCTATCTTTTGTAGATTTAGATCATTATATCGTTCAACAAGAACAGCAGACGATACCCGAAATATTTGATTCGATAGGTGAACAAGGTTTTCGCCAATTAGAAGCTAAATATTTGAAAGATTGTTTAGTTCAATACGATATCATTTCTACTGGTGGAGGCATTATCGAAGGAGACGAATCTCATCAATTATTAAAAAATGTTAGTAACGTGATTTGGTTAGATTGTGATATTAATATTTTATACGAACGAATTAAAAATGATCAAAATCGTCCCAATGCGAATAATAAAACACTTTCCTCACTAAAAGACTTGTATTTAACTAGAGTTTCAAGATATAATGAAATCGCATTCACCAAAGTCATCAGTGATATGGCTTTAAATGAATTACAAACAATTATTATAGAACGTTTAACATGCGATTGATCAGTGTTGGAGAGAATGACAAAATTTGATGTCATCGCCGAAGGTGCAAGTTCAACGAAACTCTCAGGCAAAAGGATAACACTGTGACGCATTCCTGGATGTAGAAACAGGGTAGCTTTAATTAGCTATCCTGTTTTTTTAATATTAATTAGGAGGTAGCATAATGACAAATGACCTAAAAAAAACCCCGCTATATCAAACTTTTGTTGATAGTGATGCGAAAATTGTAGAGTTTGGTGGATGGGCTATGCCCGTGCAATTTTCAAGTATTAAAGACGAGCACATTGCAGTAAGAACTTCTGTGGGTATCTTTGATGTCAGTCACATGGGAGAAATACTAATCAAAGGTGCAGAAAGTGCTCAATTTATACAATATATTCTTTCTAATGATACTGACCAAATAACTACTGATAAAGCACAATACACTGCTTTATGTAATGAAAATGGTGGTATTATTGATGATTTAATCACTTATAAACTTGCTCAAGATACATATTTATTAGTGGTTAATGCTGCTAATACTGATAAAGATTTTGAGTGGATTAAATCTCATGCTAATGACTTTGATGTTGAAGTAGAGAATGTATCAAATCAATATGGACAACTAGCTGTACAAGGTCCTGAAGCTAGAAAACTAATACAACAAGATGTAGATTTTGATATTTCATCAATGCAACCATTTGATGTTGCTCATAACGTTTCTTATTTAGGTAAAACTATTATGCTTTCTCAATCAGGATACACTGGCGAAGATGGCTTTGAACTTTATTGTGAAGCTGGTGATTGTGTTGATTTGTGGAATCACTTTATCGCACATGATGTTACACCATGTGGCTTAGGCGCAAGAGATACATTGCGATTAGAAGCAGGTTTACCTTTATATGGACAAGATTTGAACGAAACAATCACACCGTATGAAGGTGGCATAGCATTTGCAGCAAAACCGCTGATTGAAGCTGATTTTATTGGAAAATCTGTTCTAAAAGAGCAAAAAGAAAATGGCTCTAAACGAAGAACTATTGGTATCGAAATGATAGATAAAGGTATTCCTCGAACTGGATATGAAGTTTTAGATATTGATGGTAATCAAATTGGAGAAGTTACTTCTGGAACACAATCACCACAGAGTGGTAAATCTATTGGGATGGCAATAATTAACAGAGATGAATTTGAATTAGACAGAGAAATATTAGTGCAAGTTCGTAAACGTCAAGTTAAAGCTAAAATTGTCAAAAAAAATCAAATTTCTAAATAACTAAAAAGGGGTGTCCGCAGTGAGTCATCGTTATATTCCATTAACTGAACAAGATAAACAAGAAATGTTAGATGTCATAGGTGCAAAGTCTATAGATGAACTTTTTGGAGATGTACCTAAAGACATATTATTAAATAGAGAATTGAAAATTGATGATGGGGAGTCAGAAACTTCTTTATTTAAAAAGCTAAATGCTATTGCTAAAAAGAATGTTACTAAAGAAACACATACTTCTTTTTTAGGTGCCGGTGTCTATGATCATTACGCACCTGCAGTAGTGGATGCAATGATTTCTAGATCAGAATTTTACACAGCGTATACACCGTATCAACCAGAGATATCGCAAGGGGAATTACAAGCAATTTTCGAATTCCAAACTTTAATTTGTGAATTAACTGGTATGGATATTGCTAACTCTTCTATGTATGATGGTATGACGAGTTTTGCAGAAGCTTGTATATTAGCATTTAGTCAAACCAAAAAGAATAAAATCGTAGTTTCTAAAGGGTTACATTATCAAGCACTTCAAGTATTAAAAACATATATCCAAACACGTGCCGAATTTGAGTTAGTGGAAGTTGATTTAGATGGCACAATAACTGATTTAGCTAAATTAGAAGAAGCAATAGATGATAATACTGCTGCAGTTGCAGTTCAGTATCCGAACTTTTACGGCTCTATCGAAGATTTAGAAAAGATACAATCCTTTATTAATGATAAAAAAGCACTATTCATCGTATACACAAATCCAATTTCTCTCGGTTTATTAACGCCACCTGGTGATTTTAACGCTGACATTGTAGTTGGCGACACTCAACCATTTGGTATACCAGCTCAATTTGGCGGTCCACATTGTGGCTTTTTTGCAACTACTAAGAAATTAATGCGTAAAACTCCTGGTCGTTTAGTAGGTCAAACTGAAGATGAAGAAGGTAATCGCGGATTTGTATTAACGTTACAAGCGCGTGAACAACATATTAGACGTGATAAAGCGACTTCAAACATCTGTTCAAACCAAGCACTCAATGCATTGGCATCTTCCATCTGTATGTCAGCTTTAGGAAAACAAGGTTTACAAGATATTGCAGTTAGTAACTTTGAAAATGCTAATTATGCCAAAGATCAATTTAAGAAAAAAGGCTTTGAAGTGTTAGACGGAACTTCATTTAATGAATTTGTCGTTAAATTTGATCAACCTATTGCTGAAATTAATGCCAAATTAGTTGATGAAGGTTTTATTGGTGGCTTTGATTTAAAAGAAGTTGATGCAAAATTTGCCCAACATATGTTGGTAGCAGTAACTGAATTAAGAACTAAAGCCGAAATAGATACATTTGTTGAGAAAGCAGGTGAAATCAATGGTAGTAAGTAAATCCACTCCATTAATTTTTGAACGTTCTAAAAAAGATCGCTATGCATATACATTACCTAAAAGAGAAATAGAAAGTAACGCTGTCGAACAATTACTTGATGACAAATTTATTCGTAAAAATAAAGCTGAATTTCCTGAAGTATCTGAGTTGGATTTAGTTCGTCATTATACTGAATTATCCAATAAAAATTTCGGTGTAGATTCTGGTTTTTATCCACTTGGTTCTTGTACGATGAAATACAACCCAAAAATCAATGAAAAAGTTGCACGTATTTCTGGAATTGCCGAAGCACATCCATTACAAGAGGAATCACAAGTGCAAGGTTCATTAGAAATAATCTATAACTTACAAGAAGAATTAAAAGAAATTACTGGTATGGATGAAGTAACGTTGCAACCAGCTGCTGGGGCGCATGGTGAATGGACTGCGTTAATGATTTTCAAAGCATATCACTTAAAAAATAATGAAGGTCATAGAGACGAAGTTATTGTTCCTGATTCAGCACATGGTACGAACCCTGCATCTGCAGCATTTGCTGGTTTCAAAGCTGTAACAGTTAAATCTAATGAACGTGGAGAAGTCGATGTAGAAGACTTAAAACGTGTTGTAAATGAAAATACTGCTGCAATCATGTTAACCAATCCAAATACGTTAGGTATTTTTGAACAAAACATAATAGAAATTAGAAATATTGTACATGAAGCAGGTGGCTTATTGTATTATGATGGTGCCAATTTAAATGCTATTATGGACAAAGTGAGACCTGGCGATATGGGCTTTGACGCTGTACATTTAAACTTACACAAAACATTTACAGGACCACATGGTGGTGGAGGCCCAGGTTCAGGACCTATAGGGGTTAAAAAAGAATTAGCTAGCTTTTTACCTAAGCCAATGGTCGTAAAAGAAAATAATACGTTTAAATATGATAATGATATTAAAGACTCTATCGGAAGAGTTAAACCATTCTATGGTAACTTTGGAATTTATTTAAGAGCTTATACTTATATTAGAACAATGGGTAATATTGGTTTAAAAGAAGTTTCAGAAGCAGCCGTACTCAATGCTAACTATATTAAAGCACGACTTAGTAAACACTTTGCAATTCCTTATGAACAATATTGTAAACATGAATTTGTATTAAGTGGTTCTAAACAAAAAGAACATGGCGTACGTACGTTAGATATGGCTAAAAGATTACTAGACTTTGGTGTGCACCCACCAACAATTTACTTCCCTTTGAATGTCGATGAAGGCATGATGATTGAACCAACAGAAACAGAATCTAAAGAAACATTAGATTATTTTTGTGACACAATGATACAAATTGCAGAAGAAGTTGAAAATAATCCCGATATTGTGTTGGAAGCACCACATACTACAATTATAGATCGTCTTGATGAAACTAAAGCTGCACGGCAACCAGTACTTAAATTCGACCGTCTAAAAGAAGAAAAATAATGACAACTAATAATGACGGCTTCTATTAATTTACAATAGAAGCCGTCATTTACTATGATTTGAAGTATTTATACGTGCAGAGCGTAATCATTCTTCATGTATAAAGTTAAAAACGATAAAATAAAAAAAGACTGAGTTATTGTGATATAACCCAATCTCAAATAAAGTATCTTCAAACTGTAACTCATCTTTTTAAATTAACCATATAAGTGGTTTATTTTTTTGATTTAATTTTGCCTGTCCATTTTTTATAGCCACCTTTTAACATATAGATGTCAGTGTAGCCATTCTTTTTCAAGATTCGTGCGGCACGATAACTTGCTATTCCATTTGCATCACAAAGGTAAATAGGTTGGTCTTTTCTTAAACCTTGAAATCTTTGTTTAAACATTGTAATAGGTATGTTGCGAGCTCCAACAATGTGCCCATATTCGTAATCAACTTTTTCCCTTACATCAATAACTTGAGCTTTTCTTAAACCATCATGAAATTCATTTTGATTTAATTCTGTAACTGCTCTTTTATTGATTAATTGGTTGATTAACATATAAGCAATGATAATAATAATTAATGCTAAAGCTATAAACCAAAAGTTACTCATCTTGCATCCTCCCTATTTTCTCGATAATATATATTATAAGACTGTTAGAACGATTTATCAAAAGATATTTTTTAAAAATTTTAAAGTTTTGTAACCGATATCATTAAACCGTTCCTATACTTTTTAAATATGATTGGAGTTTTTATAGTGACTGAAACATGGCATTTTATAAATACTGGTAGTAACGACCCATATTACAACATGGCAATGGACGAAGCTTTGTTGAATTTTGTTTCAAGGGGCGAAATTGATCCAGTTATTAGATTTTACACTTGGAATCCAGCCACATTATCTGTAGGTTATTTCCAAAGGTTAACAAAAGAAATAGACGTCGACAAGGTTAATGAGAAAGGTTATGGCCTAATTCGACGTCAAACAGGCGGTAGAGGAGTATTGCACGACAAAGAACTTACTTATAGTGTGATAGTACCTGAATCACATCCTAAGATGCCATCGACTGTTACAGAAGCATATAGAGTAATTTCAGAAGGGCTCTTAGAAGGATTCAAACAGTTAGGTTTCGATGCTTATTTTGCAATTCCACGGTCTAAAGCAGAACGTGAAAAATTGAAACAACCAAGAAGCGCTGTGTGTTTTGATGCACCTAGCTGGTATGAACTCGTTGTTGAAGGGCGCAAAATTGCTGGCAGTGCACAAGTCAGACAAAAAGGCGTTATTTTACAGCATGGTTCATTATTGCAAGATGTTGATATTAATGATTTATTTGATATGTTCATCTTTAAAAATGACAGATTAAAAGAGAAAATGAAACAAGCATTTGTAGATAAAGCAGTAGCAATCAATGATATCGCGACTAAACAAATCACTATTCCAGAAATGGAAGAAGCATTCGAAGCTGGCTTTAAAAAAGGATTAAACATAGCATTCAAACCTTTAACATTAACGTCTGAACAACAAAAAGAAGTTGAAGAACTGATTGAAAAATATAAATCTGATGAGTGGAATTACCGCAAATAGCAATATAAAAGAAAGAACTTTACAAAATCGCTGTAAAGTTCTTTCTTTTAAAATATAATGTTTTTAACGTTTCCTATGATGCTTTTTAGCTTTACGTACTGCCTTTTTATATTTTCTTTGATCTTCAGTTAAGAAGAAGAAATAATATATACCATAAATGATTGCAGCGATTATAGCGAAGCTGACGAGCATTTTCACAAAATCAAAAACAAAATCATCCAAATTCATAAATAGTCCAAATGCTGCAATCGCAATAACTATATAAAATAATACTCGTTTCATTTAATTCCTCCCAAATTACTTCAAAGGCTAATTACTATTTATATTAACATTTGAAAGGGCATGTTGTCCTTTTTGAATCTTTTTCTTATCCTTTGCAGCATAACCATCTTTAATCGTTTCTAATGCACTTGTCAGCTTTTTATCTAAATTTTTAATACTTTTATCGGTAGATTTGTCAGATGAAGACATTTCTCCCTTATCTATGTTTGTTGAATAATTAGAATACGCTTTATCTGCATCATTTGTAACATTTTCAATTTTGCTTTGAACTTTTTTGTCGCCTTTATTTTTAGTAACATCATCTTCAATATTTTTATAATTTCTAATCACTTCAGCAATATCATCATAATAATTTGAAGATGCTTTCAAATAAGAAGCTTTGTTTTTATTACTTTTAGCTTTTTTAACATTATCTTTATCTTTTTTTAAAGAACTAATTTTTTCGTTTTGAGATGATATTTGTTGATTCAAATTCTGAATTTCAGATTTCAACTTATGATTATCATCATGTAATTTACTTGATTTTTTTTCTAATGGGGCTAAATTTTGACTGCCACAACCTGCTAATAACGATGTAGCCGCTATGATTGAAATGATTTTCTTTTTCATTATTATCTCCTAGTTCAAAAACTATAATTATTGTATGTATTTATGCTATCATTTTAATGTATAAAGAAAAAATGTACAAATTTATCGAATAGGGGGATGCAAGATGAGTAGATTAAATCAATTAAATACATATATTGAAGAAAAACATTTAGATGGTGTCGTAGTACTATCAGACTTTAACAGACGTTATTTATCAGGTTTTACTGGTACAAGTGGCGCTTTAGTTATTACCAAAGACCATCAATACTTAATTACTGACTTTAGATATATTGAACAGGCAACATCACAAGCAACTGAATTTAAGATCATCGAACAGACTGGTGGTTTAATCGATAAAGTCAAAGAACAACTTAAATATTTAGGACTAGAAAACGTTGGTTTTGAAGGAAATTTAGTAAGCTATGATACTTATTTACAATTAAGTAAATCGAGCGTTAGTCTAATAAGCATAAGTGGTGCTATTGAAAAAATTAGAGAAGTTAAAGATGATAATGAGATAGCAATCATTCAAAAAGCAGCCGAAATTGTAGACGAAACATATGAATATGTATTATCTATTGCTAAAAGTGGTATGACTGAACAACAGTTAAAAGCCAAATTAGAAAGTAAAATGCTAGAGCTTGGTGCAGAAGGCACTTCATTTGATACGATCGTAGCGTCTGGTTATCGCGGCGCATTACCACACGGTGTTGCTAGTGAAAAAGTCATCGAGCAAGGTGAATTAATTACGCTAGACTTTGGTGCATATTACAAAGGATATGCTTCAGATATTACGCGTACTTTTGCTATTGGTGAACCAGACGAAAAAATGAAAAAAATTTATCAAATCGTGTTAACTGCTAACCAAAAAGGTATAGAAGCTGCAAAAGCTGGTATAAGCGGCAAAGAGTTAGATGCCGTTGCTAGAGATTACATCACTGAGCAAGGATACGGTGAAGCTTTTGGACATTCATTAGGTCATGGTATTGGATTGGATGTTCATGAAGGACCAGCACTATCTAAAAAATCTGACAGCTTATTACAACAAAATAATTGTGTTACAATTGAACCTGGCATTTATGTTGATGGTTTAGGTGGAGTTAGAATCGAAGATGACATTTTAATAACAGAAAATGGTTGTGAACTCTTTACTAAATGCACAAAAGACCTTATTATTTTATAGAAGAGCGTAAAGTTGAGGAGGAAACTGAATGATTTCGGTTAATGATTTTAAAACAGGTTTAACAATATCAGTAGATAACGGTATATGGAAAGTTATTGATTTCCAACACGTCAAACCAGGTAAAGGTTCTGCGTTCGTACGTTCAAAGCTACGTAACTTAAGAACTGGAGCTATCCAAGAAAAAACATTCCGTGCAGGCGAAAAAGTAGAACAAGCTATGATCGAAAACCGTCGCATGCAATATTTATATGCTGATGGTGATATGCACGTATTTATGGACAATGAAACTTTCGAACAAACTGAATTAGCAGCAGACTATTTAGCAGACGAATTAAAATATTTAAAAGCTAACATGGAAGTTCAAATTCAAAGTTATGAAGGCGAAACTATTGGTATTGAGTTACCTAAAACTGTTGAGTTACAAGTAACTGAAACTGAACCAGGTATCAAAGGTGATACAGCAACAGGTGCCACTAAATCTGCAACCGTTGAAACTGGTTATACTTTAAACGTGCCTTTATTTGTTAATGAAGGGGACGTACTTGTAATTAACACAAGTGATGGTAGTTACATTTCAAGAGGATAAAAACTACTTAAAATAATATTAAAACCTTTCCAATCGAAATTAGAAGGTTGGAAAGGTTTTATTTTGTAAAAAATACGGAGATGCTTCATTTTAAAGTGGTAAAATTACTTTAAAATATTGTTCTGTACTTATATATACTTGAATTGAGATTTTCACTCGAGTAAAATAAACAAAGTAGATGAAAACATTCTGAAGGAGTTATTTTTATGAATTTTAAAGAGATAAAGGAATTAATAGAAATTTTAGATCAATCGAGTCTAACTGAAATTAACATTGAAGATAAAGGCAATGTTGTCAACTTAAAAAAAGAAAAAGATACTGAAATAATCACTCCACAAATATCACAGCAACCAATGCAACAAGTAGCTCCTCAACAAGAAATTGCTACTGCACCTGCTGCTTCAAATAATGCCGACAATACAGCTAATAGCGCTGTGGAGACAAGTGGAAAAACAATTAACGCACCGATGGTTGGGACTTTTTATAAATCACCATCACCAGAAGAAAGCGCCTATGTACAAGTCGGAGATTCTGTTTCAAATGATACAACTGTATGTATCTTAGAAGCTATGAAATTATTTAATGAAATACAAGCCGAAGTTACCGGGGAAATTGTTGAAATATTAGTAGAAGACGGTCAAATGGTAGAGTATGGCCAACCGTTATTTAAGGTGAAATAATGAAGAAAATATTAATAGCGAACCGTGGAGAGATTGCTGTTCGCATCATCCGCGCATGCCATGAATTGGGATTACAAACAGTTGCTATTTATTCTGAAGGGGATAAAGATGCATTACATACTCAAATTGCTGACGAAGCATACTGTGTTGGTCCTACCCAATCTAAAGATTCATATTTAAACATACCAAACATTCTTTCTATTGCAACTTCAACTGGTTGTGATGGCGTACATCCCGGATACGGTTTTTTAGCTGAAAACGGAGATTTTGCAGAGTTATGTGAAGCTTGCCAATTACAATTTATTGGACCAAGTTATGAATCAATTCAAAAAATGGGTATTAAAGATATTGCTAAAGAAGAAATGAAAAAAGCTAATGTACCAGTAGTACCTGGTAGTGAAGGACTTATTAAGTCTATTGACGATGCTAAAAAAGTTGCTTCTGATATCGGCTATCCAGTAATTATTAAAGCAACTGCCGGTGGTGGCGGTAAAGGTATTCGTGTAGCTCGTAATGAAAAAGAATTAGAAAACGGCTATAAAATGACCCAACAAGAAGCAGAAACGGCTTTCGGCAATGGTGGATTATATTTAGAAAAATTCATCGAAAACTTTAGACATATAGAGATTCAAATCATTGGCGATAAATATGGTAACGTTATTCATTTAGGTGAAAGAGACTGTACGATTCAACGTCGTATGCAAAAATTAGTCGAAGAAGCACCTTCACCAATTCTTTCAAATGAAAAACGTGAAGAAATGGGTAACGCAGCCGTTAGAGCAGCCAAAGCCGTTAACTATGAGAATGCCGGTACGATAGAGTTTATATTTGACTTAGATTCAAATAATTTCTACTTTATGGAAATGAACACGCGTATTCAAGTGGAGCACCCAGTAACCGAAATGGTAACTGGTATTGATCTAGTTAAGTTACAATTAAAAGTAGCAATGGGTGAAGCAATTCCATTTACTCAAGCAGACGTTACGATTAATGGTCACGCTATGGAGTTTAGAATAAACGCTGAAAATCCATACAAAAACTTTATGCCATCACCTGGTAAGATTACACAATATTTAACTCCTGGTGGTTTTGGTGTACGTATTGAGTCAGCTTGTTATACAAATTATACAATTCCACCGTATTATGACTCTATGGTAGCGAAACTCATTGTCCATCAACCTACTAGAGAAGAAACGATAATGAGTGCTATCCGTGCATTAGAAGAATTTGTCGTCTTAGGTATCGATACAACAATTCCTTTCCATATTCGCTTATTAAACAATGAGATATTCAGAAGTGGCGAATTTAATACTAAGTTTTTAGAAGAGCATAATATCATGGATACAGATGAATCTAACTAGGAGGTCTGTATATGGTTAAAATTTCAGAACAAGCTCAAACCAATTTAGGTGAAATAGAAATATCAACAGAAGTAATTGCTAGAACAGTGAGCATTGCAACTTCTCAAATTGATGGATTACATGGTCACTTTAAAGAGCTGAAAAGCGCTGATTTTGATACAATTACTCAAAGACAGTTAAATAAAGGCTTAAGAATTTCAATTGAAAATAATGCCGTTTATATCGATATTTATTGTGCCTTTGAAAATGGAGTGAATATTGCTGAAACTGCAAAAAACATTCAACAATCCGTTTATAACGCCTTAAAATCATTAACTTCTATTGAGCCAGAACAAATAAACATACACATTTCACATATTGCTACTGAGCAAGTGAACAATAATAAATAATAGTTAACAGTTAAAAATATAAGTCTGCTAGAAAGTGATATAGTCTGTACTTCAGTCTATATGCTTTCTAGAATTCTTTCTTAGTATTAACTTAGACATTAACTTGATTTAAGGAGCATAACATGAATAGAAAAGAATCAAGAATGCAAGCCTTCCAAACACTATTTCAAATTGAAATAAAAGATAATTCATTATCAATTGAAGAAGCAATAAATTTTATTAAAGATGATAACGAAGCGTTAGACTTTGAATTTATTCATTGGTTAGTTACTGGTGTAAAAGATCATGAACCAGTATTAGATGATAAAATCCAACCACATCTAAAAGAATGGACGATTAATAGATTATTAAAAACTGATCGTATCATTTTAAGAATGGCGACATTCGAACTATTAAATAGCTCGACACCACAAAAAGTTGTAATTAATGAAGCAGTTGAACTTGCAAAACAATTTAGCGACGACGATCATTATAAGTTTATTAATGGTGTTTTAAGCAATATTGAATAAAAGAGTGATAAAATATGGCCGATTATTTAAGTGTTTCTGCATTAACTAAATATATAAAATATAAATTTGATCAAGACCCACACCTTCAGTCTGTTCTTATAAAGGGCGAATTGTCTAATTTTAAAAAACATTCAAGCGGTCATATGTACTTTAACGTTAAAGATAAAAACAGTGTAATTAATGCTATGATGTTTAAAGGTGCTGCAAACAACTTAGATTTCGAACCTAAAGAAGGTGACGAAGTTCTTATTGAAGCACGAGTATCTGTTTATGAGAGAAGAGGCAATTATCAAATATATGTCAATAAGATGCAAATTGATGGTATAGGAAATCTTTACCAAAAATTGGAAGCACTTAAGAAAAAACTAACTCAAGCCGGTTACTTTAATCAAGAACATAAAAAGGCGATACCTAAATTCCCTAAAAAAATAGCTGTTTTAACTGCAGGCACTGGTGCAGCAATAAGAGATATTCATTCAACTATCAACAGTCGATATCCACTAGTCGAACAAGTACAAATTAATACGTTAGTCCAAGGTGAACAATCTAAACAAGATATTATAGAGAAATTACAATACGCAGACACGTTAGATGTAGATACTATAATTATTGGACGTGGTGGTGGCTCCATAGAGGATTTATGGAACTTTAATGAAGAAGAAGTAATTAAAGCAATATTCAATTGTGAAACACCTGTAATTTCAGCCGTTGGGCACGAAACCGATTTTACATTGAGTGATTTTGTTGCAGATGTTAGAGCAGCAACGCCGACACAAGCTGCGGTAATTGCTACACCTGATCAACAAGAATTGTATCAACAAATTGCACAGGTCAAATTATTTTTAACACGTAATATTAATCAGTATATTCAACAACAGCGTAAGCAATTAGAGCATACAGCATCATACTACAAATTTAAAACACCATCATTACTTTATGATCAACAAATTCAAAAAAGAGATGACCTTGAGAAACAACTAAATGCTTCCATTACAATGTTGGTTAATCGTTCACAACAACGTTTACAATTACTAGATAGTAAATTTAATTTAAAAAAATTCCAATTAGATATTAAAAGATATCAAAAAGTTGCTTCACAGAAACAACAAGAGCTCGTTAAAGTGTTAAAAAATAGTATTAGTTTAAGACAGCAAAATCTTGCTAATAAATTAGAAAATTTAAATACTTTAAGTCCAACAAATACGATGTTAAGAGGATATACTATAGTTAATAAAGAACAACAGGTAATTACAAGTACTAAAGATTTATCGGAAAATGATAACATTGTTTTAACGATGAAAGATGGTACTGTTGATGCAAAAGTACAGAAAGTTAGGTGCGAAGATGACGAATAAAAAGCAAAGTTTTGAAGAAATGATGGAAGAACTTGAATCAATCGTTCAAAAGTTAGATAACGAAAATGTTTCTTTAGAAGAATCTTTAGATTTATATCAACGTGGAATGAAATTGTCGGCATCATGTGAAGAAACATTAAAAAATGCTGAAAATAAAGTGAATGAGTTAATTAAAGAAGAAGATGGCATAGACGAGGAACAAAATAATGAATAAATGGATGAATAAATATATTTCTGAAATCGATGCTGCAATAACTCGCGCTATAACTTCATCAAATTTAGAAACTAACATAGAAGAGAGTATGACCTATTCTCTAACTGCCGGTGGTAAACGAATAAGACCTGTCTTACTATTATTAACTTTAGATATGCTAACAAATGATTACAAAAAAGGACTTGCACCAGCACTAGGTGTTGAAATGATTCATACATATTCATTAATACATGATGATTTACCTGCAATGGATAATGATGATTACCGTAGAGGGAAATTAACAAATCATAAAGTATATGGTGAATGGAAAGCAATTTTAGCTGGAGATGCGCTATTGACTAAAGCATTTGAAGTAGTTTCTCACGACGAATCATTATCTGATAGTGTTAAAATTAAGTTAATCAAACGTTTATCATCTGCAAGTGGTCATTTCGGTATGGTAGGTGGTCAAACATTAGATATGCAAAGTGAAAATACAACAATAGACGTCACAACATTAGAACAAATTCACCGTGCTAAAACAGGAGCACTTATTTCGTTCGCTGTAATGGGTGCAGTAGATATTGCACAGCCAGATAAAGCAGTTGCTCGCGCCTTAAGCGATTATAGTGACCATATTGGATTGATGTTCCAAATTAAAGATGATTTGTTAGACGTATATGGTGATGAACAAAAGTTAGGTAAATCATTAGGTAGTGATATTGAAAATGATAAAAGTACTTATGTTTCATTATTAGGTTTAGAAGGTGCCGAGCAAAAATTACAATACCATACGGATGCTGCATATAGTTGTTTAGCACAATTACCTGATCAATATGATACTTCATCTCTTAAATATATTATTGAATTATTTATTAATAGAGAATCATAATATTTTAGGTTGAGATTATAGGCGCTTATACAAGAAATGTTATCTTCTCTATATTTCTTGTGCACAATGTTTTTTATTAGATTTATGCGTACCATTAAAATCTAATAGTCGTCATTATGCCTATGTAATCTTAACCTTTTTGTATGACTTTGCATTCAAAGAACCTATTTTATACATGCAATATTCATGTACGTTGCATATTACACATTGATACAACATTATTTTACATAGTCAAAAAGTGCATTAATCATGCTCTAGCACAATTAACTGCAAAATTTTATAAGATGGTAACTATTAATGACTTTAGTAGTAGATAAATCATGCTTATGGTAAAATTAATGTATAAATATTCGTAATTAGAGGTGTTTGTTATGGCAAAAAAATCAGTAAGGCATATAAAAATAAGAGAAATAATCTCAAATGAAAAAATAGAAACGCAAGATGAGTTAGTAAAACGTCTAAATGACTATGAACTAAATGTTACGCAAGCAACTGTCTCTCGTGATATTAAAGAACTACAGTTAATTAAAGTTCCTACACCGACAGGTCAATATGTTTATAGTCTTCCTAACGATAGAAAATATCATCCTTTAGAAAAATTAGGGCGTTATTTAATGGACTCCTTTGTAAATATAGATGGTACAGAAAACTTACTTGTCCTTAAAACTTTACCTGGTAATGCACAATCTATCGGAGCAATTTTAGATCAAATAGCGTGGGAAGAAGTTTTAGGTACTATATGTGGCGATGACACTTGTTTAATTATATGCCGTGATGTGGATGCAAGCGAAAATATCAAAACTAGAATCTTTAACTTATTATAGTTTTAGGAAGTGATACAACTATGTTACAGACCTTATCAATTAAGCAGTTTGCAATAATTGACGAACTTGAAATACATTTTAGTGAGGGCTTGACTGTACTTAGTGGCGAAACTGGCGCAGGTAAATCAATCATAATTGATGCGATAGGCCAACTCATTGGAATAAGAGCATCTTCAGATTTTGTAAGACATGGTGAGAAAAAAGCAATTATTGAAGGTATATTTGATATCGATAATAGTGAAGAAGCAATTACAATTCTTGAAGACTTATCAATTGATACCACAGAAGACTTTCTCATTGTTAAACGTGAAATATTTAGCACTGGAAAGAGTATGTGCCGTATTAACAACCAAATAGTGACACTGCAAGATTTAAGAAAAGTGATGCAAGAATTGTTAGACATTCATGGCCAACACGAAACGCAAACACTTCTAAAACAAAAATATCATTTACAATTATTGGATAATTATGCTGAAGGTCGCTATGAAAGTTTATTATCTGACTACACGCAAACATATCAAGCATATAAAACTAAGAAAAAAGAATTACAAGATTTAGAAAATGCTGATCAAGCATTGCTACAACGTTTAGATTTGCTTAAATTCCAAAATGATGAACTTAAAGAAGCGAATTTAGATGAAAGTGAATCTGACCAACTTGAGCAAGATATTAAAAGAATTCAAAATTCAGAGAACCTAAGTCTTGCATTAAATAATGCACATATTACACTAACGGATGAACATGCTATAACTGATAGACTGTATGACTTAAGTAATCAATTAAGTGCTATAGACGAAATCTTACCGGGCAAATACACTGAATTAAAAGAAAATGTCGATCAATTTTATTACACGTTAGATGACGCTAAGCACCAGTTATATGATGAATTAACTAATACGGAATTTGATGAACAATATTTAAATGAATTAGAATCTAGAATGAATTTATTAAACAATTTAAAACGTAAATATGGCAAAGATATTCCTGAACTTATTAAATATCAAGAAAAAATAGAACATGAGATTAATAAAATCGAAAATTATGAAGAAAGTACTTCACAATTACGTAAAGATATTGACGCTTTGTACAATGAGGTCATTACTATAGGTGAAAAACTTTCCACTGAAAGACGCAAAGAAGCACAAACTTTACGTGACCATATTGTAGAAGAAATTCAAAATTTACAAATGAAAGATGCAAACTTGGAAATTTCTTTCAAACCGTTAGATGAACCTAATAGTGAAGGTATAGAGTTTGTTGAATTTCTTATTAGTCCTAATAAAGGCGAACCACTTAAAAGCTTAAACAAAATTGCTTCTGGTGGTGAACTTTCAAGAATTATGTTAGCTTTGAAAACTATTTTTGTTAAATCAAGAGGACAAACAGCAATTTTATTTGATGAAGTAGATTCAGGTGTGTCAGGTCAAGCAGCACAAAAAATGGCTGAGAAAATGAAAGATATTGCTCAACATATACAAGTTATCTGTATTTCTCATTTACCACAAGTTGCTTCTATGAGTAACCATCATCTATTAATTAGTAAAGCATCAAATGATGACCGGACAACGACAAAAGTAAAAGAGCTTTTAGCCGATGAACGAATTGATGAAATCGCACGAATGATATCAGGTGCTAGCGTTACAGAAATCACAAGACAAAATGCCAAAGAAATGTTAGACCAAAATAGTAATTAATTAGTGTATCTTATTGTCCTTATAAAACGTAAATTATTTAAGTTTATCTCGTTTACGTTTTATAAGGAATATTATGAAATCAAATTAGTACCTAGTACTAATTTTTCACTAAATATTACATCTCACATACTATAATAAAACTTAAAAGCTTAGTAAATTAACTTAAAATGTATATTTCCCGCTCACCTTAATAATATATTTAAATGTTATTATTTTTATATAATGAGCGTATAAGTTAAACTATAGTAGGTAAGAAAAAGAAATAATAAAACTTTTTAAATTAGTTAAGTAACCGTTGTTGGTTAGTTTATGTTGTAAATATTAAAATTTATAAGATGAATATCATTGAATTTATAAATGATATCTTACCAACAACGTTAAGTTAGGAGCACAAAAATGTCAGAAGAAAAATATGATTTAGTGATTTTAGGAGGCGGAACGGCGGGCTATGTCTCAGCTATTCGCGCATCACAACTCGGTAAAAAAGTTGCCTTAGTCGAAAATAATTTACTAGGGGGTACTTGTTTACATAAAGGATGTATTCCTACTAAAGCACTGCTAAAATCTGCAGAAGTGATGGATACAGTTAAACGTTCAAGTGAATTTGGGGTAGATGTTGATAATTTCAAACTTAATTTTAAAAATATTCAACAACGTAAAAACGATATCGTTAATCAAATGCATAATGGTGTAAATCACTTAATGAATCATAATCAAATCGTCGTATTTAACGGCACTGGACGAATATTAGGACCATCTATATTTTCACCTCAAAGTGGGACGATATCGGTCGAGTATGAGGATGGAGAGTCAGATTTAATTCCAAATTCAAATGTACTCATTTGCACAGGTTCTGAACCTATCTCATTACCATTTTTACCATTTGATCACAGTACAATCTTATCTAGTAGTGACATTTTAGCATTAGAACAACTTCCTAATACTTTAGCTATTATCGGCGGTGGCGTAATTGGGTTAGAATTTGCGTCACTAATGAATGACTTCGGTGTAGAAGTGAACGTTATAGAAGCAGGCGAACGTATTTTGCCTACTGAAAGTAAATCTATAGCCAATGCTTTAAAATCCGAATTAACAAATAAAGGCGTTAAATTTTATGAAAACACACAATTAACAGACGAAAACGTTACATTTGATAATGAGTCAGTGACATTCAATATAAAAGATACTCAACTCACAGTGGATAAAGTACTCGTTTCTATAGGACGAAAACCTAGAACTGATGATATTGGATTAAATAACACTAAAATAAAAACAACTGATAAAGGCCATATTCTTGTTAATGAATACCAACAAACTGATGATAAGCACATTTACGCGGCTGGGGATTGTATAGGGAAATTACAGTTAGCACACGTTGGTTCAAAAGAAGGGATGATTGCCGTTGAACATATGTCTGATCGACAGCCATTACCATTAGACTATAATAAAATGCCACGTTGTGTTTATACGCAACCTGAAGTTGCTTCTATAGGCTTAAACATTGATGAGGCAAAACAACAAGGATACAAAGCTAGAGCTTTCAAAGTGCCATTTAAAGCAATTGGTAAAGCTGTAATTGAAGATACAAATAACCAAAATGGTTTTTGTGAAATCGTGATTGATCAAAATGAAGACATTGTTTTGGGACTTAATATGATTGGACCGCATGTTACAGAATTGATTAATGAAGTATCGTTATTACAATTTATGGATGGTTCTACACTTGAACTTGGTTTAACTACCCATGCACATCCGTCGTTGTCAGAAGTATTAATGGAACTAGGTCTTAAAGTAGAAAATAGAGCAATTCACGTATAAAGGAGGAAATTTCATGTTTGATTATAAATCAGTGGGTCTTAATGAAGACGACTTAAAAGTAATGTTTAAGTGGATGGATTTGGGACGTAAGCTTGATGAACGTTTATGGTTATTAAATAGAGCAGGTAAAATTCCATTTGTTATTAGCTGTCAGGGACAAGAAGCAGCTCAAATTGGTATGGCATTTGCTATGCGAGAGGGCGATATTTCGGCTCCTTATTATAGAGATTTAGCTTTAGTGACATATTTAGGTATGACACCTTTAGACACTATGCTATCTGCATTTGGTAAAAGAGACGACATAAATTCTGGCGGTAAACAAATGCCTGCTCACTTTAGTAATAAAAAGTTAGGTATTTTATCTCAAAGTTCACCAGTGGGAACTCAGGTGCTACAAGGTGTTGGTGCAGCATTATCTTTAAAAATGGATAAAAAGCAAAATATTGCAATGTGTACATTAGGTGAAGGGACTTCCAACCAAGGTGATTTTCATGAAGGTTTAAACTTTGCAGGAGTCCATAAATTACCTTTTATTTGTGTGATTGAAAACAATAAATACGCAATCTCTGTGCCAGATAATTTACAGTATGGTGCTGAAAAACTATCAGATAGAGCTATTGGTTATGGTATACACGGCGAACACGTAGACGGTAATGATCCAATTGCTATGTATAAAGTAATGAAAGAAGCACGTGATAGGGCGTTAAATGGTTATGGTTCTACACTAATTGAAGCAATGTGTACACGTATGACTGCACATTCATCAGATGATGACGATAGTGGTTACCGTCCACAAGAAGAACGTGAAGGACTAAAATCAGAAGATTGTAACGTTAAATTCAAATCATTTTTATTATCTGAAAATATAATTGATGATGAATGGTTAGCCCAAATCGAACAAGAACATAAAGAAATCGTTAATCAAGCGACTAAAGAGGCAGAAAAAGCACCTTATCCATCACCAGAAGAAACTTATAACTATGTTTACGAAGAAGGGAGCTTTTTAAATGGTTAAGTTAACTTATTTAGATGCAATTCACAACGCTTTAGATCAATCTATGGAAAAAGATAATGATGTTTTTATTCTTGGTGAAGACGTAGGTAAAAAAGGCGGCGTTTTTGGCGTGACATTAGGTTTACAACAAAAATACGGCATCGAACGTGTTATTGACACACCATTAGCTGAGTCAAATATCGTTGGTACAGCTGTCGGTGCTGCCATGTTAGGAAAAAGACCTATAGCAGAAATTCAATTTGCTGAATATATTTTGCCTGCAACTAACCAAATCATGAGTGAAGCTGCCAAAGTTAGATATAGATCAAACAACGATTGGGATTGTCCAATTACCATTAGAGCTCCGTTTGGTGGTGGCATACATGGCGCTTTATATCATTCACAAAGTGTAGAAAGCATTTTTGCTTCAACACCTGGATTAACGATAGTTATTCCATCTTCACCTTATGATGCTAAAGGCTTATTATTGGCTTCAATTGAGTCTAATGATCCTGTATTATATTTTGAACATAAAAAGGCTTATCGTTTATTAAAAGAAGAAGTTCCTGAATCATATTACACCGTGCCTATAGGGAAAGCAGATGTTAAACGTAAAGGCGAAGATATTACAGTATTTTCATATGGTTTGTGTGTTAATTACTGTATTCAAGCAGCCGACATGTTAGCCGAAGATGGCATAAACGTTGAAGTAGTAGATTTAAGAACGGTTTATCCACTTGATAAAGCAACAATTATTGATCGTGCTAAACAAACAGGTAAAGTCCTATTAGTGACTGAAGACAATTTAGAAGGAAGTGTAATGTCTGAAGTTGCTGCTATTATTGCAGAAAATTGCCTGTTCGATTTAGATGCTCCAATTATGCGTCTTGCAGGTCCAGACGTACCATCAATGCCGTTTGCACCAACAATGGAAGATGAGTTTATGATTAATCCTGACAAGATTCAAACAAAAATGCGTGAGCTTGCAGAATTTTAAGGAGGCACCAACAATGGAAATAAAAATGCCTAAATTAGGTGAAAGTGTCCATGAGGGAACAATAGAACAATGGCTAGTATCTGTCGGTGATACAGTTGAAGAATATGACCCAATTTGTGAAGTTATAACAGATAAAGTAACTGCTGAAGTCCCTTCTTCTTATACAGGCACAATTAAAGAAATCACTGTTAACGAAGGTGAAACAGCATCTGTTGGTGAAGTCATTTGTCATATGGATGTTGAAGGCGAATCTAGTGATAGCACTAGTGAAGCAGTCAGCAACAATGAACAACCAGAAAATAATACGAAACAAGTTACCGACAATAGCCCAGACCATAAACAAGATGAAAACGCGCCTAAAAACAATGGTCGTTATTCACCAGTAGTTTTTAAATTAGCATCTGAAAATGAAATCAACTTATCACAAGTTGTGGGTACGGGCTTTGAAGGCCGTGTTACGAAAAAAGATATTGAAAAAGCAATTAAAGAAGGTACAGCAAAAGAATCTTCTCATTATGTTAATGCAAAAACCCCACCAGTTAACACACCAACAACTATAGGCACTCAAGAACCTGGTTCATCTATACCGGTCAATGGTGTTAGAAAACAAATCGCACAAAATATGGTAAATAGTGTGAATGAAATACCGCATGCGTGGATGATGATCGAAGCAGATGCTACAAATCTAGTTAAAACACGAAATCATCATAAGGATAACTTTAAAAATAAAGAAGGCTATAACCTAACATTCTTCGCTTTCTTTGTGAAAGCAGTGGCAGAATCACTCAAAGCTTATCCTTTACTTAATAGTAGTTGGCAAAATGACGAAATAGTAATTCATAAAGATGTAAATATCTCAATCGCCGTCGCTGATGAAGATAAACTTTACGTTCCAGTAATTAAAAATGCCGATGAAAAATCTATCAAAGGTATCGCACGTGAAATTAATGACTTAGCACAAAAAGCACGATATAAAAAATTACGTTCCGAAGATATGCAAGGCGGTACATTTACAGTTAACAATACAGGTACGTTTGGCTCTGTTTCATCAATGGGTATTATCAACCATCCTCAAGGCGCTATTTTACAAATAGAATCTATTGTCAAAAAACCAGTCGTGATTGATGATATGATTGCTATCCGTAACATGGTTAATTTATGTTTATCAATCGACCACCGTATTTTAGATGGCTTACAAGCTGGAAGATTTATGAATTATGTAAAAACGCGCATCGAACAATATGCAATAGAAACTACAAGTATTTTTTAAAACGTTATAAAATGTTGTATATTTTTATAAAATCTAACTAACTTTTTAACATAAATTATGGCATTGGGTAGCAAATTTAAAGAGAGGTTATAAAATCTTTTAAACAATTAGATTTTAACCTCTTTTTTTGATCAAACCAACATGTTGAAGTATAAGTAATAAATTAGTAGAATGAAGATACCAATTTAGAAATGAAAGGTGACCTTAATATGGATTTGAATTTTGATTTATATATGAATGATGTTGTTGATCAAGCCAGAAATGAAATGATAGAAGCTGGATATGAACAACTAACTAGTGCTGAAGAGGTTGATGAGGTATTACAACAAGCTGGAACTACTTTAGTAATGGTTAACTCAGTATGTGGTTGTGCAGGCGGTATGGCTAGACCAGCTGCAGCACACAGCTTACATTATGATAAATTACCAGATAGACTTGTAACTGTTTTTGCAGGACAAGATAAAGAAGCTACTCAAAGAGCTAGAGAATATTTCGAAGGTTATGCACCATCAAGTCCATCATTTGCACTAATGAAAGATGGCAAAATAACTCAAATGATCGAACGTCATCAAATTGAAGGACATGACGTTATGGATGTCATTACTCAATTACAAAATTTATTCGAAGAATATTGTAAAGAACGATAGAGAGGCATACCAACATGTTGAGTTTAAATCCATACCGAATAGGATTTAGAACGATTAAAACAGCAATTGGCATGGCACTAGGTATAATTATCGCTAAACTATTAGATCTTGATAATTTTGCTTCTAGTGCCATTTTGGTAGTCCTTTGTATTAAACATACTAAAGTACATTCATTACAAGCTATTGTCTCACGTTTTGTAAGTTGTACATTAATTTTAATCTTAGGGTCTATTATCTTTAGTTTATTGGGGCAACATGCTATCGTCCTAGGCATAATCGTTTTATTTTTTATACCTTTAACCGTGGTCTTTAAAGTACAAGAAGGCATAGTAACGAGTTGTGTTATTTTACTTCATGTCTTTAATGCACCAACAATTAATTTCCATTTGTTTATTAATGAAATTGAATTACTTATTGTTGGATTAGGTATTGCATTTCTAATGAATTTAATCATGCCAAGTCTCGACAAAAATTTAAAAGCATATAAGCAAAATATAGAAGATAGTTTCACTAAAATATTTATTTGTTTTAGCGAAAAATGCGATGATTTGCAACACCCACTCGACATCCACTTTTCGGAAGTTCAATTAACGATTGAAAAGGCAAAATCTTTAGCATTTAGAGATGTTAAAAACCATTTCGGTCGTAATGAAAATTCATACTATCATTATTTTGACATGCGTGAACAACAATTAGATTTAATTCATAGAATAGAAATCATGTTGGGAAACGTTGAATTCAAAGATGAGTTACTGACAAAACTTGCTCAATTATTTAAAGAAGTTGCTGAAAATGTTAATAGTAATGATTATACAGCACTTAGATTGCATTCATTATATGAAATCAGACTACAACTTGATAATTTAGAGTTACCAGATACTTACGCATCACTCAAAACACGCGCTAGCCTTATACAGTTATTAAATGAATTAGAAAGTTATTTACAACTTAAATCCGACTTTGGGTCATTAAAAACATACAGCGAAGCTACTTCTTAAATTAGGAACTAAACGTCTTAACTGATGTTTAGTTCTTTTTAATCAAAAAAACTATCGTTGAGTTGATACACTTAGCGATAGTTTTTAAATTATTTCTATTAAATTTACTTTGTTATGTTTCTAACAATTTATCATTATCACAATTTAAAGATAAAAGTTTAGTAAGACGTTATACATTAAATAATTGTTTATAGTACGAATATAAATATTGACGTAGTTTTAACCCATAATTGGTGCAAGACTTGATAAAATCAATGCAATAACCACGGCAACTAACATGACAATAATAATTGTTTTTAACACTTTGTTACTCAATTGTTATTCCTCCATTTGATATATTATTAATCAAACTACAGTATCAATTAACGATATTACATATTTTATTATAATTCTAATAAGAATAAAAGCAATCCACTAAGTTTGTTTTCACCTAGAAAGTTAGCTACACTTTGTATAATGAAACTAAAGAAAAAATTTTAAAAATTTAATTTAAGAAATATACTATATTTTTATGGGAGTGTCACGATGGTAAATAACGATAGATTATTAGCAACATTTATAGAATTAGTACAAATTGATTCCGAAACAGGGAACGAAGAAAAAATACAGCCAATCTTAAAAAGAAAATTTGAACAATTCAATCTTCATGTAGAAGAAGATGACGCTGGTAAATATGATTATTTAGGTGCTAATAATTTAATTTGTACCTTACCAAGTTCAGAAGGTTATGAAAATAGTGATAAAATTTATTTCACTAGTCATATGGATACAGTAGCACCAGGCATAGGCATCAAACCAAATGTAGCAGACGATGGCTATATTTATTCAGACGGTACTACAGTACTAGGCGCCGATGATAAAGCGGGGTTAGCCGCTATATTAGAAACAATACAAGTTATTAATGAGCAAAATTTACCTCACGGACAAGTGCAATTTGTCATTACTGTTGGTGAAGAATCAGGTTTAGAAGGGGCAAAGGTTTTAAACGCATCTTTATTAGATGCAGATTACGGTTATGCTGTAGACGCAAGTTCACCAGTAGGAACAACAGTCATTGGTGCACCTACGCAAATGAAATTATCTGCAACAATTTATGGCAAAAAAGCACATGCAAGTACACCTGACATGGGTGTTAGTGCCATAAATATTGCGGCTAAAGCAATCAGCGAAATGTCATTAGGACGTATTGATGATGAAACTACTGCAAATATTGGTCGTTTTGAAGGTGGTTCAGCGACGAATGTTGTAGCTGATGAAGTAACGTTACAAGCAGAAGCACGTTCACATTCTGAAGATAAAATTAACCAACAAGTTGCACATATGAAACAAGTTTTTGAAAGCAAGGCAGAATCATTTGGTTGTACAGCTTCTGTCACAATTAAAGAAAGTTATAAGGGCTTTAAAGTTAATGCAGAGTCAAAAGTTGCAAAAATTGCAGCTCTTAGTGCGAGTCAACTAAACTTAGACCCGCAAACCAAAGTTGGTGGCGGTGGATCCGATGCTAGTATTATTAATACTTATGGCATTCCTTCTGTGATATTAGGTGTAGGTTATGAAAATATTCATAGTAAAAATGAAAGAATGGAAATCAAGTCTCTACAACTTTTAACACAGCAATTATTAAAGATAGTCGAATTAACCCATTCACATAGTAAAACTGTTTAAGTGATGTAGTAGACGCTTTGTGATACAATTAGTTTGTAAACTTAAATTAAGAGAGGTTAGTAATATGACACAACAAATTGGTGTAGTAGGTTTAGCAGTAATGGGTAAAAACCTTGCTTGGAATATTGAATCACGTGGTTATAGTGTTTCTGTATTCAACCGTTCTTCTGAAAAAACAGATGAAATGGTTAAAGAATCTGAAGGTAAAGATATTCACCCAACATACTCAATTGAAGAGTTTGTAAATTCATTAGAAAAACCCCGTAAAATCTTATTAATGGTTAAAGCTGGACCAGCTACTGACGCTACAATCGATAGCTTATTACCATTGTTAGACAATGATGATATTTTAATTGATGGTGGTAATACAAATTACGAAAACACTATCAGAAGAAATAAAGCACTTGCAGAAAGTGGCGTTAACTTTATCGGTATGGGTGTTTCAGGCGGAGAAATTGGTGCATTAACTGGACCATCATTAATGCCAGGCGGACAAAAAGAAGCATTCGATAAAGTAAGCGATATTTTAGAAGCTATTTCGGCAAAAGCTGACGACGGTGCACCATGTGTTGCTTATATCGGACCAAATGGCGCTGGACATTACGTTAAAATGGTACACAATGGTATCGAATATGCTGACATGCAATTAATTGCAGAAAGTTATGCAATGATGAAAGACTTATTAGGTATGTCACACGAAGCAATTTCTCAAACATTTAAAGACTGGAATGCTGGCGAACTTTCTAGTTACTTAATCGAAATCACTGGTGATATCTTCACTAAATTAGATGAAGGTAGTGATGAAGCACTAGTTGAAAAAATCTTAGATACAGCTGGACAAAAAGGTACAGGTAAATGGACTTCAATTAATGCCTTAGAATTAGGTATTCCATTAACTATTATTACAGAATCTGTATTCGCTAGATTTATTTCTTCAATTAAAGAGGAACGTGCTAACGCTTCAAAACAACTAAACGGACCAAGCGCAAACTTCCAAGGTGATAAAGAAGAATTCTTAGAAAAAATACGTAAAGCTTTATATATGAGTAAAATTTGTTCATATGCACAAGGATTTACTCAAATGAAAAAAGCAAGTGAAGATAACGACTGGAACTTAAAATTAGGCGACTTAGCTATGATTTGGAGAGAAGGTTGTATTATCCGTGCTCAATTCTTACAAAAAATTAAAGATGCTTTTGATAACGATGCAAACTTACAAAACTTGTTATTAGATCCTTATTTCAAAGACATCGTTACAAATTATCAAGATGCATTACGTGATGTAGTAGCCACTGGTGTACAAAATGGTGTTCCAACACCAGGATTCTCTGCAAGTGTTAACTATTATGATAGTTACCGCTCAGAAAATCTACCAGCTAACTTAATTCAAGCGCAACGTGATTACTTCGGTGCTCATACTTATGAACGTAAAGACCGTGAAGGTGTATTCCATACACAATGGGTAGAAGAATAACAATTAATTAATAAAGTACAAGAGTCTGGGACATTCTATTGCCTTCAGGCTCTATTTTTATATGGGCAGTAGATGACTGAATTAAAAGTGCGCTTGTATCAAGCCGCGTTCAACTCTAGTCACATTTGCCGGGGCGGGACTACAACATCTTCTTATAATAATAAGATTTTTTGTGCAGATCCTTTGTTTTTTATTCATCCCAAAGCAAGCGTTTACATTGTTGTTTTAGAAAAGGTAAAATCTAGAGTATAATTAATTTATAGTTCAAAAAATCTTTGAAGGAGAATGATTATGCAAAGTAAACAATGGTGGAAAGAAGCTGTGGCTTACCAAGTTTACCCTCGTAGCTTTAATGATGCTAACAATGATGGTATTGGGGACTTACGTGGTGTAATTAATAAATTAGATTATTTACAAAATTTAGGTATAGATATTATTTGGTTAAGTCCAATGTATAAATCTCCTAACGACGATAATGGTTATGATATTAGCGATTATCAAAATATTATGGATGAGTTTGGTACGATGGAGGATTTTGATGAGTTATTAACGTCCATTCATACAAGAGGAATGAAATTAATTTTAGATTTAGTAGTTAATCATACTTCTGATGAACATCCTTGGTTTATAGAATCTCGCTCTAGTAAAGATAGTGCAAAACGCGATTGGTATATATGGAAAGATCCTAAGCCTGATGGTAGTGAACCGACAAATTGGGAAAGTATTTTTAACGGTTCTACATGGGAATATGATAGTCAGACAGACCAATATTATTTCCATTTATTTAGTAAAAAACAACCTGACTTAAATTGGGAAAATCCAAAAGTTAGAGCAGCTATTATTTCAATGATGAATTGGTGGTTTGATAAAGGAATTGATGGTTTTAGAGTCGATGCCATTACCCATATAAAAAAATCTTTCGAATATGGTGATTTAGCAACAGACAATAATGAACAATATGTACCAGCTTTTGATGTAGCAATGAATCAACCAGGTATACATAATTGGTTACAAGAAATTAAAGAGAACAGTTTGTCGAAATACGACATTATGACTGTCGGTGAAGCCAATGGTGTGACACCAGATGATGCAGATTTATGGGTAGGAGAACAAAACGGTAAATTTAACATGATTTTCCAATTCGAACATTTAGGCTTATGGAATACTGGTGATGTAAAATTTGATGTTTTATCGTATAAACAAGTATTAAATCGTTGGCAACAACGACTAGCAAATAATGGCTGGAATGCTTTATTTATAGAAAACCATGATCAACCACGCAGCGTATCCACATGGGGAGACGATCAACAATATTGGTATGAATCTGCTACGAGTCATGCTATCGTGTATTTTTTACAACAAGGTACGCCTTTTATTTACCAGGGCCAAGAAATAGGTATGACCAATTATCCATTTGAACGTGTTGAAACTTTTAATGATGTTGCAGTTGTAAACGAGTATAATATCGTTAAAGCACAGGGTGGCGATGTTAATGCCTTATTAAACAAACACAAAATGGAAAATAGAGATAATTCCCGCACACCTATGCAGTGGAACGACGAACCGTTTGCTGGCTTTTCTACTGTAGAACCTTGGTTCCCAGTAAATCCGAATTACAAAAAAATTAATGTTGCACAACAACAAGAAGATAAATATTCAATTTTAACTTTTTATAAAGGTTTAATTAAATTAAAAAAGTCTGATGATTTATATACTTATGGTAATTTCGAATTAGTCGATACTGATAATCCAAAAGTATTTGCATACACTCGAACTCTAAATAATAAGCAAGCTTTAATTGCAGGTAATTTGTCAAATGAAACTTCTACACTTAATCTAGACATCTCATTTGATGATTCAAAAATTAAATTACACAATTATAGTGCAGCGATTGATTTTAATAATTTAAAACCATATGAAGCATTTGTAATTCAATTAACTTAAATGAAATAGATGTCAACAAACCGTTATCACTCAGGATAACGGTTTTTAGCATTTAATAATGTTATTACTTTACAAAAATCCATGAACAACTATACTAATAATTAGCGACAACTTAGAAAATAAATAATTTTAACAGTAATATAATATATAGTATAAAACATTGAATGGAAATGAAAGTAGGGCATGTTAATGAAAAAATTTGTCGTAGCTATACTTATTGGAATGAATATATGCCTTGCAATTGTGTTGAGTATTGTAATAGAAAAGCGTTTACCATTAACAAACTTTACCTCACATAACAATACACGACATTTTGTGGCATCAAATGGTTTATCCGGCCGTTATCATATATATCCAGCATTACATGCTAAAGGCATTCTATTATGGCTTCATGGCGATGGTGCATTTGAATTCAAACATCCAAATTCGAAAAGATATTTAGGCGGAGAGTTAGGTATAAAAGAAATTGCACGACAACGCAATTTAACTCTTATCGTTCCTAAGACACCATCAAAAGATGAGACATGGTGGACAAATGGAGCAACAAATAGTATATATTTAACAGAACTAATCAACTCTATGCCGAATCATCAACATTTATGGATATGTGGATTCTCAGGTGGAGCAGAAGTAACGACGTATTGGTTATTAGAAAAATTACCAACTATGAACGTCACTTCAGGTGGAGCAATTATTTTTAGTGGTGGTGGTTCACCTAAAAATAAAGGTGTAGCGCGTAGTTTACCTAAAGACAAACATATAAAACAACCTTATCCTCTTACTTGGCTTGTAGGCGAATACGACGATGGTACAACGAGCAGCGACAATTTCAACGCGCTAAAACTTAGTAAAGAGGGCTATGAATTTTATCATCAACAGGGGTGGGATGCTAAACGTTATATTATCCCTAAGTTTCATCATGTTTTAACAAAAAATAATCGTGGCATATACGGTCAGTTATTGCTAAATCATTTAAATTAATGCATATAAATAGCGAGCATGTAAGCTTATGTTAAGTTTACGTGCTCGCTTTAATTATTTTATAAATCATTATAGTCGTCCTGATTAACTGGTAACCATAATTGAACTTTAGTGAAACTATCATCAAAAGAAATATCAAAAGGATAGACTTCTACGTATAAACTATCTCTTTCATATGGTAATGTCATTTGAAGGCTTGTTTCAATATAATACCATGCTTCATTTGTAATATAATCAATCTCACCTTGTAAATTAAATTTAGCATATTGTCTTTCAGGCAAATAACGGCTTTCTAAATGTTCTGGATAGCGATCACTAGGAACACCAACAAAAATTTCTACGCCATATTCTAATGGACAACTAATAACGAAAAGTTCATGAGGGCTTACATTATTATAACGTTCTAATTCCTTTATCTTGCCAGCGATCAATAAATCTTCCAACATATCAGGTATTTTAAAAGGATTATCAATATTTGAAGCATTGATAAATTCTGCATATCCAACTAGGTTTATACCATTAATTGTTTCTAATCTATATGAATAAGGTGATTTTTCGGTAGTAGTAATTTTTAAATATTGTCTATTTTTAATATTTAACTGTTCTTTTTTAGCATTCGCCTGTAACGGTGAAATACCGTGGTACTTACTAAATTCATTCGCGAAATCATTCGCGGTAGGATAATGATATTTTTTAGCAATATCTACCATTCTATTAGAACTTGAAATCAGTTCTTGTGCCGCTAAAGTCATTTTACGTGCGAGTGCATATTCAGAAGGTGACTGTCCGACAATCATTTTAAAACTCTGATCTAAATGATACGGTGAAAGATCAACGTAATCACTAAGTTGTTGCATATTAAATTGCTCTAGCAAATGATCTTCGATATAAACAATTGCTTGTTGTATTTGCTTGATAACGTCCAAAACTTCCACTCCTATAAATCTAACAATGTAAACATAAGAAATATAAACAACAAATGCTATATGTTTCACTCTATTTAATATTATTATAGATGTTTTCTTAATAGTTTACACCATTTCTTCACATCTGACATCTAAAGTGCTACTAACTCTTCAAGGGTTACACTTATTTATGATTTAAGTTATATAATAACACAAGTGAAAGACAAGAAAAAAGCGACAGTAACAGTGTATTTTAACACTATTACTGTCACATTAACAAAGACTACCAATTAATGAATATCTTCCCACCAATGGAAGCCATCTCTACTTAATAGTAAGTCACTTTCTAATGGACCATTTGTACCCGCTTCATAGTTAGGGAACTCTGGTTCTGTTTTATCCCAGTATTCTTGAATTGCATCAACAAATTTCCAAGTTGATTTTAATTCTTCCCAGTGAGTAAAGTTTGTTGCATCACCATTTAGACAATCAAATAATAAGTTTTCATACGCATCGACAGTGTTCATTTTATCTTGAGCACTCATAGCATAAGATAATTGAACTGGTTCAGTTTCAATACCTTGAACATTCTTTTTAGCATTTAGATGTAGTGAAACACCTTCATTAGGTTGAATGTTGATTACTAGTAAATTAGAGTCTAGTTTTTTATCTGTTTCATAATATAAGTTCATTGGTACTTCTTTAAACTCAACTACAACTTGAATTGTTTTACTCTTCATACGTTTACCAGTTCTAATATAGAATGGCACGCCAGCCCATCTAAAGTTATCGATAGTTAACTTACCTGAAACAAAAGTAGGGGTTTTAGAATCTTCAGCAACACGATCTTCGTCGCGATACTTTTTAACTTCTTGGCCTCCAATGACACCTTGATCATATTGACCTCTAACAAAGTTTTGGCTAACTTCATCTGCTTCTAATTTTCTTAAAGATTTTAATGCTTTTACTTTTTCGGCACGAATATCCTCACTGTGTAAGCTAATGGGTGCCTCCATAGCTAATAATGCTACCATTTGTAACATATGGTTTTGAACCATATCTTTTAATGCACCACTTGATTCGTAATAACCACCTCTATCCTCAACACCGAGAATTTCAGAAGAAGTAATTTGAATGTTTGAAATGTATTTATTATTCCATAATGGTTCGAACATTGCATTAGCAAAACGTAGTACTTCGATATTTTGTACCATATCTTTACCTAAATAATGATCGATACGATAGATTTCTTCTTCTTTAAATGAACGACGTAATTGTTCATTTAATTGCTCTGCTGATTTTAAGTCAGAGCCGAATGGTTTTTCAATTACTAAACGTTTAAAGCCATCAGTATCAGTTAAACCAGATGATTTTAAATAATCGGAAATTTCACCAAAGAATTTTGGCGCCATAGCTAGGTAGAATAATCTATTACCTTCAAGTTTAAATTCTTTATCTAAACGATTACTAAATTCTAATAAAGATTCATAACTCGCTTCATCACTAACATCATGTCTATGGTAAAATACGTGTTCCATAAATTTATCTAAATGTTTCGTATTTTTTACATGTTCTTGAATTGACGACTTCACTTGACTACGGAAATCATCGTTTGAAATGTCTCTTCTACCAATTCCAATAATTGCAATTTGTTCATTTAAATTTTCTTGT
>NZ_JAVTDB010000048.1:0-30932 GCF_032139365.1 Staphylococcus kloosii
CTTTTAACTTTGGCGGTTGTGGCGAAGTGGTTAACGCATCGGATTGTGGTTCCGACATTCGTGGGTTCGATTCCCATCAACCGCCCCATAATCGTTAACTAGCGGGTGTAGTTTAATGGCAAAACCTCAGCCTTCCAAGCTGATGTTGTGGGTTCGATTCCCATCACCCGCTCCATCTTATATTATTCCACAGTAGCTCAGTGGTAGAGCTATCGGCTGTTAACCGATCGGTCGTAGGTTCGAGTCCTACCTGTGGAGCCATGGCCCCGTGGTCAAGCGGTTAAGACACCGCCCTTTCACGGCGGTAACACGGGTTCGAGTCCCGTCGGGGTCATACAAACAGAAGTGAAAGATCGCTTCTGTTTTTTTATATTCACTTATGGAGAGTTGTCCGAGTTGGCCGAAGGAGCACGCCTGGAAAGTGTGTAGGCGCCACAAGCGTCTCGAGGGTTCGAATCCCTCACTCTCCGTAATTTCGACATTCCTCGTTAATCTTCGTTTAACAAAGCGTTGATATAACGGGGTTTTCTTATATATCGATGTGCTTCGTTGTACACCGTTTTTATTATTAAACGTCCCCGAAACGTTCCCGATGTGTCTAAAATTATTAAAAACGTCCCCGAAAATAAGAATAACGTTCCCATGCTACTGTGCCATTGATTCCAACGCTTTGATAGCTTTATCTTTCTCTTTTTCAGCAGTTTCATCTAACAAGTGAGAGTATACATCCATTGTAGTTTTAATGTTACGATGTCCTAATCGTTTTGAAATGTAATATATTGATACATCATTATGAAGTAAATATGAACAGTGCGTGTGTCTTAATGAATGCAAAGTATATTTTCCTAATTTATTTTCTAAACAATATTTTTGTAAAACTTTAGTTACAGCGTTATTAGTTATCAAAGAATATCCAGTGTTGAATATTTGACCACTCATATTGGTTGGTATATTTGATAGGGTAGTTTGGATGTATTTCATATCTTGTTTTGTGATATCAATTGTTCTATCCGATGTTTCAGTTTTAGTACCAGGTAAATGTATCGTGTTGTTGACATAGTTAATATCACTTTTATTTAATCTTTGTACTTCACCAAAACGTGCGCCCGTGATAATTAACAGGTAAACAAATAAATACGATTGTTTGTTTATGCCTGTGACATAGTCCTTTAAACCTTTAAATGCTTTAATACTCATATACTTATCTTCTTCTCTTTGCGTAGGTTTAGTACCTTTAACAACAGCTTTATAAGTCGGGTTTTTATACATTAATCCTTCTTGCATAGCATCTTCAATAGATGCTTTTAAGCAATTGTGTACTTTTCTAACTGATTCTGTCGCATGATCATTACCATACCATTTAATAAATTTACGGTATAGCGTTGTGTTGAAGTTATCCATACGTATATCATTAATGTTTTCATATTCAAGAAATTTTTTGAATTGATTAATAGCATTTACAAAAGTTTGATAGGCTCTATACGTGATAACATCTTTTTTATTAACCTCTATCCATTGATAATAGTATTCAAAAAAAGAACTTTTATTATTGATTATAACGCCTTGCATTAATTTATTTTTAGCTACAGCTTCGGCTTGTGAGGCATCACGTTTCGTTTTGAAACCTTTCTTTTTATAGCGATTACCTTCATAACCAAAATCATAATACCATTTACCATTAGCATATTTTTTCACTGTCATAGTGTATTCCTCCTTAAAAAAGATAAAAATATATAGGGCACGGTAGAGGTGCCCTTATAGTTAGTTTCTAATTTGTTTTGACCACAAATCATATTGTTGTTGGTTAATTGTTCCATTTTGTAATTGTTGATCTAAAGTGTTTTGTTCTTTATTTACTTTAGAAGTTGAAAAATTATTATTATATTTTTCATACCCATTACTCGTGTATTCCTTTTGATAGGGCGTTCTGTCTTGTTGGTATTTTGCGCCATTATTTTGATTTTGTTGCTGTAATTGTTGGTTTTGTTGTGTATTAGCATTAGCTTGTTGTTGCTGGTTAGCATTTGTTTGCTGCTGATTTTGTTGTTGCTCATTTGGTTGTTGTTGTGATTTACCATTATTTTGTTGTTGATTGTTTGAATTTGCTTGTTGGTTATCGTTGTTTTGTGTTTGTTTGTCATTGTTAGCAGTTTGTTTGCCGTCATTTGATTTCTTGTCTTCTTTATCTTGTTTCTTAGCATCATTAGATTTCTTATCATCATTCGACTTTTTATCATTTGATTTCTTACTTTTACTTTCTGACTTTTTATTATCATCAGATTTGTTATCTTCTTTATTTCCACATGCGCCTAATACTAAAAAACTTGCTAAAATTAAAAATAATACCTTTTTCATTCTACATTACTCCTTTATTCTATATTTTTATATTCAAATACTCTTAGTGGTTCAAACTGTATTAAGTAATCTCCACATAAAGTAGATAAACCATATTTACGTTTATAATGAGCAAGGCAATCTTGTACAAAACCTTCTGAAACTTCAAAAAAACTAGCCATCTCATATAAGTTATGGCAACCGTGTTTAAAACTATCAATAATACCTTTTAACGGTATTAGTTGTTCCATAGCATAACGTCTTGCGTATACTTCAAATTTGCGGTTGTTAAATTTTGATTGGTCAGTTATATTCCCGTATGTAAGTTTATGATGCGCAATTTCTTCAGCTAGTATCTCTAACTTAACTGCGTCGGATCTATCACTGTTAATATAAATTTGGTTATTAAAACATATACCTGATTGGAAACTAGGTAGCATATCTGTTTCTGTGATTGTTAATCGGCTGTATTTACTAATTATGTCTTCGTATCTTCCCATATAAACACCCTTTATTTACGTTTGCTTTTTAGATAGTTTATGAAATCTTGAACTTCTTTCATCTCGTCTTCAGTTAAATCATTTTTGTCAAAGTGAGCTGCAATTGTATCTTGTTCTTTTTCTTCTTCCGGTTTAGATAAATCTTCTTCCATTAATCCATTTATACTTACATGAAATATCGCAGCGATTTCTGAAATTGTTTTTAATTTAGGAGTGTATTTACCTTTTTCCCACTCACTTATACTAGATGCGCTTTTTTTACCAAGTTTATGTGCAAGGTCTATTTGTTCCATATCGTGTTTGTTTCTTAAGTATTTTAAGTTTTGGCCAAACATTGTCATTACCTCCTAAATAGTATCTACCTATATTATACACAAAAATCGGAAATATACAACAGATAATCCGAAATAATAATTCAGAAAAAATGAAATAAAAGTGTTGACTTCGGAAATACCGAAATGGTAAGATGTAGTTAACTTCATAGAGAGGAGGCAAAACATGACTACGGAAGAGAAAGAAAAAATGGTATTAACTATTTCTCAATGGCGTGCGTTAAAAATTATGAACAAACGTCAATTAGCAATAAAATCTGGTGTCACTGAGAAAACTATTTACAATTATGAAATGAGTCAGAAATATATTCAAAATGCTAATTATAATACGTTAAAAAAATTAGCTAATGCACTCGACATAAAAGTGGATAATATTTTTTTAGGTGACGATTCGGAAAAACCGAAATTCTAAAACAAGGAGGTAAAATAATTGAACGAATTACAAACACTATTCAATTTTAAACGTAACGATGATGGAACAGTAGCAGTAAGTGGACGAGAACTATATAAAGGGTTAGAAATTGAAACTCAATATTCAATTTGGATAAAGAGAATGATTGGTTATGGTTTCGAAGAAAACAAAGATTACATTGAAGTTAATCAAAAAAGATTAACATCACATGGTCGCGAACATAATCAAATCGACCACATCATGACACTCGACATGGCAAAAGAAATATCAATGATACAACGTAGTGATATTGGTAGAAAAATTAGAGGTTACTTTATCAAAGTTGAAAGACAACATAATGAGATTGCTCAAGCCTATGGCATTACTTCTAAAGAAGATATGAACCAACTTATAGAACAACTAGTAAGTGACAAGTTAGATTATCTCATTTCATCAGGTCAAATAAGCAACAACAAACTCGATATGCTAAACAGTAAATTTGAAGGTGAGTACGTTACTCCACAAGATATTGACGCTATCCAATTCGCAATCAAAGCGAAAGCTGAACAAACACTTGAAAATGTTGGCTTACAAATGACTATAGACACTTTGTTAGTTGGAGATGTTTATGAGCAAGCTATTGCCAATAAGAAAGCTAAAGAAGAATACACGTATCAGTTAGGTAAAGTTAAAAGCCGGTTACTAGTATCAACCAAAAAATCACTAGGCATGAAAGGGAACGCACCTAACAACCACATTAAACGTAAGGATGTAGATTTAGCAATTCAATTTATTAAAGATGTTAGACCATCACAAATAGAAGTCTAGAGGTGATTAGAATGACAACTAAAACATGGTGGGGCATGGATGATCTCATCAATGAATCAAATGAAAGTCGTAAATGGATTATGACAAACATGATTAAAAACGAAACAATTTGGTCAGAGATTGAATCATTTTCTCACAAACCAAAACATAACAATGATGAATACCGATTTATCGGTAGTAAGATGCAAAATTATTTGATTGAAAATTTCAAACGTTTAAAGGAGTGATAGCATGAATAAATCATTTTATATCGCATTTACAGCGTGGATGGCATTTACATTAACTTTAATGCTAATCGGAATGTACTTCACAACAGCGATTTTTGTAGGCACAGTGTTAGCAGCATTGATTTACGCATTCTTTGATAATTATTTTTTCGCAAATAAAAAGACTGCAAAGCGCGCCAACGCTTAACAGTCGAAAACATTTTTTATAAATAAATTAATAACCTAAGTATACCACCAGTAAGGGAGGTAATCAATATCGGACCTGAAAAGAAAGTAGAGAATAAAATACGTCAATTCCTAGAAAGTAATAATGCTTTCGTCATGAAGACACATGGTGGTAGTCCTGGCGTTCCAGTTGGTATACCAGACCTATTTGCCATATACAGAGGCATAGCAATATTTATTGAGGTCAAGCGTGAACAAGGTGGCAGAGTGAAACCTATTCAAATTGCGCAAATTGATAACTTAAAACAACACGGAACAATTGCAATTATCGCTAATGGTGTTAGTTACGTTGAGGATTTAATAGAAACGATAGACACACTAATCACTGAAGGCGCATGGAAGAATATCCAAACTGCCATCAATATGGCGAACGAAATGGGTGCTAAGTCATGATGTTGTACCCAACGCAAGAAGAGGTTATGAACGAAGCTAAGCCCTCATACTTTTATGGTTTAGGCACAAGTTCGGGGAAGTCACTTATTTCTATCTACCATTACTTAAAACATAACAAGGGCGAACCACTGCTCATTGTTTGCCCACCAACAAAGAAAAAATCGAATGAGTGGGATTACGAAGTAAAAAAGGTTGAACAACATGAAGGCATTAACATTAACTTCAAAGTGATTGCGTCATCTATGTTAGCGAAAGAATACAGCAATTACACAAACTACTTTTTGATTCTAGATGAAGCGCATTACTTCATGAACCCAACAAGTAATAGGGGTAAAGCTGCACAAAAATTATGTAAGGCTTCAACGAATTACGTCATGCTTTCAGCCACACCCGGAGAGTCCTGGAGCAAGTTCATGAACTACTTTATCATATTCGGTTTCTACAAGAATAAAACTGAATTTCTTAAGAAACATGCGATATATGAAACAAAGCATTTTGGTGGTCGTTCTATCAAGCAAATCGTTGATTTTCAAAAAACCGATGTATTAGAACGCTGCTGGCAGTCAATCGCAACAATGAAAGAAACATCATACTTTGTTGATTTACCCCAAGTAAGTGAGCGTTTTGTTGAATTCAGTAAATCTAATTTATATAAACAGGCTGCAAAAGATAGAGTCATTGATATAAATGACGAACAAGTCATATTAGATAGCCCACCTAAGCTGGGGGCTACACTTAGATATTTAACGAATCAAAAAGCAAAAGTCGCTTATACCAAAGAATTACTTGAAAGCACGAATGATAATGTTGTTATCTTTTACCAATTTACTAGAGAGAAAGACAACTTGTTAGACATGTTAAACAAACTAGGTAAACAAGTGTTCGAAGTCAGTGGCCAAAATTTTGAACTACCCACACAAGCAGAACGTAATACATTATCAAACAGTGTGACACTCGTACAAATACAAGCTGGTAGTGCAGCTATTGAGCTTAAATATGCGAACCAAGTGATTTACTACTGTCCGACTTATAGCTATACACAATACCAACAATCACGTGGCCGATGCATTCGACATGGTGGCCATGACAGAGTTGAGATTATTAAGTTCAAAACGAAAGGCACAATTGAAACACAAGTGTGGAAAGCCTTAGATAATAAGCAAGATTTTGACGAAAAACTATATTTACTTGAGGAGGTTAAATAATGAACGAAACGATCACATACCTCATTCGACATAAAGATATTCCAATCTATATTACCAACAAACCAAGTGGTAATAATCCAGAAGTGAATTACTCAACTAACAGAAGCCGAGCGCGCGAGTTTAACGGAATGGAAGAGGCTAGCATTAATATGGATTATCACATTGCAATTAAGAAAACAGTGAAAGAAACCATTGAATACAAGGAGGTTGAACATGGCTGAACAATCATTATTTGAACAACTAAACCAGATGAACGTTAACGACCATGTTGATAAGAAAAACGGTCTTAACTATTTATCTTGGTCGTATGCACATCAAGAGTTAATGAAAATTGACCCGAACTATGAAATTAAAATCCATGAGTATCCACATCCAGAAGTAAACAACGAACAATATTTTGTACCCTATCTTGCGACACCTGAAGGTTATAGCGTAACGGTCTCTATTACTTTGAAAGGTCTAACAAAAACTGAAACATTACCTGTCCTCGATTTCAAAAATAAAGCAGTACCTTATAAGCAAGCCGATATGTTTCAAATAAACAAAACTTACAAGCGCGTTTTTGTAAAAGCGGCTGCATTACATGGTCTTGCCCTTTATATATTTAACGGTGATGTAATGCCCGAACAACCTTTTGAATCAGCGAGTGATGCAGAACTTAAAGATGTAGCTGAAAAGGTTAAACAGTTAGCACCACTCATGGATATCACAGAAACGCAACTTAAAAAGAAAATGAACATAGGTAATAAGTTATCAAGTGCAGATGCAGAAGAAGCATTAGTGAGATTAGATAACGGCATTCAATACTATAAAAATAATAAAAAGGATGATAAATAATGAATCAATTTAACGGCGTAGGTAATTTAGTAGCAGATGTAGAACTTAAAGGACAAAACAATAATGTAGCTAGTTTTAGAGTGGCTATTCAACGTCCATTTAAAAACAAGCAGACTGATGAATATGAAACAGATTTTTTAACTTGTAAAGCGTTTGGTAAAACTGCAGAGATTATTGCTAATAATTTTAGCAAAGGTCAGAAAATAGGTATTACAGGATCTATTCAAACAGGAAGCTTTGAAGGTAAAGACGGTAAAAAAGTATTTACCACTGATGTATTAGTTAATCAAGTTACATTTGTTGAACGTAAAGGACAAACGAATAAACCAAGTAATGACAATCCTTTTAAAAAAGGCACAGAAGACTTACAAGACGAATTGCCATTTTAAAGGAGGAGCATGAATGAACATTAGCAAAAGTTTAGAAAATTGTATTCAGTCACTTTATGATAATGAAGATTTTGTAATCATAGATAATCATGAAATTAATGATTTGGAAAGTTTAAACAGTGTAGATCTGGAAATTTTAAGCACATTTCATGCACAAGACGTTTTAAAAGTAGAAAAAGAAGACAGCCACTTTTGTGGTATTAGAGCGAATCATTTTGCAATAGAAATAGGCTGGTCAGAAGCATTATTAGAAGACGATTCAACAGTCTATGTAATAACGGCTAACCATAAAGGAAACAGGGTTGTGACAGTATTTGTTGATTGGTACGAGGAGTGATTCTTATGAATAAAATTCCTAAAGATAAATATCAAGATTTATTAGATTATCTTGTTAAGCGTATGAAAACAGGTAATGTAGAGGTTTATTTTAAAGAAACTGACGAAATAAGTGAAGAATACATTGACGAAGCATACTACTACAAATTACAAAGATTAAATTTAATTATTGATTATCACGAAGGTGGAGATATCGATGATTGAATTAGATTATGATACACCTATTAAATTTACTGTTTTTAAGGACCAGTACACAACTGAACCAGTGCAACTTGTATCTGGTCCTTTCACTAAATTACTTAACTTCATACAAAAACCTAAGATAGGTGATAAAAATACAAACTATTGTTTTGTTGGTGGAGAGGTTACTGGAACGCGTAATAACGAAAACACTGTATCTCGCTCACTTATAACAATAGACTATGACGATATACCCGTTGATATAGATTTTTATAGCGAAGTTGCTAGACAACTAGATTCAGGGTTTGCTATTTACTCAACTCACAATCATAGACAAGAGGCACCCAGATTTCGATTAGTCATTCCATTAGACAAAACATACAAACTCACGCCTGATGAATATAGAGCGAGTGTTCAATATATTGCCACTAAAATTTTGGAAATGGACTTTTATGACCCAGCAAGCGAGGTCCTAAGTCAGGTTATGTTTTTGCCAACCGTAAACAAAGATAATGTAGATAACTACATTTTCAAATACGTAGATGATGAACCACTTGAACTTGAACCTATATTAGCTGTAGCAGAGGTTCAGAGATCTATCAAACACAAACCACTTGTAGATGATGATACTTGGCAAACCATACTCAAAGGATTAAACGAAGGTGAGTATATAGGGCGCAATAGTGCGATGACGAAAATCGTAGGGCACCTTATAACGAAGAATGTAAATCCTACAGTAATTTATTATCTCCTATCTTACTGGGATGAACACAATGAACCCTCACTACAAGATGAAGGACAATTTGATACAGTTTTCAAATCAATCTACAACAAGCATAGAAGGGAGGTATAACATGGCTGAATTACCAAGTGATATCAAAGCAATGTTCATCAACGATGACTTTGATTCATCACAGTTTTTTTCAGAAAAAGGCGGGTTTCTTCATTATCAATTTGCAGAATATCTTGCTGATAAACACAACGGTATCTTACTTGATGGTAAACCTCATTTATTTGATGGCAAAAAGTACATTAGTTTAGACAAAAATACCATACGTAAGCTAACGCTCAATTACCTACCTTCACTTAAAGAGAATCAAAACAAAGAAGTGTATTACAAACTTGAAGCGCTTTGCGGTAAGAACCCACAAGAACAAGCAGCACCTTATTTTGTAGGTGTGAATAATGGAATTATTGATATACGCAAAATGGAACTTAAAGCATTTAATCCTGATATTCATATCACAAACATTATTCCTGTTGATTATTATCCAGAAGCAAAAAGTGATTTAGTCGAGTCTTTCATTAAAGATTTATCAAATAGCGATGAAGAAGTTGAGAATCTACTATATGAAATGATTGGTTACGGTTTGTATCGTGACAACTTTCTACAAAAGGCATTCTTCTTCTTCAGTCCAGGTGGTAACGGTAAATCAACATTATTTAAATTACTACATTATTTCTATGGTACTCAGAATACTACAGCATTGTCATTCAAAGACATTCAATCTCGTTTTAAACCTGCATCACTTCAAAGCACGATGGTTAATATAGCTGATGATATCGACCCTGATTTTATTAAAGAAACAGGGAACTATAAAACAATCGTTACGGGAGATAAATTCAACGCCGAACGTAAAGGACAAGATGATTTCAACTTTATACCCTACGTTAAATTAATGTTTGCAGGTAATGAGTTGCCACAAACTTCGGATAGATCTCGTGGTTTCTATAGACGAATGATACTGATACCTATGTTGAAACAATTTGGACGAGATGGAGAAAAAGGCGACCCGATGATATTCCATAAACTCAAACAACCACAACATTTATCAGCTTTACTCAATTTATCACTTAAAGGATTATCCAATTTACTAGAGGCAGGTTACATCCAAGAGCCTCAAGTGTCAATAGATTATAAAGCACAATATGAATATGACAATGACCCAATATTACAATTCTTAAATGAGTCTAATGATGATAAGCATCGTACTTTACCAGCTGTTGAGGGTCGACCAACTGAAAAAGCTTATGCAATATACCAAAGTTGGTGTAATAAAAACGGTCTATTAGCAGTCAGTAAGCCTAAATTTACCAGAGAACTGAGACGTATTGGATTAGATACCACAGTTAAATGGTCCACTGTATACCAAAAATCAATTCGCTTTTATGCATACGAAACGACAAGTGATTTTTACGATGAAGATGGCGGTAAGCTATAACCTTACAGAAAAGTGTAAGGAAGAGACAAAAAGTGTAAGGCCTAGAACTATTGATATGACAACGTTTATAGGCAATTCCTTACACCTTACACTTTTTTTATTAAATATTAATAAAAATACCTATATATAAGTAGATAAATATAATAACAAATTCAAAAAATTTCTGTAATGTGTAAGGATTTTTGGTTGAAGCCTAGGGCGAGTAAGAACACACGCCTTACACTTTCCTTACAGTCTTACAGAAATATCATAGAAGGTGATTCCAATCAAAACTGAATACAAATTATCTCAACATGCTTTTGTGAGATTCAAACAACGTGTGGGTAAAGGTAAGACCAAAGATGCAGCGCTCAATTGGGCCGTACAAGCTATTCAACACTCAACACATATTGGAGAAACTGATGGTTATCGCTTCTATAAGTATGGTGATTACAAAATTGTTGTGGGAGACAAGAACCAAATTGTTACCATATCTTATTTTAATGATTCACACATCAAGGATTTCAAAAAAGAAATCAATAAAACGATTAGAACGAAATTTATTAATAAACTGAAACCTTATTATCGCATGAAGAAGAACTTACAGATTGAGTTATATGAAGCGAAGATTAGACAGTTAAAAGCGAATAATCCAAAAGTTAAAGCTGTTATAGAGAATGAAGTAGTTGATATAGAGAAAGAACTGGTAAGAACACTTGGCAGTATCGATAACATTTTGAAAGCTGCAGAACATTATAACGTACCATCTAACGAATTAATGAAGTAGGTGATCTAAATGGAGGAAACAATCAAGATTAAATATAACGTTGAGTTTGAAAAGACAATTACATTTCCAGTACATGCCAATGATGATAACTGGGAGTTAGAGGAACAAATACACAATCATATGCAAACAAATAAAGAAGATTATACAGATGGCAAGGTGCGTTGGATAGAGGAACCGACCATTACTGAAAGGGGGATATGACAATGATATTTAAAGGTGAAGAGATTTCATTAAAAGCATTAGCGAGACGTACAGGAATTAGTTACGGCGCGTTGCAGTATAGATATAGCTGTCTCGGTTTACGAGATGACGACTTACTGAACGGTAAGCCTCATAAAAAAACTGCTGCATTAACATACAACGGTGAAACAAATATTGTATCGGAAGAATTTAAAAAACGCTTATACAAAAAGGGATTGAACGTTAAACTTGTTCAAAAAAGATTAGATGCAGGTTGGGATTATGATTTAGCGACGAATTTAAGTAAAGCTTACGTTACTGTAGACAATACAATTTGTTTGCAATTTAAGATAGGTAAACATTTTTACCACGTTCCATTTGATGAATTGGAACTATTGGCTGAAGATAATATATCACTTGCCAAGATTCGTAACGGACTAGTTAAAGGTTATGATGCATACGAAATTGTTCCGATAGGCACAATTGTTTATATCAATGGCGTTAAACATACAGGCGAGCCTGATGTGTTTGATGAAATGGAAGAAGCATATATTGAGAAAAAGGTAAAAACATATAAGGCTGAGCGCTATCGTGAAAAGAAAGCACATTTATTCAAAGTGCCGCAAAAGCATAGTGAAAGTAAGTATGCAAAGTATCTGTGGGAAAGTTACACATTCAAATGTAAAGAGGTGGCTAGATGATGAAGATTATTGATTTGAACCTAGACGATTACATTTGGTTTATCGAACCAGGTACGAACATCTCATATCCAGCGACCGTTAATAAGTTAGTTTACAACGACGATAAACCCTATGCTGAGGTATTGGTTGGGCAGCATAAAGTACGCATAGATGATAGTTACCAAATAGCATTAGGTGAAAGGGTGAGTAAGTGATGGATAAAGATAATGTTAACCACCCAGCGTATTATACGTATGGTGATATAGAAGTTATTGATTACTGTGACCAAGTGTGTAAGCAATACCCACCAGAATTAGCACCCTACGTATTCAACGCTATTAAATATTTAAGTAGAGCAAATATGAAGAACGGTCAAGAGGATATTAATAAAGCAAAATTTTATGTGCAACGACTGTTTGATAAGTGGGAGGACTAATTATGCGTTCACCTTACTTCACTAACAAGCATTACCTAACTAAAGATAACCGACGTATTGCTCACGTACATATTGTGGGTGATGCGTATACAGTATGTGGGCATTATAAGCGTTTTACTGAATTTAAGCGACGTACGTTTGATAAGCATGAGTTTGAACAGTTTTGTAGCGATAGAGGATTAAGTATAGAGGAGTGAGTGGAATTGTTCGACGAAAAACTAATAAACCAACCTGATTTACTTAGGTATCACAAACTATATGATGGCGTTCAATATATTTATCATTTTAGCGACAGTAAAGCTGCTAGTGTAGTAAGGCATTACGGTTCATATGGTAGTAAGAAAGGATTATATGAATTGGTGCCAATAGTTATAGATGGGAATGACTTTCATATTAATGAAGAACCTACTGGCTGGCTAACCGTAGATGAAATTATAGAAAAATTGGAGGGGTTAAGAGATGAAGATTAAACGTAAAGTAGAAATGACACAAGAGGAATATGCTAAGTATATGATTGATAAGTACGGGGTTTCAGGCTTCGAGAGTAGATTGATTGATGGCAATATTATCGATGCACCCAAACGATTCACATTAGCATTTGAAATTAATCTAGTTTCAAAAAGTGATTTGCTTAACAGGAGTTTTGGAAATGGGAAATTCACTATAGAAGTCGAGGAAGAAATTACGGAGGATACAGAGTTTAAAAAGTTATATTATACAACAATTCTAAGTAGAATAGTCGAATCAAGTTGTACTACAATTCGATCTTGCCTTAAACACATTGCGGTTGAACCTATAGCCTTTTACATCTTAAACGACGACCTAACAATGACACTAATTTGGCGTGATGGAAAGCTAATTGAGGAGTGATGGCGAGTGAGTGAACCAACTAGAGATGACTTATTAGAATTTATGAAAAAACATGGACCTGAAAACGTAGATTCAATAACAGATAAAGATAGTGCAATTAAACATTTTAGAACTTCAAGCAAAGTATATAAAGAACAGCGCGATGAATATAAAGCGGAACGAGATACTTTAATCGATGATGTAGCTATATTAAAAGCTAACAATGAACGTTTAATGCGACGTAACCAAAAACTCGAAGCATATGTGCGTATGTGGGATAAACTTACGAAATGGAAGCAAGGGAAGTTAGCAGAACGTTGTAATAATAATTTATTACATGAGTTAAGTTATATGATAAATGAGATTGAACGAGAGATGTACAAGGGGAGAGATAAATAATGACCGAAAAAATAGAAGTAACGGTGACTAAACCACTAACAGAATTGCAGTTAACTAAAGATAGTAGTGTGCAAGCTATTCCATTAACCAATGAAGCTTATAAGGTACAGGTTAATACGTTAGATAAATATTATAAGGGGCGTGGGTAGTTATGGAATATATACTTAATAAATCATTACCTCGTTCAGTAGAAGAAATAAAACTAATTAAAGTAGTGACAACTATTGGCAATGGCACACACGATGAACCATACAGAGAAGTTGAAGTATTGTATGAAAAAGACGGAAGATTAGTAACTGTCTTAGATAACTTTAAACCTATGGAGGACAAACAAAATGACTAACACAATAGATCAATTAATCAGACAAGTAGAACAATGGAGTATAGATAAAGACTTGCACAAGGGTAATCCAGATAGACAAGCATTAAAGTTCTATGAAGAAGCTGGCGAAGTTGGTGCAGCATTATCACGTAACAAGATAGATGATTTGAAAGATGGTATAGGCGACACAGTCGTGACGTTAATTATATTAGCTCAACAACATGGAATGACATTAGAGGAGTGTTTACAGTACGCATATGACGAAATCAAAGGACGCAAAGGCAAAACAGTCAACGGTACATTCATCAAAGAAAGTGACTTGTAAGAACAAAGACATAGTAAAAAGAGTTAGAGAGATATTAAAAAAATAGGGGATAACCCCTATTAGTTTTAATGGTATTCTATAGCAGCTATCTGATCAATCACTATATCTGCCATTTTTTCTGAATTATTATCATCCATAAACTGAATAGAAATAAACTCATCATAATGCTTTTTGCTATGCCAACTATAAGTGAGTTTGTAAGACTTACCATATTTTGTAATTAAATAAATCTTATCGTCATTTTCACTTGAATGTAAATGTTCGTTGATGGATTTACAAATAAAATCGATATCCATATTAACATCCTCCTTTGTTTATTATGAATAAAATAATAACTATTATTTATAAAATTGTAAATTGAAAGGAGTAATTCTATGACCCAATACCTAATCAAAACCATCACACACGATACAGGCGAAGTCTTTCACGATGTGGTTAAGGCTAGAGAGAATGAAGTGTTTACACTGGTTAATGCAGAGAGTGAGTACGAGGCTAAACAATTATATAGAGCGGTTCAATTGAAGCATGCATTAAGCAGCTTATGTAAAGGGGCAAGTAATTTAAGAAAAGCTATACAAAGAAAGGACAGTCATTGAATGAAATTCATTAAACGCACATTATATATCGTATGGCTACTGGCATTATACGAACTAAGCAAATACGTAACCAATGAGATTATCATACGCTTAACAGCTAATGATGAGATAGACGCACCATGTGATTATGATATTAACAGTCATGCAGATTTGAATGGGGTTCATAACTATAATGCGGGAGGTAAGTAAATGAGTAAAGCAGCACGTGAAGATAAGCGCCAAGAAGTAATGCAGCTTATAACAGACTACCATTGGATGAGACGCTTAGTAGATACACAGGTGTATGAATATGACAGTACCTCAATTGGTCAGTACGGTATTGAATCGTCTATGCCTAAAGCACAGGGAACTACTGGGGATAAGGTTCTAGTCAGAGTTATACGAAACGACAAAGACTATTGTAAGACTCAAGAGTTAGTAGATCAGATGAACATCATTGATAACAATGAAGATGATATTACAAATAGAAGAGATTATCATATCTTACAATTACTTAAACAAGGAGAAAGCAAACAAAGAATAATGATATTGTTAAACATGAAGAGAACAAACTTCTATGAACATTATGAAAGTATTATTAACTTCTTTGTTAATAAGTTAGTTTGACGAAAACGAACAAAACGAACAAAACGAACAGAATTTTTATTATTGTAATTAATTTATTATAATTTAGATATCGAAGAATTTATATCTTCAAATAAAAATAAAACATAATCAATTAAGAACATTCAACAATCATTTGTTGTTTGTTCTTTTTTATTTTATGAAAGAAGATGATTGAATGTCATTCGTTCAACCTAAGGTTCGACTAGGTAACAAGACCATGACACAAGACCAACTACATGAGCATAGGAGACGCAATAGCAAACACTATAACGCACAAGTACGCAATAAGAGTGACTTACAGTACACAAAGTTCTATCAGTCTACTGCATGGCGTAAAATGCGTTCTCAAGTGCTATTACGTGATAATAACTTGTGTCAGATGTGTTTAGCTAAAGGAATTGTAAATGATAAGAGATTGATCGTTCACCATAAAAAAGAATTAAAAGATGACTGGGATAGTCGTTTAGATATGGGTAATCTTGAAACGGTATGTACCAGCTGTCACAATACGATACACAGAAATTAAAGGGAAGGGTCGATGAACCCCCGTCACTATTGAGTTGACGATTAATCGCTCGATACTTTTTTGTGACCAAATTCCCAAAACGATAAATCGAAACCATGCCTATTTGGCAATTGGAGGTGTAAATAGTGGCTAGACCAAGAAAATTAAATGAAACAAAACAAGGTCATCGTACAAAAGAAGAACTTGAACAGGCTGAAATGAAAGAAAATAGCCTTAAACAGTTCCATAAAATAGATGTGAATAATATTCCAGATGATTTACCCAAAGATGGTAAAAAGGAATGGTTACGTGTTGTACCTTTGTTAGAACAATTACCTATCGCAGAACTAGATTATGATCGTGTGAAACGATATTGCCAAGTAGTGGCTTCAACTGATGAAGCTTATCGGCATATTATGCAATTTGGCAGTATAAATGAAGAAGGTACGAAGCGCACACCTCAATATTTCAACTATATGGACGGTTTGAAGGAGTTAAAATCACTTTGCGGTCAACTTGGAATGACGATTGACAGCAGAATGAAGCTTGTAACTCCTATACAAAGCGAAGTACGCAAGTCTGTATACGATGAATTCGGTGTTGATGACAATGACTAACGTAAAAATAGCAAAAGAATATGAAGAATTACTAAATGTGGCTGATGAATACAGGGATGACGCTTATAAATACTGCGTTATGGTGCTATCAGGTGCGTTTATTACGTGTAAAGATACTAAATTAGCATGTGTTAGACATTTGAAAGACTTAAAAAGCATTGGTAACGATGATTTTCCATATATATACAAACCGAAACGTGCTAAAAAAGTTATCAAGTTTATGGAATCACTACCCGATACTAAAGGTAAGTTCCATAAATTAGCTTTATTCCAAAAATTCATGATATCTATGGTGCGTGGTTGGTTTACAGACGATGATTATTTGAGATTTAAGAAAGCCTTTATATCAATGGCGAGAAAAGGGGGCAAATCACTTATTGTAAGTGGCTTAACGCTCTACTCTTTCCTATTTGATAGCGAACCTTCTGAAGGTAGGCAATGCTTTACAGCTGCCAATGACAAGAAACAGGCAAGTATCGTCTTTAATATGGTTGCTAAACAGCTAATGTACTTTGTTTCGCAAGTACCTGAATTAAAAAAAGATGTGAAAAAGGTACGTGAGTTGCTACAAAACTTAAAAGATGGTTCTTACGTTATGCCATTATCACGAGATACAGGTGCGGTTGATGGTTTCGAGCCATTCTTAGCTGTCATCGATGAATATCACGCTGCAAAAACAAATGAAATGGTCGAGTTGATTCAATCAGGTCAAGGTAACTTGCTACAAAGTTTAATATTTATTATTTCAACAGCAGGTTTTAACTTAAACGCACCGATGTACACAGATGAATGGCCTTATGCTAAAGAGATTCTTGAAGGTGATTATAGAGATGATGAATACTTTGCTCTAATTTATGAACAAGATTCAGAGGAAGAATGGCAAGACCGTTCAATGTGGGGGAAATCGAATCCACTTATTAATGAATCAGATGATTTAAAAGAACAGATTGAGACGTTTTTACAAAAGCGTGTTGATGAAGCTACGCAAAAAGGAACGATGTTCAAAGTTTTAGTTAAAAACTTCAATTATTGGATGCAAGCAAGCGAAGAATCATACCTCGATTTCAATGATTGGAAGAAAAATGAAACTGATTTTGATATTAAAGGATCTAAAACCTATATTGGTCTTGATTTATCAAGAGCTGATGACTTAACAGCTGTATCATTTGTTCATTTAGATGAAGTGAATAAAGAGTTTTACGTCACCTCTCACTCATTTGTAGGTACTAAAGGTGGCTTGCAGTCAAAAATAGAGCGAGATTTGATTGATTATAGAGAGATGGATAAACAAGGCTATTGTACAGTGACTAACTTAGATAGTGGCTTAATTAATCCTATGCAAGTTTTAGATTATATTGAGAAAAAAATTTATGAGAACAACTTAGATATTCAGGCTATCTGTTATGACCCTTACGTTATTCACGCTTACTTACCAGAAATTGAAAAAAGAAATTGGCGTTATGACTTAATTGAAATCAGGCAAGGTATACAAACGTTATCGAATCCTATTATAGATTTTAGATTCAAAGTTATTAATGGCGAAATCAAGCATCATCGAAACCCTTTACTTGATATAGCAATAAAAAATGCCATATCTAAAAATGTGAATGATTCAGTCATGATTGAAAAAAAACTGAATCGTGAAAAGATTGACCCACTCATGGCAACAATATTTGCTTATGTAATAGCGAGTGAATATGAATGGGAGAAAAAGAGAGCATTACCAATGTTCATTTAAGGAGGTGTACGCGTGAAATTAACTAAAGACATATTAGTTATCCTTTTTGTAATTATAGGCGTTGTATCAATCGCTTATGGTGCTTATCTAGCGTGGGAGCCTATAGGATTCATCATTGGAGGGTTATTATTAACTGGATTAGCAGTAACGATTGATGAGCCTTTCAGGAAGGGAGGTGGAAATAGATAATGGGAGTATTTAATTTTAATGGTTTCAGACGTAGTAATAATGTATCCGTAGATAAGACAACTTTACGCATGCTTACCGAAGTAGCTGGTATGGGGGACCTAACATGGTCTGGAATACAATCATTGAGAAACAGTGACATATTTACAGCTATTGATATTATCTCAAAGGATATTGCTTCAACCAGTATTAAGTTCAACGATAAGGACAGTTATTTAGACGCAGACAAAAAGATACTAAAACTATTAAACAAGCGACCTAATCCTTATTTAGACGCATGGCATTTTAAGTATATTATTGTCGCTAACATGCTTTTAAATGGTAATTCTTACATTGAAATTGTACGTAATGAACACGGTGAACCAATCGAGTTATATCATATGCAAAATAGCGCAACATCAATTCAACAGGAAGATGAAAAAATAACCTACCATTATATAGATGAACTTGATGGGCATGTACGATTAGATGTGGAAGATGTATTACATTTTAGAATGTTCACGTTAGATGGTTTTAATGGCTACAGTCCTTTATTCTCACTCGCTAATGAGATTGGTATTTCAATGGGAAGTAAGAAATTCCTTGATGAATTTTTTAAAAATGGTGGTACAGCTACTGCAGTTGTTAAATATCAAGATGGGCGTTATAGCGATGAAGAATTATCTTTAATTAAGCAAAACTTTGAAAACAGCCAACTTAAAAACAATAGTGGTTTAGTTATGCTAGATGATACGATGACGTTTGACCGTTTACAAGTACCGACTGAAGTATTGAATTTCTTAAATAGTTATAAATTCAGTACTCAACAAGTTGCTAAAGCTTTCGGTTTACCAATGTCTAAACTAGGTATTGAAACAATTAATACATCGCTTAAAGATTCTGGGATAGAGTATTACAGAAATACTTTATACCCTATTTTCTCTATGATGAATGCAGAGATTGAGGAAAAACTATTCATTCAAGCACCTTATGAGGTTTCACTTGATTATGATGTATCAAGACTTATTGATAGTGATCCTCAAATCAAACTAGAGCGTGTAACGCAATTATTCCAGAAAAAAATTATGATGTTGAATGAAGCACGTGCAGAGTTTGGACTAGACCCCGTTGAAGGTGGTGATAAACCATTAGCAGATCTAAACAGTATTTATTTAGAGGATTTAGCAGCTTATCAAAACAGTAAGGTTCAGAAGAATATAGATTCTCTCCAAAAAGGAGGTGAACCTAGTGGCGAACAGTCAGATTGATACAGCACAGCAAGAAATGGTAGTTGAAGGATATGCAATTATATTTGATACGCTAAGCGACGACTTAGGAGGGTTTAAAGAAATTATAAATCCGAATGCACTAAGCGAAGTAGATATATCAGATGTTAAGTGTTTAATTAATCATGATTTCAATCAAGTTGTAGGGCGTACACAAGCGGATACATTGGAGTTATCCATAGATAATAAAGGATTATACTTCAAATGTTATTTGCCTAACACATCATACGCTAAAGACATATATGAGAATATAAAAGCTGGTAACGTAAATCAATGTAGTTTCTTTTTTACACTACCACCTGATGATGATAAAGCACGTACATGGTCTAAGATAGATGGTGAATATGTACAAACAATTAACCAGATTGATGATTTGATTGAAGTAAGCATTGTAACAATACCCGCATATCAAGAAACTACGGTTGCAGTTGGCCAACGTGCAAAAGGATTAGACAAGTATAAACAACTGGAAAAAATGAAAATTGAGTTTGAATTAGAAGGCTTGCGTATTGATACGTAGGCTATTTTTTATGCTAATTTTCAACAAATTAACAAGGAGGCAATACATTTATGGCTACTTTACAAGAACAAGCGAAGTCGATTAATGACCTAATTGACCAAGCGCAAAAAGCCGTTAATGACGGTGACGTAGAAACTGCTCGTAAGTTGAAAGAAGAAATTCAACAAGCGAAAGATGCTTACAACGAGCAAAAAGAAGTTGTGGACGCTGTTTCTGCAGAAGAAAAAATCAGTGGAGATTCAGAAGCGCCTAAGGAAAAAACAGAAACAGAAGCAAAAAATGAAAAGCCTGAAGCAGAACCACCTGCCGAAGAAAAAGAGGTTGATAAACAACCTGAACAAGACAAGGAACCTAAAGCAGATGAGAAAGAACAACCAAAAGAAAAACCAGAAGCACCAATTGATGAAAAAACACCAGAAGAATTAGAAGAAGAAAAGAAAAAGAAACTAGGGGGCAAACGTTCTATGGCGAGAAAAATTTTAGAAAACAAAGAGAATCAACTATCGGATGAAGCGAAAGGTTTCGTTGAATACCTTAAAACAAAAGGTGCTAAACGTGACAACGTTAAATCGGTAGACGCACAACCAATTATTCCAGAAGATATTAAATATCAACCTGAAGAATTACCAGAAACATTTGTTGATTTGAAAAAATTCGTAAATGTTCAACCTGTAACAACAGCAGCTGGATCACATCCAATTTTAAATCCAGCACAAGAAACAATGGTTAGTGTTGAAGAATTAGAGAAAAACCCAGAGTTAGCTAAACCAAAGTTCACTGACATTGATTACAAAGTAAAAACTTACCGTGGTCAAATTCCAGTATCTCAAGAATCATTAGATGATTCAGAAGCAAATCTTGCAGCAATTGTAGCGCAAAACAACGCACGTCAAGCTGTGAATACAACAAATAAATATATTGCAGATGTAATGAAATCATTTGAAGCAGTAAACACTGCTAACTTAGATGACATTAAAGAAATTATCAATGTTGAAATTGACCCAGCTTACAATCTTTCATTAGTTGTATCTCAATCTTTCTACCAAGCGTTAGATACTTTAAAAGATAAAAACGGTCAATACCTATTAAAACAAGACATTACGAGTCCGACTGGTACTGTATTATTCGGTCGTCCAGTATTCATAATTAAAGATGAATTATTTGGTGCTAAAGGTGATAAAAAAGCATTTATCGGCGACTTAAAATATGCAGTATTCTTTGCAGACCGTAAACAAGCTTCTGTTAAATGGGTAGAAAATGAAATTTATGGTCAAATTTTAGCTGCTTATATGCGCTTTGATGTTAAAAAAGGTGTTGAAGAAGCAGGACGTTTCTTAACATACACTGGTACTGCTGGTGACTTAGGTACTGGTTCAGAACCAAAAGCATAAGGAGGTTAACTCATGGCTAAGTTTAAAGTTTTAAAACCATATAAAGATTTAGAACTGAATCAAGATTTAAAAGCAAATACTGAAGTTGAAATGACTGTTAAACGTGCTGAAGAAGTTGAAAAAACTTTGTCAGATAGTGGGTTTAATGGTCCTTTTTTAGAACGTAAAGAAACTAAGAAAAAGTAGGTGGTTAAGGTGCTAAGTTTAGATATTGAGAGTATCAAAACAGGAATTCGAATAGATCACGATTTCGATGACGACTATATAAAAAGCATTTTACTACCTGCTGCCGAAAGACAAGTACAAGGTGCAATAAGTGGTTATGGTGTAGATGCTGACTTTTATGAAAACAATCAACTCTATACCTTAGCTGTGATTAACCACATTGGGCATCATTATGAGAATCGTTCTATCACTACACAATTTGCTAAAACAGAAATTCCTGCGTCATCCCTTTCGATGATTCAGTCGTTAAGGGGTGAGTATGCGAGATGGAAATCGGCAGACTTAAACACAGAATTAAAATCTTAACTATTGTAAATCAAAGACAACGTGATGGGTCTTATAAAAAGCAAGAAACAGTCGTGGCACAACCTTATTGCGAAGTGTCAAAAACTACTATTAAAGAATTTAAAGAACAGGACCTAGAGGCAAGAAAGGAAAGCTTAGACTTTATTATAAGATACCAACAAAAAGTAGATATTCATTCAGGAATGGAAGTTGAATTTAGAAATAAACGGTATGAAATTTATAATATTGAAACGGATTATCAAGACATGGAACGTATGATGTTGAAATGTGAGGTGGTGGAGTAATGGCACATAAAAAATATGATAGTGACGTAGACATTAGTCGAAAACTTAACTTACTCGTCGCAAATAGCGAAAAACTAGCAAAAAAAGCGACTACACAAGCTGCGAAAATCTATGCAAACAATTTAAGAGCTAACACTCCAGTGTATAAAGAAAAGACACACGATACTCACGCTGTGGAAGTTATTAAAACAACAGGTTTCCTACAGGACCGTTCAGCACCTACTAAAGAGGTTGGGTTCTCACGTAAAGGTAATAATGGTTGGTATATTCATTTTCCTAACGTTGGTACTAAGGTTAATGGAACTGTAAGACAACGACCACAACATTTCGCAGAACGTTCCTTTGAAATTAGTAAAGCACCAATACTCGCGCTTTATGAAAATGCAGTAAGGGAGATGTTTAATTGAACGAACATCCTCTCGTAAGAATGAATGTATTGCTTTCCGACAATGAGCAATTGGTGCGAATGATGAATGAAATCCGTGAAAATAAGACAGATGATATTTTAATTTTTACTTTCGACTTACCTGATGATTATCAAAAAATAACTTCAGCCCCTTTTATGAGGCTGACTGAAATATATTTACACAACACATTTTATAACGATGATGAGAGTGCTCATTATCGTTTTTTGTTTGCTGTTGAAGTGTTTGGCGCAACGATGAACGATACGCACAAAGTAAGTAATGAAGTAATAAAAATTATCAAGCAACGCAATGGTCGTTGTTATGACCGTTTTTTAGACAAAGATGACGAGCTCAATATTTATCACAACATGTTGAAGTTCGAAATAATTTTAAATGAAGAGGAGTAATTATATATGGCTAGAGATAGAGTTGTAATGGGCTGTGAAGGCTTCAAAATGCGTAAACAAGTAGGTAATGGCGTAGAAACTGCAGGTAAATTAAAAGATTTACCAGGATTACAAGAAATTGGTGTTGAAACTGAATCAGATCAAGAACCTGTGTACGCAGATAACATTAAAGCACTTGTATTAAACAGTGGTATCACTGGTGCAACTGTAACAGGTAACTTTATGGAATTATCAAGTGAAGAACGTGCTGAATTATTAGGCGTTGAAATTCGTAATGGTATGGAAGTTTACAACAATGACCAAGTACCACCATACGTTTCAGTATCTTGGAAATATAAATGTTCTGATGGTTCGTTTATTTACATGGGTGCTGCACGCGGTAACTTCGGTTTACCTGATTCAAAAGTTGAAACACAAGAAGATAAACCAGAACAAAAAGAAGAAATTGAAATGGAAGGTACATTTATTCCACGTAATGACGGTGTAGTATTTGTACGTGTTCATGACAAAGCAGAAAACTTTAGTGAGGACGAATTCTTAAAACTTATTCACGGTGAAGATGCAGTTAGTGCTAAAGAAGCAGAACCACAAGCATAAATGATTAAGGGCGGTTATTAGACCGCCTTATTTTTTTGAATAATTTTATTGGAGGAATGAAACAATGGCTAAAGTAACACTAAAAATTGACGGTAAAAATAAAAACTTTGTGAAAGATAAACTTACTTTCGGCGCTTTGCGTAGACAAGCTGAATTTGAAGAAAAAATGCAAGACCAAATTAAATATCAATCAGAAGCATATGTTAGTTATCAACAAATGCAAAGCATGCAAGAAGAAGCAGAAGAAAAAGGCATCGATGTTGAAGAAGTTGAAGGCTTTGACGAATTAGTTAAGCAATTAGAAGAATTCGGAGAAAAAGAAGAACCTATTTCTGATTTAGAATTATTCGATGACTTTGCAAACCTATTAGTTACTACTTTTGATAATAAATTTTCATACGATGATGTTATGGACGGTTTAGAAGTTGAAGGTGGCATTCAAGAGGCTTATCAAATGGTATTTGCAGAACAATCAGCGGGAAAGCCAAAAAAGAAAAAAACAACGCCAACAAAAACAAAACAGCCAGTGAAATCGTAGATGATATTTACGAAGTTTACCGCAATTTTGTTCAAGAGGGTCAATACAAACCTCATGAAGTTGACCAAATCATTGTTGAGGACTTCGATAAAATTTATGCCAAAAAAGCTAATGGTAAAAAAGTTAAGAAAGCTAAATCAGGCGGCATGAGCCCTGAAGAAATGATGAAAATGATATAAGGAGGTGGAATAATGGCAGAATTTAATTTAGGTGCAGAGGTCGAACTTGATGTTGACCCCCTGAAAGCCTCCAAAACAACGTTAGAGAATCAATTAAAAAGTATTAATCGTTCATTAAAATCTCAACAAAAAGCATTTAAAGAGAACTCGCTCTCTGTAGATGAATTAGCGAATAGAGAAAAAAACTTAGGCAAAGCGATTGCATCACAAGAAGCGTTACTCAATAAGCGTAAACAATCTCTAAAAGAATTAACGGATACAGTCAAAAAGAATGGCACTGCAACGGACGAACAAAAATTAAAGATTGAACGTATGAATGCAACTTTAAATAAGTCAGAGAGCCAACTTAGCGATTACAAACGTCAATTGAATGAAACCGTATCTGCACAACGAACATTTGGACGCTCGTCTGACCAAGTAAAGAATAATTTACGTGGTTTACGAGATCAAGCAAAACTAAATAGTATGGAGTTCGAGCGGTCAGAAAAGTCTATTAAAGATTATCAAACACAGCTTGGACAGATGGATTATTCGCTTAAGAAATCACGTGCTAACTTATCTTTGTTAAAGCAAAACTTAAAAGAAGTTGAGCGTACGCAAGGTATGAATAGCATGGCAGCAACAAGATTAAGAAATGATTTCTTGAAAGAAGCTGTAGCAGCCGATGTATTAGAAGGACAAACTGATGACGTAAGAAAATCATTGCTTGAATTGCAAATGCAACAAACATTGGTTGGTAAAACTAAGATGTTCGGTTCTGATTTTATGAGCCGATTTGACGAAGTTCAAAATACAGTTAATAGATTAGGTAATCGTTTTAGAAACTTAGGTTATCTTGTTCAAGGTGTTGTACAAGGTGGAATAATCTCAAATATTTCTACGATTATACCTATTGCTGGTGCTGCGACTAGTGCTATCGCTGGCATTGGTGGCGCTGCGGTTGCAGCTTCAGGTGGTGCAATCGGTCTGGGTGGTGCTTATGGTATTGCATTAGGCGGTATTATGGCATTCACAGGTCAAGCGACAACTGCGCTTAAAATGCTTGAGGACGGTACATTAAAGTCAACAGTACAAGTTAAAAACTACCAAGCAGCACTAAGTGGATTGAAATCACAATGGGCTGGCTTAGTACAAGGCAACCAAGCTGCAATATTTAATACTATGACAAATGGTATTCGTACTGCACAGTTTGCTTTAACAGCATTAACGCCAGCTATTAATACTATGACGGGGCAAATTGCTCGTGCTTCAGGTCAAATGCGTAATTGGGTTACGAATTCTCAAAATGCACGTAACGCTTTTTCTATGTTAAATAGCGTAGGACCATCCGTATTCCAAAACTTACTTAATGCAGGTTTAAAAGTGACTGACGGATTAACGAATATGTTCACTCAATTTGGTCCTTTATTTACATGGGTCGGTGCTGGCGTAGAGAGTTTAGCTAACAAGTTTAATGCATGGGCTAATAGTACTTCAACTAATAATGGTATTGCCCAATTTATTAGCTATACTAAAACTAACTTGCCTATAGTAGGGCAAATATTCGGTAATGTGTTTAGCGGTATTGTGAGTCTATTCCAAGCATTTAGTGGGCAATCTCACACTGTATTACAAGCAATGCAAGGCGTAACGCAATCGTTTAAAGATTGGGCAGCTAATTTATCAGGTACTGAAGGTTTCAAAAACTTTCTAGCATATCTGAATACTAATGGTCCTAAAGTATGGCAACTGCTTAAAAATATAGGTAATGTAATTGTCGGATTAGTACGTGGCATGGCTCCAATAGGTGCACTAATGCTAAATGTGGCTGTTGCTGTCACAGGTTTTGTAGGTAAAATTGCAAACGCAAACCACTTTTTAGGAGCATTCTTAGGTTTACTTGCAGCTGGAATTGGTACAGCTATGGCACTAGCACCACCTATCATCCTCTTGAAAACAGCATACGGTGGCGTAGCAACTGGGGCTAGATTAGCAGCAATAGCAACTACAATTTGGAGTAATGCTTCTAAAGTTGCAGCTATTGCTACACGTGGCTTAGGATTAGCTATTCGTTTTATGAGTGGTCCTGTCGGTTGGATTATTACAGGCATCGGTTTACTTGTTGGTGCAATCATGTATCTATGGCGAACGAATTCAGGTTTCCGTAATGCTGTTATTAATATATGGAATGGTATTAAAACAGGTGTTATGAATGTAGTTAATAGTATGAGAGTTTTATTACCAGCTGTATGGGGTGCTATAAAAAATACAACTTTAAATGTATGGCATAGCATAGTTAATGGCGTCATGTTCGTAGTTCGTCATTGGAAGCAAATTTTATTCGCTCAATTTTACATTATGAGAGCCGTAATACCAGCAGTTTTCAGAGTTATAAGAACAGTTGTTGTTAATGTATGGAATGCAATGAAAAATACTGTCGTAAGAGTTGCTAAGGCGCTTTGGAACGGTGTTAAAGCTACATTCCATGCTTTGAGTACTGGAGTTCGAACAATATTTAATATCGTTAAGAATTTCGCCATAAAAGTATGGACAAGCGTCAAAACAGGCGTTATTGCGAGAGCTAAAGCTCTGTGGAATGGTGTGAAAGGCGCTTTTAACGCGCTAAGCAAAGGTGTTCACAGTATATTTAATGCGGTCAAAAACTTTGCTTTTAAAGTATGGACGAGTGTTAAAAACGGTGTCGTTTCGAGAGCTAAAAGCTTATGGAACGGTGTAAAATCAGCCTTTAATGCTTTAAACAAAGGTGTTCATAACATTTTTAACGCAGTCAAAAACTTCGCAGTAAAAGTTTGGACATCTGCTAAGAATTTAGTAATTGCAAGAGCTAAAGGTTTATGGAATGGTGTTAAAGCTGCGTTCAATGCACTTAATAAAGGCGTACATGCGATATTCAATGGCGTTAAAAACTTTGCTGTAAAAGTATGGACAAACGTTAAGAATGGCGTTGTTTCGAGAGCAAAAGCCCTTTGGAATGGCGTGCGTATTCATTTTAATTCCTTATCTAAAAGTGTTCATTCAATCTTTAATGCGATCAAAAATTTCGCTATTCGATTATGGAACGGACTTAAAAACAAAATAGTAAGTTTTGCAAAAAACATATGGGATGGAGTTAAAGGAAGATTCACTGGTTTATGGAATAGTACAAAATCTATATTCAATAAAGTTAAAGGCTTTGCTGTTAATACATGGAGTACAATTAAAGAGAAACTTGTCGGTTTTGCTGGTGGCATTAAAGATAAAGTAACTGGTGCGTTTGGAAAAATGAGAGATGTGTTAAAAGGCATCATTGGTAAAATCAAAGGTTTCATTGGCGATATGGTTGACGGCGTTAAAAAAGGACTCAATAAACTTATTGATGGCGTTAACTGGGTAGCCGGTAAATTAGGAATGGATAAATTACCTAAAATTAAGCTACACACTGGTACTGAATCTACACATACACAAAATGTAGTTACTAATGGATCAATTAATCGTGATACATTCGCTACTGTAGGAGACAAAGGTAGTGGTAATGGTCCTAATGGTTTCCGCCATGAGATGATTCAATACCCTAACGGTAAGACAGTGATGACACCAAATAGAGATGCTACGGCATTCCTACCACGTGGTTCTAAAGTTTATAGTGGTGCCGAAACTTACGCAATGTTACAAAAAGCCAATATGCCACGTTTTGCTAGTGGTACAGGTAAGAAGAAAAAGAACTGGTTTGATGCAGCAAGTGGTCAAGCTGGTAAAGTTGTCGGTAAATTCGGTGCTAAAGCTAGTGATACAGCACATGGTATTAAAGAAGGTACACAAAAAGCTCTAGAAGGTGCCGGTAATATAGCTAAAGGCGCATTCAAAAAAATTGGCGATGTTATGGATTATGCCGAACACCCTGGCAAGTTAGTAGATAAAGTTATTTCTGCAGCGGGTGTTAACTTTGATTTCATTAAAGGTTCTTTACCAGCACAGATGATGAAGGGCATGTTCGGTAAGCTTAAAAAAGGCGTAGCAGACTTCTTCTCACAAGGCTTTGATGACCAAGGCGGCGGAGATGCTTCTAAATTGCTACGTTACAAACAGATTCAAGGTTTCGGACGATACACGGGTGGTTTATCATTCAATGGTGGACGTCACTATGGTATTGACTTAGCTTATCCAAGTGGTTCTAATGTGTACGCAACAAATGATGGGGTACTGTCATCACTTCATGACTATGGTGGCGGTAATGTTGCAAGACTGTTAATGAATAAATTCACATTATACTTCATGCACTTATCTAAAATCTTAAAACACGGTCATGTTAAAGCTGGCGAACTGATTGCTAAATCAGGTGGCACAGGTGCTTATACAACTGGTCCTCACTTACACTTCCAAGTAGACAAAGGACGTCAAATGGGTGGCGTAAATAACGCTGCTGCGATTGACCCAATTAAATGGCTTAAAGGCCATGGTGGAGGCGGTCAAAGTAAGTCAGCTAAAAAATGGAAACCAGAAGTTATTCAAGCCCTTAAAGCTAATGGCTTACCAACATCATCAAATTACGTTAATGCATGGATAAGTCAGATACAATCTGAATCAGGTGGCGATTCAGGTGTAACACAACATGGTTATAAAGATGTGAACTCAGGTGGTAATGAAGCTAAAGGTTTAGTCCAAGTTACACCATCGACATTTAAAGCATACAAACGTAAAGGCCATGGTAATATCTTAAATGGTTTAGATAACTTAATGGCTGGTATAGCCTATGCTAAATCTAGATATGGTAAAGGTGGCATGTTAAGTGTTATTGGTCACGGTCACGGTTATGCCAAAGGTACAAACAATGCACGTCGTGGATATAACACAGTATTCGAAAAAGGTGGAGAAATCATGCAAATGCGTGGTGGCGAAACTGTTATACCTAACGATGTGTCTATATCTGCGATGAAACAAATTGCATCAAGTGACATATTCAACAAAACGCAATCTGCTGTGTATGAAGGTATTTCTTTATATGCCGACCAATTAAGAGAAAAACAATCAGCTGAAGCGCAAGCGAAACAACAACGTATTGCACAACAAGCTAAAGATAATGTGGCGTTGCAAGAACAAAATAGTATTCTAAAAGAGATGTTACGCACAATGCAAGAATTACTTGGTTCAAGCAGAAATAATGAGCGCCATAATTCTAAAACTGCTAATAAGGATTGGAATTTAGATGGTAAAGCAATTGCTAAAAATACGAGTAAACATCAAGGAAATGAAGCGCTATCTGCTATGTACAGTATGGGAGGAATATTAACTTAATGAAAAAAGAAGTTAAAATTATTACTAAGGACAGTACACTTAACCTTACAGATCTTGATAATTTTATTTATTTAGATTTTGTGGAAAATGATGTTCAAATAACTACAAACACAACTGAAGTCAAAGGGATAGACGGTGTTTTAACGGGGGCGAGTACATTCGCCCCTTTTGAATTAGAATTAAATTTTGTCTATTCAGGTGTTGATATACATGACTACCATTTATTTAAAAGCAAACTAAGAGAGTTAATATACCGTAGAGATCCATACTATGTTTGGCATTCTGATATGCCTGGGAAAAAATATGCGGTTTTACCTAACTCTACTGAAATTGAAGATATTTACGGTAGAAACGGTAGGATTAAAGTTAAGTTTAATGTTTTCAAAGGTTATTCTGAATCACTTTATAAAACGGACCAGTTCAGTTTAATGTCGGACAAATGGCAATTTGGAAATGGATTAATTCCAGATGAAAGTATTTCGTATAAGCATACGAGACAGAAATTCAAAATATTTAATGGTAGTAGCGATACAATTAATCCACGTTTTCATTTTCTTAAAATTTGGATTCGGGCAAATACTGATAAAAGTTTTAAAATTGTCAACAAAACAACAGGTGATGTGTTTGAATTTAAAGGGACTTTGAAGAAAAACCAAAGCTTAGTATTAGATGGGGTTTATCCATATTTAGATTTAAAACGATGTGGTCGAATAACAAATCATGGCGTTATATCACTAGCACCAGGTTTCAATGATTTTGAAGTGTGGGGCTCACTTTCAAATTTCGAAATAGAATTTGTATTTAATTATATTTATAGGTAGGTGAGGTAATGGAAGATATTATAGTTAGTGATTTTAAAGAAACAGTATCAGAAATCCTTACCGACTTTAATACTGAATCTTTTGCATATGAATATGAGCGTAATAACACACGTCAAA